>NZ_CP060714.1:3084375-3701250 GCF_014395975.1 Diaphorobacter ruginosibacter | reverse complement strand
GCCATCAATGCGGGCACGAACCTGTTGCCGAGCGACCTGCCGATGCCGCCGCTCTACAGCAAGGTCAATCCGGCCGACGCCCCCATCCTGACGCTGGCGATCACGTCGCCCTCGCTTCCGGTGATCCGCGTGAACGACCTGGTCGAGAACCGCCTCGCACCCAAGCTGTCGCAGGTGAAGGGCGTGGGGCTCGTGGCGATCGCGGGTGGCAGGCGCCCGGCGGTGCGCATCCAGGCGAATCCGACCGCGCTGGCCAGCTACGGGATGACGCTGGACGATGTGCGCTCGGCCATTGCCGCGGCCAACGTGAAGGGAGCCAAGGGCGGGTTCGATGGCCCGTCGCGAGCGTCCACGATCGATGCCAACGACCAGTTGCAGTCCGCCGCCGAATACCGCAACCTCATCATCGCATTCAAGAACGGCAATCCGATCCGGCTCTCCGACGTGGCGGACACGGTGGATGATGCCGAGAACACGCGCCTTGCCGCGTGGGCCGCGAACCCCGTGCAGGGGTCGCAGGCGGGCGTGATCCTGAACATCCGCCGCCAGCCCGGCGCGAACGTGATCCAGACGGTGGACGCGATCAAGACGCTGCTGCCCCAGCTGAAGGAAACGCTGCCCGCATCGCTCGATGTGCAGATACTCACCGACCGCACGGTGACGATCCGGGCATCGGTGGAGGACATGCAGTTCGAGCTGATGCTCGCGATCGGTCTCGTGGTCGCGGTGATCTTCGTGTTCCTGCGCAGCGCCACGGCCACGCTGATCCCGAGCTTCGCCGTGCCGCTGTCGCTGATCGGCACGTTCGGGGTGATGTATCTCGCGGGCTTCTCGATCAACAACCTTACGCTCATGGCGCTCACCATCTCCACCGGCTTCGTTGTGGACGACGCCATCGTGATGATCGAGAACATCGCGCGCTACGTGGAGCGTGGAGAACCACCGATGCAGGCGGCGCTCAAGGGTGCCAAGCAGATCGGCTTCACCATCATCTCGCTCACCATCTCGCTGATCGCGGTGTTGATTCCGCTGCTGTTCATGGGCGACGTGGTCGGACGGCTGTTCCATGAGTTCGCGATCACGATGGCGGTCTCCATCCTCATCTCGGCCGTTGTTTCGCTCACGCTCACCCCCATGCTGTGCGCGCGCCTGCTGCGCCACGCACCCGAGGAGAGGCATGGCCGCCTGTACCGCGCCACGGGCCGTTTCTTCGACGGGATGATCGAGCAATACGGCCGCATCCTCCACTGGGTGCTCGATCACCGTGGACTTACCTGGATCGTCTTCCTGGCAACGCTTGCCATCACCGCGCTGCTGTATTTCGCGGTGCCCAAGGGATTCTTCCCCGAGCAGGACACCGGCACGATCCAGGCCACCACCGAGGCCGACCAGTCGATCTCGTTTGCGGCCATGTCCGAGCGCCAGCAGGCGCTCGTCGAGCAATTGCTCAAGGACCCGGCGGTGCAGTCGATCTCATCCTTCATCGGCGTCGACGGCACGAACACCACGCTGAACACCGGCCGTCTGCTGATCGACCTGAAGCCGCATGCCGACCGTGACGCCGTGGCCACGGTGGTGCGCCGCCTCTCGGGCGATGCAAACCGGGTGCCGGGCATCCGGCTGTTCGCGCAGCCTGTGCAGGACCTGACCATCGAGGATCGCCAGGCACGCACGCAGTACCAGTTGCTGCTGTCCTCGCCCGACATGGACGTGCTCACGCGCAGCACCCAGGCGCTGGTGGAGCGCATGCAGGGCCTGCCCCAACTGCTCGACGTGGGCAGCGACGTGCAGAGCCAGGGCAAGCAGGCCTACGTGAAGATCGACCGCGCGCAGGCCAGCCGCCTGGGCGTGACCGTATCGGCGATCGACACCGCGCTCTACAACGCGTTCGGCCAGCGCCTGATCTCGACGATCTTCACGCAGTCCAACCAGTACCGCGTGGTGCTGGAGGTGGCTCCCCAGTTCAAGATCGGGCCCGAGGCGCTGCAATCGATCTACGTGACCTCGACCAGCGGCCCACCGGTGCCGCTCACCTCGATCGCTTCGATCGAAGAGCGCAACATGTCGCTGTCGGTGAACCATGTGGGGCAGCTTCCTGCGGCCACGATCTCGTTCAACACGGCGTCCGGCGTCTCGTTGGGCCATGCGGTGCAGGCGGTGCAGGATGTGATGAAGACGATGCGCGAGGAGGGCGTGCTGCCGCTGTCGGTGGATGCCAGCTTCCAGGGCGCGGCGCTCGCGTTCCAGGCTTCGCTGTCGAACACGCTGCTGCTGGTGCTGGCGGCCGTGGTCACCATGTACATCGTGCTTGGCGTGCTGTATGAAAGCACGATCCACCCGGTGACGATCCTCTCCACGCTGCCCTCGGCGGCGGTGGGCGCGCTGCTGGCGCTGCTGCTGTTCGGGCTGGATCTCGACATCATCGCGATCATCGGTATCGTGCTGCTGATCGGCATCGTGAAGAAGAACGCCATCATGATGATCGACTTCGCGCTCGAGGCACAGCGCGATGAGGGCCGCAACGCGCATGATGCGATCTTCCAGGCCTGCATGCTGCGGTTCCGCCCGATTCTCATGACGACGCTGGCGGCGCTGCTCGGTGCGCTGCCGCTGATGCTGGGAACCGGCGTGGGCAGCGAACTGCGCCATCCGCTGGGCGTGACGCTGGTGGGCGGGCTGCTGGTCAGCCAGTTGCTCACGCTGTTCACCACGCCCGTGATCTATCTGACGTTCGAGGGCTGGGTGGAGAAGTGGCGCGCCAAGCGCGGCCTTCCTCCCGTGAAACTCGCTCATCCCGAGCAGGAGGATGAGGAGCGCCGCTTGGGAGAGGCTCCATGAAGGGCTGGCCCAGCCTGTCGGCGCCGTTCATCTTCAGGCCGATCGCCACGATGCTGCTGACGATCGGGCTGGCGCTCGCGGGCGGGATTTCGTACTTCCTGCTGCCGGTCGCACCGCTGCCCCAGGTGGACTATCCGACGATCTCCGTGACGGCGAGCCTGCCCGGTGCGGCGCCCGACACCATGGCGGCCACGGTCGCCACGCCGCTGGAGAGGGCCTTGGGCGCGATTGCAGGCGTGAACGAGATGACGTCGAGTTCGAGTCTCGGCAACACCCGCATCACGCTGCAGTTCGACCTGAGCCGCACCGTGGACAGCGCCGCGCGCGATGTGCAGGCGGCCATCAATGCGGCGCGCACGCTGCTGCCCTCGGGCATGCCGAGCAATCCGACCTACCGCAAGATCAATCCGGCCGACGCGCCCATCCTCATGCTGGCGCTCACCTCCGATTCGCTCACGCGCGGGCAGATGTACGACGCGGCATCCACTGTGCTGGCGCAGAAGCTCTCGCAGGTGGAGGGCGTGGGGCAGGCGTCGATCCAGGGGGGCGCGTTGCCGGCCGTGCGCGTGGAGCTCGACCCTGTACGGCTTGCGGCCAACGGGGTATCGCTGGAGCAGGTACGCACAGCGATCTCGGCCACCAATGCGAACAGGCCGCTGGGCGCGGTGGAGCGCGAGGACCATTACTGGCAGGTGGCCACGAACGACCAGGCGCGTGTCGCGGCCGACTATGCACCCCTCGTGCTCAGTTGGTCGAATGGCAATGCGATCCGGCTGCAGGACGTGGCCGATGTCTCCGACTCCGTGCAGGACGTGCGCAACTACGGCGTCATGAACGGCAAGCCGGCGATCCTGCTGCAGGTGTTCAAGCAGCCGGACTCCAATATTCTCGAGGCGGTGACGCGTGTGCGCGCATTGCTGCCGCAGCTCAAGGCGTCGATTCCGGCGGCCATCGACATCACCGTCGTGTCGGACCGCACACCGACGCTGCGGGCGTCGGTAGAGGAGGTGGAACGCTCGCTCGTCATCTCCATCGCACTGGTGATTCTGGTGGTGTTCCTGTTCCTGCGGAACCTGCGGGCCACGCTGATCCCGGCCGTGGCCGTTCCCGCATCGCTGATGGGAACGTTCGGCGTGATGTACCTGTGCGGCTACACGCTCGACAACCTCTCGCTCATGGCGCTGACGGTGGCCACGGGCTTCGTTGTCGACGATGCGATCGTGGTGCTGGAGAACGTCATGCGCCATATGGAGAAGGGCAAGTCCGCCGTGCGTGCGGCGCTTGATGGTGCGCGCGAGATCGGCTTCACCGTGGTGTCGATGAGCATCTCCCTGATCGCGGTGTTCGTGCCCATCATGTTCATGGGGGGCATCGTGGGGCGTTTCTTCCGCGAGTTCGCGGTGGTGATGTCCTCGGCCATCCTGGTCTCGATGCTGGTCTCGCTGACCACCACGCCCATGATGTGCGCCGCGCTGCTGCGCTCGCGCAGCGAGGAGGAGGAACGGCTGCGGAACAGGCAGCAGATGCAGACGACGCGCGGGCGCCTCGGGCGCGCCTGGGATCGGCTGTCCGCCGCGATCGGCCGCGCGGAAGACCGCGCCATGGTTGTCTACCGCCGGTCGCTCGCCTGGTGCCTGCGCCACCAGCCCATCGTCATCCTGGTGCTGCTTGGCGTGATCGCGCTGAACGTGCAGCTGTACCGCGTGATCGAGAAGGGTTTCATCCCCGACCAGGACACGGGCCGCGTGATGGGCTTCATCCGGGCCGACCAGGCGACGTCGTTCCAGGCCATGGAGCGGCGCATCAAGCGTTTCCTGGCGATCGTGCAGGAGGACCCGGCGGTCGAATACGTGACCGGCTTTACCGGTGGCGGCCAGCGCAATTCAGCCAACATGTTCATGTCGCTCAAGCCGCTGGCCGAGCGCAAGGTGTCTTCCGATGAAGTGATCAACCGGTTGCGCGAGAAGCTCAAGGACGAGCCCGGTGCGCGGCTCTTCATGATCAAGCAGACCGACATCCGCATCGGCGGCCGGCAGAGCATGGCCGCCTATGACTACACGCTGCAGGCCGACGACATCCAGGACCTGCGCACCTGGGAGCCCCGCATCCGGCAGGTGCTTTCCACGCTGCCCGAGCTCGAGGACGTGAACAGCGACGTGCAGGACTACGGGCTGCAGACATCGCTCGTGATCGACCGCGACGCCATCGCACGGCTGGGCCTGACGATGTCGCAGGTCGACTCCACGCTCAACGACGCCTTCGGCCAGCGCCAGGTCGGGGTGATCTACAACCCGCTCAATCAGTACCGCGTGGTCATGGAGGCGGCTCCGCGCTTCCTGCAGAGCCCCGAGACCCTGCGCGGATTCTTCTTCGTGAACAAGACCGGGCAGCAGATCCCGTTGACCGCGTTCGCGAAGATCACGACGACCAACACGCCGCTTGCGGTCAGCCACCAGGGCGGAACACCGGCAAGCACCGTGAGCTACAGCCTGGCGCCGGGCGTGTCGCTGTCGCAGGCCAACGACGCCATCCGCAAGGCGGTGGCGGAGCTGGGCGTGCCGGTATCGGTACGCGGCAGCTTCAGCGGCACGGCGGGTGCATTCCAGCAGGCGCTTGCAGGCCAGCCGCTGCTGATCCTGGCGGCCATCATCACCATCTACCTGGTGCTGGGCATCCTGTACGAGAACCTGGTGCATCCGCTGACGATCCTCTCCACGCTGCCGTCGGCTGGCGTGGGCGCGCTGCTGGCGCTGATGCTGTTCAAGACGGAGTTCTCGCTGATCGCCTTCATCGGGGTGATCCTGCTGATCGGGCTGGTCAAGAAGAACGCCATCATGATGATCGACTTCGCGCTCGAGCGCGAGAAGGGCGGCCATGTCACGCCCGCGCAATCCATCTACCGTGCCTGCGACCTGCGCCTGCGCCCGATCCTCATGACGAGCATGGCCGCGATCTTCGGCGCCCTGCCGCTTGCGCTGGGGCGTGGCGATGGCGCGGAACTCCGCCAGCCGCTGGGCATTGCCATCGTCGGTGGCCTGATCGTGAGCCAGTTGCTCACGCTCTACACCACGCCGGTGGTCTACGTGCTGCTGGAGCGCACCCGCCATCGCGTGCGCGCGGCATGGGGCCGGAGGCCGGGCTGGCTGCGCCGCGCGCAACACATGCCGCAGGTGCAGCAGGGGGCGTCGCGCCCTGCGGTGCAGGCCGGGGAATGATGGGGGAACGAATGAACCACGCCACAACGCTACGACAGAACAGAATGCATGGACCGTTGACCATGGGACTGCTGGCAATGGCCATGCTGATGGCTGGTTGCTCCACGCAGCAACCGCTTGAGCGGCCGGCCATCGACGTGCCCGACCATTTCAAGGAAGCCGGCCGCCTCGGCGGCGAGTCGGATATCTGGAAACAGGCGCGCACCGATCTCTCGAGCGACGGCCTGCAGGTGCCCGCACGGTGGTGGACGCTGTATGGCGATGCCACGCTCGACACGCTGCAGGAGGAAGCACAAGCCGGCAGCCAGACGCTGGCACAGGCTATAGCGCGGGTACGGGCCGCGGAAGCCTCGGTGGCCAGCAGCCGCGCCGCGCTGTTTCCCACGCTGGGCACAACGGCCAGCGGCTCGCGCGCCCGCACGGGCGGAGGCTCCTATTCGAACTCGTCGGGCGAGAACGTTGCGCGCAGCGGCAGCATCAACAACACGTACTCGCTGGGCCTGAACGCGAGCTGGGAAGTGGACCTGTGGGGGCGTGTTTCGGGCACGGTGAGCGCCAGCGAGGCCAGTGCCGCGGCAAGTCGCTTCGATCTCGCGGCGGCGCGGCTGTCGCTGCAGGCCTCCGTCGCACAGACGTATTTCTCGATCCGCGCCGCGGAGGCCCAGCAGCGCCTGCTCAAGGAGACGCTGCAGGCCTATGAGCAAAGCTGGCAGCTCACGCAGAATCGGTATCGGTCCGGCGTGGCATCGTCGGCCGATGTGGCGCAGGCCGAGTCGCAGTACAAGAGCACGCAGGCGCAACTCATCGAGTCGCAGTCGACGCGTGCCCAGCTCGAGCATGCCCTGGCCGCGCTGCTCGGCAAGGTGCCCGCGAGCTTCGACCTGCCCGAGACGGGTGTGCTGCCCGCACCCCCGATGGTGCCCGCGATGCTGCCGTCGCAGCTGCTGGAGCGGCGCCCGGACATCGCATCGGCCGAGCGCAGCATGGCGGCTGCGAACGCGCAGGTGGGCGTGGCGCGCGCGGCCTATTTCCCGTCGCTCACGCTGTCCGCATCGGGGGGCTACCGCAACTCGAGCCTCTCCAACCTGCTGAGCCTGCCCAATCTTTTCTGGTCGCTCGGGCCGTCGCTTGCCCTGTCGCTGTTCGATGGCGGGGCCCGGTCGGCGGCCGTCGAGTCGGCACGTGCACAACTGGACCTGACGGCGGCCACCTATCGCGGGACGGTGATCTCCGCACTGCAGGAAGTGGAAGACAACCTGGTGGTGGCAAGCTCGCTGGCGGAGGAGTCGACGGTGCAGAACGAGGCTGCCGCCGCAGCGCGCAAGGCGCTCACCGTGGCCAACAACCAGTACAAGGCAGGCATCGTGGCCTACCTCAATGTGCTTTCCGCGCAGACCACGGTGCTGAGCGCGGAGCGCAGCCTGATCGACCTGCACAACCGGCGCCTGGTGGCGGTGAATACGCTGCTCAAGAATGTGGCGGGCAACTGGGACGGACAGCCCGGTAACCTAGCCACGGGCTCGGCCAAAGAGTAAGCAGGTCGCCTCCCTACAATGAGCTTGCAACCTGCCCGCGCGTGTGGCCTGCATGCGCCGTTACCGATGGAGAGAGACAACCGTGAAGTTCATTCTTTCGTCCCTGGGCGCAGCCGCATGGCTGGCCCTTCATGCTCCCGCTGCCGTCGCGCAGGGCGCGCCCGCACCGCAGGCTTCGGCGTCATCCGCAACGCCCATCGCAGCTATGGCGGGCCAGCCGCGCGATCCCTTTTTCTGGCTGGGAGAAATCAACAAGGCCACGCTGGTGATCAATTCGGAGCAGGGGCTGCTCGATCCCTCCATCGCGCCGCGCCTGGCCGCCGGCGTGGCGAAGGTCATTGCCGACGGCAATGCCAGCGGCGGCAAGCGCCCGGCCAGCGTGATCACGTTCGAGCCGCTGCTGATCAAGGCGGCTGGCGAGGACGTCACGCTGCTGCATGCGGGGCGCTCCAGCCAGGACATGCATGCAACCTACCGCAGTGCCATCCTGCGCGACAAGCTGCTTGAGCTGGCCGAGCAGCTCCATGCGACCTCGATGGTGCTTGTCGAACTCGCAGCCAGGCATGAGCGCACCATCGTGCCCAACTACACCAACGGCGTGGCGGCGCAGCCCAACAGCTATGGCCACTACCTGCTCGGGCAGGCGGCGGGCCTGATGCGGGACGCGGACCGCATCCGCGAAACCTATGCGCGCGTGGATCGCTCGCCGATGGGCACCACGGTGCTCAATGGCACGAGCTGGCCGCTCGACCGGCAGCGCATGGCCCGCTACCTGGGTTTCGAGGCATTGGTGGACAACGCGTATGACGCATCCCAGATATCGTCGATGGACCAGCCTGTCGAAGTGGCCTCCATCGTCACCAGCGTGGCCCTGCGAGCCGGCAATTTCGTCGAGGACCTGATGACCCAGTACGCGCAGCCGCGCCCCTGGATCCTGCTGGAGGAGGGCGGCGGCAATACCTATGTGTCGAGCGCCATGCCGCAAAAGCGCAATCCGGGCCTGCTCAACGACACACGCAGCGAAGCCTCGACCGCGTTGACGCTGGCGCTGGGGCCGGTGGTGCAGACCCACAACATCACGCCCGGCATGAGCGATCCGAAGGATGTGAAGCAGAATTCTGCGATGGTGGACGGCGGCATTGCCACGCTCAAGCGCTGGAGCCGCGTGCTGAAGGCGCTGGTCATCCGCCCCGAGCGCGCGCTGGAGGAACTCAACAGCGACTGGACCGCATCGCAGGAACTGGCCGACGTGCTGATGCGCAAGTACCGGCTGCCGTTCCGCGATGGCCATCACTTCGCCTCCGAAGTGGTCTCGTATGCCAAGGCGAACGACATCAAGCCGCTGGACTTTCCCTATGCCGAGGCGCGACGGATCTATGCGGAATCGATGAAGGACTCCAAGTACGGCGCGGACCTGCCGATGAGCGAGCAGGAGTTCCGCTCCACGCTCGATCCCGTGGCCATCGTGGACAACCGGGCCACCTCGGGCGGACCCCAGCCCGCCGAGATGCAGCGCATGCTGGCACAGGCCCGCGCGCACCTGGCGGCGCAGGATGGCTGGATCAAGGCGCGCCGGGCCCATATCCGCGATGCGCTGGCACAGCTCGACCGGGACTTCGATGCGATCGCAGCCAAGGCGCCGAGGCCCTGAATAGCCGGGGCTTGGGCTGAGCTCCTTCAGCCCATTTCAGCCCATATTGCCATTCACTTCGAATGCATCGCAGAGGCCATCCGCGAAGGCTGCGTTGCCGGTCAGTGTGAGGGTCAGCGTGGTATGGCCCACCTCGGCGTCGTCGTACTGGAGCTGGCGGCTGCGAGCGTCGAAATGGATGACGAGCGCCTGGCCCGCATCGTCCTGCGCGCTCAGCGCGAAGTCCCAGTCGTTGCCTTCCTCCAGCGGGCCGCAGCGGCCCGGGAAGGCGACGTGGGCCCATTGCAGGATGGACTCGATTTCCGAGACAAGCGCCGGTAGGCGCGCCGCGGGTGCGCTTGCCATGGCGTCCCAACTGCCGTTGCCGTCCTCGTCTTCGCTGTAGTCAAAAATCAGGTAGTCGAGAGCGTGGGGCACGGTGGTTGCTGCGTGTTGGACAATGGAGCCCGCATTTTCGCACCGGACCGCGGGCCGGCGCGTATCCTCCATACCATTGCATTTCAAGACACATCCACGGACATGAATACAGGAGAGATGCCATCTCACGCAACGCAGCCCGTCGTCTCCATTGACGGCCTGCACTTCGGCTTTGCCGCCGGTCCGGAACTGTCGTGCCCGGCGCACGCCTGGGCCGCAGGGCTGCATCTGGTGCAGGGCGACGAGGGTGTCGGCAAGACGGCGCTCCTGTGTACCCTGGCGGGCGACATTCCACCGCGTGCGGGCAAGGTCCACAGCCGCGCTGCCGATGTGTTCTGGCAGCATCCGCGCGCCAGCCTGAGCGAGGCGCAGCAGCAAAGCACGTGCCGCGAATGGGTGGCCCGGCGTGCCCTGCAGCATGCGAACTGGAGCGAGAAGGATTTCGAGCGCCATGTGCGGGGCTTCGAGCTGGACGAGCATCTGCACAAGCCGCTGCTCGCATTGTCCTCGGGTTCGCTGCGCAAGCTCTGGATGGCGACCGCCTGGGCGAGCGGGGCGGCACTGACGCTGATCGACGAGCCCTTCGCGGCGCTCGACAAGGGCTCCGTGCGCTACGTGGAAGACACGCTCAACGAATTCACGGCACAAGACCAGCGCGAGCGCCATGGCTCGGCTGGCCGCTGCGTGATCGTCGCGCACTGGGACGCCATGCAGCACGTCGATTGGGACGATGCCTTCACATTGACTTGAACTGCTGCGCGTAGAGGCGGCTTACCGCCAGCGTTTCGGGGCGTTCGCGCAGGGCGACCGTGAGCCGGCCGGTCTCGTCGCGACGCGCGCTGGCGATGCCGGCAGCCCGCACCACCGTGCCGCGATGCACCTGCCAGAACTGCACGGGGTCAAGCTGCACGAGCAGTTCCTTCAACGGCGTGCGGATCAGGAACTCCTGTGTGGCGGTGAGCACGCGCACGTACTTGTCGGCCGCTTCGAGGTAGACGATGTCGTTCACCGCCACCATGTGAATCGTGTTGCCCACGCTGGCCTGCACCCACTGCAACGGCTGGGGAGCAGGCGAGGTGGGCCCTGCGGGCGAACCGGATGCCAGCGGCGTTCGCATGAGCGGCTGAAGCTGCTGCAATTGGCGCAATGCGAGCTGCAGTGCCGCTCCTGCATCGCGCGCCTGGCGCTGTGTCCACCATTGCCGAAGGCGGTTCACGGTGTGCAGCAGGCGCGCGGCGGTCACCGGCTTGAGCAGGTAGTCCATGGCCTGGGCCTCGAAGGCCTCGATCGCGTACTGATCGTATGCGGTGACGAAGACCAGCGCGGGAAACGGCGTATCTTCGGGCCATGCATCGACCAGTTCGGCGGCTGCCTCCAGCCCTGTCTGGCCGGGCATGCGGATGTCGAAGAAGAGGATGTCGGGCCGCCGGGCGAGGGCGCTCTGGACTGCCTGGATGCCGTCTTCCGCCACGTCGCACAGGGTCAGTTCAGGCCACGCCTTCCGCAGCATCTGCCCGAGGTGTTGCGCGAGCAGGGGTTCGTCTTCCGCAATCAGCGCAAGGGGTGGCGCCAGGAGGTCATTCACGCCGAGGCCTCCAGTGGAAAGACAACGCGTGCGATGGTGCCATGCTGGTCCGGGGCCGAGGCCAGCTCGAAACGGGCGGTGTTGCCGAAGCGCGTGGCCAGCCGTTCACGTACGAGCGACAGGCCCATGTGGGTGCCATCCTCGCGGCCGGGGGCGGGTTGCCTTGCAGGCTCCAACCCGAGGCTGGAGTCCGCAACGGTGATTTCCGCAAACCTGTCGCCGTCAAGAAGAATGCTCCGAGCGCTGACATGGATGCTGCCTCCGCCCGGCTGGGGCTCGATGCCGTGGCGGATGCTGTTCTCCACCAGGGGCTGCAGCAGCAACGGCGGCACTCCGACATGGGCGAGAGAATCCGGCAGGTCGAGCGTGCAGTTCAGGCGCCGTCCCATGCGGATCTGCATGAGCGCCAGATAGTCGCCTAGCCGTGCGAATTCGTCGCGCAGCGGATGCTCTGTCTTCTGCGCACCGGTGAGCGTCATGCGCAGGTAGTCGATCAGGTGGTCGAGCATGCTCTGGGCCCTGGCCGGGTCGACGTCGATCAGCGCGCGCAGGTTGGCCAGGGTATTGAACAGCATGTGCGGCTCGAGCTGGGTCTGCAGCAGTGCGAGGCGTGCCTGGGCGGCCTGCCTCTCGGCCTGAGCGGTCTGCAACTGCAGGTGCCGGGACTTGCCGAGAAGGTAGAAGACAAAGGACATCAGCGCGCTGGTGATCACGGTGATCAGCATCGGCAGCAGCCAGGCGTTGAAAGGCCCCGGCCTGGCTTCGGGCCGCATGTGGCCCTGGTAGCTCTGGCCGATGAGCGTGCCCAGGCTGAAGCCGATCAGCATGCCGGCCACGACCACGGCCATGCCGCGCCAGCCCTGGGGCCAGGGAATGCCGCTTCCAACGGAGAAGCGAAAGCGACCGAACTCGATGCTCATCCAGCTCAGCATGCCGATGGAGATGGAATAGACCAGGTTCACATCCCAGGTGCCGACACCCGCCGCAGTCAGTACCACAGTGATCAGAGCGCAGACCAGCAGCGTCGCCGCACCATGGCGCGCCAGCATGGGCAGGAGCGGGGAAGGATCGGAGCGCATGGCCAGCATGGTAGCGGAGGTCAGGGGATGCGGCTTGGTCATGTCTTGGAGGTTTGGAAAGACAGAAGTTTCATATCAGGCCCAGGGTGCTCCAGAGCCAATGGCCGATCAGGCGATTGGGCACGAGCGTGAAGAGCCCGGCCAGCACGCAGGCGCCGAGGTAGACGCGCTGCATGGTGCGCCGGTGGGCCGCGAAATTCCTGCGCTTCAGGTGGATGAAGGCACCGGCGAGCCCCAGTACCGCAAGCGGTATCAACAGGTGGACCAGGGTGAGGCCATGCCAGTTCAGGATGGTCTCGTCGCGCAGGAAGCAGGCCGTGAGGGCGGCTCCGAGAAGGCTGAGGGTGAAGGCATATCCCGCCGCGCGGTGCAGTGCGGGGCGCACGGCCGCCATGCGGCGTGCCCACAGGGCGATCGCGCCGGTGATCAGTGCGCAGGTTGCCAGCAGCGCGTGCGTGGCGATGAGCGGTGTCATGGGCTGGTTCTCCAGTCGGATGCGAGTGAGTTCGCGATGACCGGATGTTCGGCCCGTCTCCTCCCGCACGCGAGCGGGAAGCGACGAGTTGCCGTTTTCGTGGTGCCAGATGCACCTGCGCCGCGCGGAATGCAGCGTGCGCCCGTCGAGCGGTTTTTCCGCCCGGAGGTTCGTCAGCCCAGCAGCTTCTTGAGCTGGTAGAGCGCGTCAAGCGCCTCGCGCGGGCTCATTGCGTCAGGGTTGATGCCCGCGAGCGCCTGTTCGACATGGCTGACCTGGGTGAGCGGTGGCTCGGGCGGCGGTGCGAACAGATCGACCTGCACGTCGTCCTCCCCCGCTCGGGCCTCCAGAGTCTCAAGGGCGTGGCGCGCGTGATTGATGACGGCGGCCGGCACGCCTGCGAGCTTGGCCACCTGGATGCCATAGCTGCGGCTGGCGGGGCCGGGCTGGATCTCGTGCAGGAACACGATGTCGTTGCCGGACTCGGTGGCTCCCACATGCACGTTCATCGCATGCTGGTGGCGCGCAGACAGTTCGGTCAGCTCGAAATAGTGCGTTGCAAACAGCGAGAAGGCCTTGGTCCGGTCGTGCAGATGCGTGGCGATGCCGCTCGCGAGCGCCAGCCCGTCGAAGGTGCTGGTGCCGCGCCCGATCTCGTCCATGAGCACGAGCGAGTGCGGCGTCGCGCTGTGCAGGATCTGCGCGGCCTCGGTCATCTCCAGCATGAAGGTGGACTGCGCATTCGCCAGGTCGTCCGCGGCACCGATGCGGGTGTGGATTGCATCGATCGGGCCGAGGCGGCACGACGCCGCGGGCACATACGACCCCATGCTGGCGAGCAGCACGATCAACGCCACCTGTCGCATGTACGTCGACTTACCGCCCATGTTGGGGCCGGTGATGATCTGCATGCGCGTGTTGGCGTTCAGGCGCGTGTTGTTGGGGATGAACGCGCCCGAGGACGTCTCGGCGAGACGCGCCTCGACCACCGGATGGCGTCCTGCCTCGATCTCGATGCAGGGCTCGGGAACGAACTGCGGCGCGCACCAGTTCAGCGTGAGGGAGCGCTCGGCCAGCGCGCACAGCACATCGAGGGCGGACAGCGCCTGCGCGAGCTGGGTGAGCGCCGGCACATGTGCCTGCAACTGATCCAGTATCTGCTCGTACAGGAACTTCTCGCGCGCCAGGCCGCGCTCCTGTGCCGACAGGGCCTTGTCCTCGAAGGCCTTGAGCTCGGGTGTGATGAAGCGCTCTGCATTCTTCAGCGTCTGGCGGCGACGATAGTTCTCCGGAACGCGGTCGAGATAGCTGGTGGTGACCTCGATGTAGAAGCCATGGACCTTGTTGAACTGAACACGCAGATTGGGGATGCTGGTGCGTTCCTTCTCCTGCGTCTCGAGTTGCAGAAGGAAGTCGTCGCAGTTGTTCTGGATGCCTCGCAGCTCGTCGAGCTCGGCGTCGAAGCCGCTTGCGATCACGCCCCCGTCGCGCACCAGCGCGGCAGGCTCCTCCATGATGGAGGACTTCAGCAGCTGCATGCAATCCAATGGCGGAGCCAGATGTTCGAACAGCCGTGCCAGCAGCGGATCGGGCGCTTTTGGAAACTGTGCGAGCAGCGCGGATTTCTCCAGCGTCCTGCCGAGGGCGACCAGTTCCCGCGGGCGCACCTGGCGCAATGCGATGCGTGCGGTGATCCGCTCGACATCGGCCACGCCGCGCAGTTCGTCGCGCAGCATCTGCCAGGGCCCGTTGCCGGCCCCGGAGCCACGCAGAATGCCGATGGCCGCGTGGCGTTCGCGCGCGGCACTCCGGTCACGCTCGGGCTCCAGCAGCCAGGTCTTGAGCGTGCGGCTGCCCATGCCCGTCATGCAGGCATCGAGCAGCGAGAACAGCGTGGGGGAATCCTCGCCGCGCAGCGTCTTGGTGAGCTCGAGGTTGCGGCGCGTGGCGACAGGCAGGTTGATCAGCTGGTCGTTGCGCTGCACGCGCACGCCATGCACATGCGTGAGCGCACGGCCCTGGGTATGCTCGGCATAGGTCAGCAGAGCGGCGGCCGCGGCATGCGCCTGCGCCAGTCCTTCCGCATTCCAGGCCTGCAGCGTGGCGGCGCCCAGGTGTTCGAGCAGCTTGCGCTCGCCCAGCGCACCGTCGAACTGCCAGTCGGGCCGCAGGCTCAGCGGGCAGGTGAGGAGGCCGGACTGGCGCAACTGAAGCAGTTGCTGCTCGAAGCGCTCGGTGACGCCCGCGCTGTAGATCACCTCGCTCGGCGCAATGCGTGCTATCCACTGAGCAACCTCGTCATGCGAGCACTCGGCCAGGTGCACCAGCCCCTGCGTGACACTGAACCAGGCCAGCCCGGCCTTGGCGCGCGGCCCCTGGTGCAGCGACAGCAGCAGCGATTCGTTCTTGTCGGACAGCAGCTCGCTGTCGGTGAGCGTGCCGGGCGTGACCACGCGCACCACCTTGCGCTCGACGGGTCCCTTGCTCGCGCCCACCTCGCCCACCTGCTCGGCGATGGCGACCGATTCGCCCATCTTGATCAGGCGGCCCAGGTAGTTTTCAAGTGCGTGAAAAGGCACGCCGGCCATCGTGACGGGCTGGCCGGCGGACTGCCCGCGCTGGGTGAGCGTGATGTCCAGAAGCCGTGCCGACTTCTCCGCGTCGCCGTAGAACACCTCGTAGAAGTCACCCATGCGATAGAACAGCAGCGTGTCAGGGTGCTCTGCCTTTAGCGCCAGATATTGGGCCATCATGGGCGTGTGCGCGCTGTAGTCGATCTCGGCAACAGGTTGGATTTTTTCGGATGGTGTACTCATTGCCTTCAAATTCAGTAACTTGAATCCCGATGGCGCACCTGCTGCTTTCATGGCAGCTCTTCCGCCCTTTCGCACCTCCTGCGGCAGGCACGGAGGGGCATGCCGCTCCTCGAAGGAGCTATGCGGCATGCCTCGGTGGCGCAGCGAACGCGGCACCGGGAGAGCGGGCACCATGGGATTCGACATCGGGCGGGCGAAGCGCCCGGTGTCAGGAGAGGTGATTATTGTCGATGATGCACGCTCCCTTTACCCGAAGGCCATGGCGCGACCAGGCTTGCGCCGCAAGGACAGATGGGCGTTTATGGGCGTTCGGGTCGCTAATAGCACTCAGGCCTGCTGCACCCCGGGCCGGCCGTCCTCCACCACGAACTGAGCCAGCTCATACACGTCGCTTTGCGGGTCGAGCGGGTCGCGCACGGCGCGCAGCGTGGTCTTCCACTGCGTGGGGGTGATGTCGCAGAGGCCATAGCCGCGCTCGTCGCATCGTGCAAACAGCACATGCGGATTGGTTCGCTGTATGGCGTCCACCTTGTCCTGGGTGGTGCCGGAGCGCGAGGAGATGGAGGTGCCGCAGAACTCGCTGGCGATGACGCGGGAGGGCCTGTTCTCCATGGCGCGCGCATTCAGGGCCTCGATGTTGCAGACATAGTTCTGATGGATATCTCCACCAAGGAACACGGTGTTGCGCGGAGGGGTGCGCTCCAGGGACTTGATCACCCGGTCGCGCGAGGCAGGGTAGCCGTCCCAGCTGTCCGTGGACTGCACCCCGCTGGGATAGTGGCGCGGAGAAAACAGCGTCTGCTGGGCGACGATGCTCCAGCGCGTGGTGCGCCGCCGCGCGTCCTCCGCGAAGCCCTGGGCCAGCCAGCCTTCCTGTTCGTGGCCGAGAAAGCTGCGGGCCGGATCGAGCAGTTCGGGGCACTGCCCGGGATGGACGGCACCGGCGCCTGAACTATGGGGCTTGCGGCAGGCCTGCCGGTCACGATACTGGCGTGCATCCAGCATGTGCAGGCGCGCGAGTTGCCCCCATTGGATGCGCCGGAACAATTGCAGGCTGTGGAAGCCATCCTCGCGAAGGCTCGATGCACGCAGCGGCATGTGCTCGTAGAAGGCCTGCCAGGCGGCGGTGCGCATGAGCAGGAAGTCTGCCGTCATGCCGTCGCGGCCCTGGCCGTCCGCGTAGTCGTTCTGGACCTCATGGTCGTCCCAGGTCACTGCCCAGGGGGCAATGGCATGGGCTGCCTGCAATGCGGGGTCGCTCTTGTGCAGCGCGTAGCGCGCGCGGTAGTCCGGGAGGGACTGGGGCAATGGAAGATCGTGCACGCGCGCCAGGCCCTTGAGGGCGGCAGGAGAAGCGTACTCGTAGATGTAGTCTCCCAGGAACAACACCAGATCGGGCTGGTCGTCGCAGACCTTCCGCCATGCGGAGTAGAAGCCATGTTCCCAGCGCTGGCACGAGGCATACACCACGCGCAGGTTTCGCGGCATCTCGTGCGGTGCGGGCGCCGTCCGCGTCCTGCCCACGGTGCTGGCGGCATCCCCATGCATGAAGCGATAGAAGTACCAGCGCCCCGGTTGCAGCCCCCGCACTTCCACATGCACGCTGTGCGCGAAGGCGGGGTCGGCGCTGGCGGTGCCGCTGGCGCGGATGCGGCGGAAGCCCTCGTCCTCGGCCACTTCCCAGCGCACCGTCTGTGTCGCCAGCCAGGAGGTGGGCTCGGCTTGGGTGCCGGGCTGCGGCATCAGCCGTGTCCAGATGACCATGCCATCGGGCAGCGGGTCGCCGCTGGCGACGCCGAGCATGAAGGGGTCGTGCTTCAGGCGTGTCGCCTGGGACCATGCCCATCGCGGAGCCGCGCCCATGGCGGCGAGTTGGGCCGCGTGCAGCAGCCATCGACGGCGATCGGGCAGGACGGGAGGCATGGTCGGATGTTTCGGCATGGCGGAGTCGGTCACAATGCGCATGGATCATGCCGCAGAAGGCGGGGTTCCGCTTGACTCATTTTCCGCGCTGCCGACCGGTTCCAACGGGGTCCGATGCCGGGCATCGCTGGAATTCCATGAGGAAACACAAGGGCTTTCGTTGCCGGGCGGAACGTCAGGCGGAATGTCGGGCCTTGCGAGCGGCAGCAGCTCTGCCCTGTTCTTTTATCGCTGCACAATCAAGAACCTGCAGCTCGCGCAACCTACAATCCTGAATTCAGTGCATCTGAGACCATGAAGATTCTCATTTCCAACGACGACGGCTACCAGGCGCCGGGCATCGTGGCCCTTTACGAAGCGCTCAAGACCATTGCCGATGTGGAGGTCGTCGCTCCTGAACACAACAACAGCGCCAAGTCCAACGCGCTGACACTGCACTCGCCGCTGTACGTGCACAAGGCGGCCAATGGGTTCCGCTATGTCAACGGTACTCCCGCCGACTGCGTCCATATCGCGCTGACCGGGTTGCTGGGCTACAAGCCCGACCTGGTCGTGGCCGGCATCAACAATGGTGCAAACATGGGTGACGACACCATCTATTCAGGTACCGTCGGTGCGGCGATGGAGGGCTATCTGTTCGGCATTCCCGCGATTGCGTTCTCGCAGGTCGACAAGGGCTGGGGCGAGATCGACGCGGCGGCCGCCAAGGCGCGGGAGTTCGTGCTGCAACTCGAGGCCGCCAAGCACCTGGGAGGTGTTCCCTGGCTGCTGAACGTGAACATTCCCAACATGCCGCTCGAGGCACTCAAGCCGATGCGCGTCTGCCGGCTGGGGCGCCGACATGCAGCTGAACGCGTGATCGAGCAGCAGAGCCCGCGCGGCGAGACCATGTACTGGATCGGCAGCGCCGGCCCGGCGCTCGACGAGGCCGAGGGCACTGACTTCCATGCCACCGCGCATGGACATGTCTCGATGACGCCGCTGAAGGTGGACCTGACCGATCACGAGCGCATCGGGTATTGGGGGCAGTCGCTCGCCTCCGCATCGCCCGATGCTCCCCGGGAGGCTGCATGAACCAGCGTCGCCCGGGTTTCCCGGCCCGCCTGCCTTCTGCGGCCTCTCCTGCCTTGCCTGCCGGAGCTGCCAGGCCCGCGACACCCAAGGCGGCGGGATCGCCGCTGCCGCGCATCGCGCCGGCACCATCGGGTGTGGGGCTGGATTCGGCGGCGGTGCGCGGGCGCATGGTTCGCCGCCTTGCCGATTCGGGGATCTCGAACGCCGCGGTGCTTGCCGCCATGGGCGATATCGAGCGGCACAGATTTGTTGACAGTGCGCTCGTCAATCAGGCCTATGAAGATACAAGTTTGCCCATCGGTTTGGGGCAGACTATCTCAAAACCCAGTATCGTGGCGCGCATGGCGGAGTTGCTGCTGGGTGCGCCCCTGGTCAAGACCGAGGGCCTTGGCAGGATTCTCGAGATCGGGACCGGCTGCGGCTATCAGGCCGCAGTTCTGGGCCGGATCGCCAAGGAGGTGTACACCATCGAGCGGCTTCGCGCGTTGCACGAAAAGGCCCGCGAGAACTTGCGCCCGCTGAGAATCTCCAATGTCCACCTGATCCTGGGTGATGGCATGCTGGGATATCCCAAGGGCGCTCCCTATGCGGCCATTATTTCCGCTGCCGGCGGAGAAGGCCTGCCCCAGCAATGGTGCGACCAGTTGGCCCTTGGAGGCCGCCTGGTGGCGCCCATGGCAGGCCCCGATGGCAAGCAGATACTTCTTGTCGTGGACAAGACCACGACGGGTCTCAAGCAGACCGTTCTTGAGGCTGTCAATTTCGTCCCTCTAAAATCGGGGGTTGCGTGAAGGAATGTTGTTATGAATATGTCGCGTAGTCTTGTAGCTTGGGCTTGTGTTGCGTCCGCCACCGTCTTCTTGGTGGGTTGCGGCAGCACGTCCGTGAACAGGGCTCCCGTGGAAGATCGTGGAACCTCAGCAGGAACCAGCCAGAGCTCAGGGCAGACGACGGGAACTCCCGCCATCGATCCCAAGACGCTTCCCGGCTACGAGAACATGGGCAAGCCTGGTTATTACACCGTCAAGCCCGGTGATACGCTGATCCGCATCGGCCTCGAGTACGGCCAGAGCTGGAAGGATATTGCGCGCTGGAGCAATCTCGAGAACGCCAATGTGATCGAGGTGGGCCAGGTGCTGCGCGTCGTGCCCCCGACTGCGTCCGGATCCACGGAAACGGTGGCGACCCGCCCCGTGACGCCTGCCACTCCGGCATCGGGCGCGAGCGCGCCCAAGACGGCCGCATCCGGCACGCCAGCCGCATCGACCCCCGCGGCGACGCCCGCGCCTGCACCGGCTCCCGCGCCCACTCCGGCTCCGGCGGCGGCAGGTGGTGACGACCTGAACTTCATGTGGCCGGCGAGCGGCTCGCTGCTGGCGGGTTTCGACGAGGCTCGCAACAAGGGCTATGACATCGGCGGCAAGGCGGGCGATCCGGTCCTCGCGGCGGCTGACGGCCGTGTGGTCTATGCAGGGGCGGGCCTGCGCGGCTACGGCAACCTGATCATCCTCAAGCACAACAACACCTTCCTCACGGCCTATGCGCACAACCAGACGCTGCTGGTCAAGGAAGACCAGAACGTGCGTAAGGGCCAGAAGATCGCCGAGATGGGCAGCACCGATACCGATCGCGTGAAGCTGCATTTCGAGATTCGTCGCCAGGGCAAGCCGGTGGATCCCTCGCGCTATCTGCCTTCCCGCTGATCGATCGGAACTGATCCACATTGGCTCATCAGAAGAAGAAAAGCCCGGTTGCAGCGCAACCGGGTGCAGGCGCCGGCATCGGACCGGATGAAAAACCCGGGCTGCCCGCATCTCCCGGTGCCCACGCCTCAGCCGAAGCCGACGAAGACGTCGAAGGCGCGGAAAGCGACGCGCCGGCCGAGCTGGAGATACGCGATTTCATCGTCTCCACCGGCCAGCACCTGATCCGTGTCGACAAGGTGCTGTCGGATCTCGTCCCCGAGTTCTCGCGCAACTATCTGCAGCAACTGCAGGCCGCGGGAGCGGTGGCGATCAATGGCCGCGAAGTCGTGAAGCCCTCGGCCAAGGTCTCGGCCGGAGACAGTCTGCGCATCGAGATGCGTCCCACGCAGCAGAGCCAGGCGTTCAAGGCCGAGGACCTGCCGATCGACGTGGTCTACGAGGACGAGCACCTGCTGGTGGTGAACAAGCCGGCGGGCCTGGTGGTTCACCCGGCCGCGGGCAACTGGAGCGGCACGTTGCTCAATGCGCTGCTGGGCCGCGACGAGCAGGCGAAGGCGCTGCCGCGCGCGGGCATCGTGCACCGCCTCGACAAGGACACCAGCGGCCTGATGGTGGTGGCGCGCTCCCGGCTCGCGATGGATGCGCTGGTGCGCATGATCGCCGCGCGCGAGGTGAGTCGCCAGTACCTGGCCATTGGCTTGCGGCCATGGGTGGGCATGGGCACGCGGCACGTGAATGCCCCGATCGGGCGCGACCCGCGCAACCGCCTGCGCATGGCCGTGGTCGATCTGGACCGCCATCCCGGCAAGACGGCGCAGACCGATATCGATCTGCTGGAAAACGGCCCTGACGGCTGTCTCGTGCGCTGCACGCTGCACACCGGGCGCACGCACCAGATTCGCGTGCACATGGCCTCGATCAATCACCCCTTGCTGGCCGACGCGCTCTATGGCGGGGCGGGCATCGATGCCATCGCCCGGCAGGCTTTGCACGCGTTCCGTCTGTCTTTTGCACACCCCGTGACGGGTGAGGCGCTGGTGTTCCATTCGGAGCTGCCGGCGGACATGCGCGCCGCACTTGATTTCTGGGGCCTGCGCTACAATGCGGCCCAGGGAACTTCTGCATGATTCCTCGCGGGCCCCGGTGGCCGGCATCGGCAGGCATGTGTGATGCCATCGATGTGGCGGAGGATCGGGCGCGCTGGCTGCAAGAAGCCGCCACGTGTCGCCGGGTATCGTGCAGAGGGGCTTGTTGACCCGACAATGCCGTTGATGCCCGGTCGCTGCCGGGTTCAGGCATAGTGCCTGATGCGGTTTCAACACCGCTGGTGTTCTCCTCTTTCGAGTCGCTGTCCGCTGGGTCAGCCATCTTTTTCCGGAACTGCGGAACCATGAATACGCTGGATGCCAAACGGGTCCTTGAAACCGCATTGATCTGCGCGCAACAGCCGGTGACCGTACGGGAATTGCGGGTGCTGTTCGATGATGCGCTGGGTGCCGACACGATCAAGAACCTGCTGGCGGACCTGCAGCTCGACTGGGCGCAGCGTGGCGTGGAACTGGTGCCCGTGGCTTCCGGCTGGCGTTTTCAGAGCCGCCCGGAAATGCGGGAGTACCTTGATCGCCTGCATCCGGAAAAGCCGCCGCGCTACACGCGTGCCACGCTGGAGACGCTGGCCATCATTGCCTATCGGCAGCCGGTCACGCGCGGCGATATCGAGGACATCCGGGGTGTCACGGTCAACAGCCTGATCATCAAGCAGCTCGAGGATCGTGGCTGGGTGGAGGTGATCGGCCACCGCGAAACGGTCGGGCGGCCATCGCTGTTCGCAACGACGCGGCAGTTCCTGGACGACCTGGGGCTGCAGTCGCTGGATCAGTTGCCGGTGCTCGAGAGCCCCGCTGCACAGTCCGCGATGCTGGATGCTCTCGGCGCTGAGGCTGTGTCAGGCGACGAGGCTCAGGGCGATCTGCTGGAGGGCGCGCCCGAGGCACAGCCCGATGTTGCCGTCGTCGCGGGCGACGACCTCTTCGGTGCATCGCAGGAGCTGGCGCTGGAGGCGGATAGGGATGCCGATGACGTGGCGGTGACGGCGCTCGAGGAAACAGAAGTCACCGGAGACGGTGAAGCCACGGAGACACTGCAGGAATTGGAGCAGCCGCAAGAAGCGGTTGCCACGGATATGGAAGAAGAGGCCTTGCCCGACATGCCTGTCGAGGCTTGGGCCGAACGGTCAGAACCTATAGAACACGAAGAAAGCCAAACGCTGGAAGGTCAAACGCCGCAGGAAGGCGAAAGCGTTGCAGCACAGGAATCGGTTGAGGAGGCCGGCGCGTCGGATGATGATGCATCCGGCGAGCCCCCCGCCTCCGAGGACGATGACGACGCGGAAAAACACACATGACAGAATCAACCAAGAATACCGGCGAACAGCCGAATGCCGAACTGCCCGTGACGGCCGCAGAGACGGATGGTGCCGTGCCTGCGAAGAAGCCGCGTCGCCCTCGCACCGCCAAGCCCAAGGCAGCGGCGGATGCGGATGCCACGGTGCAGGCCGTGTCCGATGCCGTGGCCGTGACCGCCACTGAGGCGCCCGATCACGCCGAGAAAACGGCGGAACCGTCGGCCGAAGCGGCCAGCCCCGCAGCCGACGTATCCGAAAACCAGCGTGGGGACGGCTCGCAGCGCAAGCGTGATCGCCAGCCGCGACGCGAAGGCGGCGGGATGCGTGAAAAGGGTGGCGACGCACAGGGCGCCCAGCGCCGCGGCGAGAACCGTCCGGGTCCGCGCAATGCGCAGCGTGCTGCAGGCGACGAAGAGGGCTATCAGTTTGCCGACATCGTCTCCGGCCAGCTTGACCGTGATGAGGATGACGAGGCCGTTGCCCCCACCAAGCGCGTGCTGCCTCCTCAGGCTGAAACGCCCAAGCTGCACAAGGTGCTGGCGCAGGCTGGCGTAGGCTCTCGCCTCGAGATGGAGCAACTGATCCTGGAAGGCCGCATTTCTGTCAACAACGAGCCGGCCCACATCGGTCAGCGCGTGCAGTTCGGCGATCAGGTCAAGATCAACGGCAAGCCGATCCGTTTCCGCATCGAACCGCCGCCGGTGCGCGTGCTGGCGTATCACAAGCCTGTGGGCGAAGTGGTCACCCACGACGATCCGCAGAACCGCCCCACGGTGTTCCGCAAGCTGCCGCGCCTGGTGCAGGGCAAGTGGCAGTCGGTGGGCCGCCTCGATCTGAATACCGAGGGACTGCTGCTGTTCACGAGTTCGGGCGAACTGGCCAACAAGCTCATGCATCCGCGCTTCGGCCTGGAGCGTGAATATGCGGTCCGCGTGCTGGGTGCGCTGACACCTGATGAGAAGGAGCGCCTGCTCTCCGGCGTGCAGCTTGAGGACGGCATGGCCAGCTTCGGCTCCATCGACGATGGCGGTGGCGAAGGTGTGAACCAGTGGTATCGCGTGACCATCTCCGAAGGCCGCAACCGCGAGGTGCGCCGCATGTTCGAGGCGGTCGGCCACGCCGTGAGCCGCCTGATCCGCATCCGCTACGGTGCCATGATGCTGCCGCGTGGCCTCAAGCGCGGTTCGTTCCTCGAACTCGACGAGCGCGACATCCGTGCGCTGGTGCAGGCGGCTGGCGCAGGCGGCCTGATCGACACACGTGCGCAGGACCAGGGCGGCGGCCGCTCCGGCCAGCGCCGTGACAGCCGTCCGCGCAACAGCGGCCCGCGTGGCGCCATGGGCAACGGAGGCAATACCAGCCCGCGCAGCGGTGGTAATCGTGGCTCGGGCCAGAATGCCTCCTCCGGCCAGCGCGGTCGCGGCAGGCCCGCGGGCGGTGGTGGTAGTGGTGGTGGCTCGCAACCCGATCCGATGAAGACCTCGGTGGGTTACATCGGAGGGGACAGTTTCTCGCGCCAGCGCCAACAGCAGCGCAATTCCGGCGGACGTCGCCGCGATCGTTGACGTGCAGCCAGCGTGGGCCGGGTGTCCTGCGCATGCTGTGCGAAAGCATCGTTTCAGCGTCATGACAGGGCGGTTTTCCCCGCTGCTGCGCCCCCATATCGAATACGGCTTCGCCAAGGAATTGGCGAAAAGCTAGAATATCCGGTTTTGCTTCACAGCGTTTTATCTGCGCCTGGCCGGTTTGCGGCGCGCAGGAATGCATCAGTGCAGATAGGCGCTGGACAAAAAAGTCCATACATCAACAGGAAATCCTCATGGCTATCGAACGTACCCTCTCCATCATCAAGCCCGACGCAGTTGCAAAGAACGTGATCGGCCAAATCTACGCTCGCTTCGAAGCTGCCGGCCTGAAGGTCGTGGCCGCTCGCATGGCCCACCTGTCGCGCCTGGAAGCCGAGCAGTTCTACGCTGTCCACAAGGAGCGTCCTTTCTTCAAGGATCTGGTGGACTTCATGATCTCCGGCCCCGTGATGATCCAGGCTCTGGAAGGCGAGAACGCCATCCTGAAGAACCGTGAGCTGATGGGCGCCACCGACCCGAAGAAGGCTGCTCCCGGCACCATCCGCGCCGACTTCGCCGACAGCATCGACGCCAACGCCGTGCACGGCTCCGATGCCGCTGAGACAGCTGCCGTGGAAGTGGCATTCTTCTTCCCGGGCATGAACGTCTATTCCCGTTAATCGGGGAACTGCACGGGCCGTTGAGGACTCTCAGGGGCCGTGCAAGCTGGATTCTTGAAACTCTTCTCCCACGTGGACATGGACTGGTTTTGTTATGACCACGAATCTTCTCGACTTTGACTTGAATGGGCTCACCGCTTTTTGCGAGGGGTTGGGGGAGAAGCGTTTCCGCGCCACGCAGTTGTTCCGATGGATCCATCAGCGCGGCGCGAGTGATTTCGATCAGATGAGCGATCTGGCGAAGTCGCTGCGCGAAAAATTGCGTGGCTGCGCGCATGTCACGGCGTTGCCCGTGGTGACCGAGCACATCTCCGCCGACGGCACGATCAAGTGGCTGTTCGACGTGGGGGATGGCAATGCGGTCGAATCCGTTTTCATTCCCGAGGATGACCGCGGCACGTTGTGCGTCTCCTCGCAGGCCGGTTGCGCGGTGGGGTGCCGCTTTTGCTCGACGGGGCATCAGGGCTTCAGCCGCAATCTGACGACCGGCGAAATCATCGCCCAGCTCTGGTATGCAGAGCATTTCCTGCGCAAGCGCTTCAATACCGATGAACGCGTCATCTCCAATGTGGTGATGATGGGCATGGGTGAACCCTTGCAGAACTACTCGGCGCTGGTGCCGGCGCTGCGCACCATGCTCGACGACCACGGCTACGGCCTGTCGCGCCGCAGGGTGACCGTATCCACCTCGGGCGTCGTCCCCTTCATGGACAGGCTGGCCCAGGACTGCCCGGTGGCCCTGGCCGTGTCGCTGCATGCGCCCAACGATGCGCTGCGTGACAACCTGGTGCCGCTGAATCGCAAATACCCGCTCAAGGAGCTGCTGCAGGCCTGCAATCGCTACCTGGAGCATGCGCCGCGCGACTTCATCACCTTCGAATACTGCATGCTCGATGGCGTGAACGACCAGGCAGAACATGCAAGGCAACTGATCGATCTGGTGCGCGGACAGGGTGCAGACAACGTATCCTGCAAGTTCAACCTGATCCCGTTCAACCCGTTCCCGGCGTCGGGGCTCAAGCGGTCGAGCGCCAGCCAGGTGGCTGCTTTCTCGAAATTGCTGTCCGATGCGGGTATCGTCACCACCGTGCGCAAGACACGCGGTGATGACATCGACGCGGCATGCGGCCAGTTGGCCGGTGACGTACGCGACCGGACCAGGGTCGAACAGCGCATGGCGAAACTCAGGACGATTGAGATCAAGCCAGCGGCTTGAGGTGTGCAATAGAACAAAGGGGGTCAGTATGAACGGATGGGGCGTTGGGTGGCGGCGTGCAGCCCTGGTCGGGCTGGGTGCTTCAACGGTGCTCGCCGCGGTCATGAGCCTCAGCGGCTGTGCATCGGCGGGAGCATCCGGTGCCGAGGTCGAGAAGGACACGATTTCCTCCAGTGGCGAAACCGATGTGCGCCGCCGCGCTCGCATCCGCCTGGAACTGGCCGCCAATTACCTGCAGCGCGGACAGGCTTCCGTGGCGCTCGAAGAGACGCGCCAGGCGCTCGCGACTGACCCGACCTTCACGGACGCATACCATCTGCGCGGCCTGATCTACATGCAGATGAACGACCTGGGCCTGGCCGAGGAGAACCTGCTCAAGGCACAGGGCATGCGGCCCAGCGATCCGGACATCATGCACAACCTCGGATGGCTCGCGTGCCAGAAGCAGCAGTACGCCCAGGCCGAGCACATGTTCGACAAGGCGCTGGCCGTTCCGACCTACATGGACCGCAGCAAGACCATGATGTCCAAGGGCGTCTGCCTGGTGCGCTCGGGCAAGCCGGAAGAGGCCGAGCCCATCCTGCAGAAGGCCTATGAATTCGATGCCGCCAACCCAATCATCGGGTACGAGCTGGCGCAGCTCAAATACAACAAGGGCGATGCCAGACGCGCCCAGTTCTACATCCGTCGTGTGAACAATGGCAGCTTTGCCTCGGCCGAATCGCTGTGGCTGGGCATCAAGATCGAGCGCTCGCTGGGCGATCAGGCCTCGGTGCGCCAATTGGCAGGCCAGTTGCACAAGCGTTTCCCGGATTCCAAACAGTCGCTGGCCTATGAGAGAGGGGCTTTCAATGAGTGAGCAGGTGGGGCTGGGCGCGCAGGCGCCAGAAGACAACGTGAACGAAGGTCTCCCTCCAGGCGTCACGGCGGGTGCCCTGTTGCGCCAGGCACGCGAGGCCATGGGCGTGCACGCCGTCGCTCTGGCGGTTGCGCTGAAGGTGCCGGTGAGCAAGATCGAGGCGCTGGAGGCGGATCGCCATGACGAGTTTCCCGACAATGTCTTCATGCGCGCCCTGGCTGCAAGCGTCTCCCGCACGCTCAAGGTGGATGCGGCACAGGTGCTTGCCCTGCTGCCCTCGGGCGCGCCGCAGCCGCTGCATGTCACGCGGGGACTGAACGCTTCGTTCAAGGACCCTACAGGCCGCTTCAAGCCCGAATCCTCCTCGCTCGAATCCTCCAACAAGTCACGCTGGATCGGTGTGGCCGTTGTCGGCTTGCTGATCGGTGCGTTGGCTGTTGCCTTCATGCCACGCAAGGAGGCTTCGACTGCCATCGAGCGTGCTGGCACGACCATGGCGGCGAATGACGCGGGGCAGGGCGCTACGGCGGTGTCGGAGCCCGTGGCTGCTGTGGAGCCGGGCGCCGAGCCCGTGGCTCCATCTCCAGCGACCACGTCCGCTCCCCCGGCTGCAACCACACCTGCACAGGTAGCGAGTGCGGCGACCGTGGCAACGCTTCCCTCCGCCGCGAACCCGGGCGCCAGCGCTCCCGTGGCCGCTGCCATGGCGCCGGCCCCAGCGGGCAGTGCACCGCTGCCGGCGGGAGACCCTTCCAAGGTGCTGGAGATCCGCACCCGTGCGCCTTCCTGGATCAAGATCGTGAGTTCCGTCAATGGCGTGGTGCTGCAGCGCGAGCTGGCGGCCGGCGAAAGCGTCGTGGCGACGGGCTCACCCCCATGGAGTGTGACGGTGGGCCGGCCCGACGCGACCGATGTGATCGTGCGTGGCGAGCCCATGTCCATGGCCAACTATGCGCACGGCAAAGTCGCGCGCTTCGAGGTGAAGTAAAGATGACCTTTGCTGAACAACCCGTGGCAATGTCCACGCCTGCCGCCCGCAAGTCGCGGCAGGCGAGGGTGGTGTGGGGCGACCATGTCGTGACGGTGGGCGGGGACGCCCCCGTGCGCGTGCAGTCCATGACCAATACCGACACGGTCGATGCCATCGGCACCGCCATCCAGGTGAAGGAACTGGCACGCGCCGGCTCCGAGATGGTGCGCATCACCGTCAACACGCCCGAGGCCGCCGCGGCCGTTCCCTATATTCGCGAACAACTCGACCGCATGGGCGAGAACGTCCCGCTGGTCGGTGATTTCCACTACAACGGCCATCGCCTGCTCACCGACTACCCGGACTGCGCCAAGGCGCTGTCCAAGTACCGCATCAACCCCGGCAATGTGGGCAAGGGCGACAAGCGCGACAAGCAGTTCGGCCAGATGATCGAGGCGGCCATTGCCTACGACAAGGCCGTGCGGATCGGCGTGAACTGGGGCAGCCTGGACCAGGAGCTGCTCGCCAGCCTCATGGACGAGAACAGCCGCCGCGCGACCCCCTGGGATGCGAAACAGGTGATGTACGAGGCGCTGATCACCTCGGCCATCGATTCGGCCAGGCGTGCGGAGGAAATGGGCCTGAACGGCAACCAGATCATCCTCTCGTGCAAGGTGAGCGGTGTTCAGGACCTGATCGCGGTGTACCGCGCGCTCTCGCGCCGCTGCGACTATGCGCTGCATCTGGGCCTGACCGAAGCCGGCATGGGCACCAAGGGCGTGGTGGCATCGACGGCCGCGCTCTCGGTGCTGCTGCAGGAAGGCATAGGCGACACCATCCGCGTCTCGCTCACGCCCCAGCCGGGCGAGGCCCGTACGCAGGAGGTGGTGGTCGCCTCCGAGATCCTCCAGTCCCTCGGCATGCGCATGTTCGTGCCCAGCGTCACGGCCTGCCCGGGCTGCGGTCGCACGACCAGCACCACGTTCCAGGAACTGGCCAAGCAGATCGACGACTTCCTGCGTTTCCAGATGCCGATCTGGCGAGGACAGTATCCCGGAGTGGAATCGCTCAAGGTGGCGGTCATGGGCTGCATCGTCAACGGCCCGGGCGAGAGCAAGCATGCCGATATCGGCATCAGCCTGCCGGGCAACGGCGAGGCACCCTCGGCGCCGGTCTTCATCGATGGTGAAAAGGCGATGACCTTGCGCGGCGAGGGCATAGCAGAGGAGTTCCAGCAGATCGTGGAAGGCTATATTGCCAAGCGTTTCGGCGCGGTGAAGGCGGCCTGACGGGAACACACCGGGATTAAATCGAGAACAAACGGACACTTGATTGACGGGATCGCGCATCCTTTTTTGAGGCGCACTTTCGCATTCAGGCGAAAATCCCGTCTTTCGATCCAGCGAAGGCGCCAGGAAGCGCCATAGACAACAAAAGGTATTTCAGTTGAGCAAGACTCAAAAATTGGTGGCCATCAAGGGGATGAACGACATCCTCCCGCCAGAATCCGCCAGGTGGGAGTGGCTGGAAGAGAAGGTTCGCAACCTGATGGAGCGCTTTGCCTACCGCAACATGCGCACGCCCATCGTCGAGCCGACGGCCCTGTTCGTGCGGGGCCTCGGCGAGGTGACCGATATCGTCGAGAAGGAGATGTACTCGTTTGAGGACAAGCTCAATGGAGAACATCTCACGCTGCGTCCCGAGGCCACTGCCGGTGTCGTGCGTGCGGTGGTCGAGCACACCATGCTGTACGAGGGCGGCAAGCGCCTGTATTACATGGGCCCGATGTTCCGTCACGAGAAGCCGCAGCGTGGCCGCTATCGCCAGTTCCACCAGGTCGGCGCGGAAGCTCTGGGCTTCCCCGGGGCGGAGGTGGATGCCGAGCTGATCCTGCTGGCCAACAGCCTGTGGGAAGAGATCGGCCTGCAGAACGTCGAGCTGCAGCTCAACAGCCTGGGCCAGCCGGAAGAGCGCAAGGCGCATCGTTCCGCGCTGATTGCCTACCTCGAGCAGAACGTCGATGCCCTCGACGAAGATGCGCGTCGCCGCCTCTACAGCAACCCGCTGCGCATCCTGGACACCAAGAATCCTGCCATGCAGGATCTGGTGAACGCGGCCCCGCGCCTGTTCGATTTCCTGGGTGAGGCCTCGCTCAAGCATTTCGATACCGTGAAGGCGATCCTCGACGCCAACGGCGTGAAGTGGACCATGAATCCGCGTCTCGTTCGCGGCATGGACTACTACAACCTCACCGTGTTCGAGTTCGTGACCACCCAGCTGGGCTCGCAGGGAACGATCTGCGGCGGCGGTCGCTACGACTACCTGATCGAGGAAGTCGGCGGCAAGCCTGCGCCGGCCGTTGGCTGGGCTCTGGGCGCCGAGCGTGTGCTGGAGCTGCTCAAGGAGCAGGGCAGCCAGGTTCCGGCACTGGTGCCGGACGTCTATGCCATCGTGCCCGATGCGGGCAGCCTGCCCCAGGTGATCGCAGCACTCCAGAAGCTGCGTGCAGCGGGAGTGAGCGTGCAGATGCATACTTCCTCGGGCGAGGGCATGGGCAGCATGAAGTCGCAATTCAAGAAGGCGGATGCCAGCGGCGCACGCTTTGCACTGGTCTTCGGCGCGGATGAACTGGCGCGTGGCGCGGTCACCGTGAAGTCGATGCGCGACGGCGAAGGGCGGCAGTCCGAACAGTCGCTCGATGCCATCGGCACCTGGGCGGGTACTCTCAAGATTTCTGGTTAAGCACAACAAGCAGCGGAACACATCATCATGGCCAATCACTTTGACCTCGAAGAACAAGAACAGATCGACCAGATCAAGCATTTCTGGAAGACCTGGGGCACGCTGATCACTGCCGCGGTGGTGGTGGTCTGCGGCGGTTTTGCTGCTTACAACGGCTACAACTACTGGCAGAACCGCCAGGCCGCTCAGGCGTCGGGCCTGCTCGACGAGGTGGATGCGGCGGCCATTGCCAATGATCCGCAGCGCATCCAGCACGCGTTCGACGACATGAAGTCGCGCTACCCGTCGACCGCCCAGGCCGGCCAGGCCGCCCTGACGGCAGCCAAGGTGATGATGGACGCCAAGAATCTCGATGGCGCCAAGACCACGCTCGAATGGCTGGCCAAGGATGGCAAGTACGACGGGCAGAAGGCTGTCGCACGCCTGCGCCTCGCGGCCGTGCTGATGGAGCAGAAGGCCTACCCCGAAGCGCTCAAGCAGCTTGAAGGCAGCGTGCCACCCGAATTTGCCGCCGCATTCGCAGACCGCAAGGCCGATGTGCTGGTGCTGCAGGGCGACACCAAGGCCGCCATCCCCGAATACCAGAAGGCCCATGCAGCGATCGACCCGCGCAACAGCTACCGCCGCGTCATCGAGGCCAAGCTCAACGCGATCGGTTCGTCGGTGCAGGTGGCGTCGGCCAAAACCACAGGGAGTGCCCAGTGAAACTGAAGAAGCTGTCGTCGTCCATTCCATCGCGCACCGCACTCGTCGGCAGTGCCCTGCTGTGCTCCGTGCTGGCCCTGAGCGGTTGCTCGTTCTTCGGCAACAAGGCTCCCAAGCCGGCTGAGCTGGGCCCCAATGTGCCGGTGATCCCGGTGACACAGGCCTGGCGTGCCAAGATTGGAAAGATCGAGAACCTGGTCCTGGATGCCCGCGTGAGCGGCAACAACGTCCTGCTGGCATCCGATACCGGCGAAGTGGCGGCTCTCGACGCGCGCACCGGCGCCGACGTCTGGCGCCTGAACGTCGGCACTCCGCTGTCGGCGGGCGTGGGCACGGATGGCCGCTGGAGCGCGGTGGTCAGCCGCAACAACCAGCTGATCGCCATCGAGGGCGGCCGCGAGATCTGGCGCAAGAGCCTGCCGATCCAGGTGTTCACCGCACCGCTGGTGGCAGGCAACCGCGTGTTCGTGCTGGCGGCCGACCGCTCGGTCTATGCCTATGACGCAGCCTCCGGCCAGCGTCTGTGGACGCAACAGCGTCCGGGCGAGCCGCTCATCCTGCGCCAGCAGGGCGTGCTGCTGCCGATCGGCAATACGCTGGTGACGGGCCTTGCCGGTCGCCTGGTGGGCTTCAACCCCGACAATGGATCGATCCAGTGGGAAGCGCCGCTCGCCAGCCCCCGCGGCACCAACGATGTGGAGCGACTGGTCGAGATCGTCGGCCGCACGAGCCGCATCGGCGACAATCTGTGCGCCCGGGCTTTCCAGACATCGGTCGGCTGCATCGATGCCAGCCGGGGCAGCGTGGTCTGGACCCAGACTGCCAAGGGCAACGAAGGCATCGACGGTGACGACAAGAACATCTACGGTGTCGAAAGCAACGGAACCGTCCTGGCGTGGAAGCGCAGCGACGGCTCCAAGGTGTGGAGCAGCAGCCGCCTGCAGTATCGCGAGCTGACCGCTCCGCTGGTGCTGGGCCGCTCGGTGGTGATCGGTGATTCGACCGGCACCGTGCACATGCTGTCGCGCGAGGATGCCTCGCCGCTCAATCGTCTGACTACGGACAAATCTGGTGTCGCAGCAGCCCCCGTGGCCGTTGCTGGCACGCTCGTCGTGGTGACCCGCGACGGTGGAATCTACGGCTTCAGGCCGGAATAACCTAGAAAAACAACATGAAGCCCGTTATTGCTTTGGTTGGGCGCCCCAATGTGGGCAAGTCCACCTTGTTCAATCGATTGACGAAATCGCGTGACGCCATCGTCGCCGACTTCGCGGGATTGACACGCGACCGGCATTACGGAAATGGGCGCCAGGGCAAGCACGAATACATCGTGATCGACACTGGCGGCTTCGAGCCGGATGCATCCTCCGGCATCTTCCGCGAGATGGCCAAGCAGACGCAGCAAGCGGTTGCCGAGGCCGACGTGGTCATTTTTGTGGTGGACGTGCGCGCCGGTCTCTCGGCGCAGGATCACGAGATCGCCAAGTACCTGCGCCGCCTTGGCAAGCCCGCCCTCTTGGTGGGCAACAAGGCGGAAGGCATGAAGGACAGCATGCACATGTCCGAGTTCTATGAACTCGGCCTGGGCGAGGTCTACCCCATCTCCGCTGCGCACGGCCAGGGCGTCCGCCCGCTGGTCGAGTTGGCGCTCGGTCAGCTGAATCTGCCCGACCCGGACGATGAGGAGGAGGACCGCGAGTCCGGTGTGATTCGCCTGGCGGTTGCCGGTCGCCCGAACGTCGGCAAGTCCACCCTGATCAATACCTGGCTGGGCGAAGAGCGTCTCGTCGCATTCGACATGCCCGGAACGACGCGCGACGCGATCTCGGTTCCCTTCGAGCGTCTCGGCCAGCGCTTCGAGCTCATCGACACCGCCGGCCTGCGCCGCAAGGGCAAGGTGTTCGAGGCCATCGAAAAGTTTTCCGTGGTCAAGACGCTGCAGGCGGTCGAGAACGCGCACGTCGTGCTGCTGCTGCTCGATGCCACGCAAGGCGTGACCGATCAGGATGCACACATCGCCGGCTACATTCTGGAGAGTGGCCGCGCCGTGGTGCTGGCCGTCAACAAGTGGGACGCCGTGGATGACTATCAGCGGCAGATGCTGGAGCGCTCGATCGAGACGCGCCTGTCGTTCCTGAAGTTCGCGCCCATGCACTACATCTCGGCCCGCAAGCGCCAGGGTATCGGTCCGCTGTGGACGTCCATCCTGCAGGCCTACAAGGCGGCGACATGCAAGATGCCCACGCCGGTGCTCACGCGCCTGCTGCTGGAGGCAGTGCAGTTCCAGACGCCCAAGAAATCCGGCATGTACCGTCCCAAGCTGCGCTATGCGCACCAGGGCGGCATGAACCCACCGGTCATCGTCATCCATGGCAATTCGCTCGAGCACGTGACGGACGCCTACAAGCGATTCCTGGAAGCGCGCTTCCGCAAGGAATTCAATCTTGTGGGCACGCCCTTGCGAATTGAAATGAAGACCTCACATAATCCTTACGCCGATAAATAATCGGTTAGGCGCTAGCACTAAAACAACAGCGATTCAAGCCCTTGCATGGTGTAAGGCTGGGCCGCTGTGGTAAGGTGTCGGTTTACAACAACGCTCTGAGAACACGGAGAATATCGTGAGCAATAAAGGCCAACTTCTACAAGATCCCTTCCTGAACGCACTGCGCCGCGAGCACGTGCCCGTTTCGATCTATCTGGTCAACGGTATCAAGCTGCAAGGGCAAATCGAATCGTTCGACCAATACGTTGTGCTGCTGCGCAACACGGTGACCCAGATGGTCTACAAGCACGCCATCTCCACCATCGTCCCCGGACGCGCTGTGAACTTCACCACGGCGGAAAACGCAGAAGCTGACAACAATCAGTAATATCGCCATTTGCATGGCGGTCACTCTTCGGCCGTCAGGTCGAGAGTTTTTTATTTGAAGGCTCTAGACTTTGAGCGTTGAAGCACCAGTCCCTGCACAAGGTAATGCCCCGGTCATTCTTGTCGGGGTCGATTTTGGAGCTCCCCATTTCGATGGGGAGCTTGAAGAACTCGGTCTGCTGGCCGAAACCGCGGGCCTCCGGCCCGTCGCCCGCCTGACCTGCAAGCGCAAGGCTCCCGATGCCGCGCTGTTCGTGGGATCCGGCAAGGCGGAGGAAATCCGTCTCCTGGCGCAGACCTACGGCGCCAGAGAGATTCTCTTCGATCAAGCCCTGAGTCCTGCCCAGCAGCGAAACCTCGAGCGTGCGCTGGAGCTCCCGGTGAACGACCGGACTCTGTTGATCCTTGAAATCTTCGCCCAGCGTGCACGCAGCCATGAAGGCAAGTTGCAGATCGAGCTGGCGCGCCTGCAATACCTCAGTACCCGCCTTGTCCGTCGCTGGTCTCACCTTGAGCGCCAGCGCGGCGGTATCGGTGCGCGCGGCGGCCCGGGCGAGACGCAGATCGAGCTCGACCGCCGAATGATCAATGACGCGATCAAGCGCACCAAGGAGCGCTTGGTCAAGGTCAAGAAGCAACGCAACACGCAGCGTCGCCAGCGCGAGCGCCGCGAAGTGTTCAGTGTCTCGCTGGTGGGCTATACCAATGCCGGCAAATCCACGCTGTTCAATGCGCTGGTGAAGGCCCGTGCCTATGCGGCCGATCAACTGTTCGCGACGCTCGATACCACCACGCGCCAGATGTACCTGGGAGAGGAGGTGGGCTCCATTTCCCTCTCGGATACCGTGGGATTCATCCGCGACCTGCCGCACGGCCTGGTCGACGCATTCCAGGCCACGCTGCAGGAGGCGGTCGAGGCCGACCTGTTGCTGCATGTGGTGGACGCCTCGAATCCGAACTTCCCTGAGCAGATCGACCAGGTGCAGCGTGTGCTGGCGGAAATCGGCGCGGACGAGATCCCGCAGGTGCTGGTGTTCAACAAGCTGGACGCGATCGCGCCGGAGCAGATGCCCGTGCGGATGCGCGACGAGTACGAGATCGATGGCCGCAGGCTGCCGCGCGTATTTGTGAGTGCTCGTGATGGCGCAGGCCTGCAGGTACTTCGCGACGAGCTGGTGAGCAGTGCGCTGGCGTTGGGTAAACACACGATGTCCCCTGAGCCTGCTGCTGAATTTCAGCCTGATGAACATTGATTGGCACAATACTTACCCATCAAGCGTCTAAGAGAACAAGAGACTGGTGAACATGAATCCTGACAACTTCGCATTTCGCTGGGCCAGCCTGCCCCAGCGCATACGCGGGATGTTCAATCTGAATGACCCTCGTTGGGGTCGTGGCGATGACAAGTCCGATGGCGGCTCGCAGCAGCCTTCGGACAATCAGCAGCCGCGCCCACCTCAAAATGGCCAGCAGCCCGATGGGCGTCAACGGGGTGGTCAGGGTAATTCCGGCCAGCCGCCGGACCTGGACGAAATGTTCCGTGACCTCAACCGCAAGCTCGCCGGCCTGTTCGGCGGCGGCAATGGCAAGGGACCGAACAACGGCAACAACAACGGCGGCTTCCAGCCCGGCATGAAGAATGCGGGTGTTGGCATCGGCGTGATTGCGGCCGTGGCGGCCGTGATCTGGCTGGGCACCGGCGTGTTCATCGTGCAGGAAGGCCAGCAGGCCGTCATCACGCAGTTCGGCAAGTACAAGTCGACCGTTGGTGCCGGCCTGAACTGGCGCCTGCCTTACCCCATCCAGAAGCATGAGCTGGTCTATGTGACGCGCATTCGCTCCACCGACGTGGGCCGCGACAGCATCATCAAGAGCACCGGCCTGCGCGAATCGGCCATGCTGACCGAGGATGAGAACATCGTCGAGATCAAGTTCGCGGTGCAGTATCGCCTGAGCGATGCGCGCGCCTGGCTGTTCGAGAGCCGTGATCCCGAAGGCACCATCGTGCAGGTGGCAGAGACGGCCGTGCGCGAGGTCGTCGGCAAGATGAAGATGGACTCGGCGCTTGCGGACGAACGCGATCAGATCGCGCCCCGCGTGCGTGAGCTGATGCAGAGCATCCTCGACCGCTACAAGATCGGCGCGGAAATCGTCGGCATCAACCTGCAGCAAGGCGGTGTGCGTCCGCCCGAACAGGTGCAGGCCGCATTCGACGACGTGCTCAAGGCAGGTCAGGAGCGCGTGCGCCTGCAGAACCTGGCGCAGGCCTATGCCAACGACGTGGTGCCGCGTGCCGCGGGCTCCGCTTCGCGCCTGAAGGAAGAGGCCGAGGCATACAACGCCAAGATCGTGGCCACGGCACAGGGTGATGCGGGACGCTTCAGCTCCGTGCTGACCGAGTACCAGAAGGCCCCGCAGGTCACGCGTGACCGCATGTACACCGACTCGATGCAGCAGATCTACTCCAACGTCACCAAGGTGGTGGTCGATTCCAGCAAGGGATCGAACCTGCTGTACCTGCCGCTGGACAAGATCATGCAATCGGTTTCGCAGGCCTCCAACACGGCCGCAGCCTCGGCAGCGGATGCTGCACCGGCAGCGACGCCACCCGCGGCGACTGCAGCCGCCGTACCCTCTATGGATGCACGCAATCGCGACCCGAATCGCTCGCGTGACCGTGACGCGCGCTAGGAGACAGACGTGAGCAAGATTGGATTTTGGATTACGTCATTGCTGATTGCGCTGGCGCTGGGCAGCTCGATGCTGTTCGTGGTGGATCAACGCCAGTTCGGCGTAGTCTATGCGCTGGGTCAGATCAAGGAAGTGATTACCGAGCCGGGCTTGAATGTCAAGCTGCCGCCGCCATTCCAGAATGTGCGCTACATCGACAAGCGCCTTCTCACGCTCGACAGCTCCGATACGGAGTCCATGCTCACTGCCGAGAAGCAGCGCGTGGTGATCGACTGGTATGTGCGCTGGCGCATTTCCGACCCATCGGCCTACATCCGCAATGTGGGCCCTGATGAAGCCGCGGGCGCGATGCAGCTGAACCGCGTGGTGCGCAACTCCTTCCAGGAGGAAGTGAATCGCCGCACCGTGCGCGAGCTGCTCTCCACCAAGCGCGATGCGCTGATGTCGGATGTGAAGCGCGAGGTGCTGGAAGCCGTTCGCAGCGGTGCCAAGCCATGGGGTATCGACATCGTCGACGTGCGCATCACGCGTATTGACTATGTGGAGGCCATCACCGCGTCGGTCTATGGTCGCATGGAGGCGGAGCGCCAGCGGGTCGCCAACGAGCTGCGCTCCACGGGGGCCGCCGAGGCCGAGAAGATCCGTGCCGACGCAGACAAGCAGCGCGACGTGATCGTTGCCAATGCCTATCGCGATGCGCAGAAGGTGAAGGGCGATGGCGATGCGCAGGCTGCCCGTGTGTATGCCGAGGCATTCGGCCGAGACCCCAACTTTGCCCAGTTCTATCGCAGCCTCGATGCCTACAAGTCGAGCTTCAGCAAGAAGAGCGATGTGATGGTGATCGATCCATCGTCCACGGAATTCTTCAAGAACCTGGTGGCACCAACGGCCACCGCGACGCGCGGCAGGCAGTGATGCGCGGTCCTCGATACCCGAACGCACACCTCGGTTAAATGGACTGGTCGCAAGCCCTCTGGACAGCATTGGCACTGCTGCTGATGTTGGAGGGCTTGCTCCCCTTTTTCTCTCCCGCAAGCTGGCGTCGCGCCATGATGCAGATCGCCCAGCTGCGCGACGGACAGATCCGGTTTTTTGGGCTGATTGCCATCGCTGCAGGTCTGGTGATTCTCCTGCTGCTCTAGTGGATGACCCGAACGATGCTGCTTGATTCAAAGCAGTCCGGTAGAATCACGGTTTTAACAGCACCCCATTTCCCATGTCTGCTTGGGTCCTGCCGGATCACGTCGCCGATGTTCTGCCCTCCGAGGCCCGGCGCATTGAAGAACTTCGCCGTGGATTGCTAGATACAGCCCGTAGCTACGGGTATGAGCTGGTGATGCCGCCGTTGCTGGAGCATTTGGACTCGTTGCTGACCGGCACCGGCGAGGCGCTGGACCTGCAGACGTTCAAGCTGGTCGATCAGCTCTCCGGCCGTTCCCTGGGAGTGCGTGCCGATACCACCCAACAAGTTGCCCGCATCGACGCCCATCTGCTGAACCGCAAGGGCGTGACGCGGCTGTGCTATTGCGGCCCGGTGCTGCATGCCTTGCCCGATCGTCCCCATGCAACGCGCGAGCCGCTCCAGTTCGGTGCGGAAATCTACGGCCATGCAGGCATCGAGGCCGACATCGAATCCGTCCTGCTTGCGCTCGAATGCCTGCGCGTGGCGGACGTACAGAACCCCAGCGTGGACCTGGCCGATGTGCGCATCGTGCGCAGCCTGCTTGCGGGAGTGCCTGCAGGCCTGCAGACTCTGGCCGGTGTGCACGCCGCGCTGGCAGTCAAGGATGCCAGCGAGCTGAAGGAACTGACCAAGTCGTTCCCCGAAGCATCGCGCAACGGTCTTCTGGCGCTGCTACAGCTGTATGGCGACGTCAAGGTCCTGGATGAAGCGCAGAAGGTGCTTGGGCACATCGCCGGTGTGAAGCCGGTGCTCGACGACCTGCGCACGACCGCTGCACGCATCAGCCCGGCGCGTGTCACCTTCGATCTGGCGCATGTGCGTGGCTATGCCTACTACAGCGGTGCCCGGTTTGCCATCTACGTTCCGGGCGCGAGCGATGCCCTGGTGCGCGGTGGACGCTACGACGAGGTGGGGGCCGTCTTCGGCCGCAATCGTCCGGCAGCGGGCTTCAGCCTGGACATCAAGCAATTGGTAGGTGCCGTGGCACCCCAGCCGCTCAAGGCCGCCATCCGTGCGCCCTGGGGTGTTGATGGCGACGTGGCGCAAGCCATCTCCGCGCTGCGCCGCCAGGGCGAAACGGTGGTCTGCGTGCTGCCGGGTCATGAGAGCGAAGTGGATGAGTTCCACTGCGACCGCGAATTGGTACAGGTAGCCGACCAGTGGGTCGTTCGCGCTATCTGACTTTGGATTTTTTAGCATTTGATCGGATTCGAAATGAAGACAAGCAAAGGTCGTAACGTTGTCGTCGTCGGCACCCAGTGGGGCGATGAGGGCAAGGGCAAGCTGGTTGATTGGCTGACCGAGAGCGCACAAGGCGTCGTGCGCTTCCAGGGTGGCCACAACGCGGGTCATACCCTTGTGATCAACGGCGTGAAGACTGCGCTGCACCTGATCCCCAGCGGCATCATGCGCCAGGGCGTGAAGTGCTACATCGGCAATGGCGTGGTGCTGTCGGCCGCGAAGCTGTTCGAGGAAATCGAAGGCCTGGAGAAGGCTGGCGTCGAAGTTCGCTCGCGCCTGCGCGTGAGCGAGGCCTGCCCGCTGATCCTGCCGTTCCATGCTGTGCTGGACGTGGCGCGCGAAGCTGCCCGCGAACGCGGTGGCGTCGAGAAGATCGGTACGACCGGCCGCGGCATCGGCCCTGCATACGAAGACAAGATCGCACGCCGCGCACTGCGCGTGCAGGACCTGAAGCACCCCGAGCGCTTCGCCGCCAAGCTGCGCGAGCTGCTGGCCCTCTACAACCACATGCTGGTGACCTTCCTTGGCTCCAGGGACATGCAGTTCGGCGACGCACTGAAGCCCTATCTGAAGGATGGCGAAGTGCAATTCGACGTGGTGTATGCGGAAGCGATGCGCCATGCGGAGCTGCTCAAGCCCATGATCGCCGATGTGTCCTGCGAACTCAATGCCGCCCACAAGGACGGTGCGAACCTGCTGTTCGAGGGCGCGCAGGGCACATTGCTCGACGTGGACCACGGCACCTATCCGTATGTGACCTCGAGCAACTGCGTGGCCGGCAACGCCGCCGCCGGCTCTGGTGTCGGCCCCGGTCTGCTGCACTACATCCTCGGTATCACCAAGGCCTACTGCACGCGCGTTGGCGGCGGCCCTTTCCCCACCGAGCTGGAATGGGAAAAGGAAGGCACGCCGGGTTATCACATGAGCACGGTCGGTGCCGAGAAGGGCGTTACCACGGGTCGCAGCCGCCGTTGTGGTTGGTTCGATGCGGCCCTGCTCAAGCGCAGTGCGCAAGTGAACGGACTGTCCGGTCTGTGCATCACCAAGCTCGATGTGCTGGATGGCCTGACCGAACTGCAACTGTGTGTCGGCTACGAACTCGACGGCCAGCGCATCGACCTGCTGCCGATGGGCGCGGAAGAGATTGCTCGCTGCATTCCCATTTACGAAACCATCCCCGGATGGACCGACTCCACGGTGGGCGTGACCAAGTACGATGAACTGCCTGCCAATGCACGCAAGTATCTGGAGCGCATCGAGGAAGTGACGGGCGTTCCTGTCGCCATGATCTCCACCAGCCCGGACCGTGACCACACGATCCTGATGCACAACCCCTACGCCGCCGAGTGATCCTCCGGCGTCACCACAAGAGCCCAACTGCTATCCGATCAGGAGTAAAAGAATGTTGACAGAAGACGGCAAGCACCTCTACGTCAGTTACGACGAGTACCACAACCTCATTGAAAAACTGGCACTCAAGGTGCATCAGTCGGGATGGGAATTCGACACCATCCTGTGCCTCGCACGTGGCGGCCTGCGCCCGGGCGACATGCTGAGCCGCATTTTCGACAAGCCGCTGGCGATCATGTCCACCAGCTCGTACCGCGCGGAATCCGGCACGGTCCAGGGACACCTGGATATTGCCCGCTTCATTACGACGCCCAAGGGTGAGATTGCCGGTCGTGTGCTGCTGGTCGACGACCTGGCGGATTCCGGCCACACGCTGAACGCAGTGATCGCCATGCTCAAGAGCAACTACGCTCCCATCACGGAGCTGCGAAGCGCCGTGATCTGGACGAAGGCGCTCTCGACCTTCACGCCGGACTACTCGGTGGACTATCTGGCCACGAATCCATGGATCCATCAGCCGTTCGAGACCTATGACAACCTGACGCCTGAGAAGCTCATGGAAAAGTGGCGCGTCTGATCATCCTTCATCCTGTCTGGATGTAGATAGACAAAGCAGTCATTCAAAGGGAAAGATGAAAATCTTTCCCTTTTTTGTTTTCTGGTCACCAAACCCGTCTACAATTCGTCCCTTCCTCAAGAAGAGCGGGGATTTTCCGGAGTGATCTGGATGGTTCTCAGAGGTTCTTGAAGAAATTCTCGAAACTTTGCCGATTGGGTTTAAAAGTCGGTATAGAATCGAGGGCTTCGCTGCTTGGAGGCGCTGACCGGGAAACTGGTTGATGTTGAAAGTGGTGGCGGTCTTGAAAGAGATTGCGAAGTTGGCGGATTGATTAAAAAATCGTGTTATACTTCAAGGCTTCGCTGCTCAAAACGACGTTTGGTTGCTCTGGGTTGCGGTGGTTGGGTTGGGTGGATCGGTTTTCCGGTTGATCCGATAAAGACCACAAAGTTTGACAGGTCTTTTTAAAACGTGTTAGAATTCAAGGCTTAGCTGATCGCAGCAAGCAAACGAAATCGGAGGGCCCCACGGGGTTGTTCAGGGTTTCGGGTTCATTAAAAACATACAGCCGATAAGCGTGGGCGTTTGATGGCGAATGCCAAGTTCTTCGGAACTATCAAACGCTCATAAACAGTATTGTTGAAGTTAATCTTCATCAATTCCATTTTTGAGCAAAGTCGAAAGACTTTAAATTTTCAAGATCGAACTATAGAGTTTGATCCTGGCTCAGATTGAACGCTGGCGGCATGCCTTACACATGCAAGTCGAACGGTAACAGGTCTTCGGATGCTGACGAGTGGCGAACGGGTGAGTAATACATCGGAACGTGCCCGATCGTGGGGGATAACGAGGCGAAAGCTTTGCTAATACCGCATACGATCTACGGATGAAAGCGGGGGATCTTCGGACCTCGCGCGGACGGAGCGGCCGATGGCAGATTAGGTAGTTGGTGGGATAAAAGCTTACCAAGCCGACGATCTGTAGCTGGTCTGAGAGGATGATCAGCCACACTGGGACTGAGACACGGCCCAGACTCCTACGGGAGGCAGCAGTGGGGAATTTTGGACAATGGGGGAAACCCTGATCCAGCCATGCCGCGTGCAGGATGAAGGCCTTCGGGTTGTAAACTGCTTTTGTACGGAACGAAAAGGTCTCTTCTAATAAAGGGGGCCCATGACGGTACCGTAAGAATAAGCACCGGCTAACTACGTGCCAGCAGCCGCGGTAATACGTAGGGTGCAAGCGTTAATCGGAATTACTGGGCGTAAAGCGTGCGCAGGCGGTTATGTAAGACAGATGTGAAATCCCCGGGCTCAACCTGGGAACTGCATTTGTGACTGCATGGCTTGAGTGCGGCAGAGGGGGATGGAATTCCGCGTGTAGCAGTGAAATGCGTAGATATGCGGAGGAACACCGATGGCGAAGGCAATCCCCTGGGCCTGCACTGACGCTCATGCACGAAAGCGTGGGGAGCAAACAGGATTAGATACCCTGGTAGTCCACGCCCTAAACGATGTCAACTGGTTGTTGGGAATTTGTTTTCTCAGTAACGAAGCTAACGCGTGAAGTTGACCGCCTGGGGAGTACGGCCGCAAGGTTGAAACTCAAAGGAATTGACGGGGACCCGCACAAGCGGTGGATGATGTGGTTTAATTCGATGCAACGCGAAAAACCTTACCCACCTTTGACATGGCAGGAAGTCCACAGAGATGAGGATGTGCTCGAAAGAGAACCTGCACACAGGTGCTGCATGGCTGTCGTCAGCTCGTGTCGTGAGATGTTGGGTTAAGTCCCGCAACGAGCGCAACCCTTGTCATTAGTTGCTACATTTAGTTGGGCACTCTAATGAGACTGCCGGTGACAAACCGGAGGAAGGTGGGGATGACGTCAAGTCCTCATGGCCCTTATAGGTGGGGCTACACACGTCATACAATGGCTGGTACAAAGGGTTGCCAACCCGCGAGGGGGAGCTAATCCCATAAAGCCAGTCGTAGTCCGGATCGCAGTCTGCAACTCGACTGCGTGAAGTCGGAATCGCTAGTAATCGTGGATCAGAATGTCACGGTGAATACGTTCCCGGGTCTTGTACACACCGCCCGTCACACCATGGGAGCGGGTCTCGCCAGAAGTAGGTAGCCTAACCGCAAGGAGGGCGCTTACCACGGCGGGGTTCGTGACTGGGGTGAAGTCGTAACAAGGTAGCCGTATCGGAAGGTGCGGCTGGATCACCTCCTTTCTGGAAAACAGCATTCAAGATTGAACGCCCACACTTATCGGTTGTTGGAACGCGAGCCTGATTGAGCAGTTGAGAGACTGCTGAATATGGGAATGGGTCTGTAGCTCAGCTGGTTAGAGCACCGTCTTGATAAGGCGGGGGTCGTTGGTTCGAGCCCAACTAGACCCACCAAACGTCCAATACCTGGTGAGAAGGAATCCTGGGGGATTAGCTCAGCTGGGAGAGCACCTGCTTTGCAAGCAGGGGGTCGTCGGTTCGATCCCGTCATCCTCCACCATCAACCCGCTTATCGAAGTATCGATTAGATCAACACCAAAGCAGTTTGGAAACAGACTTCTTTGTTGTTGGTTCCGGATTACCGGAGTCAATACGGCTGTTCTTTAAAAATTCATAGAGTCGAAATCAGCGTTGCTGGCGGAAAGCAGAAATTCGTAAAGGTTTTACTGCACCGTGCCGCCAGTGACAAATTTGATTGCGTCAAAACGAATAGACAAAAACTTTGTTTGTTCAAGTAATGACGAATCGTTCTCAAAGCGGTGATCCAGAGATGGATTGCGGCTAAAAGAATCATTCACATTACGGCATAACGCGTGAGGTGAGAGACCTCACATAAGTCTGAGATTCTTGCAGCGATGTATCTCGTAAGAGATGTCAAAGTTATAGGGTCAAGTGACTAAGAGCATATGGTGGATGCCTTGGCGATGATAGGCGAAGAAAGACGTGATAGCCTGCGATAAGCTTCGGGGAGCTGGCAAATAAGCTTTGATCCGGAGATTTCTGAATGGGGAAACCCACCCGCAAGGGTATCGTTGACTGAATACATAGGTCAACGAGGCGAACCGAGTGAACTGAAACATCTAAGTAGCTCGAGGAAAAGACATCAACCGAGATTCCGATAGTAGTGGCGAGCGAATTCGGAAGAGCCTTGCAGTGATAGTCATTGTGTTAACAAAACGGAATGGAAAGTCCGGCCATAGTGGGTGATAGCCCCGTATGTGAAAACACAGTGGTGGTACTAGGCTGCAGACAAGTAGGGCGGGGCACGAGAAACCCTGTCTGAATATGGGGGGACCATCCTCCAAGGCTAAATACTCATCATCGACCGATAGTGAACAAGTACCGTGAGGGAAAGGCGAAAAGAACCCCGGGAGGGGAGTGAAATAGATCCTGAAACCGTATGCTTACAAAAAGTCGGAGCCTCGTAAGGGGTGACGGCGTACCTTTTGTATAATGGGTCAGCGACTTACATTCAGTGGCAAGCTTAACCGAATAGGGGAGGCGTAGAGAAATCGAGTCCGAATAGGGCGTCTTAGTCGCTGGGTGTAGACCCGAAACCAAGTGATCTATCCATGGCCAGGATGAAGGTGCCGTAACAGGTACTGGAGGTCCGAACCGACTAGTGTTGCAAAACTAGCGGATGAGCTGTGGATAGGGGTGAAAGGCTAAACAAACTTGGAAATAGCTGGTTCTCTCCGAAAACTATTTAGGTAGTGCCTCAAGTATTACCTGCGGGGGTAGAGCACTGTTTTGGCTAGGGGGTCATGGCGACTTACCAAACCAAGGCAAACTCCGAATACCGCAGAGTACAGCTTGGGAGACAGAGCACCGGGTGCTAACGTCCGGACTCAAGAGGGAAACAACCCAGACCGCCAGCTAAGGTCCCTAAAATTGGCTAAGTGGGAAACGAAGTGGGAAGGCTAAAACAGTCAGGATGTTGGCTTAGAAGCAGCCATCATTTAAAGAAAGCGTAATAGCTCACTGATCGAGTCGTCCTGCGCGGAAGATGTAACGGGGCTAAGCCAGTTACCGAAGCTGCGGATGTGCAATTTATTGCACGTGGTAGGAGAGCGTTCTGTAAGCCTGTGAAGGTGTCTGGAGACGGATGCTGGAGGTATCAGAAGTGCGAATGCTGACATGAGTAGCGTTAAAGCGGGTGAAAAGCCCGCTCGCCGTAAGCGCAAGGTTTCCTACGCAACGTTCATCGGCGTAGGGTGAGTCGGCCCCTAAGGCGAGGCAGAGATGCGTAGCTGATGGGAAACAGGTCAATATTCCTGTACCGATCAATAGTGCGATGTGGGGACGGAGAAGGTTAGCTCAGCCAACTGTTGGATATGTTGGTTCAAGCCTGTAGTCGTGCCCGGTAGGCAAATCCGCCGGGCTAAGATGAGGGGTGATAACGAGTCTGCTTGCAGACGAAGTGAGTGATACCCTGCTTCCAGGAAAAGCCACTAAGCTTCAGCTATTGACGACCGTACCGCAAACCGACACTGGTGCGCGAGATGAGTATTCTAAGGCGCTTGAGAGAACTCAGGAGAAGGAACTCGGCAAATTGATACCGTAACTTCGGGAGAAGGTATGCCCCAAGTAGGTGGACTCGTACAGAGCGAGCCCAAAGGGGTTGCAAAAAATCGGTGGCTGCGACTGTTTAATAAAAACACAGCACTCTGCAAACACGAAAGTGGACGTATAGGGTGTGACGCCTGCCCGGTGCTGGAAGATTAAATGATGGGGTGCAAGCTCTTGATTGAAGTCCCAGTAAACGGCGGCCGTAACTATAACGGTCCTAAGGTAGCGAAATTCCTTGTCGGGTAAGTTCCGACCTGCACGAATGGCGTAACGATGGCCACGCTGTCTCCTCCTGAGACTCAGCGAAGTTGAAATGTTTGTGATGATGCAATCTCCCCGCGGAAAGACGGAAAGACCCCATGAACCTTTACTGTAGCTTTGTATTGGACTTTGAACAGATCTGTGTAGGATAGGTGGGAGGCTTTGAAGTGAGGACGCTAGTTCTCATGGAGCCAACGTTGAAATACCACCCTGGTGTGTTTGAGGTTCTAACCTAGGTCCCTTATCGGGATCGGGGACAGTGCATGGTAGGCAGTTTGACTGGGGCGGTCTCCTCCCAAAGTGTAACGGAGGAGTTCGAAGGTACGCTAGTTACGGTCGGACATCGTGACGATAGTGCAATGGCATAAGCGTGCTTAACTGCGAGACTGACAAGTCGAGCAGATGCGAAAGCAGGACATAGTGATCCGGTGGTTCTGTATGGAAGGGCCATCGCTCAACGGATAAAAGGTACTCTGGGGATAACAGGCTGATACCGCCCAAGAGTTCATATCGACGGCGGTGTTTGGCACCTCGATGTCGGCTCATCTCATCCTGGGGCTGTAGTCGGTCCCAAGGGTATGGCTGTTCGCCATTTAAAGAGGTACGTGAGCTGGGTTTAAAACGTCGTGAGACAGTTTGGTCCCTATCTTCCGTGGGCGCTGCAGATTTGAGGAAGCCTGCTCCTAGTACGAGAGGACCGGAGTGGACACACCTCTGGTGTACCTGTTGTCACGCCAGTGGCATCGCAGGGTAGCTATGTGTGGAAGAGATAACCGCTGAAAGCATCTAAGCGGGAAACTCGTTTCAAGATGAGATCTGCCGGGGCCTCGAGCCCCCTGAAGGGTCGTTGTAGACCACGACGTTGATAGGCTGGGTGTGGAAGCGCAGTAATGCGTTAAGCTAACCAGTACTAATTGCCCGTGCGGCTTGACCCTATAACTTTGATATGTTCAAAGACTTGTAGTTATGCCAAGTACGCAATCAAATTAACCTCAATACGATTGAGCTGATTGAAGACTCTATGAATTCGCAACGCAGTTCACCAAATGAACTGCCAAGCACCCAGTTATGCCTGATGACCATAGCAAGTTGGTCCCACTCCTTCCCATCCCGAACAGGACAGTGAAACGACTTTGCGCCGATGATAGTGCGGGTTCCCGTGTGAAAGTAGGTCATCGTCAGGCTCTTACAGCCCAAACCGCCCTCCACTCGACAGAGTCGGAGGGCGTTTTGCTTTGGGGGCGCCACAATCGCACAGCACTCCATTGCAGGGGCATGAAAAGGGCTCCCTCTGCCCTGTAGAACATCTCCTCACCTGGCCACACCGCAGAGGCCGGGACTGACCCGCCGGGGGCACTCCCGGCCTCTGAACTCAAGACAAGCAAGAACCGTTCTACAGGGTAGTGCCTTATGAAGAAGCGATCCCCAACAAAAGAAGCCCCCGCATAAGCTCAATGCCCGGCGCCAACGACAACCGGAATCTCCATCGCCGGCGGCGTATTCCTGCTTCTGCCGCACCGAACCAGCCCATCGATCATCACCATCCCCACACCCGGAATATCCCCCAGTTGAACACTGTCGAACAGCGTCCTCCCGGCCGTATGCTGTGCGCGATCGAGGAAGACGAAGTCGGCGGCACGGCCCACTTCGATGAGGCCGCAGTTGAGATCACGCATCCTGGCGGTGTTGCCCGTCGCAAAGCAGAACACGAGCTCGGCAGGGATGTTCCCCAGGCTTGACAGCAGGGCAATCATCCGCAGGATGCCCAAGGGCTGCGCACCTGAGCCTGCAGGGCCGTCCGTGCCGAGGATGATGCGGTGTGGGCATTTGAGGGCAATCGCTGCGTGAGCGGCCGCGATGGCGATTTTTTCGTTGCCGTTGTGGACGATCTCGATGCCGCGGCTGGACTTCTCGCAGAGTTCGCAGACATGTGCCTCGGGCAAGGCGGTGTGGCCTCCGTTGATGTGGCCGATGATGTCGGCGTCGGCTTCCAGCACCACGTCCTTGTCGATCAGGCCGGAGCCCGGGATCGAGGGGCCGCCCGTATGGATGGTGCTCTGGATGCCATATTTGCGTGCCCATGCCACCATGCGCTGGGCTTCCTCGCCTGCCTTCACCGTGCCCAGGCCGACTTCGCCGAGCAGCTTCACGCCAGCTTCGGCCAGTTCCTTGAAGTCTTCCTCGACCATGCCCTTTTCGATGACCGGAGCCCCGGCAAGCACCTTCACGCCTGCGGGCCGGAAATTGTCGAATGCACGTTGTGCGGTGATGGCCAGGGCTTTCAGCCCGACCACGTCCTTGGGGCGGCCCGGCAGATGGACCTCGCCAGCAGAGATCATCGTGGTGACGCCGCCATGCAGCGTGGACTCGATCCAGCCGAGCTGGTTCTGGCGCGGAGTCCAGTCGCCGAAGACGGGGTGGACGTGGCTGTCGATCAGTCCGGGGCACAGGCAGGTGCCGCGTGCGTCGATCAGCGTGCGGGGTTCGCTGGTGTCGCAGTCCTTTTCCTTGCCGACGGCGCTGATGATGCCGTCGTTGACGACGACGGTATCGGCGTCGAGCAGCGGGTTGTCGATGTTCCCGGAGATCATCAGCCCGATATTCCTGATGACGACCTTGCCCGATTTCTCTGCAACTGCTGCTTCTGCCATGACTGTCGACTCCTTGTGGTTTATTGAAGAAAAAGCCGCGGCGCTGTCGCCGTGCACTAGCTGCGCCGCGTGGGGGCGGCGCGTTTTATGGGCGTGGCTGCTGAGGTTCCCGGGAGGGCTGCTGCCGCCACAGCGGTCGTGCGCAGCACGCTCTCGATCGCGAAGGATTCCCAGTGCGCGAGGGCATCGGGCGTATCCAGGCTCTCGCCCAGGAATGATGCAAGCGTGAAGCGATTGGACTGGTAGAAATAGCCCATCGCGGCAATCATCAGGTAGAGGTCTCTTGCGGAAATGTCTGCCCTGAACAAGCCTTGCTGCACACCACTTGCCAGGACGCGGTCCAGGATGCCGATGGCGGGGGAGGAGTGGGCGCCCTTGTTCTTCGACTTGGCAAGATGCTTGCCGCGGTGCAGGTTTTCCTCGTTGAGCAGGGTGACGAATTCGGGGTGTTCGCGGTAGTAGCGAATGATGAATTTCACGATGATCTCGAGCGACTGCCCGGGCTGCTGCATGTCCAGCGTCAGTGTGGCTTCGGCCTGGTTGAAGCGGCTGTAGATCTCCTCGATCACGGCGAGGAACAGGCCTGCCTTGCTGCCGAAGTAGTAGTAGATCATGCGGTCGTATGACTTGGCTGCCTTGGAGATCTGCTCGATGCTGCCGCCGTCGAAGCCGCTTTTGGAAAACACCTTGATGGCCGCGCGCAGCAGGCTGTCGCGCGTGGCCTGGGCAGCCAGCTCGCGCACGCCGGGTTTGCGTGCGGCAGTGCCGTTGCTGCTATTGCTGATCTTGCTTCGAGTGGTCATGATGGAGTGATCGCATGGTCTGTTTCTCTGCGCACGATGCTAGTGCACGCCAATGCAGGTTGCGCTTCCATAAAGGTTGTGGCGACGGGCATCATTGCTCGGCGAAGGCGCGCTCGATCACGAAGGCTCCGGGCGTGGAGGTGTTGCCCTCGGAGAAGCCGCGATGCTCGAGCAGGGTCTTGAGGTCGCGCAGCATCGCCGGGCTGCCGCAGATCATCACCCGGTCCTCCTCCGCATTGAGCTGTGGAATGCCGAGATCGCTGCAAAGCCTGCCGCTGTCCAGCAGATCGGGAATGCGGCCTGTGTTGCGAAAGCTCTCGCGTGTGACGGTGGGGTAGTAGCGCAGCTGGCTGGCCACCATGTCGCCCAGGAATTCGTGGGCGGGCAGGGTCTGCTGCAGCAGGTCATGGTAGGCGAGTTCGTTGGCCTGGCGCACGCCGTGTACCAGGATCACCTCCTCGAAGCGCTCATAGGTGGACGGATCGCGCACGATGCTCATGAACGGCGCGAGGCCTGTGCCGGTCGCGAGCATGTACAGGCGCTTGCCTGGAAGCAGGTAGTCGACGACGAGTGTGCCGGTCGGCTTTCGCCCGACGATGATCGAGTCCCCGGGCTGGATGTGCTGCAGCCGCGATGTGAGCGGGCCGTCCTCGACCTTGATGCTCAGGAACTCCAGGTGATCTTCGTAGTTGGCGCTGGCGATGCTGTAGGCCCGCAGCAGCGGCTTGTCGTTCACGCGCAGTCCGATCATCGTGAAATGGCCGTTGCTGAAGCGCAGGCCCGGATCGCGCGTGGTGGTGAAGCTGAAGAGGCGATCGGTCCAATGGTGCACGCTCTGCACGCGTGCTTCGATGAAGGCGCTCATGGCGTCACGTCCTTATCAAAGAGGAAACTGCGACAGCTTGTCGGGAACGTCCTTCCACTTGTCCGCATCGGGCAGCGGAAGCTTGGTTCTGGAGATCGTGGGCCAGTCGGGTGCGAGGCGCCTGTTGATCTCGATGAACTGCATCATTTCGGCGGGTACATCCTCTTCCGCGTAGATGGCATTCACGGGACATTCCGGAATGCAGACCGCGCAATCGATGCATTCGTCGGGGTCGATGACGAGGAACTCCGGCCCCTCCTTGAAGCAATCCACGGGGCACACATCCACGCAGTCGGTGTACTTGCACCGAAGGCAGCTGTCGGTCACTACATGTGTCATTGCACTCACTCCCGAGAAATTTCCAGACCATGGGTAAACACCCGGTGTCAGATCACGAAGGATGCTTTAAATTTCATTTCATGTAGTGTTTGCAACATTGGCGTGGAGTGAATGCTACATGAATCCAACCGGTGCAACAACAGGATTTTCTCCGCACCGGGCTTTGGCTGGGAAGAGGTCTGCCACGATGACTGAACACACCAAGACGGATGGTCTGCCTGCGATGGAAGGCGTTGCGGCACCGCAGGTGCTCGAGCGCTCGCGTCCTCGCAACGAGCGCATGGCGAGCGACAAGATCGAATGCAATGCCTGTCCGGTTCTGTGCCAGATCGCACAGGGCCGCGCGGGGGCATGCGATCGCTATGCCAATTCCGGAGGCGAGCTGGTGCGCGTCGATCCGGTGGTGCTGCTCAGGCGGACGGTGGGTGAAGATGGCGGACAGGTGGTGCCGTTCCTTCCCGGCACCGGAGCCGATTCTGGGGCATCGTGGGATGGAGACCTGTTGCTCGCCGAGGATGTCTTCGTCACCGGCGTGGGGTCGTCCACCACCTATCCCGATTACAAGCCCGCCCCGTTCATCGTGGGATCGCAGCATGAGGGCGTGGACGTGGTGACGGTGGTCACCGAGGGCATCTTCAGCTACTGCAGTTTCAAGGTGAAGATCGACACGGATCGCTATCTCGGTCCCGAGCAGGCCAACGTGCGCTGCAAGGGCGAAGTGGTCGGGCATGTCACGACCGCCGAGTATGGATCGCAGATGCTGTCGCTGGGCGGCGTGCACCATCTCACGGGCGGAAGCAAGAAAGAGGGCCGCGTCACGGTCGAGATGATGGAGGCGCTCGGCAACAAGAGGGCTGTCGAACTCACCATCGATGGCGGCTCGCAGATCATCATTCAGGCGGGGCGCGCACCTATCGTGAACGGAGTGGAGGAGCAGCGCATGCGCGTCGGCTGCGGTTCGGCGACGATCGGCATCTTCGCCAAGCAGTTGTTCGGGCGGGTCGATGAGGTCGTTGTTGTAGACGATCACATCACGGGGGTGCTGTCGGAGCACCAGGCGGGCCGGTGCCTGGACATGCCGCCATCGGGCATCCAGATGCGGGGGCGCAAGTCCACGCCCGGCCGGTATTTCCAGGTGGCGAATCCGGGCACGGGCTGGGGTGGCACCGACATTGCCGATCCGCTGTCGATCATCGAAGGATGGGATGCGGGCGTCGCGCGGCCGGGCATGCGGTTGCTGATGACCTCAACCACCGGCGAGCACGCGTCGTGGTATGTGCTCGACGAGCGCCTGCAACCCGTGGAGCAGCAGATGCCGGCCGATGTGCAGGCCATCGTCGACCGTATTGGCGAGAACTGCGAGCCGTCGCTGGCCACGGTGCTGTTCCTCGGTGGTGCGGGCGGAAGCCTGCGCGCGGGCGTGACGGAGAACCCCGTGCTGCTCACGCGCTCCATCAAGCAGGCGCTTGTCAATGTGACCTGTGGCGGTGCGCCCGCCTATGTGTGGCCCGGAGGCGGCATCACCGTGATGGCCGATGTGCTGCGCATGCCCGACAACAGCTTCGGCACGGTGCCCACGCCTGCCATCGTGGCACCGATCGAGTTCAGCATGCGGCTTTCCGATTTCAAGGAACTCGGTGGCCACGTGGGTTCCGTGCGCCCCATCGCGGAGGTGCTGAGGACCGGCGCGTGGCACAACGATGGTGCACCCACGGCGCGGCGCGTGCTTCATCGCGCACCGGCCAACCCCTGGCCGCTGGGGCGCGGGCCGCTGTTGGGATGAGGGCAAGACGATGAGCGGAATGATGCGCGCGACCCATGCCCTGTTGAGCGGAGGCCGGCTGCACTTCCAGCATGGCCCGATCGACCTTGTGATTGGTGCGGAGGGGGATGCCCGGTCCGTGCGCGCGGCCCATGTCGCGGCATGGCAGCGGTTCGAGGGATTGCTGGACGCGCTCGTGGCCGAGCTGCCTCTCCTCAAGCGGCCCGTGTCGGGCGCGTGTCCGCTGGCGGGTGAGGTCGCGCGCAGCATGTGGCAGGCCTGCAAGCCTTTTGATGACCAGTTCATCACACCGATGGCTGCGGTGGCAGGGTCCGTTGCACAGGACATCATCAAGGCCTACGCGCGTCCCGGTGTGGAACGCGCGTGGGTGAACAATGGCGGAGACATCGCGTTGCACATGGTGCAGGGGCAGGCTGTGCGTGTCGGCCTGTGGGCGGATCTCGCGCGCTTTCATCCCGCGCTGCTGCAGCATGGCCTGGACCTCGACGGCAACTTGTCCATCGATGCGAACAGTTCCGTGCGCGGGGTAGCCACCAGTGGCTGGCGAGGACGCAGTTTTTCGCGCGGCGTGGCGGACAGCGTCACCGTGCTGGCGAGAACGGCGAGCCAGGCCGATGCCGCGGCAACCGTGATTGCGAATGCAGTGAACGTGGACATTCCACAGATCAGGCGTGCACCGGCCGCGAGCCTCCGGCACGATTCGGATCTCGGCGATATTCCGGTGACGGTGGACGTGCCGGTGTTGCCGCGTGCCGCCGTTCGGGAGGCGCTCGACCGTGGCATGGAATGTGCATCCGACCTGTTGGAGCGAGGACTGATCGAGGCTTGCTTCCTGGCGTGCCAGGGTCAATCCAGGCAGGTGGGTGCGCTCGCATGGCAGAAGAAGCCGCCGCAGCACGGTGCCCTTGCGTGGGGTGTGCTGCCGCAACGCGCCGAGGCGGTGCTTGAAGGAACAACGAGGAGCGATGAATGATCGAGATACGACGTACATACAGCCACGTGGAAGACATCCTCCACGAGTTCGGCCCGCCCGCGAAGGTGCCGCTCAGGCGTGGCTGGATTGCCGTGGTGATGACTAATCCGTTCGCGGGCCGCTACGAGGCGGACATTCTTCCCATGATGGAGCAGCTGAACGACATCGGCCTCGACATGGCGCGACAGCTGCGGGTTGCGATGGATGTGCCTGTCGAGGCGATCACCAGCTACGGCAAGGGGGCGATCGTCGGCGCCGACGGCGAGCATGAGCATGGCGCGCTCTGGCATGTGCCGGGGGGCTACGCGATGCGCGAGCTGCTGGGCTGGAAGGGGGATCGCGCGGCATACATGGCGGGCAAGGGCGAAGAGAAGACGGGGCAGCCCGGCAATGCGCTCGCCATCGTGCCTTCTACCAAGAAGGTGGGGCCCGCCGGCTGCACGCTCGATGTGCCGCTCACGCACATCAACGCGAGCTACGTGCGCAGCCATTTCGATGCCATCGAGGTGCGCATTCCCGGTACGCCGTGTGCGGACGAGATAGCGTTCATTCTCACCATGAGCACAGGCGCCCGCGTGCATGCGCGGGTTGGTGGCTTGAAGGCCGAAGACATTTCCAAATGGGATGGACTGCGCTGAGCGGCCGCCCGGTGCCCGCAAACTGGAACAAGGATGAACAACATGTCTGCAAAGATCCGCAAGCTCGTCGTCGAAGTCGAGGAAACCCGCCTGGAAATGGGGCAGGCCATCACGCCCCCGAAGCGGAAGGCGCTCGCGATGGCCGTGATCGAGAATCCCTACGCGGGGCGCTATTCGGAGAACCTGGATGAACTGATCGCCATCGGTGAAGAGCTGGGCGCACTGCTCGGCGAGCGCTGCGTGAAGGCGCTCGGAATTGCACCGGGCGAGGCACAAAGCTACGGCAAGGCGGCGATCGTCGGTGAGGGTGGCGAACTGGAGCACGCTGCCGCCATACTGCACCCCAAGCTCGGTGCGCCGCTGCGCAACGCCGTGGAAAAGGGCGCGGCACTGGTGCCTTCGAGCAAGAAGCGCGGCGGGCTGGGCACGGCCATCGACGTGCCGCTCGGCCACAAGGATGCGGCCTTCGTGCGCAGCCACTTCGATGCGATGGAGGCCCGCGTGGGCGATGCGCCACGTGCCCATGAGATCGTGGTCGCGGTGGTGGTGACCGATTCGGGGCGGCCATTGCCGCGCATTGGCGGCCTGCAGGTGGGAGAGATCAAGGGTGAGGACGGCTTGCGCTGAACAACGTCCTGGAGTGCTTTTTCAACGGTTGTTTTTCTTCATGGAGTCAACGATGAGCGAGAAAAAGTGGTGGAGGTTGAGCGGGGCGGCCCTGAGCGGAGCAGGCCTGGCCCTGGGGGCGATGGCGTTCGCTGCGCCGGTCCTGGCGCAGGATGTCATCAAGATTGGTGAGGTCAACAGCTACAAGGCGCAGCCGGCGTTCCTGGAGCCCTACAAGAAGGGCATGGATCTGGCGGTCGAGCAGATCAACGCTGCGGGCGGCCTGCTCGGCAAGAAGGTCGAGCTGATCAGCCGCGACGACAACGGCAACCCGGGCGATGCCGTTCGCATGGCCGAGGAGCTGCTCTCGCGCGAGCAGGTGCACGTGCTGACGGGCGCGTTTCTCTCCAACGTGGGCCTGGCGCTGACCGATTTCGCCAAGCAGAAGAAGGTGCTGTACCTTGCAGGTGAGCCGCTGACCGACAAGATCGTCTGGCAGAACGGCAACCACTACACGTTCCGCCTGCGCCCTTCGACCTACATGCAGGTGGCCATGCTGGTGCCCGATGCCGCGGCGCTCAAGAAGAAGCGCTGGGCGCTCGTCTATCCCAACTACGAATATGGGCAGTCGGCCGCCGCAACCTTCAAGCAACTCATGAAGGCGGCGCAGCCCGACGTGGAGTTCGTCGCGGAGCAGGCACCGCCGCTTGGCAAGGTCGATGCGGGCAGTGTGGTGCAGGCGCTCTCGGATGCCAAGCCCGACGCGATCTTCAACGTGCTCTTCAGCGCCGACCTCTCCAAGTTCGTGCGCGAGGGCAATACACGCGGCCTCTTCAAGGACCGCGAGGTGGTGAGCCTGCTGACCGGGGAGCCCGAGTATCTCGACCCGCTGAAGAACGAAACCCCCAACGGCTGGATCGTGACCGGCTATCCGTGGTACAGCATCCAGACGCCCGAACAGAAGGCTTTCGTCGATGCCTACCAGAAGCGGTTCAAGGACTATCCGCGCCTGGGTTCGGTGGTGGGTTACTCCGCGATCATGTCGATCGGCGAAGGCATCAAGAAAGCACAGTCCACCGACACCGAGAAGATGATCGCGGCGCTGCGCGGGCTGCAGGTGTCCACGCCCTTCGGGCCGATCATGTACCGCACGCAGGACCAGCAGTCGACCATGGGCGGCTATGTGGGCAGGACCCGCAACGAGAACGGCAAGGGCATCATGGTGGACTACCGTTATCTCGATGGAGCCAAATTCCAGCCAACGGATGAAGAAGTGAAGAAAATGCGTCCCGCAGGCTGAACGCGCGGGCGGTTCGGCATCCGCTCGTTCGCCGGTGCCCGAGAGGTCCGGCGAGCGGGCTTGAGTCCTTTTTTCAAGTGGTGGTGAGATGCAGCTTTCAGGCCTTGTCGTTCAGCTTCTCAATGGATTGGCTGGTGCGTCATCTTTGTTCATGGTGGCGGCCGGGCTGTCGCTCATTTTCGGCGTGACGCGCATCGTCAACTTCGCCCATGGGTCGTTCTACATGCTGGGCATCTACGTCGCCTACTCGCTCGTGGAGTGGCTCACCGGCAATGTGGGCTTCTGGATGGCCCTGCCGCTCGCGGCCATCGCGGTGGGTGTGATCGGTGCGCTCGTGGAGATCGTGCTGCTGCGGCGCATCTACAAGGCGCCCGAGCTGTTCCAGTTGCTGGCCACCTTCGCCCTGGTGCTGGTGATCCGCGACGCGGTGCTCTGGCTCTGGGGGCCGGAGGAGCTTCTCGGGCCACGGGCACCGGGACTGGAGGGTTCCATCGAGATCCTCGGGCGGCAGTTTCCGACCTACGACCTGTTCCTGATCGTCGTGGGGCCCATCGTGCTGGGCCTGGTCTGGCTGCTGCTGACACGTACGCGCTTCGGCACCCTGGTGCGCGCCGCCACGCAGGACCGCGAGATGGTGGGTGCGCTGGGCGTCAACCAAGCCTGGCTGTTCACGGCGGTATTCGCCCTGGGCGCGATGCTGGCAGGCCTGGGCGGCGCGCTGCAGCTGCCGCGCGAGCCCGCGAACCTGGAGATGGACCTGAACACCATCGGCTCCGCCTTCGTCATCGTGGTGGTGGGCGGCATGGGCTCGATTCCCGGTGCCTTCGTCGCGGCCCTGCTGGTCGCGGAGCTCAAGGCCATCTGCATCTGGATCGGCATGGTCGAGATCTTCGGCATACCGGTGTCGTTCTCCAAGCTCACGCTGGTCGTGGAGTTCCTGGTGATGGCCGTGGTGCTGGTGATCAGGCCCTGGGGACTGCTGGGGCGCAGGCAGGCACCCAGCCGCAACCTGGGCCAGCCCGAGGCCCCTTTGCGCCCGGCGGACAATCTCTTCAAGGCCGCCGTGGCGCTGCTGGCCGTGGTGCTGCTCGCGCTGCCGCTGCTCACCAAGAGCTCGCCCTACATGACGGTCCTGATGACGGACCTGCTGGTGGCGGCGCTGTTTGCCACCAGCCTGCATTTCATCATGGGGCCCGCGGGCATGCACTCCTTCGGCCACGCGGCGTATTTCGGCCTGGGCGCCTATGCCGCAGCACTGCTGGTGCGCTCGGCGCACTTGCCCATGGAGGTGGCCGTGGTGCTGGCGCCCGTGGTCGCGGGCCTGGGTGCGCTGATCGTCGGATGGTTCTGCGTGCGGCTTTCGGGCGTGTACCTGGCGATGCTCACGCTGGCCTTTGCGCAGATCGCCTGGGCCATCGTCTACCAGTGGGACAACTTCACCGGCGGCAGCAACGGATTGACGGGCGTGTGGCCCGCCCAGTGGCTGACGGAGAAGGGCAATTACTACTACTTCTGCCTGGCCCTTGCCGCGCTGGGCATCTTCCTGCTGCGCAGGTTCCTGTTCTCTCCATTCGGCTATGCAATGCGCGCCGGGCGCGACTCACCATTGCGCGCCGACGCCATCGGCATCCACGTCAAGCGAGTGCAATGGGCGGCCTTCATCGTCGCAGGTGCGTTCGCGGGCCTGGCCGGTGTGCTGTTCGCCTTCTCCAAGGGAAGCATCTCGCCCGATGTGATGCATGTGAGCAAGTCGGTCGATGCGCTCGTGATGGTGCTCCTGGGCGGCGTGCAGACGCTGTCGGGGCCGGTGGTCGGCGCGACCACGTTCACCTGGCTGCAGGATGCCGTCTCGCGCAACACCGATTACTGGCGTGCGATGTTGGGCGCAATCATCCTGATCCTGGTGCTGCTGTTCCCGCAGGGCATCGCCGGGTTCGTGCGCCAGCTCGTGTATGGCGGCCGCGATGCGACGGGAGGGCACAAGGCATGAGTCTTCTGAAAGTGACCGGACTCGGCAAGTCGTTCGGAGGTGTCAAGGCCGTTGACGGCATCGATTTCGAGCTGCACGCCGGCGAGCTGCTGGCGCTGATCGGGCCGAACGGTGCGGGCAAGTCCACCACGTTCAACATGGTGAATGGCCAACTGCAGGCCAACAGCGGATCGATCCTGCTCGATGGTGTCGAACTGGTGGGCCTGCAGCCGCGAGAGATCTGGCGCCTGGGGGTGGGGCGTACCTTCCAGATCGCGGAAACCTTTGCATCGCTCACGGTGGTCGAAAACGTGCAGATGGCCCTGCTGTCCGCCGATCGCAAACTGTTCTCGTTCTGGCGCAAGGCGGCCGACTACAAGCGCACGCAGGCGCTGGACCTGCTCGACAAGGTGGGCATGGCGGAGCAGGCCGACCGGCCCTGCAGCGTGCTGGCCTATGGCGACGTGAAGCGCGTGGAGCTGGCCATCGCCATGGCGAATGCCCCCAAGCTGCTGCTCATGGACGAGCCCACCGCGGGCATGGCACCCAAGGAACGCAACGAACTGATGGCATTGACCAAGAAGCTGGTGGTGGAGCGCAACATGGCCGTGCTGTTCACCGAGCACAGCATGGACGTGGTGTTTGCCTACGCCGATCGCATGATCGTGCTGGCGCGCGGTCGGCTCATTGCCCAGGGACGGCCCGAGGAGATCCGCGCACACCCCAAGGTGCAGGAGGTCTATTTCGGCAGCGGCAAGACCTTCGAGAAGGAACGCAAGCAGATGGAGAGCGTGTGATGGACCAGACCGAGGCAACCCACGACAACGCGGCGATGCTGCTCGAAGTGCATGCGCTGCGTGCCTGGTATGGCGCGGCGCAGATCCTGTTCGATGTCGGCCTCGATGTGCGCCGCGGCGAGGTGGTGGCGCTCATGGGACGCAACGGCGCGGGCAAGTCGACCACGCTCAAGGCCATCATGGGCATGCTGGACAAGCGCAGCGGAACGATCTCGTTCATGGGCCGCGACATCTCGCACAGCCCGCCGCATTCGGCCGCATCGCATGGTCTCGGTTTCGTTCCCGAAGACCGGCGCGTGTTCACCGACCTCACGGTGCGCGAGAACCTGGAAGTGGGGCGGCAGAAGCCGCGCAAATGGCCCGACGGCAGCGACGCACCGCTCTGGACGCCCGAGCGGCTGTATCGCCTGTTTCCCAATCTTGGCGAGATGCCGGATCGCCCGGGCGGCAGCATGAGCGGTGGCGAGCAGCAGATGCTGACCGTCGCTCGCACGCTCATGGGCAATCCCTACCTGGTGCTGCTCGACGAGCCTTCCGAAGGTGTCGCGCCGGTCATCGTCGAACAGATGGCGCAGATGATCCTGGAGCTCAAGGCCCAGGGCGTGAGCATTCTGTTGTCGGAGCAGAACATGCACTTTGCGGAGCTGGTGTCCGATCGCGCCTATGTGCTGGAAAAAGGGCAGATCCGGTTTGCCGGAACGATGCTCGAGCTTGCTGCGAATGAAGAAGTGCGTCGCGCCTACCTGAGCGTTTGATGGACGCGCGCGGCGTTGCCGGTGCACGGGTTCATGGCACTGGCGCACGAGGTGGAAATGTCGGTTCAGTTGCATTACAAGGAGACGAGACATGGGTGCCACGAAGTCAGACGACTACCAGTTCTCCGAGCAGATCGGCCATCTGCTGCGCCGTGCATACCAGAGGCACATGGCGATATTCCAGGAAACCGTGCCGGATGCGACGCTCACGCCCACGCAGTTCGTGGTGCTGTGCACCGTGCGCGACCACGATGGATGCGAGATCGCGGACATCGCGCGCGCGACCGCCATCGATGAGCCGTCGGTGCGCGGCATTGTCGAGCGGCTGAAATGGCGCGGACTGCTCGATGCGAAACACGAGCCCGGAGATGCCCGCCACATGAGGATGTCGCTTACCCCGGAGGGGGCCGTGCTGACGGCCAGGACCGTTCCCTTTGCGCGTGAGATTTCTGAAGTGACCTTTGGCGATCTGAACGCGCAGGAGCGCAGTGAGCTCATCGCGCTGCTGCGCCGCATCAGCGGCATGGAGACGGATTGAAGCGGATCGACGCGCATGGGACGAATCGAAGCGGGCCGAAACGTAGGCGACAGATAACCGGGTGCGCGGTCCTGGGCAGGGGCGCACGGCATGAGGGATGACGGCATGCAGGCAGAGGTTTTTCACCTGAGGATCAATGGCGAGGATCGGCAGTTCGATGCACCGGCTTCATCGCAGAGAGCAACCACCTTGCTGCAGTTGCTGCGCAATGATTGCGGTCTCAATGGCCCTAAGTATGGATGCGGCCTGGGGCAGTGCGGGGCATGCACGGTGCTTGTCGATGGCGTCGCCGCGCGTGCGTGCACGATGCCTGCGCACCGGCTTGACGGGCGCGAGATCACCACGCTGGAAGGGCTGGGATCGAGACAGCGGCCGCACCCCGTGCAGAGCGCCTTCATCAAGGCGCAGGCCGCGCAATGCGGCTACTGCCTGAACGGCATGATCATGACCACCGCCGCACTGCTGCGCCGCAACGCGCAGCCGACGGAGGCGGAGATTCGTGCGGAGCTGTCGGGCAATCTGTGCCGCTGCGGAACCCACCTCGAGATATTGCAGGCGGTGCATCTTGCCGCCACGGCCATGGCGGCCGGCCAGGCATGCCCGCAGGATTGGGGAGTGGCGTGATGCGCGCATTCGAGGCGCATTACACGCGTGCGCAGTTGCGTGGCGCGAGCGGCGTGCTGCTCATCTCGCGTATCGTGCCGCCGCCTGCGGCGCCCTCGCCGGGGCAGCCCACCTTCGTCGCGGCCGATCCTTTGGAAGGACCGGAGATCCTGCTGGCGCTCTGGGATGACGGCAGCGTGACCGGCTTTGCGGGGCATGTGGACCTGGGAACCGGGCTGCGCACGGCGCTCACGCAGATCGTCGCGGAGGAGCTCGACCTGTTGCCGGATCGCGTGGCGATGGTGATGGGCAGCACGTCGAGCGTGCCCAACCAGGGCGCGACCATCGCGAGCGCATCCATCCAGATCCATGCGGTGCCGCTGCGGCAGGCTGCGGCGCAGGCCCTCGAGTGGGTGGCGGCTCAGGGCGGATGGCGCAGTGCGCTGGCCGCGCTTGGCGGGCAGTGCCTGGAGCAGCATCTGCGGACGGATGTGGCGGTGAAGGCGCCGCAGGATTACCGGGTGGTCGGCCAGTCCACCGAGCGCGTGGACATTCCGGCCAAGGCGTTCGGCGAAAGCACCTTCGTGCACGACATGCGCATGCCCGGCATGCTCCACGGGCGGGTGATCCGGCCGCCTTATGCGGGGCTCGACGCGGGCGATTTCGTCGGCAACACGCTGGAGGGCGTCGACGAGCAATCGATTGCCCACATCCCCGGAGTGGTGGCCGTCGTGGTCGTGCGGGATTTCGTGGGCGTGGTCGCGGAGCGCGAGGAGCAGGCCGAGGCGGCCATGCGCGAGCTGGTCGTGCGCTGGAAGCCCTGGCCCGGCATGCCGGGTGTCGATCGGACGGAAAACGCGCTGCGCTCCCATCCTTCCACCCGGCGCGTGCTGATGGACCAGGGCGATGTCGATGCGGCACTGGCCTCTGCTGCAACAAGCATGCCCCGTACCTATGTCTGGCCTTATCAGCTGCATGCGTCCATCGGCCCCTCGTGCGCCGTGGCATCGTGGGCGTTGCCCGCAGGCCTGCAGCCGCCTGTCCATGACGAGGTGGCCACGGTGTGGGCCGGGTCGCAGAATCCGCATGTGCTGCGCAGCGACCTCGCGCGGCTGATGGGCGTGGCTCCGGCGCAGATCTCCGTGGTGCGCATGGAAGCATCGGGCTGCTACGGGCGCAACTGCGCGGATGATGTGGCGGCCGATGCATTGCTGCTGTCGCGTGCGGTGGGGCGGCCCGTGCGGGTGCAGCTCACGCGCGAGCAGGAGCATCTGTGGGAGCCCAAGGGCGCGGCGCAGCTCATGCAGGTACAGGGTGGCCTGAACGACGATGGATCACCTGCCGCCTATGACTTCCAGACCTCGTATCCCAGCAACGGAGCCCCCACGCTGGCGCTGCTGCTCACGGGTACGGTGGCTGCCACCTCGCAGGCGTTCGAGATGGGTGACCGCACGTCGGTGCCACCCTATGCCTATGACCACATGCGCGTTGCCGCCAACGACATGCCGCCCATCCTGCGCGCATCGTGGCTGCGGGGGGTGTCCGCGCTGCCCAACTCGTTCGCGCACGAGTCCTATATCGATGAGCTGGCGACCGCCGCGGGCGTCGACCCGCTCGACTACAGGCTGCGTCACCTGAAGGATGAACGCGCGGCCGAGCTGCTGCGTGCCACCGCGGCCAAGGCGGGCTGGATCGCGCATGAGCGGCCGCAGCAGCAGGCGAGCGAGGGCGAGATCCTCAAGGGACAGGGCCTTGCCTATGCGCGCTACATCCACAGCAAGTTCCCGGGCTTCGGCGCAGCCTGGGCGGCGTGGGTGGCCGATGTCGAGGTGAATCGCCGGACCGGTGAGGTGCATGTGAGCCGCGTGGTCGTCGGCCATGACGCGGGGCTGATGGTCAATCCCGCCGGCGTGCAGCATCAGGTGCATGGCAACGTTCTGCAGACCACGAGCCGCGCTCTCAAGGAGGAGGTGCCTGTCGATCCGTTGCTGGGCATTCCCCTTGCGCGGGAGTGGGGCAGCTATCCGATCCTGCATTTCCGGGAGGTGCCGGTGGTCGAGGTGACCTTGATGCCGCGCCAGGGCGAGCCGCCGCTCGGCGCGGGCGAATCGTCTTCCGTGCCGGGCACGGCGGCCATTGCCAACGCGATCTTCGATGCCACCGGTGTGCGCTTTCGCGAGCCGCCCTTCACCGCGGAGAAGATCCGTGCCGCGCTCAACCCCTTGCCCGATGCCTCCGGTGTGCCGGAGGACGGGCACGCGGCGGCCTCCCTGCGGCGCGACGCGGCGCTGCAGATCGGCCTTGCCGGCGGCCCTGCCGCAGTGCCCTGGATCCGGCGCAAGGGGCTCTGGGCCACGGCAGGGGCGCTCGTTGCGGGCGTGGTCGGCGTGGGAGCGTCGCTGTTCGGGGCTCGCGCGCAGATCGCACCCATCGCGGCACCCGACGTCGCGCTGTTCTCCAAGGCCGCGATCGCGCGCGGCAAGGAGCTGGCTGCGCTTGGCAACTGCATGACCTGTCACACGGTGGAGGGCGGCGCGGTCAATGCCGGAGGGCGGGCGATGCAGACGCCCTTCGGCGTGATCCACTCCACCAACATCACGCCCGATCCGAAGACCGGCATCGGGACCTGGTCGTTTGGCGCGTTCCAGCGTGCGATGCGCGAAGGCATTTCGCGCGACGGCCGGCATCTGTACCCCGCGTTTCCCTACACCTCGTTCAGCAGGATGAGCGACGACGATCTGATGTCGCTGTATGCCTTCCTCATGACGCAGCCCGCGGCCAGCGCGACGACGCCAGCCGCGCAGATGGCGTTCCCCTTCGGGCAGCGTTCACTCTTGGGGCTGTGGAATGCGCTGTACCTCACGCCGGGTGCGGAGCCTGTGGCCGATGCGGCACGCTCGGCCCAATGGAATCGGGGCGCCTACCTGGTCAACGGCGTGGGCCACTGCGGCGCCTGCCACACCACGCGCAACGCACTCGGCGCCGAAGGCACGGGCATCCGCTACCTGGGTGGCGCGATGGTCAAGGGCTGGGAGGCTCCGGCGCTCAACGCGCTCGGCAAGTCGCCCGTGCCGTGGACCGAGGCGTCGCTCTACCAGTACCTGGCGAGAGGCTACAGCGCGGAGCACGGTACGGCCGCCGGCGCCATGGCGCCCGTGGTGCAGCAGCTGCAGCAGGTGCCGCAGGAGGACATCCGCGCGATGGCGCACTATCTTGCCTCGCTGCAACCGGAAACCTCGGCGCAGCAGGCGGACGAGCTGGCTGCACAGGCGCGCGAGCGCAGCCGGCAGGCACAGGTGCAACTGCGGGGCAGCCGTGCGCAGCGCATGTTCGATCAGGCCTGCGGCGCCTGCCACCATGACGGCGACGGACCGCGGCTGTTCGGGGCCAACATTCCGCTGGCGCTCAACACCAACCTGCACAGCGATCGCCCCGACAACCTGCTGCGCACCATCATCGAGGGCTCCCAGGACCCGGCGGTGGTGGACAACGGCTTCATGCCTGCCTTCGGCGATGCGCTCGATGACCGCCAGATCGCGGAGCTGGCCGGCTACATGCGCCAGCGCTTTGCGCCGGACAAGGCCGCGTGGGGCGACCTGGAGCAAGCTGCAGCGCGCGTGCGGGCAACGGCGGCCGCTCGGTGACAGGAGCGGGAACTCGGCTACAGTCTGCGTTTTGCCGCAGACGCGGTGACGATCTCAGGTTCGGTTGGGAAATTTTCAAGTGATGCAGTTGCAGGACATGTTGTATTCGCAGGGCTTTGGAGTGCGCAGGGTGTGCTCGGGGCTGGTGCAGCAGGGATGGGTGGAGTTGTTCGACGCCCAGGCGGGGGCGTGGGCCGTGGAGCAGGACTCGACGCGCGAGGTCGATCCCGAAGGCCTGCGTTTTCGGGTGCAGGGCGTCGAATGGGAATACCACCGGCTGGGCTATGCGCTGCTGAACAAGCCCGCCGGAACCGAGTGTTCGCAGAAGCCCTCGGCCTATCCCAGCATCTATTCGCTGCTGCCGGCACAACTGCGCCAGCGTCCCAACAAGGGCGCCGTGCAGGGGCTTCAGGCGGTGGGGCGGCTGGACCAGGACACGACCGGCCTGCTGCTGCTCAGCGATGACGGGCAGTTCATCCACAAGATGACGTCCCCCAAGAAGCATGTACCCAAGGTGTACCGCGTGACCTGCAAGCATCCGGTGGACGAGAAGCAGACAACCAGGTTGTGCTCCGGGGTGGTGCTGGACGATGATCCCAAGCCGGTCAAGGCGGCGGCCTGCGACATCGTGGACGAACATACGCTCGACCTGACGCTGACCGAAGGCAAGTACCACCAGGTCAAACGCATGATCGCGGCGGTGGGCAATCGTGTCGAGGGGCTGCACCGCTCGCGCATGGGGCGCTTCGATCTGCCCGCCGACCTGGCGCCTGGGCAGTGGCGCTGGCTGACCGCGGAAGAGCTGCGTCTACTCACAGCAACATCCTGATCGCGTTGAACGGATTTCCGTCCCATCGCCGGGGCGGCGCGCGTACACTGCGAGCCTCGCTGGACATGGCATTGTGGGCGCTGCCTCTGGTTGGCAGACTGCTGCGGCGAGGCGTTTCAAGAGGTGATTTGTGAACTTTGGTATTTGGCAGAAAGCGGGCGTCGGACTGCTGGCCGCATTCTGCGCACTGGGTGCCATGGCAAACCCGCAAGCCGCGAATCCGCCACCGGCACCGCCGGTCTTCGTGCTCAACTCCCTTGATGCGAACGTCAGCGTCATCGATCCGGCCAGTTGGGCCGAATCCCAGCGCTTTGCCACGGGCAAGGAGCCGCATCACCTGTATCTCACGCCGGACGAGAAATCGCTGGTCATTGCCAATGCGCTGGGTGATTCGCTGACCTTTGTCGACCCGCGAACGGCGCAGGTGCAGCGCGTGGTCACGGGCATCGTGGATCCATACCACCTGCGGTTCAGTCCGGACATGAAGTGGTTCATCACGGCGGCCAACCGCCTGAACCATATCGATTTCTATCGCTGGGACGGCAAGGAGCTGACGCTCGTTCAGCGCGTGCCCACCGGCAAGACCCCGAGCCACCTGTGGATCGACAGCAAGAGCCGCACGGTGTACTCGACCATGCAGGACAGCGACGAACTGGTGGCCATCGACATGGCCACGCAGAAGCTCAAGTGGCGCGTGAAGACCGGGCCGATGCCCGCCGACCTGTACGGATCGCCCGACGACAAGACATTGTTCATCGGCCTGACCGGCGGCAAGGGCGTGGAGGTGTTCGACATCTCCGGCGACCAGCCCGCGCGCAGCGTGCAGATCATTCCCACCGGAGCGGGTGCCCATGCATTCCGCGGCGCTGGCGACGGCAAGCACATCTACGTAAGCAACCGCGTGGCCAATACGATCAGCAAGATCGACATGGCCTCGCGCCAGGCGGTGGAGAGCTATGCGGCGCCGGGCGGCCCCGACTGCATGGATGTATCCGCCGACGGCCGCTACATCTATGTGGGCGCTCGCTGGGCACGCAAGCTGCTGGTGATCGACACGCATGAGAAGAAGGTGGTTCGATCGGTCAACGTGGGCAAGTCGCCCCACGGTGTCTGGACGCTGCATCACGCGGCGCGCTGAACTTGTTGGCGCCGCCGGAGTCATGTGGAACATGTCCTCGCGTCTGTCCCCCTCCCTCGTTGCCCTGACTGCCGTGATCGCCGCCGGTGCGGCCTCCCTCTCCCTGTCCGCGCAGGCGGGCACCGCCTGCGACAGGCCGGTGTACCTGACCTTCGACACCGGACACATGGGCGTCGCACCGCTGATCGCCGAGGTGCTGAAGCGCGAGAAAGTGAACGTCACCTTTTTCGCGGCCAACGAGCCGACGAAGTCGGGCGGCTCCAGCATGGATGCCGAATGGGCGCCCTGGTGGAAGGCGAGGGCGGCCGAGGGGCACGAGTTCGCATCGCATACCTTCGATCACGTCTACTGGCGTGGCGACATCGCCAAGGGCCATGACCTGTCGTTCAAGGTGAAGCCGTCGGCCGGACCGCGTGCGGGTCAGTCGTTCACCATGACGACGGCGCAGTACTGCGAGGAAATCCGCCGCTCGGAGGATCGGTTGCGCGAGATGACCGGCAAGCCACCGCTGCCGCTGTTCCGCGCGCCCGGCGGCAAGACCTCGGAGAAACTGCTGGCGGCCGCCCGGTCCTGTGGATACGCGCACGTGGGCTGGGCTCCCGCGGGGTTCCTGGGCGATGAGTTGCCAAGCGACCGGTATCCGAACCAGCGCCTGCTCGACCAGGCGCTGAAGAACATCCGCAGCGGCGACATCCTGCTCGCGCACCTGGGCATCTGGTCACGCCAGGATCCCTGGGCGCCGGCGGTGCTCGATCCGCTGATCAAGGGGCTCAAGGAGCGCGGCTTCTGCTTTCGCACGCTGCGCGAGCATCCGGACTATGCCGCGTGGACGCGCAGGCAGTGATCGGCATGCGCCGCATGCAGTGTGAATGGACGGAACTGAATCGTGGAATGGTTGACCTCGCTTTTCAACTCGGTGCAGCAATGGCTGTTTGAAACCGTCATCCAGCCGGTCATGTTCCATGCGGGCATGGCCAATCTGCTGGAAGACGGCTATGACGCCACCGGCTGGCTGCTGGTCGGGCTGCTGCAGGTGCTGGTGATCGTGGCGGTGATCGGGCCGCTCGAGCGCTGGCGCCCGGTGGAGGCGGTGACCGACCGCCGCGCCATCCGCACCGACATCCTCTACACGCTGGTCCACCGGCTGGGACTGTTCCGGCTGGGGCTGTTCTTCACGCTCACGCCGCTGTTCGATGAATTGTTCGGCATGCTGCGTGTGCAAGGCCTGCGCACCTACAACATCGACATGGTCTGGCCGGGCGTGACCGATCTGCCGCTGGTCAGCCTGCTGATCTATCTGGCGGTGTTCGACCTGGTGGACTATCTCATCCATCGCGGCCAGCATCGCTTCGAATGGTGGTGGAAGCTGCACTCGCTGCACCACTCGCAGCGCCAGATGACCAAATGGTCGGACAGCCGCAATCACCTGCTCGATGACGTGATCCGCGATGTGATCATCGTGGTCGTCGCGCAGCTCATCGGGGTGGCACCGGGGCAGTTCGTGGCGATCGTGGCCATCACGCAGCTCAGCGAGAACCTGCACCATGCCAATGCCCGCATCTGGTTCGGGCGCATCGGCGAGCGGCTGTGGATCAGTCCGCGCTTTCACCGGCGCCACCACGCGATATCGCTCGTCGAGGCCCGCATCGGTGACTCGCACCTGCCGGCCCCATCGCTTCCGCGTTCCATCGAGCTGGCGCGCGGGTGCAATTTCGGGGTGCTGCTGCCGCTGTGGGACATGCTTTTCAGGACCGCCAACTTCGAGCTGCGCTACGACCCCACCGGCGTTGACGACCAGGTGAAACCGGGTCCGGACGGCAAGGTGCGAAACTATGGGGAAGGGTTCTGGTCACAGCAATGGCTAGGAATTCTCCGGCTGCTGGGCCGAGGCTGACCCCGGTCGGCTGCGGCAGAGGCTATTCTTGGAGCCATGCAGATGTCATCCTTGTTCGATTCCTTCTGGCGCGCGGCGGCTTACTGCCTGATTCCACGCGTCATTTTCCTGTCGCTGCTGCCGCTGGTGCTGATTGCCGTGATCTCCGGCATCGGCGGCTATTTCTTCTGGCATTCCGCGGTGGCCGCCACGGAGCAGTTCCTTGGCAATGCGACCTGGCTGGGAAGCCTGTGGACGTGGCTCTCCGGCATGGGCTGGGACAACGCGTCTGGCACGCTGGCGCCGCTCCTGGTGGTGCTGGCGGCCATTCCCGTGATCGTCCTGATCGCGCTGCTGTTGGTCGCGGTGCTCATGACTCCCGCCCTGGTCAACCTCGTGGCTGCTCGCCGTTTTCCCCTGCTGGTGCGCAAGAAGGGGGGCTCGATGGTGGCCAGCGTGGTCTGGTCCACCGTCTCGACGGTGGCCGCTCTGCTGGCTCTCGTCGTCTCGTCCCCGTTGTGGCTGGTTCCGCCGCTCATCCTGGTGCTGCCTCCGCTGATCTGGGGCTGGCTTACCTACCGCGTAATGAGCTTCGACGCGCTGGCCGAGCATGCCAGCAAGGAGGAGCGCAAGGAGCTCTTTGCACGCCATCGCTACAGCCTGCTGGGCATCGGCGTGGTCTGCGGGTTTCTGGGCGCAGCCCCGAGCCTCGTCTGGGCATCGGCCGTGGTGTTTGCCGCGGCCTTCCTGGTGCTGATCCCCGTTGCCATCTGGATCTATACGCTGGTCTTTGCATTCTCGTCGCTGTGGTTCACCCACTACTGCCTGGCGGCGCTGGAGCGCCTGCGCGGAGAGCGGAGCGAACTGGTGATCGATGCGCCAGCCAACCCGGTGCAGCCGGCCGTTGTCGACGCGACGCCGCCGGCCGCGCTCACCCCACCCGCGCACTCCGCATTGCCCGATGACTCATCGGACATCAAGCCGGGCAATAATTGAGCCTTTCAATTGGAACGGACACCCGTGACGCCTGCATTCGGACTCATCATCGTCGGCGACGAAATCCTCTCGGGAAAGCGTGCAGACAAGCACATGCCCAAGGTGATCGAACTGCTGGCCGCGCGCGGATTGTCCCTGTCCTACGCCCACTACGTGGGGGATGATCCCGCGCGCATCACCGCCGCTTTGCGCGAGGCATTCGCGAGCGGCGACGTGGTGTTCAGCTGCGGGGGCATCGGCGCCACGCCCGATGACCACACGCGCCAGTGTGCGGCGGCCGCGCTGGACCGGCCGCTGGCGCTGCATCCGCAGGCGGCAGAGCTGATCCGCGAGCGCATGCGCGACGTGGCACGCGAGGAGGGCAAGCCCTACGAGCCGGAGCGGGCGGACAACCTGCACCGCCTGAACATGGGCATGTTCCCCGAAGGCGCGCGGATCATTCCCAACCCCTACAACAAGATCGCCGGCTTCACCTGCGATGGCGCGAAGAGCGGCGGCATGGTGCATTTCGTACCAGGCTTTCCGGTGATGGCCTGGCCGATGATCGAGTGGGCGCTCGAGCACTACTGCGCAGAGTGGTTCCACCGCGAGCCCCAGACCGAACATTCGGTGGTCGTCTATCGGGCGATGGAATCCACGCTCACTCCGCTGATGGTGCAGGTCGAGGCGGCCTTCCCGGGCATCAAGGTGTTCAGCCTGCCGAGCGTGGACCATCCCGAACACGGGCGGCATATCGAGCTGGGTGTCAAGGGGGCCGCAGCCCTCGTGCCCGCAGCTTGGCGGATGCTGGTGGAGGCACTGCACAAAACCGGGGCGGAGTTAGGCCCCGAAATGGTGCGAAATCGATGATCTCGCCAAAAAAATGCAATATTGCACCAATATGGTGCAATGCATGGGCATGTGGAACGCCTGCGGATCGTGGCGACCCGTGCCGAACCCTTCTGGTGCAGATGGTGGGCCGATCTGGCACACATTCTGCTAATCAGGATTCTGTTATCAATACGCTCTCATTCCTTGGAGAAGATTAATGGCTAAGACCGTTGCAGACGTGATGAAGATGGTGGAAGAAAACGAAGTCAAGTTCGTTGACTTCCGCTTTACCGACACCCGCGGCAAAGAACAGCACGTGACCGTGCCCGTCTCGCATTTCGACGAAGACAAGTTCACTTCGGGCCACGCGTTCGACGGTTCTTCCGTTGCCGGCTGGAAGGGCATCGAAGCCTCGGACATGCAGCTCATGCCCGACCCGAACACGGCCAACATCGATCCCTTCTTCGAAGAAACCACGCTGTTCCTGCAGTGCGACGTGGTCGAGCCCTCCGACGGCAAGGCCTATGACCGCGATCCACGTTCGATTGCCAAGCGCGCTGAAGCCTATCTGAAGGCTTCCGGCCTCGGCGACACGGCCTACTTCGGTCCGGAGCCGGAATTCTTCATCTTCGACGGCGTGCGCTGGACGAACGAGCCCGGCAAGGTCGGCTTCGAGATCGAGGAATACGAAGCACCATGGAACACCGGCACCAAGTTCGACACCGGCAACCGCGGCCACCGTCCCACCACCAAGGGCGGCTACTTCCCGGTGCCTCCAGTCGACAGCACGCAGGACATGCGCGCCGAGATGTCGCTGATCATCGAATCCCTGGGCATTCCGGTCGAAGTGTTCCACCATGAAGTGGCTGGCGCTGGCCAGAACGAAATCGGTACCAAGTTCAGCACGCTGGTCGAGCGCGCCGACTGGACCCAGCAGATGAAGTACGTGATCTGGAACGTGGCCAACGCCTACGGCAAGACCGCGACCTTCATGCCCAAGCCCTACGCTGGCGACAACGGCTCCGGCATGCACGTGCACCAGTCCATCTGGAAGGACGGCAAGAACCTGTTCGCCGGCGACGGCTATGCAGGCCTCTCCGAGTTCGCCCTGTACTACATCGGCGGCATCATCAAGCACGCCCGTGCACTGAACGCCATCACGAACCCCGGCACCAACAGCTACAAGCGCCTGGTTCCCGGCTTCGAGGCACCGGTCAAGCTGGCCTACAGCTCGCGCAACCGCTCGGCATCGATCCGCATTCCTTACGTGGCGAACCCGAAGGGCCGCCGCATCGAGGCACGCTTCCCCGATCCACTGTCCAACCCCTACCTGTGCTTCTCGGCACTGATGATGGCGGGCCTGGACGGCGTGGAAAACAAGATCCATCCGGGCGAAGCCGCCACGAAGGACCTGTACCACCTGCCGCCGGAAGAGGACAAGCTGGTGCCGACCGTCTGCCACAGCCTCGACCAGGCCCTGGAGGCGCTGGACGCCGACCGTGGCTTCCTGACCAAGGGCGGCGTGTTCTCCGACTCCATGCTCGATGCCTACATCGACCTGAAGATGACCGAAGTGCAGCGCTTCCGCATGGCACCTCACCCGGTCGAGTACGACATGTACTACTCGCTGTAATCTCCTGCAACGAGTCAGCCGCGGACGGCGCCGGAACGTTGAATTCCGAAGGCGGCCTGCGGCGAGATGCAAAAAGGCGGCCTGCGGGCCGCTTTTTCAATGGGGCATGGGATGAGAAAAACATGCCTGGCGGCCACCATTTTTCCTTTGACGCAACGGTTCTGGAGGAACGATCGTGGCCTTTCGGGGTCATTGACTGGAGCTCTGTTATTGTCGGAAGGTTGCGATTGGCTACCGAAATGGAGATTCACGACCATTTGCCGGCCAAGCAGGGCTGACTGACGAATGTCGCGACTGTCGCGCGAGGAACCCATGAAAAAAACACTGACTGCTCTCTTCATCACTGTGGCTTTGCTGCCCACGGCCTGGTCGCAAGACCGCATCTACCGCTGTGGCAACGAGTACACGAACAACGCCTCGCAAGCCAAGGAGCGCGGCTGCAAGGTGGTGGAAGGGGGCAACGTCACCGTGCTGCAGGGCTCGCGCCCGGCCTCGGGCGGCGGCTCGGCCGCGCCGCGCGGTACATCCACATCCACATCTTCTTCCAGCTCCCCCTCCGGCGCACCCAAGGTGGACTCCGCCGACCAGAAGGCCCGTGACTCGGATGCGCGTGCCATTCTCGACGCCGAGCTGAAGAAGGCCCAGAACCGCTACGAGGACCTGAAGAAGGAATACAACGACGGCTTCCCGCAGAAGTCGGCATTGGAGATGCGCAACCCGCAGGGCTATGCGGAGCGCACCGCCGAGATCAAGGCCAATCTCACGCGTGCCGAGGCCGATGTGGAAGGCATCAAGCGCGAGCTCTCGCGGTTGAAATGAGGGAACACCCCCCTGAGGCGCTTCGCGCCTTCCCCCCTCTCTCGAATGGCTGCGCCATTCGGGAGGGGGGACGCAGCCGTCGCTGCGGGGCGGCCCTTGCTTGGCTGCCCTGGCCTGAGGCGCGACGGTTTTATAGGTCGCGCCCGGACCTGATCCCCCTGAGGCGCTTCGCGCCTTCCCTCCTCTCTCGAATGGCTGCGCCATTCGGGAGGGGGGACGCAGCCGTCGCTGCGGGGCAGCCCTTGCTCGGCTGCCCTGGCCTGGGGCGCGACGGTTTTATAGGTCGCGCCCGGACCTGACTCTCCCTGAGGCGCTTCGCGCCTTCCCCCCTCTCTCGAATGGCTGCGCCATTCGGGAGGGGGGACGCAGCCGTCGCTGCGGGGCGGCCCTTGCTTGGCTGCCCTGGCCTGAAGCATGCCCATTGCGTGGGCCGCGCCAGTTTCATAGGGGTGTGTGACATGGCAGATGACGCATTGATCTCCCCCGCTGGCTTTCTCGAGCAGCCATCCGTGCGGCACCGTCCGTCAACTGGCCATGGGAGCGGGCGCTACCAGACGCTTGATCTTGTCTCCACGCTGGTCGCAGTGCTTGGCGCCGACGGCTCGGTGTTGTTCGCCAATGCGGCGCTGGAGACCGCGCTCGGCCAGTCGCGGCGGACGCTCGAAGGCATCGACTTCTGCAGCTACTTCACCGATCCCGGCATCATGCGCAGTGCGCTGGCCGGTGCGCAGGGGCAGGACTTCGCGGCGCTGCGGTTCGAGTCGGGCCTGCGCCGCGTGCCGCAGGATCCGCTCCCCGTGCATGTGAATCTCTCGTGCGTGGAGCAGGGCGGCGACATCCTCGTGGAATGCTGGCCGCTGGAGGCACAGGCCCGCCAGGATCGCGAGGAACGGCTGCGCGAACAGGCGCTTGCCAACAAGGAACTGATCCGCAACCTGGCGCACGAGATCAAGAACCCGCTGGGCGGCATCCGCGGCGCGGCGCAGCTGCTGGAGATGGACCTTCCCTCGCCCGATCTGCAGGAGTACACCCAGGTCATCATCCACGAAGCCGACCGGCTGCAGAGCCTGGTCGACCGGCTGCTCGCTCCGCATCGCCATCCGCACCAGGTCGGCGACGTGAACATCCACGAGGTCTGCGAACGCGTGCGCTCCCTCGTGCTGGTCGAGTTTCCGCGAGGGCTCGAAATACGGCGGGACTACGACATCTCCATTCCTGAATTCCGCGGCGACCGCGAACAGCTCATCCAGGCGCTGCTCAACATCGTGCAGAACGCGGCGCAGGCCCTGACCGATCGCATCGCGGCGGGCGATGCGCAGATCACCCTGCGCACACGCGTCGCCCGGCAGGTAACATTTGGTCGTCAACGTTATCGGTTGGCATTGGATTTGCATGTGATCGACAACGGACCAGGCGTGCCGGAGACGATCAAGGAGCGAATCTTCTATCCTCTCGTCACCGGCAGGGATGGCGGTTCGGGCCTGGGGTTGACGCTTGCGCAGACGTTCGTGCAGCGCCATCACGGCCTGATCGAATGCGACAGTGCGCCAGGGCGCACCGACTTTCGCATCCTCATCCCGCTGCCTTGAGGTCCTTGGAAATCAACGGGGCTCCCGGGCCCCTTTCAACAAGGAAGAACACGCACATGAAGCCGATCTGGATAGTAGACGACGACCCCTCGATCCGCTTCGTCCTGGAGAAGGCGCTGGCCCGCGAGAACCTGCCCACGCGCAGCTTCTCGCACCCGCGCGAAGTGCTGGACGCCCTGGCCGACATTGCCGCCGGTGATTCCGAGCACAGCGGCCCGCAGGTGCTGGTGAGCGATATCCGCATGCCGGGAGGCTCGGGCCTGCAACTGCTCGAAAAGCTGCGCGAGCTGCAGCCGGGCCTGCCGGTCATCATCATGACGGCCTATTCCGATCTTGATTCGGCCGTGTCGGCGCTGCAGCGTGGCGCGTTCGAGTACCTGCCCAAGCCCTTCGACCTGCCCAAGGCCGTGGAACTGATCCGCCGCGCCGTCGAGGAAAGCCAGCGCGAGCAGGTGGCCGAAGACCGGCAGACCCATGCACCCGAGATCCTAGGACAGGCGCCGGCCATGCAGGACGTGTTCCGCGCCATCGGCCGCCTGAGCCAGAGTTCGGTGACCGTGCTGATCACGGGTGAATCGGGGTCGGGCAAGGAGCTGGTCGCGCGCGCGCTGCACAAGCACTCGCCCGTGGCGGGCGGCCCGTTCGTGGCCATCAACACGGCCGCCATTCCCAAGGACCTGCTCGAGAGCGAGCTCTTTGGCCATGAGCGCGGCGCATTCACCGGCGCGCAGGCGCAGCGCCGGGGGCGTTTCGAGCAGGCGGATGGCGGCACGCTGTTCCTCGACGAAATCGGCGACATGCCGTTCGACCTGCAGACGCGTCTGCTGCGCGTGCTGTCGGACGGCCATTTCTACCGCGTGGGCGGGCATGCGGCCGTCAAGTCGAACGTGCGCGTGATCGCGGCAACGCACCAGAATCTCGAGACCCGCGTCAAGGATGGCGCCTTCCGCGAAGACCTTTTCCACCGGCTGAACGTGATTCGTCTGCGCCTGCCCGCGCTGCGCGAGCGCAAGCAGGACGTGCCGGTGCTCACGCGCCATTTCCTGCAGCAGAGCGCGCGCCAGCTGGGCGTGGAGCCCAAGCGCATTTCCGAGGCGGCGCTGGCGCGGCTCGAGGCGTTCTCGTTCCCCGGCAACGTTCGCCAGCTCGAGAACATCTGCCACTGGCTCAGCGTGATGGCGCCAGCGCAGGTGATCTCCGTGCAGGACCTTCCGCCCGAGGTGCTCCAGGCTCCGGCCGTGCCCGCTTCTCCCGAGACGGTGCCCTCCGCGATGGCAGGCATGGGCATGGCACCACAGCAGGCTTTGCCGTCATCGATGGTGGAATTGCCCGAGGCGGCAAGCCCTGCCGCTGTGCCGTCCCAGCCCGGAGCACCCATGGTGGCTTCTGCATCCATGGACCACGCCCCGGCCCAGCCGCAGGCAGGCTGGGAGCAGAGTCTCGAGGCCGAGGCGCGCCACCTGCTGCGCGAGGGCCGTCCCGAGGTATGGGACATCCTCACGCGCCGCTTCGAGTCGCACCTGATCCGCACGGCGCTGCATGAAACGCACGGCCGCCGCATGGAGGCGGCGCAGCGCCTGGGCATCGGCCGCAACACCATCACGCGCAAGATCCAGGAACTGGGGCTGGACGAGCACCGCGGCGCGGAAGATGCCTGAGTCTCCCGGGAGGTGCCGGATTCCCGCACCTCCCCCAGAAGACTCGCACGGGCCAGGCGCTGCCCGTCCAATCGCCGCGCGAATCCGCGACCCGGTGTTCCCCGAAGAATTTTTTTAATCGACTTTCACCCCGTTCCGGTGGTTGCTCCGATTCAGTGGACATGTCCTTCATCCACTTTCGGGAGTGAACACCATGAACCACCGCACAACCCTCCGCAGCCTCTCCTCGTGGCTGGCCTGCTCGATCCTGCTCTGCACAGCCGTTCCCAGCGCCGGTGCACGGGCCGCCACGCTGGCCGATGTGCGCATCGTCGACCGCCACACGGGCCAGCGCCTTACGATCCATCGCCACCAGGGCGAGTACTGGGTGGCGGGGCGGCCGGGTGCCAGCTATTCGGTGGACATCACCAACCAGACCGGTGAGCGCATCATGGCCGTGGTCAGCGTGGACGGCGTCAATGCCATCACCGGCAAGACAGCCTCGGCCGCGCCGCGTGACGGCTACGTGTTCGATGCCTGGCAGAACTGGGGCATCAATGGGTGGCGCAAGAGCGACAGCGAGGTGGCGGCTTTCTATTTTTCGGAGAGCTCGGCGTCCTACGCGAGCCGCACGGGCCGTCCGCGTGACGTGGGCGTGATCGGCGTGGCGCTGTTCCGCGAGCGTCCGGCACCGGTCGCGGTCGAGCCGCCATGGACCCCTCTCAGGGGGCCGGCCCTGGAGGAACGGGAAGACGCCCGCAGCGCGAACAGCGAGTCGTCCATGGAGTCCACCATCCCGGTTCCGGCGCCGTCTGCCGCTGACCCGCGCGCGTCCGAGCGCAAGGCCGCGGAGGCCACTGCCAAGCGCTCGCCGAGCCTGGGCACGGGTCACGGCGCGATCGAGACGTCGCGCACCGTGACCGTCGACTTCGAGCCGGCCACGCGCCATCCCGAGCAGATCGTGCGCATTCGCTACGACAGCCATGCCAATCTGGTGGCGCGTGGCGTGATACGCGCTCCGCGCGGGGAGCGCGTACCCGATCCGTTTCCCGGATCGGGTCGCAACGGCTATGTTCCCGACCCACCACGTTGGTGAGCGGGCATGGCCCGGTGCTGTGCGATTTTCTCCACAGCCCGGGCGGCCATGCAGCGGCGTTTGCATAATCGCGGGCATGGTGGAATCGCTGGATGCTCTTGAGGATGAAGCGCTGATGCTGGCCTATGCGGGCGGCCGGGCGGATGCCTTCGAGCGCCTGTATGACCGCCACAGCCTGCGGATCTGGCGCTACCTGTTCCGCAACACGGGCAACCATGCGCTGGCCGACGATCTGGGGCAGGAGGTCTGGTTCGCCGTGGTCGACGCGGCGCCCGGCTACCGGGTGAAGGCCCGGTTTTCCACATGGCTGTTCACGCTGGCGCACCACAAGCTGGTCGATCATTGGCGTGGCCACAGAAAGGTGCAAAGCCTGGACGATGACTCGCCGGAGTCGAGGCGCCTCGCCGAGACGCTGTTCGCCCATTCCGGTTTCGAACCCGAACGATGGCAGGGGCGCAAGGAACTGGCCCGCGCGCTGCTCGCGGCGCTGGCCGAGCTACCCGCGGAACAACGCGCCGCTTTCCTGCTGCAGGCAGAGGGCGACCTGAGTGTCGCGGACATTGCGGCCGCCACCGGTGTGCCGCCGGAAACCGCCAAGACGCGCTTGCGTTATGCACGCGCCAAACTGCGACAGGCGCTGGAGGTGCTTGCATGACCGATCGCACGACGCCCCACGGAACCTCGACGCCGGGAGCCGACGGACGGGATGCTCTGCGTGCGCTCTACGAGGAGGGCGTGGAGGTGGATGGAGGGCCATCGCAGGAAGCGCGTGACCGTATCCTGGCCTATGCACGCGAGAAGGCGGCGCAGCGCGCGAGTGGGGCTGCTGCCGCCCCGCCAGCGGCACGGCAGGGGACCGAGGCCGCGAACGACCGGCACTGGCTGCGCCATGCCCTGGGCAGCCTGGCGGTGATCGGTTTGGTCGGGTGGCTGGTCATGCAGCAATTCGATCAGCCTCCGGCGGATCCGCAGATGGAGACGTCGGAGCCGGCGGCAACATACCCGTCGTCCCCGGCTCCTGCGAACGCCGAACGGGCTGCGCCGGCGCCGGTGGTTCCCGCGCCTGATCGTGCTCCGGCGCGTGCGTCGGTTGCGCCATCGGCGGCACCGGCCGCCGCGGACAGGGAAGAGCGCTCCAGCAGCGTGCCTGGTGACCTGTCGCCACGCAGTGCGGAGCGTTCGGCGGCCCAGGCCAAGAGGATGCAGGAAGCGGCGCCTCCGGAAGTCAATGCCGCTGCCGCAGGGCTGCCCGACTGTGACCCCGGCATGGGAGCGGCAGAGCTTGCCGAACAGGCACGCCGTATCGAGGCCCAGGGCGATGCGTCGCAACTTCCCGCACCGGTCTGCAGGCCTGTGCCGATGGACGGGGCTTCGAGGCCGGCGGGGCGCTGAAGCCCTGGTCAGCCCAGCGTCAGGACGACCGGAGTGTGGTCGCTGGGCTGCTTGTTCTTGCGCGGTACGCGATCGATCGCGCAGGCCGAGACACTGCCCTTGAGCGCGTTGCTCACGAGGATATGGTCGATGCGCAGGCCGCGGTTCTTCTGGAATCCGAGCATGCGATAGTCCCACCACGAATAGCTTTTCTCCGCCTGCTCGAACATGCGGAAGGTGTCGGTGAGGCCGAGATCCAGCATGCCTTGGAAATGCGCGCGCTCTTCCACGGTGTGGTGGATTGTGTCCTTCAGGCCGACCGGGTCGTACGAGTCGCGATCCTCGGGGGCCACGTTGAAATCTCCCATGACGATCAGGCGCTCATGCTTCTGCAGCTCCGACCGCACCCAGTTCTCGAGGGCCGTGAGCCACTTCATCTTGTAGGCGAACTTGTCGGTTCCGGGCGCCTGTCCATTGACGAAATAGCAGTTGATCACACGCAGGGGGCCTGCATCGGTGTCCACCGTGCCTGCGATCACGCGGGCCTGCTCGTCATCGTGGCCGGGAATGTTGCGCACTACCTCGTCCGCGGGCTTGCGCGTGATGAGCGCGACTCCGTTGTAGGTCTTCTGGCCAAAGCAGACGCTCTGGTAGCCCGCTGCCTCGAAGGCATCGTGCGGAAACTTGTCCTCGGTGAGCTTGAGTTCCTGCAGTCCGAGCACATCGACCGGGTTGGCCTGCAGCCACTCGAGAACCTGCGGCAGGCGTACGGAGAGGGAGTTGACGTTCCAGGTGGCAATTTTCATTTTTCGTTCAAAACTCAATGTGTATGCGGCATTCCGAGGGGGCGATCCGGGTGAAAATCCGGCTAGCTACCCAGCTGGCGACCCATTTCATCGGACCCGGGTCAGGCCCGGCTCACGCCTTGCGTTCGTAGGTGACAAAGCTGAACGGAAGCCCATTGGCGCCCACGTGGTCGGTGCGCGCCGTCTCCTGCCATTCGGGGCCGAGCGTGGGGGCGTACACGTCGCCCTCGAAGACCTGGTGGATCTGCGTGACCTCCACGCGCTGTGCCAGCGGCAGGGCCTGCTCGTAGATCTGCGCGCCGCCCATGATCCAGACGGTGTCGGCAGTCTGTGCCGCGATGTCCAGGGCGTCCTGCAGGCTCGTGGCGGGCTTGGCCCCTTCGTCCTGCCAGACCTCCTGGCGGGTGACGACGATGTTGATGCGGCCCGGCAGCGGGCGGAAACGTTCCGGCAGCGAGTCCCAGGTCTTGCGGCCCATGATGACCGGGCGGCCGTGGGTCAGCTCCTTGAAATGGGCGAGGTCTTCGGGAAGGTGCCAGGGCATGACGCCGCCCTTGCCGATGATGCCGTTCTCGGCGCGTGCATAGATCAGGTTGATTTGCATGGCACTGTCCCCTTGTGAAGAACTCATGTCAAAGGCTCCAACATAGTCTCAAACAGCCACCGGTGCCTTGATGGCGGGATGATGTTCGTAACCAATCACCTCGAAATCTTCGTATTCGTAATCGAAGATCGAGTCGGGGCGGCGCTTGATGTTCAGCGTCGGATAGGCGAACGGCGTACGGGCCAGTTGCGTCTGCACCTGCTCGAAGTGGTTGTTGTAGATGTGGCAGTCGCCGCCGGTCCAGACGAAGTCGCCTACCTCCAGGTCGCATTGCTGCGCGAGCATGTGCGTGAGCAGCGCATAGCTGGCGATGTTGAACGGCACGCCGAGGAAGATGTCGGCGCTGCGCTGGTACAGCTGGCAGCTCAGCTTGCCATCGGCCACGTAGAACTGGAAGAACGCGTGGCAGGGCATGAGCGCCATCTTCGAGAGATCGGCGACGTTCCATGCGCTCACGATGATGCGGCGGCTGTCCGGGTTGGTCTTGAGCTGCTTGACGACTTCCGCGATCTGGTCGATGTGTCCGCCGTCCGGCGTGGGCCAGCTGCGCCACTGCACGCCGTAGACCGGGCCGAGGTCGCCATCTTCGCGGGCCCATTCGTCCCAGATGGTGCAGCCGCGCTCCTGCAGCCATTTCACGTTGCTGTCGCCGCGCAGGAACCAGAGCAGTTCCAGGATGATGGACTTGAGATGCACCTTCTTCGTCGTGACCAGCGGAAAGCCTTCCGACAGATCGAAGCGCATCTGGTGGCCGAATACGCTGCGCGTCCCCGTGCCCGTACGGTCCGTCTTGGCCACGCCCGTATCAAAGACGTGTCGCAGGAAATCTTCGTACTGGGAGCGCACGGGGCGCGGGGAAAGGTTCGAACTCATGGGAGGGGCCTGAATGCTGCGGGCTCCGACCTTCGAGAGGGGAGACCGACGGGTTGACAGACCCTAGTGTGCCACGGTCCCGCAAGTCCTGCGGGAGAGGGTGGGAAGCACCTTTTCGACGCATTGCGATTGGAAACAATTGGGGACGGAGATAGGTTCGCGATCCGCCCCGGCAGCGAGGTGGCGACGGGACAATGGCATTCCAGTTGATGAAAGAAAAGGAAGCCCTGTGACCCTGAAGCTCAATGATGCATGCTGGAAATACGGTGCCGCCGTGTGCGCGGTGACCGCCGTGGCCCTGGGCCTCGGCGGCTGTGATTCCAGGACGTCGCCCGAGGCTCCAAGGGCGCCTGCATCGGCGTCCGCTCCGGATCCCAATGGCGATGCGATCGGTCCGCTCAGTCCTGCGGAGCCGGCCCCTGCGAGCGCCCCTGCCCCTGCTGCAACGGCGGTTGCTCCGCCGCCTGCCCCGATCACGTCGGTGAAAGGCAATGAGTTCCGCAGGCCCTATGCTGCCCAGCCGGGAGCCCCCGAGCTCAAGTCGCTCGAAAGCCTGATCGGCACGTATCCCCATGATGGAGCGAAGTATCTCGAGCAGGGCGTGCTCGCGGAGCGCCTGAAGCGCCTGCTGGACAGCCGGTATGGGGCTCTGTTGAAGAATCTCCAGACCTCGGGGCCGCTCACCAAGGAAGGCGATGTGTGGATGGTCACGGGGAATCGCCAGCACCAGGGCGGAACGGATGCGGCCGCCGTGGTGATCGACCCCGCGCGCAATGCGCTGCGCGTGTGGCTGATGCGCTCGGGCACGCAGACGGTCTACACCGACCTGCGCGAGGGCGAGATCGCCTGGCCCGAATCGGTGAAGACCATGATCGGCAACGCCACTCCGCCCGCCGGCCGCAAGTGACCCCGGTGCGTGACGTCCGCCTGGCTCAGTTCCGGGCGGCGGGCAGCACCCGTCCGGGGTTCATGATGCCGAGAGGGTCCAGCGCCGACTTGATGGCCTGCATCATCGACAGCGCTACGGGCGACTGGTATTTCTGCAGCTTGTCCACCTTGAGCGCACCCACGCCATGTTCGGCCGAGAACGAGCCGCCGAAGCGGGCGACCGCCTCGTAGACGAGGTGGTTCACCCGGTCCTCATGCTCGCGCATGAAGGCCTTCGGATCACCTTCGCTCGGGGCCTGCACGTTGTAGTGCAGATTGCCGTCACCCAGGTGGCCGAAATTCACGATGCGCACGCCCGGAAGCTCGCGCTGCAGCAGGGCGTCGGCATACGCAACGAAGTCGGGTATGCGCGATGCCGCCACGGAGATATCGTGCTTGATGTTCGGGCCTTCCTCGGCCTGCGCGAGCGGAATGCTCTCGCGCACATGCCAGAGCTCGTTCGCCTGCGCGATGCTCTCTGCCACGACGGCATCAAGCACGCAGCCGTCTTCCAGCGCGAGTTCCAGCAGGCTTTCGAAACGTTCGCGCGCATGCTGCTCGGACTCGCTGTCGGAGTTCTCCAGCAGCACGCAGTACGAGGCCCCTTCCATCTCCGCGAAGGGAATGCGCAGCTGCGGCATGTGGCGCGTGACGAAGCTCAGGGCGAACTGGCCCATCACTTCGAAGCCGGTGAGGCCCGCGCCGAGCTGCCGGTGTGCCATGCCCAGGAGCCGCACGGCGGCCTGCATCGATGGTACGGCGGCCCAGGCCGTGAGCTGCGCGGCGGGCCGGGGATAGAGCTTCATCGTTGCGCCGGTGATCACGCCCAGCGTGCCCTCGCTGCCGATGAACAGATCGCGCAGGTCGTAGCCGGTGTTGTCCTTGCGCAGGCCCTTGAGCCCGTCCCAGATCTCGCCCTGCGCCGTCACCACCTCGAGACCCAGGCAGAGTTCGCGCGTATTGCCATACCGCACGACCTGCGTGCCGCCGGCGTTGGTGCCGAGGTTGCCGCCGATGGTGCAACTGCCCTCGGCCGCCAGGGACAGCGGAAACAGGAAACCCTCGCGGTCCGCGGTGTCCTGCAGGCTCTGGAGGATGCAGCCTGCATCGACGGTCATCGTGAGGTTGTCGTGATCGACGTGGCGCACCGTGTTCATGCGCGTGAGGCTGAGCACGACCTGCGAGCCGCTTTCGTCAGGGGTCGAGCCCACGGACAGGCCCGTGTTGCCGCCCTGCGGAACGATGGCGACGCGCTCCTGCGCACATGTGCGCACCACGTCGGCAACCTCCTGGGTGGAGCCCGGACGCACCACCGCAAGCGCCTTGCCCCGCACGCGGCGGCGCCAGTCCTGTTCCCAGGCGATCAGGTCGCCCTCCGTCAGTACATGGTTGGCGCCGACGATCTGGCGCAGGCGTTCAAGAAGGACAGGTGTGGACATGGCGGTACTCGAAGAAGAAGTGTGTGGTTGTCGACCATTCGGTCTTCAGCGGGGGGCGGAGCCTGTGGTGCGGGCTGCAACGGTCGCAAGGGCTGCTCGCTGGCGCAGGCGAACATGCAGTGCGCAGGCGGTGAACAGCAGCAGGCACAGCGCGATCTCGATCATCGCCAGCCACTGGCCCGGCGGCCTGTCGCTCCAGGCGCGCACCACGCCCTCGGTGAAATAGAGCCACACCACCAGGCTGACCCAGCGGTAGGTGTACATCCGGCGCTTGAGCAGCCCGGCCAGCGGAATGCACAGCGGCAAGGCCTTGAGTGCAAGCCACGAACCGCCCGGGCGCAGCGGCGCGAGCCACAGTTCCCAGGCCAGGCTGAGGGCGATGAGCCCGAGCAGGCTGCCCACGGCCAGCCAGCGCGTGGCGGCTACATCGCCATGGACGGCGGCGGGCGATGGGGGTTGTGCGTCTGCGCCGGAGGCTCGGTCTGCTTGGGAGGAAACGTTCATTGCGGCGTGGATCGGGTTCGATAAGATGATGCATCTGCCGCCGCCACGGCCACGAGTCACCCCTGGCGGGGCGCGGGCCGGTGCTTCGCTTCGCACCATGGCGAGGCGAGGGCGGCGATGATCTGCATGAAATCAATCCATCCATCATATCCATCATGACCTTGTCCCTTCAGCAACTTGGCTCGCGCCTGGAGTCCTGGATGGAAGGTCTGTCCCGATTTCCGTGGCGCACCACCGCGCACACGCTGCGCGAGCGCTATGCGGAAGACCGCCTCGGCCTGACCGCCGCCAGCCTCACCTTCACCACGTTGCTGGCACTGGTTCCGTTCGTGACCGTCGCGCTGGCCGTGTTCTCCGCGTTCCCTATCTTCGGCAAGATGCAGTCGCTGCTGCAGCGCTGGCTGGTCGAGAGCCTGATTCCCGAAACCATCTCTCGCCCGGTGCTCGACTACCTGACGCAATTTGCCGCGAAGGCGAGCGAGCTCGGAACGGTGGGCCTGTCCATCCTGATGATCACGGCCCTCACGCTGATCCTCACCATCGACCGCACGCTCAACAACATCTGGCGCGTGCGCAGGCTGCGCCCGCTCGGCCAGCGGGTGCTGATCTACTGGGCAGCGATCACGCTGGGGCCGCTGGTGCTGGCCATCAGTCTCACGCTCACCGCCTGGGTGGCCTCGACGGCGTCACGCAGCCTGGGTGTGGCGCTGCCGCATGCCACGCGCTTCTTTCTGGACTCGATCGAGTTCATCCTGCTGGCGGGCGGAATGGCGGGGCTGTACCGCTATGTGCCCAACGTGCAGGTTCCCTGGCGCTATGCGTGGGCAGGGGGTGTCTTCGTGTCGGCCGGCATCGAGGTGGCCAAGCGCGTGCTGGCGATGTACCTGGCGTCCGTGCCGACCTATTCCGTGCTCTATGGAACCTTCGCCACGGTGCCCATCCTGCTGCTGTGGATCTATGTGGCATGGGTCATCGTGCTGCTGGGAGCCGTCGTCGCGGCGTACATGCCCAGCCTGATCGCCGGCGTGGCGCGCCGTCCCGATACCGGGGGCTGGAGCTTCCTGCTGGGGATCGAGCTGCTGCAGCACCTGAAGGCCGCACAGTCCACCGAGCGGCACGGGCTCACGGCCGCCGAGCTCGCACAGGCAATGCGCGTGGACGGGCTGCAGCTCGAACCCATCCTGGAGACCCTCACGGGGCTGGACTGGATCGTGCAGGTGAACGAGGCGGCACCCGGTGCGCGCGAGGACGTGGATGCGCGCTACCTGCTGGTGGCCGACCCGGTCAGGACGCCGCTGCAGCCATTGGTGCAGGCGCTGCTGATCGAGCGGACCGAGGCGCTGGAGCGCTTCTGGCACAACACCGGAATGGAGGTCATCAAGCTGGCCGACGTACTGCCGCGCGAGACGGCTGTGGCGGCAGCCCGTACTCACTGACGGGGTGACGCGAGCGGCATGGCGCCGGGCGGGGAGGGGAGCCGTTGCGCCGCTGCCGTCCCGTGCAGCACGGCGCCTTCCAGCGTGGCCGGGTAGGGGCCATCCACATAGTCGCCGCAGGCCTGCAGCGACGGAGTGATCTGCATGGCGGGACGCAGGAGTGCGGGCGTGCAGCGGAAGGTGGCGCGTTTTTCGACCACGGTCTGTACGTGCTGCAGGCCCGCCAGGCCCAGTTGCCGCGCGGCCTGCGACAGCACCTGGCCGGCAAGATCGTCCCGCTCGCCTTCGAACGCACTCACGACAAAGGCCAGCAGGCCGGCCGGCCCCCCGAGCTGCTCGCGGTCGAACACGAATTGCGCGGGCTGTCGCGCATCGGGCCGCAGCGCCAGCATCGGGGCATCAAGCCGTGCGGGCCCGCCATCCGGGGTGCGCGCGTACACCGTGGCAATGGCGGAAAACTCCAGCGCCTGCGCGGTGCGCGCCCAATCCCGCAGGGCGCTTTGTTCCGAGGCCGGCATGGCGTCCTGCGCGGAGTCGCCCCATGTCGCTGCCGATGCCGCCGCCGACACCAGCCGCGCTGCTTCGGTGGAGGACGTGGCGAGCACGACCGCATCGAAAGGCTCTCCGTCCACCAGCCAGCCCACGGGAGCGCGCTGCAGCACCTGCACGCGTCTGCCGGTCTCGACACGATGCCCGCGCTGCTCCAGCCAGCGCGCGGCCGGCATGGGAAACAGTTCGCTCAGGTCGGCGCGTGGCAGCAGCATGTTGGAGCCGCCGCGGCCGCTGAACAGGCTGTCCTTGATGACGCGAAGAAACACGCGGGCGCTCGATTGTGCGGCCGGGGTGTTGAGCGCGGAAACACACAGCGGGTCGATGAACTCGTCCATCAGCTTGCGCGGCAGTCCCGCGCAGATGTCGCTCACGCTGGCGGACTCAGGGCAGCGAAAGCCGCTCCACTGCCAGCGGGTTGCACGCGCGAGCAGCGCGATGCGCTCGCCGACGGTCCAGCCGCGTGCCCGGGCGATTCCGGCCAGGGCATCCCATGGCGGCGCACAGTCAGGCAGCGCCAGCCCCGATCCGTCGGGATAGCGCAGCGACAGGGGCATGCGCAGCATGGCGCGTTCGATGTCCACGCCCACCTCGCGCATCAGGCGCAGGCATTCGCCGTAGGCGCCGATGAGGATGTGCTGGCCGTTGTCGAGTGTGAGTGCGCTGCCGTCGCGATCGACGGCATGCACCGCACGGGCCCGTCCACCGAGCGTGCGGGCGGTCTCCAGCACGGTGACGTTGTGGCCTGCGCGCGCCGCGCCCAGCGCGGCGGCCATGCCGGCCCAGCCCGCGCCGATGACGGCCACTCTGCTTGTCTCGCGGGAACTCATGCGTTGCTGCTGCGGATGGGGCGGCTCACATGCGGCCCAGTGCCTGCATCTTCCAGGCCAGCCAGAACTTGCGCAGCGGCGTCAGGCTGATGCGCTGGTGCAGCACCTGGAAATTCTCGGCCTCGATCTCGCGCAGCAGCGTGCGGTAGATGCTGGCCATCATCAGCCCCGGCTTCTGCGTGCGCCGGTCGGCGGCGGGCAGCATGGACAGCGCCTCGTCGTAGAGCGCGTGCGCGCGTTCGGCCTGGAACCGCATCAGCCGGGTGAAGTTGTCGGAATACTTGCGGTTGAGGATCTCATGCGCCTTCACATCGAACTGCTGCAGCTCGGACACCGGCAGGTAGATGCGCCCCATCATCGCGTCCTCGCCGACGTCGCGAATGATGTTGGTGAGCTGGAATGCCAGCCCCAGCTTGTGCGCGAAGCCGGTGGTGGCGGAATCGGTCTGGCCGAAGATCTTCGCGGACACCTCGCCCACGACGCCAGCCACCAGGTGGCAGTAGCGGGCAAGGCCCGGAAAGTCGAGATAGCGGGTCTGCTCCAGATCCATCTGGCAGCCCTGGATGATGGCCTGGAATTGCTGTTCCTCGAGCCCGTACACGGGCACGTGCGGCATCATCGCCTGCATCACCGGATGGTTGGGCTTGCCGGCGAATGCCTGTGTCACCTCCGCCTGCCACCAGGCCAGCTTGGTGCGGGCCACGCCGGGGTCGGACACTTCGTCGACCACATCGTCCACTTCACGGCAGAACGCGTAGAACGCGGTGATGGCGGCGCGCCGGGGGCGGGCAGGAACAGGAAGGCGTAATAAAAACTGCTGCCCGAGCTGGCGGCTTTTTGTTGGACGTACTGTTCCGGATTCATATGGGAGGGGATTGTCCCATGGCTCCGGGGCCGGGGCGCGGGCGGGGGCTGTTTTCTCCGTGGTGCAGAGAGGCGAAGCATGCCGCTGCCTGTCATCGAATTGCCATGCCGGCGTCACACGCCTGTCTCCCCGCGTGCCCACCATGCGGTGTCATGAAACGCGATGACGCTCTGCTGAACGCCTGGAAATCCTCGTCGGCCGTTCCACCCGATGTGGTGGATGACATGCTCGACGCCTCGCGGCCTCCACGGCGGTTCCGGACCCTGTGGATTTCCGACCTGCACCTGGGAACACCCGGGTGCCAGGCCAGGGCGCTGCTGGATTTCCTGCGGCACACCGAATGCGAGACCCTGTTCCTCGTGGGCGACATCATCGACGGCTGGCAGCTGCGGCGCCAGTGGTACTGGCCGCAGGCGCACAACGACGTCGTGCAGAAGCTGCTGCGCAAGGCGCGCAAGGGCACGCGGGTGATCTTCATACCAGGTAATCACGACGAGTTCGCGCGGCGCTACCTGCAACTGGATTTTGGCGGAGTGCATGTGGCCGAGGACTGGATCCACGAGACCGCGGACGGACGCAAGCTCTGGGTGATCCATGGCGACCTGTTCGATGGCGTGATCCAGTGCGCGAAGTGGCTGGCCTACGTGGGCGACTCGCTCTATGAGTTCACGCTCAAGCTGAACCGCCATCTGAATTCCCTGCGGGCGCGCATGGGGCTGCCCTACTGGTCGCTCTCGAAATACCTCAAGCTCAAGGTCAAGCGCGCGGTGAACTACGTGGGCGATTTCGAGAATGCCGTGGCGCGCGAGGCCGGAAAGCGCGGACTGCAGGGCGTCGTGTGCGGGCATATCCACCATGCCGAGATGCGCGACATCGACGGCATCCTGTATGCCAACGATGGCGACTGGGTGGAAAGCCTCACGGCCCTGGCCGAGCATGCGGACGGGACGCTGGAGATCATCCAGTGGGCCGACGAGATGAAGGCGGCCCGCCGCTCCGGGACGCCGGACAAGGCAGCAGCGAAGGAAGCGCATGAAGCAGGCAGCGTTTCAGCGGTGTGAAACCTCGGGAGCGTTCGGCAACGGCGATGCGCCGCTGGTGGAGCTCATCTACTTCAATGCGGGCGGCGGGCACCGGGCCTCGTCCCTGGCGCTTGAATCGGCGATCGAGCGCGCGGGGCTGGGCTGGAAGGTCCGGCGCACGCATCTGTTCGATGTGCTCGATCCCCGTGCGCGGTTCCGCCAATGGACGGGCATGGAGCCCGAGGACGTCTACAACAAGCGCCTCGCGCGTGGATGGACGCTGGGGCTGGCGCAGGAGCTGCGCGTGCTGCAGCAGATGATCCGGTGGGGTCATCGCTCCCTGGTGCAGTCGCTCACGCGGTACTGGAGCCACGGGCGGCTTGCACAACCCGCGATGGTGGTATCGCTGATTCCCAATTTCAACCGTGCGATGGCCGATGCCCTGGCTGTGGCGCTGCCCGGCCGGCCGTTCGTCACGGTGATGACCGATCTGGCCGACTGCCCGCCGCGCTTCTGGGCGGAGCCGCGCACGCAGCAGGTCCTGGTGTGCGGCTCGCCCTTTGCGCAGGCACAGGCGCGCCTTGCCGGCATGGCGCCGCACAGGGTCTGGGGCGTCTCGGGCATGCTGCTCGGCGATGCATTCCACCAGCCGCCGATCGCGGATCGATGCGCGCAGCAGCAGGCGCTCGGGCTGGATCCGGGACGGCCCACGGGACTGGTGCTGTTCGGCTCCGAGGGTTCAAGAGCGATGCTCTCCATTGCGCGCCAGCTCAGCGGCACGCAGCTCATCCTTGCCTGCGGCCGCAATGCCGGACTGGCTGGCGAACTGCGGGCGCTGCCGCGCGAGGCCCCCACGCTGGTGCTCGACTACACGCGTGAAATGGCGCGCTACATGCAGCTGGCGGATTTCTTCATCGGCAAGCCGGGCAGTGGCAGCCTGAGCGAGGCGGTGCAGATGGGGCTGCCTCCCATCGTCGTGCGCAACGCCTGGACGATGCCGCAGGAGCGCTACTGCACGGAATGGGTAAGCGACAACGGACTGGGGCTGGTGCTGCCGAACTATCGCCGCCTCGCGCCTGCCGTGGAGCAGTTGCTGCAGAGGCTCGACGAGCGCAAGGCCGCCACCCGGCGCGTGCGCAGCGCGGCGGCGGTGCAGGTTCCTTTCGTGCTGGCGCAGGTGCTGGAAGCGGCCTCGCGCGCCGAAGGCATGAAAAAGGCGGCCTGAACCGAAGTCCGGCCGCCCTGGCGGATGCATGCGTGTGCTGGGGAGGGGGTCAGCGCGCCTTGCTCACGGCAATGTTCCACAGCGCCACCAGCTGTTCGTACTCCGCGGAAGCGGTGTCCTGATTCAGCGGGAAGATCTTGATCGATTTCAGGTCGGGCAGGCTGGTGAGCTTGGAGACCTGGATGTCGGTGCGTGTCGGGCGGCGGAAGTTCTTCACGAGTTCGGCTTCCTGCACCTCCTTGCTCATCAAGGCGTTGTACAGGGTCTTGGCGGCGTCCATGTTCTTCGCGCCCTTCACGAGGAACATGCCCTCGGGTGCCAGGTAGCTGCCTTCGCTGGGGTAGACCAGCTTGATCTCCTTCTGGCCGCCGGCCACGTATTCCTGCGCGGCGTATTCGATGGTCAGGCCCACGGGATACTCGCCCGCGGCAACGCCCTTGTAGGTGGTGCCGGATGACGAGGTCACGACCGCATTGGCCGCGATCTTCTCGAGCCCGTCCTTGCCGAACTGCTTGAGCAGGCCGTACACCAGCATATAGGCGGTTGCGCTCTTGCTGGGGTCCGTGATGGCGAACTTGCCCTTCCACTCGGGCTTCATCAGGTCGGACCAGGTCTTGGGGGCCGCCAGGCCCTTGAGCTGGCGCTCGTTGACCATCATGACCATCACATGCACGTTGGTGCCGATCCACAGGTCGTCCGGGCCACGGAACTCGGCAGGAATCGCCTCGATGCCGGGAGCCTTGTAGGGCTGCAGCAGGTCCTTGTAGGCGCCCAGCGTGCCGAAGCCACCGCTCCACAGCACATCGCCGCGCGGGTTCTTCGATTCGGCCTGGATGCGCTTCATCAGCGATCCCGTGCCGCCCGTGACCTGCTGCACCTTGAGGCTCGGCGCGGTCTTTTTCACCACGTCGAGAGCGGTCTCGATCGTTTCGGTGTTGTTGGACGAGTACAGCACCACGGTCTGTGCATGGGCCATGGTGGCGACCAGGCCGACGGCCGCGAGCGTGGATTGCAAGAGGACTTTGATTCTTGACTTGATTTTCATGACGGGGTCTCGCTCCTGTGGTTGAAAGATGGTGAGTGTGAAAAACGTTGTCTACTTGCTCGAAAACAAGTTGATGCGGAACACCTTGATCGACACGAAGATCGGCACCAGGATCACCGTCACCAGTGCGGCGCCGTAGGCGGATGCCAGGCCCAGGCGGCCTCCATCGACCTGCCGGAAGATCGCGATCGGCATGGTCTCCAGGCCGCCGCTGTAGACGACGACCGAGGCAGACAGCTCGGAGATGGTCGTCACCCACATCAGGATGGCGGCGGAGATCAGCGAAGCCTTCATCGCAGGCAGAACCACCTTGAAGAACGTCATCAGCGGCGAGACGCCCAGGCTGATCGAGGCCTCCTCGATGGACTCTGGAATGTTGAACAGCGTAGAGGTCGCGTTGCGCACCGCGAAGGGCAGCCGGCGCACCGCGTAGGCCAGCACCATGATTCCGGATGTGCCCGCCAGCACCAGCCAGCCGGAGTTGAAGGTCTGCACCAGCGCAATGCCCAGCACCGTGCCGGAAATGGTGAGCGGCAGCACGACGATGTAGTCGAGCAGCTGCGTCGCCGCATTGCGCTTCTTGATGGTGAGGTAGCTCACCAGCACGGCGAATGCAACGCCCACGACCGTGGCAATGGACGAGTACTGAAGCGAGTTCAGGATGGGCTCGGGCGCATGGCGGATGGCGCGCGTGAGGCTGTCGAGCGACCAACTGCCCCAGCGCATCACCGGCCCGCTGGTCGCGGTGAAAGCGGCGATGAACACCACGATGAGCGGCAGCAGGGAGGCCAGGATGATCACGCCCACCGAGCCGGTGAACAGCGCCGATTTCCATGAGCGCACGCGCTCGGGCGCAGGTGCCCGGCCTTGCGTCATGGTGTAGATCTTGCGTTCCACCACGCGCTTTTGCACAAACAGCACGATCGCCACGATGCCGATGGATACCACCGACATGGCACTCTGCAGTGCGGGGCTTCCGCCCATCTCGCTCACGAAGGTGTTGTAGGTCATCACCGAGAGCAGCGGAACGCGGCTGCCCAGCAGCATCGAGAGCGCGAAGTTGCCGACCACCAGCGTGAAGACGACGAGGGCGTTCACCAGCACGGCGGGCAGCATCACCGGCACCAGGACACGCCACTTGGTGACCAGCGGCGAGGTGCCCAGGCTCAGGCCCGCCTCCTCGAGCGACCCGTCAAAGCCGCGCAGTGCCGCGAGCACGCCCAGGTAGATGTAGGTGTAGTACACCAGCGTCATCGAGAAGATCATGCCCGTCCAGCCATAGAACGAGGGCAGCTCGATGCCGTGGTCTGCAAACAGGTTGGTGAGGATGCCGTTGTTGCCCAGCACCAGCAGCCATGACTGGCCGACGATGATTTCGGGAATCACGATGGTCAGCACCGGAAGCACGGCGACCAGGTTCTTGAGCGGGAACTCGTAGCGCGCCACCATGTACGCGAACGGCACGCCGACCAGCACGGTGCACAGCGTGACGCTGAAGCCCAGGATCAGTGTGTTCCAGAACGCCTTCACGTAGTCGGCGTCGTCCAGCAGCGATGCAAAGGCCTGCAGCGAGAAGCCGCCCTCATCGTTCAGCACACTGTTGCTGAACAGAACGCCGAGCGGGTAGAGCACGAAGAACCCGAGCAGGACCAGGCAGACGAGTGTCAGGAAACCCCAGGGCCACCATTTGATTTTCATGATGCGCGCTCCGCGATTCAGGCCGCCACCACGCGGCAGTCGGCAGGCACCAGCACCTGTACCCGGTCACCCTGGTGGAAATCGGCCACGGTGTTGCCCGCATGCAGCTCGACCCGTATTTCAGGGCCCGAATCCAGCTGGATGCGGTAGGCGGTCTTGAAGCCGAGGTACTGGCGCCGCAGCACCTGGCCGAGAACGGCGTTGGGGACATGCGGCGCGGGCGCCATCAGCGAAAGGTCCTCGGGCCGGGCGATCAGCACGCCGGCGCCTGCCGGAGCCGCCGCATCGGCCGCGTCCGCCACGCCGTTGAGCGTGTGGCCCGCCAGTTCGTAGCGCACATGTGGCGCGCCCTCGGAGGATGCCGAGGTCTTCACCTGAAGCACGTTGGCGGAACCGATGAAGTCGGCCACGTAGGCGTTGACGGGCGTGCCGTAGAGCTCCTCGGGCGTGCCCAGCTGCGCGATGCGGCCGCGGTCCATGATGGCAATGCGGTCGGACATGGCGAGCGCCTCTTCCTGGTCGTGCGTGACGAACACGGTGGTGATGCCGGCCTCCCGCACGAGATCGAGAATCACGTCGCGCATCTGCAGGCGCATCTTGGCGTCGAGGTTGGACAGCGGCTCGTCCATCAGCAACACGCGCGGGCGGATCACCAGGGCCCGGGCCAGGGCCACGCGCTGGCGCTGGCCGCCGCTCATCTGGGCAGGGTAGCGGTCGGCCAGGGCGCCGAGCCCCACCTTGTCCAGGGCTTCGGTCACGCGGCGCGAGATCTCGGGTTTGGCCACCCTGCGCGCACGCAGTCCATAAGCCACGTTGTCGAAGGCCGTCTTGTCGGGAAACAGCGCATAGTCCTGGAACACCATGCCGATGTCGCGATGATGGGTGGACACGCGCGTCACGTCGTCCTTGTCGAACAGCAGCCTGCCGGCATCGGGCTCGTAGAAGCCGGCGATGCAGCGCAGCAGGGTGGTCTTGCCGCAGCCGCTGGGCCCGAGCAGCGTGTAGAACGCGCCATCGGGGATGTGCAATGAGAGATTCTGCAGAACGGTGTTGCCGCCGAACTGTTTGACGATGCCGTCGATAGTGATGGATGCCATATGCAAGGACGCTGGTCACGGGATCGGTCCCGCGAATCGATGATAGGAAGCAGCGGGGTTCGCGGGCCAGCGGTTTTTTTTAGTGGCTGCGGTTAGTTTTTCTTATGGCTTGCTCCACTAAGATGTTCCGCTGTCACGAATCTGTCATGAACCCGTTCATGCACTCCATAACCAAAGGGAAAACCCGCAGTCTGTCGTCCTGGCCATGTTGAAGGTGAACATTCCGCTTCGCGAGACTGCTGTTTCTGCCGGTGCCCGCGTGCTGCGGGCTGCAGCCGGCCCGGCGCGCTGATCCATGGCCAAGCGCACGCTGCCGCCATTGAAGACGCTTCGTGCATTCGAGGCGGCTGCGCGGCTTGCCAACTTCACCGCGGCCGCCGATGAGCTCAGCATCACCCACAGCGCGGTCAGCCAGCAGATCAAGTTGCTGGAGGAATACCTGGACAGGCCTCTGTTCGCCCGCGAGGCACGCGGCGTGGTGCTGCTGCCCCATGCGCGCGAGTATTTCCTGGAGGTGCAGGCCTGCCTCGACCGCATATCGACCGCCACGCAGACGGTGAAGTCGCCCAGTGCGCCGCGCATTCTGCGGGTGTGCACCACGCCGTCGCTTGCCATGAAATGGCTGATTCCGCGCCTGGCGGAATTCCAGGACTGGGAGCCCGGAGTGGACGTGCAGCTCACCACCGTGAACCGCCGCTTCATCGAACAGGCGGATGCATCCAGCGACGTGGTGATTCTGCGGTTCCCATTGCAGCGCCCCGCGCATGCCTGTGTGCGGGTGATGGATGATTTCCTGCTGCCGGTGGCCTCGCCGCGTTTCATTCGCCGCCATGGGCTGCGGAGGCCCATGGACTGCCTGGGGCATCCGCTTCTGCAGGTGGCAGGGTGCATGGACGATTGGCCGCACTGGTTCGGCGCGGCGGGGCTCGAGGTGCCGTCGCAGTTGCCGGGGCCGGTGTTCGATCACCACTTCCTGTGTGTGCAGGCCGCGATGAACGACCTGGGCATCGCACTCGTGCCGCAGTGCATGGTGGAGGAGGACATCCAGGGCCAGCGCCTGCAGCCCCTGTTCGCGCAGCCACGCCTCACGGGCGCGGGGGTGTATGCGCTCTACCAGACCGAGAACGCGGCAGCACCCGCCGCGCGGCGGTTCGCGGATTGGCTGGTGGCATCCGCGGCGCAAAAGGAAGGAGCGACATGAGGGATCGAGAATTGAGGGAGTGGGCGAGCGGGCTGTTCACAAGGCGTGCTGCGCTGCCGCTGCGCTGGCAGGATTTCCGCCTGATCGCCTTCGACATGGATTCCACGCTGATTGCGTCGGAGACCGTGGACGAACTGGCCGAACTCGCCGGCCGCAAGGCGGAGATCGAAGCCATGACGCACGCCGCCATGGCGGGCCCGCATGTGGACTTCGAGCAGAACCTGCGTGCGCGGCTGGCGCTGCTGGGCGGGGTCCCCGAGACGCTGCTGCACAAGGTGCGCGACGAACACATGCCGCTCACGCCCGGTGCCTCCGAACTGATCGCGACCTGCCGGAGCCATGGACTGCGCTGCGTGCTGATATCGGGCGGCTTCACGCTCTTCGCCGACGCCCTGATCGGACGCCTGGGGCTCGACGAGATCCACGCCAACGTGCTGGAGATCGAGGCGGGTGTCTTCACCGGGCGCATCCTCACGCAGCCCGGACAGTCCTTCGTGGGTGCCGCGGGCAAGCGGCAGCGCCTGCTGGATGCCTGCGCGCGGATGGGCGTGCCGCCCGGACAGTCCATTGCGGTGGGCGACGGCGCGAATGATCTGCAGATGCTGGGCGCCGCCGGGCTTTCCGTGGCATTTCATGCGAAGCCCGTGGTGTGCGGGCAGGCCGATGTGGTGATCGAGCGGGGCGGCCTCGATCGGCTGGTCGAGCTGTTCGCCGACTGAGGAAGCGGATTCGCCCGGGCTGCCTGCGGGCTCACATCCAGAGCGCGCGCCAGAGCATCAGGGGGGCATCGGTCACCTGGATCCGCGGACGAGTGACCAGGCTGGCCCCCTGCAGCGCCTCCACCTTGTCGAGAATGCGCAGGCCGCCCTGCACCACGAGCCTTAGCTCCCAGCCGGCGCGGCCCTTGAGCGTGCGGACCAGCGGTGCGCCGGACAGCATCAGTGCGCGTGCCTCGGCTGCGCAGTGCATCACGAGCGCATCGGACTGTGCCGTGCGCCGCTGTGTCGCGATCGCGTCGCGCGCGACCCCGAACCGCAGGCACTCCGCATCGCTCAGGTAGTGGCGGCCGCGGGGCAGGTCGACACTCAGGTCCTGCCAGAAGTTGATGAGCTGCAGCGCGGAACAGATCGCATCGCTTTGCGCGAGCGAGCGGTCGTCATTCACCCCATAGAGATGCAGCAGCAGGCGCCCCACCGGGTTGGCGGAGCGGCGGCTGTAGTCGAGCAGTTCCTCGTGCGTGGCATAGGTGCGGGCGTCGCGTGTAAAGACGATGTCCTGCATGAACGCATCCAGCAGATCGTCCAGCAGGCGCACGGGCAGGGCGTGCCTCTGGATCTGCACCTGCAGCGGCGCGAACACCTGCACCCAGCGGGAGGCCGGGGCCGCGCCGCCGGCGACGCGCTGCAGTTCCGTCCGATAGTCGGCCAGATCCTGAAGGCGCTGCGCGGGCGTGGCATCGCCCTCGTCGGCGAGGTCGTCCGCGGTGCGCGCAAAGCCGTAGATCGCGGCGATGGGCTCGCGCAGGTGCGGCGGGCACAGCCAGGAGGCCACGGGAAAGTTCTCGTAATGCGTGACCGGCGCGGCCTGCAGGGGCGTCGGGTGGAGCCCGGCCTCGGGGGATTTCGAAGAGGACGGCTGGACGGATGGGGGCTGGGATGGGTTCACATCGCTATTGTCGCGCTTGACAAAGCACGGGCACCTCCCATAGATTACTAACCAGTCAGTCATTAATATTGAATGGATGCCGCCATGAGCATGTGCAATCCGGATGAGCCTGCAGGCGAATCAGGCCGAGGAATCGATGCAACGCCCCGCAACGGGGCGTTTTCTTGGGCGCGCGCGCTTCCGCTGGCGCTGACGCTGTCGTTCAGCGTGGCCGTCGTGGGCTGCTCGCGCAAGGAGCCCGAGCCCGAGCCGATCCGCTCGGTCAAGCTGATGACCGTGGGGGCCGCGCCGCTGCATGCGCAGCTGGAATATTCGGCGGAGGTGCGGGCACGGGTGGAATCACGCCTTGGCTTCCGCGTCCCGGGAAAGATCGTCGAGCGCCAGGCCGAGCTGGGCCAGAAGGTGAAGGCCGGCCAACTGCTGGCGCAGCTGGATGCGCGCGACTACCAGCTCTCGGCGCAGGCCGCGCAGGCGCAGGTGAATGCCGCCAAGACCCAGCGTGACCTGGCAGCGGCGGACTTCCAGCGCTACAGCAAGCTGAAGGAGCAGAGCTTCATCAGCGGCGCGGAGCTCGAGCGCCGCGAGGCATCGCTGAAGGCCGCACAGGCCTCGCTTGACCAGGCGAGCGCGCAGTTGGCATCGCAGGGCAACCAGGCGAGCTACACGCGCCTTGTGGCCGATGTGTCGGGAGTGATCACGGGCATCGACGCGGAGCCCGGCCAGGTCGTGGCCGCGGGAGCGTCCGTGGTGCGTATCGCCCAGGACGGCGCCCGGGATGCGGTGTTCTCGGTGCCCGAAGATAAGGTGGCGCAGGTCCGCGCGGGCCAGCCCGTGGCGATTCGCCCATGGGCCGAGGGTGCGAACCTCAAGGGGACGGTGCGCGAGGTCGCGGCAAGTGCCGATCCGGTCACGCGCACCTTCCTGGTCAAGGTGGCGATCGAGGGGGCACAGGTGCCGCCGCTCGGCGCCACGGTCTACGTCGAGCCCAGCGCGCTCGGCCGCGAAGGCGTTGTGGCATTGACGGTGCCGACCACGGCGCTGCGGCAGGAGGGTGGGCAGACGGCGGTCTGGATCTACGACGCGGCCTCGGGCACGGTGCGCTCGCAGGCCGTGCAGGTCGCCACGGCGGACGGTAACCAGGCGGTGATCGCCGGGGGCATCCAGCCCGGCATGCAGATCGTGGCCACCGGCGTCCACGTGCTGTCGCCAGGGCAGAAGGTTACGGTGTACCAGCCCAAGGGCAGCAAGCAGGACGCGGCGACCCCAGCCGCCGCCGCGCCCGCAACGGCCGCCAGCGGCAACTGAGGAACGGCCTGCCCATGTCCACCGAAACCCCGTCCCCGCAATCATCGCCCGAGCAGCCCAAGGCGCACTTCAACCTGTCGAAATGGGCGCTCGACCATTCGGCGCTCACGCGCTACCTGATGGTGGTGCTGATGCTGCTCGGCTTCGCCGCGTACTTCCAGCTGGGTCAGGACGAAGACCCGCCGTTCACCTTCCGCGCCATGGTGGTGCGTACCTACTGGCCGGGTGCCACCGCGCAGCAGGTGGCCGAACAGGTCACCGACAAGCTCGAGCGGACGCTGCAGGAAGTGCCCTATGCGGACAAGATCCGCAGCTATTCCAAGCCGGGCGAGTCGCAGATCATCTTCGAGATCAAGGACTCCTCCAAGCCGCAGGAGGTCGCCAACGTCTGGTACACGGTGCGCAAGAAGATCGGCGACATGCGCTACACGCTGCCGGGCAACATCCAGGGCCCGTTCTTCAATGACGACTTCGGCGACGTGTATGGCGTGATCTACGCGCTTTCCGGCGACGGCTACAGCTATGCGGAGCTCAAGGACTTTGCGGACGACGTGCGCCAGAAGCTGCTGCGCGTGAAGGATGTGGCCAAGGTCGAGCAGTTCGGCGTTCAGGACGAGAGGGTCTGGGTCGAGGTCTCGCAGAAGCGCCTTGCGCAGATGGGACTGGATTTCAACAGCGTGCTGCAGCAGCTCGGTGCGCAGAATGCCGTGGAAAGCGCGGGCGCAGTCAATACGCAGCAGGACATGGTGCAGGTGCGCGTGGGTGGCCAGTTCAGCAGCGTGGAGCAACTGAGCGCCATGCCGATCCGTGGAGGCAACGGCCATCAGCTGCGGCTTGGCGACATTGCCGAGGTGCATCGCGGCTACGTCGACCCCGCGTCGGTGAAGATGCGCTTCGACGGGCGGGATGTCATCGGCCTCGGCATCTCGATGACCAAGGGCGGCGACATCATCGCGCTCGGCAAGGCGCTGCGCGAGTCCACCGGAAGGATCCAGGCGACCCTGCCGGCCGGCGTGAAGCTGGCGCAGGTGCAGGACCAGCCCTCGTCGGTGTCCGACTCGGTGAACGAATTCGTGAAGGTGCTCATCGAGGCGGTGGTCATCGTGCTGGCGGTGAGCTTCATTTCACTCGGGCTGCACAAGGGCGGCCGTTTCGGCTGGTACATCGACTACCGTCCGGGGCTGGTGGTGGCCATCACCATCCCCCTGGTGCTGGCCGTCACGTTCCTGGCGATGCACTACTTCGGCATCGGCCTGCACAAGGTATCGCTGGGCTCGCTCATCATCGCGCTCGGCCTGCTGGTGGATGACGCCATCATCGCCGTCGAGATGATGGTGCGAAAAATGGAAGAGGGCTACGACAAGGTGCGTGCCGCGACCTTCGCCTACGACGTGACCGCCAAGCCCATGCTGACCGGCACGCTGATCACCGCGGCGGGCTTCCTGCCGATCGGCATCGCCAAGTCCGTGACCGGCGAGTACACCTTCGCGATCTTCGCGGTGACCGTGATCGCGCTTGTGCTGTCGTGGCTGGTGTCCGTGTATTTCGTGCCGTACCTGGGCACGCTGCTGCTCAAGGTGAAGCCGCACGATCCCGATGCGCCACCCCACGAGCTGTTCGACTCGGCGTTCTACACGCAATTCCGCCGCGTGGTGGGCTGGTGCGTGGATCACCGCTGGCTGACCATCATCGCCACCGTTGCCATCTTCACGCTCGGCATCATAGGCATGGGCAAGGTGCAGCAGCAGTTCTTCCCGGACTCGAGCCGTCCCGAGATCATGGTGGACATCTGGTTCCCCGAAGGCACGGCGTTCGCGGCGAATGAAGAGGTCACCAAGCGGCTCGAGAAACGCCTGATGGAGCAGGACGGCGTGGCCAGCGTCGCGACGTGGGTGGGCTCGGGCACGCCGCGTTTCTATCTGCCGCTCGATCAGGTCTTCCCGCAGACCAACGTGTCGCAATACATCGTGCTGGCCAAGGACCTGAAGCAGCGCGAGCAGATCCGCCTGCGCCTGCCCAAGCTCATGGCCGAGGAGTTCCCCGAGGTGCGCGGGCGCGTGAAGCTGCTGCCCAACGGTCCGCCGGTGCCGTATCCGGTGCAGTTCCGCGTGGTGGGCAGCGATCCGGATCACCTGCGCAAGCGGGCGGACGAGGTCAAGGACATCATGCGCGCGAACAGCAACATGATCGGCGTGAACGACAACTGGAATGAGTCGGTGAAGGTGATCCGCCTCGAGGTCGATCAGGCCAAGGCACGCGCCCTCGGCGTGACCAGCCAGTCCATCGCGCAGGCCTCCCGCACGATGTTCACCGGCACGACGATCGGGCAGTACCGCGAGAACGACAAGCTCATCGAGATCGTGCTGCGGCAGTCGCCCGACGAGCGCGAGGCGATCTCCGACATCGCCAACGCCTACCTGCCCACGGCCAGCGGCAAGTCGATTCCGCTCACGCAGATCGCCAGGCCCGTGTTCACCTGGGAGCCCGGCGTGATGTGGCGCTGGAATCGCGACTATGCCATCACCGTCCAGGGCGACATCGTCGAGGGCCTGCAGGGTGCGACCGTCACCAACGAACTGCTGCCGCAACTGCGTGCACTCGAGACGAAGTGGAAGGAGCAGGGCGATCTCGGCGTGCGCATCGAAGTGGCGGGTGCGGTGGAGGAGAGCAGCAAGGGCTCTGCCTCGATTGTCGCGGGCGTGCCCATCATGCTGTTCATCGTGTTCACGCTGCTGATGCTGCAGCTGCACAGCTTCAGCCGCTCGGTGCTGGTGTTCCTGACCGGTCCGCTGGGCATCGCCGGAGTGGCGGCGGCACTGCTGCTGCTCAACCGGCCGTTCGGCTTCGTCGCGTTGCTCGGCGTGATTGCGCTCATGGGCATGATCCAGCGGAACTCGGTGATCCTGATCGACCAGATCGAGCTCGACCGCGCCAAGGGCGTGGAGCCGCGCACCGCGATCATCGAATCCGCCGTCCGGCGCATGCGGCCGATCGTGCTGACGGCCGCCGCTGCCGTGCTGGCGATGATCCCGCTGTCGCGCAGCGTGTTCTGGGGCCCGATGGCCGTGGCCATCATGGGCGGGCTGATCGTGGCCACCGTGCTCACACTGCTGGCCCTGCCCGCGATGTACGCCGCCTGGTTCCGGGTCCGAAAGCCGGAGGAGGAGGCCGCGGTGTCCCGCTGAGGCGGCCGGGATTCCAAAACCAGGCCCGACTCAGGCTAGAATCCACGGTTTGACCTGTTCCGCGCCACGGCGCGGAATTCAAGAAACCGCGCGGGTGGCGAAATTGGTAGACGCACCAGGTTTAGGTCCTGACGGTGGCAACACTGTGGGGGTTCGAGTCCCCCCCCGCGCACCACAACCAAGAAAAGCGCCGCTGGAGAGTTCCAGGCGGTTTTCACGTGAAAGGCTGATTCCCGAAAGGGAGGTCAGCCTTTTTTATTGTTTGCAATCCTGTGTGGCGGCCGTTGCGGTGACGCGCAGAAGGTGCGAACCAAGGGGCTTGGGTTCAATGCATTCCGTCGTCGCCACGCTGCCAGCTGAAAACCGGTGTGTCTGATGGCGAAGTAGCTTCGGGGAGTTAAGGGGTTGCTATGTCCGTATATGCTCGATAGCCATGGATATAGATGGTTTGAGGACAACAAGAGGAATCAGGGTACGGCATGACTGGGCTGTTCGGGCTGCGGCCTGGGGAGTGGCCATGGCCCTGTGGTCGATGGGTGGCGTTCCGGCCCATGCACGGGACGAAGGCTTTGCATGGCCGCCCGTGATGTCGCAACTGCGCTCGGGGCCTTCTGAAAGCAGCGTGCCTGCGGAGTTGCCGACCGATGTGGTTGTTGAGGCGCCTGACGCCGCCTCTCCCGGCCACACCCATGCGCGCTGGAGCGGAGTCTGGCGAGGGTGGGCCTGTCCTTCGGCGCAATGCGATGTGAAGGTCGCCGTGGAGAAGCTGTCCTCCGATGGTGCCACCGTGGTCTATGCCGGCGCAAGTGCCATGCAGCGCTTTGCCGAGCGCGGGGAGGCGCGGTTCCTTGACGACGCACTGCAGATGAAGCTGCGCAATGGCTCCACTTTGCTGCTTCGACTGCGCGAAGACGGCGACATGGATATGTCGCTCTGGAGAAACGCGGCGCAGCTGCTCAGCTTTGGCGTTCTGACAGGGAAGCCCTTTCCCTACACGCGAACCGTGGAGCGCGTGCCGACTCCGTGGTCGGAGGCCGGGAATGCGCAGACGCTTGAAATGGTGGTCTACCGCCCTGCAGGGCAGGGGCCGTTTCCCACCATGGTGTTCAACCACGGCTCGACGGGGGCGGGAGACAGGCCCGAATGGTTCAAGCTGACCTGGTCCAGTCCGGAGGTGGGGCGCTATTTCACGGACAAGGGATGGCAGGTGGTGTTCCCGCAGCGGCGCGGGAGGGGGAACTCCGATGGGCTCTATGACGAGGGCTTCGAGCCGGATCGGTCACGCTATTCCTGCAAGGCGGCGCATGCCTTGCCCGGCCTCGATCGCGCCATGGTCGATCTCGACGCGGTCATGGCCCATCTGCACACGCAGGCCGACGTGGACATGCAGCGCCTGTTGATCGGCGGAGTCTCGCGCGGCGGCATTCTTTCGGTCGCGTATGCGGGCACGCATGTGGAGCAGAAATTCCTCGGCGTGCTGAACTTTGCCGGAGGCTGGGTGGGAGAGCGCTGCGCGGAGGCTGGCGACATCAACATTGCATCCTTTCGCCGCGGCGCCGCGTTTCCCCGCCCCGTACTGTGGGTGTATGGAGCCCGGGACTCCTTCTACTCGCTGGAGCACAGCCGCAGAAGTTTCGATGCGTTCATTGCAGCAGGCGGCAAGGGACGCTTCGTGACCGTGGCCCCACCCCATGGTGTCGATGGGCACTACATCCACACGCAGCCGGCGCTTTGGGAGCCCGCTGTCGGGGAGTACTTGGCGGGGCTGGCATCGCCTTGATGTCGAGGGCATGTGTTCCGCAGGGAGACTTTTCCTGAGTGCGCAGATATGGCCGCGGCCTGTACATCATGAAAAAAGGCCTGCATCAAACAATGCAGGCCTTCCTGTCTTGTAACCCGACCCGGCATGATCTGTCATCCGGGCATGGGTCGCAAGGACAGGTTTCTCAGAACGACACCGTAGCCGACACCCGATAGGTGCGCGGTGCGCCCGGCATCACGAAGCCGTCGGTGAACATGCCGATCCAGTACTTCTTGTCGGTGACGTTTTCCACGCTGGCATTGAAGCGCACGGGCGTAGCGCCGAACTTGGTTTCGTACTTCGCAGTCAGGTCCAGGCGGGTCCACGACGGCACGCGCAGCTTGTTGCCGGAATCCGCCCACTGGGCGCCCGTGTACAGCAGGCGACCGCCGGCCGTCAGGCCCTTGACCGGGGTGTCCCAGTCGAGGCCGATGCGGGTGCGCAGCTTGGGTACGCCGTAGTTTTCCAGGCCGGTGTTGATCTGCCGCGATTTGATGTACTCGACGCCGCTCAGCAGCGAGAGGGTCTGCGTGAGCTTGCCGAAGGCGCTCCACTCCAGCCCGCGCAGGCGCTGCTTGCCATCCAGCACCTGGTAGTTGCTGCCGTTGGTGACGATCGAGGGCTTTTCGATCTGGAAGGTGCTCACGGTGTGCGTCACTTCGCCGGACTTCAGCTTAACGCCGATCTCGCCCTGCTTGGTCTTCATGGGCGCCAGGGACTCGCCCGTGTTGGCGTAGCCCACGCCGACGATGCGGCCGGGCTCGAGGCCCTCGGTGTAGTTGGCGAACAGCGAGAGGTGCTCACCCCATGGACGCACGACCACGGCGGCCATCGGAGAGAGGTGGCTTTCGCTGTAGTTGGATGCGACGGCATTCACGCGCGGCGTCTTGATGGTCTGGTGGCGCAGGCCCAGGGTCAGCAGTACCTTTTCGTCGGCGAAGCCCATGGTGTCGGCCAGTGCCACCGAGCGGAATTCATTCTCCGTGGTGTAGCCCTTCCAGACGGGAGCCGAGGGGAAGGTCGGCGTCGTCGGGTCGTACATGTTGGTGGTGTAGCAGTAGTTGCACGCCGTGTTGTACGTCCCTTCCTTGTGCTTGAGGACGTTGAACGACAGCTGCATGCGGTGCTGGACGCTACCCGTCTCGAATTTGCCGATGGCGCCTGCTTCGGCGGTGCGGCGTTCCGATTGGGTATGCACGTTGTAGATTGCGCCGCGCGTGGTGCCGTCCGCACCCGTGACGATGGCGCGGGTGCCGAACAGCAGGCCCTTGCCCTCGGCCTCCGAGCCGCCGAGCGCCAGGTAGCCTTGCAGGTTGGGGCTGAAGTCGACCTCGGCGCGCGCCAGCACGCCGCTGTTGTCGTACTGGCCATGCGTGCCGCGGAACATGTTCACGTCGCCGCTGGGCGGGGGCAGCAGCGTGCCCACGCCGCGGATGGCGGAGCTGCCGAGGAAGCTGAACATGCCGGGGCTGCCGCCCTCGATCTTGTTGACGCTGTTGTAGGCGTCGAGCGACAGGCGGAAGTTGTCACCGAGGTAGTCGAGTCCGAGCGCGCCCATCTTGCGCTTCTGGGTCTCGTCCTTGGCGCCCATGTCGCCGGAACCATATACGCCGTTGACGCGGATGCCCAGGCGCTGCTCTGGGCCGAAGCGCTTGCCGACGTCGGCATGAACCTGCAGGTACGAGTCCGAGACATAGGTCGTGGTGATGTCCGCGATCGGCTGGGACAGCGCGCGCTTGGTCACCATGTTCACGGAACCCGCCACGCTCGCGAGCGGGGGCATGCCGGAGAGCAGCACGTTCGGGCCGCGCATCACTTCCACGCGCTCGAAGAGCTCGATCGGCACGGAGTTGGCGGGAGCGATGCCGTAGAGGCCGTTGGTGGCGATGTCCATCGCCGTCACGTCCAGTCCGCGCAGGTTGAAGTTCTGCAGCAGGTGACCCTTGTTGGTGGTGAAGACGACGGCCGCGTCATTCTCCAAAACATCCTGCAGCGACAGCGCGGACCAGTCTTCGGCCAGTTCGCGCGTGTAGGCGTTCACATGCACCGGCGCATCCACGATGGATGTGGCCCCCAGGATGCCCAGGCGCGCGCCGTTGGCGGCCTTGCGCCCCGGCGCCAACGCGGGCAGATCCTCGCGTTCGTATTTGTCGCGCACCGTGACCTGGGGGAGCGTGGCGGGCTGTTCCTTGGAGTCCTGGGCCGGTTGGGCGGACTGGACGGGGCTGGCGACCGGCGCATCTGCCGTCTGGGCGAGCGCTGCGGAACCGGTTGTGGCGGCCATCAGCGCCAACACGACGGCATTGAGCCGGGGCTTTTGAGAAGGAGGAATATGCATGGATATGAACTCGATGGATGATGAAAACAAAATGGGGTGGCTGGTCGAGGCCCGGACACGGGCCTCGACGGGGCTGTGCAATCAGTCCGCCTGGGTGCGAAGCGGACTGGCTTCCAGTTCCGGGCGTGGCAGGGATGCTCCCGCCCGGGTGGATGCCTCAACGGCCTTGGCCGCCTGTCCACGGCGCTGGCGCATCGCCAGCCAGCCGAAGAACAGGGCGAGCAGGGCACACAGGCCTTCAAGCAGCAGGAAACCGGATGAATGGTTCCTTGGGGCCACGCTGCCAGAGATCGACGGCGCGGCGTATTGCAGCAGCGCCACCAGTGGCAGCAGCGCGTTGCACGCTGCGGTGAACCACAGCAGGGGGACGGCGGCGCGCGCGGCGCTCATGCGCAGGGCGAGTGCGACGCAGCCGAACAGCAGGACATAGAACGTGGACTGGTGCACGAGATCGATACTGTCCACGTTGGCCAGGTGCGGCGCGAACAGGCGCGAGGCCACCAGCGTCGCGGGCAGCGCCGCGGCGCATCCCAGGCATACGCCGAGCGTGACACCCGACAGGATGCGCACATGCAGCGGCCGGTGCTCGATGTCCTGCGTCTTGCGCGCGCGTTTGGTGCGGGTTTCTATCCACAGCAGGTTGCCCGTGTAGAACAGCAGTGCTCCGCTCAGTCCGAGCAGCACGTAGAGCACGCGCACCGGGTCGCCTCCGAAGCTGCCGAAATGCAGGGAGAAGAAGCTGACGAGCGATGCGCTCAGTGCGCTGTCCTTGGCCCCGGGGAAATAGATCTTGTCGTAGATCTCGCCCGTGCCCAGGTTCACAAAGGCGAAGCCATACTGGGAGCCGCGCTTGAAATACCGGTCGTCTCCGCCCGCCACCAGCAGCGTGGTGCGCTTGCCCCCGAGCCCCACATAGTCGAGTGCCACGGGCTCGAAGCCGGGAACCTGCTCACGCACCTTGCGGACCAGTTCGCTGGGAGGCAGCCATTGGGAGCGCTCCACATTCGGGTGCTTCACGCTGTCACGCTGTACCGTGGCCTGCAGTCCATCGCGATAGATGAACTTGTCCTGCGCGTCGTAGATCCAGTCGTGCAGACCGAACACGGCCGCGCTCAGTGCAATCACGAGATGGAACGGCAGGCTGGCAACGCCCAGCAGGTTGTGTACGTCAAGCCACATGCGCTTGATGTTGGCGCCGATGCGCAGGTAGAACAGGTCCTTGACGAGCGAGGGCAGGAGCACGATCACGCCCGATACCAGCGCTAGCGCATACAGCAGCGACACAATGCCGATGATCGGCTCCGCCACTTCGAGCGACAGCGGCAGGCCGCCCTTGCGGTGCAGGTAGTCGACGAAGTTTCCGCTGTCGTTCGCTTCCTGGCCGAGGGGGACTTCGCGGACCACGCCGTCCTTGTGCAACTCGTACCATTGTTCTTCCTGGCCACGGTTGCCCAGGCGCAGCAGGGGCGTGGAGCGGCCGTCCTGCGCCAGGCGCAGGCTCAGGCGGCCCTTGGCATCGGGGTGCTGTGCCAGGAATTGCGCGAAGGCCTCGTCCGTGTCGTGGCTGACATTGGCACTGGAGATGGGGGCCTGCGTCCAGCGGCGGATTTCCGGCTCCAGCATGGAGAACGCGCCCGCATAGAACGCGATGAAAAGAAGCAACCCGCAGACGATGCCCACCCAGCTGTGGACATCGAGGTAGTCGCGCAGCGTCTGTGCCTTGATCTTCATTGCATCACCCACCACAAGCCGCCGACCACCGCGTTGGCCAGCACCAGCCCCCCCACGCATCGTGCGCGGCTGCGGGCCAGGAAAACGATTGAAAAGACCGTGCACCACAGTGGTATCACGATCCACATGGCGACCTGATCGCGCGCCGGAGCCACGGCAGGGCCGAGTCCGGTGTACATGAGCAGCCAGCTCGTCCACAGCGAGAACGGGAAACCCAGCAGCAGCCCGGCGATGCCCTTGAAGAACAGGTGGCGGGGCTCGGCCGCCTTGCGAGGGGTTGCGCCGCCCTCGGCGAAATCGCTTGCGCTCATGGTTTCCTCCGTTCGCGAAGCGAGGCTGTTCCCCGGCCCGTCCGTGATGCGAGCCACCAGCTCGCGCAGGGAAGGGCCAGCGCCAGCAGGCCGATGCCTGCGGAAAGGGTCTCCGCCAGACCGGCGCCGCTCTGGCCAATCATGAAGGTTCCCAGCCCCCAGAGAGCGAGGCCGGCGATGGCTCCCTTCCAGCCGCGCAAGGGGCTGGAGGAGCGTGGCGTGGCCAGGCACAGGAACCAGCTGGCCGCGGCAATGGCCAGACATCCCGGCATCCACAACATGGCATTCATTTGATGATAAAAGTCTAAATGATAATCGTTGCTATTTGTGTTGTGTGAAGAACCAGGCGCTCAATCGTCAAAGTGTTGCAGTGAGTTAACAACATGGTGCATCCGCGATGCGCGGCAGGCGCCACATCGCGAGCCTTGCGATCCTGGGTGGGCGTGCAGTGCGGGAAGTCCTTTCCCGGCGGAAGGAATAGGCGCGCCACGCAGTGCGGCACTGGGGTTTTCGTTGTCCCGGCCAGTCTCCATCCACCAGGGGCGCCCGTCGTTCGGATCGTGCGGAAGGGCGCTGGGTATAATGTTCGGTTTCGCGCAATCCAAAGCTGGAATTTGTCCGGCCTTGGCCCTGCATTTACCCGGTTTATCGGGTGCGAAGAAAAAATACCCTATAGGTTATTGATACACGCGGCGGGCCCTGTCTTCCTGGATGGGGTGCGGCGCGTACACGCAAGTGAGACTTTGGCGGAACACGGTGCAGACTGCCTGCGCTGCAGTCGGCTCGGTCCACAGCCCTGACACTAGGAACTACCATGGCCGTAACTGTTGAAAATCTTGAGAAGCTCGAGCGCAAAATCACGCTGAGCCTGCCCGTTGCCTCGATTCAGAACGAAGTCGAATCGCGTCTGAAGCGTCTGGCACGCACCGTGAAGATGGACGGCTTCCGTCCCGGCAAGGTGCCGATGAGCGTTGTCGCTCAGCGTTATGGCTATTCCGTTCAATACGAAGTGATGAACGACAAGGTCGGCGAGGCATTTGCCCAGGCCGCCAACGAAGCCAACCTGCGCGTCGCAGGCCAGCCCCGCATCACCGAGAAGGACGGCGCGCCGGAAGGCGAAGTGTCCTTTGACGCCGTGTTCGAAGTGTTCCCCGAAGTGAAGATCGGTGATCTGGCTTCCGCCGAAGTGGAAAAGGTTTCCGCCGAAGTGACCGACGCCGCCATCGACAAGACGCTGGACATCCTGCGCAAGCAGCGCCGCACCTTCGCGCAACGCGCCAAGGATGCCGGTGCCGACGACGGCGACCGCGTGACCGTGGACTTCGAAGGCAAGATCGATGGCGAAACCTTCGCCGGCGGCAAGGCTGAAGACTTCCAGTTCCTGGTTGGCGAAGGCCAGATGCTCAAGGAATTCGAAGACGCAGTGCGCGGCCTGAAGGCTGGTGAAAGCAAGACATTCCCGCTGGCTTTCCCCGAGGACTACCATGGCCAGGAAGTGGCCGGCAAGACCGCCGACTTCCTCGTCACCGTCAAGAAGATCGAAGCGGCCCACCTGCCTGAAGTGAACGAGCAGTTCGCCAAGTCGCTGGGCATTGCCGACGGCACCGTCGACGGCCTGCGCGGCGACATCCGCACCAACCTCGAGCGTGAAGTGAAGTTCCGCCTGCAGGCACGCAACAAGCAGGCCGTGATGGACGCTCTGGTGTCCAAGGCTGAGCTGGACCTGCCCAACGCCAGCGTGCTGTCCGAAATCAGCCGCCTGCGTGATGGCGCGATTGCTGACCTGAAGCAGCGCGGCATCAAGGACGCCGACAAGGCCGAGATCCCAGAGGACGTGTTCCGTCCTCAGGCCGAGCGCCGCGTGCGCCTGGGCCTGGTGGTGGCCGAGCTGGTCAAGGCCAACAAGCTGGAAGCCACTCCCGAGCAACTGAAGGCGCATATCGACGAGCTGGCCGCCAGCTACGAGAAGCCGGAAGACGTGGTGCGCTGGTACTTCAGCGATCGTCAGCGCCTGGCTGACGTGGAAGCCGTCGTGATCGAGAACAACGTCACCAACTTCGTGCTGGAAAAGGCCAAGGTCAACGACAAGGCCATCTCCTTCGACGATCTGATGGGCGCTCAGGCCTGATCTTTGCGGGACGTCCCGGTCTTGCCGCTATGATGGACGGCAAGTCAAAGCCATGACGTGGGGGCTTGTACTTTGCGGTGCAAGCCCCATTTCATTTCTGGTGACCTGAATGGGGCGGATTCTTTCGCCCGATCAGGATGGTTTGTACAGGTTTTCGTACGGTATCCCTCTGGAGAAATACATGAGTGCACTGGAAACGCAGGCCCTGGGCATGGTTCCCATGGTGATCGAGCAATCGGGACGCGGCGAACGCTCCTATGACATCTATTCGCGCCTCCTGAAGGAGCGCGTGATCTTCCTGGTGGGCGAGGTCAACGACCAGACCGCCAACCTCGTCGTGGCGCAGCTTCTGTTCCTGGAGAGCGAGAACCCCGACAAGGACATTTCGTTCTACATCAATTCCCCCGGCGGCAGCGTGACGGCCGGCATGGCGATCTACGACACCATGCAGTTCATCAAGCCCGACGTCTCCACGCTGTGCTGCGGTTTCGCGGCGAGCATGGGTGCGTTCCTGCTGGCGGCCGGAGCCAAGGGCAAGCGCTTCTCGCTGCCTAACTCCAAGATCATGATCCACCAGGTGCTGGGCGGCGCCCGTGGCCAGGCGACCGACATCGAGATCCATGCGCGCGACATCCTGCGCACCAAGGAGCAGATGAACCGCATCCTGGCCGAACGCACCGGCCAGCCCTACGAGAAGGTGAAGGCCGATACCGAGCGCGACTACTTCATGACGGCTCCCGAAGCCAAGGAGTACGGCCTCGTGGACGAGGTCATCTCCAAGCGCCCCTGATCATCCGATGGTCTGACGTCGGCGGCGCCGCCCAATGGCGGTGCTGCGGGGCGAGGCGTTTCTTCCGGGCCTGTTGTGGGAGCAGGTTGTCTCGGCGGGCATCATTCCGGCCGAGGCAAAAACCACAAAAAGCATCAGGAGAAGCGCCGTTTTTTATTTCGTTATCATCAGACTACGTTCCTTGTCATAAGGCATTGTTTCCATGGCCGAGAAAAAAGGCTCTTCCAGCGAGAAAAACCTCTACTGCACCTTCTGCGGCAAAAGCCAGCACGAGGTGAAGAAGTTGATCGCCGGTCCGTCGGTGTTCATCTGCGACGAGTGCATCGATCTGTGCAACGAGATCATCCGTGACGAACCCCAGGCCAGCGACGCTGGCCGCGAGGGTCGCGGTGATCTGCCCGCGCCTGCAGAAATCAAGGCCAACCTCGACAACTATGTGATTGGCCAGGAAAAGGCCAAGCGCACGCTCGCCGTGGCGGTCTACAACCACTACAAGCGCCTGCGCCATAAGGATCGGGCCGGCAAGGATGACGTCGAGCTCGCCAAGAGCAACATCCTGCTGATTGGCCCGACCGGCTCGGGCAAGACGCTGCTTGCCCAGACCCTGGCCCGCCAGCTGGACGTGCCGTTCGTGATGGCGGATGCCACCACGCTGACCGAAGCCGGCTATGTGGGCGAGGACGTCGAGAACATCGTGCAGAAGCTGCTGCAGAGCTGCAACTACGACGTGGAGCGCGCCCAGCGCGGCATCGTCTACATCGACGAAATCGACAAGATCTCGCGCAAGAGCGACAACCCCAGCATCACCCGCGACGTGTCGGGCGAGGGCGTGCAGCAGGCGCTGCTCAAGCTCATCGAGGGCACCATGGCCAGCGTGCCGCCGCAGGGCGGGCGCAAGCATCCGAACCAGGACTTCCTGCAGATCGACACGACCAACATCCTGTTCATCTGCGGCGGTGCGTTCGCGGGCCTCGAGAAGGTGATCGAGAACCGCACCGAGGCCTCGGGCATCGGCTTCGGCGCCACGGTCAAGAGCAAGAAGCAGCGTTCCATCTCCGAGGTTTTCCAGGAGATCGAGCCCGAGGACCTGATCAAGTTCGGCCTGATTCCCGAGCTGGTGGGGCGCATGCCCGTCGTCACCTCGCTGGCCGAACTGAGCGAGGATGCGCTGGTGCAGATCCTGACCGAGCCCAAGAATGCGCTGGTCAAGCAATACAGCAAGCTGCTCGCGATGGAAGGCGTGGAGCTGGAGATCCGCCCCGCGGGTCTGAAGGCGATCGCCCGCAAGGCGCTGGCCCGCAAGACCGGTGCGCGCGGACTGCGTTCGATCATGGAGCAGGCGCTGATCGGCACCATGTTCGACCTGCCCACGGCCGACAACGTCGAGAAGGTGGTGGTCGACGAGTCCACCATCGAAGAAGACAAGCCGCCGCTGCTCGTGTACCGCGAGGCGGCCAAGACGGCCTGATTCCGTCCGATCCCACGCTGCGCGCGGCGGACGCGCAGCCAGAGACCGTGATCTGCCGCCGCAGTGCGCCAAGCCCCATGGACAAGGCCTACTGCGCGGCGGGTTGAAATATGAAACCCGCGGCCTCACCTCCAGGGTGCTATTAAAGGATTTTGCATGTCCGGAAACACTCCACTTCCCGCAACCCCCATCGACCTGCCGCTGCTCCCGCTTCGGGATGTCGTGGTGTTCCCACACATGGTCATTCCATTGTTCGTGGGACGCCCCAAGAGCATCAAGGCGCTGGAACTGGCCATGGAAGCCGACCGCCGCATCATGCTGGTGGCGCAGAAGACCGCAGCCAAGGACGAGCCTTCGGTAGAAGACATGTTCGAGGTGGGCTGCGTCTCGACCATCCTGCAGATGCTCAAGCTGCCCGATGGCACCGTGAAGGTGCTGGTCGAGGGCCAGCAGCGCGCCAAGGTCGACTCCATCAACGACGCCGAAACGCATTTCCTGGCACACGTCACGCCGCTGGCGACGCCCGTGCCTGACGATCCGCAGTCGAGCGAGATCGAGGCGCTGCGCCGCGCCGTGATGCAGCAGTTCGACCAGTACGTCAAGCTCAACAAGAAGATCCCTTCGGAGATCCTCACTTCCATCTCCAGCATCGATGATCCGGGCCGCCTGGCCGACACCATCGCCGCGCACCTGCCGCTCAAGCTCGAGAACAAGCAGCTCGTGCTCGACATGGCCGATGTGAAGGGCCGGCTCGAGAACCTGTTCGAGCAGCTTGAGCGCGAGGTCGACATCCTCAACGTCGACAAGCGCATCCGTGGCCGCGTCAAGCGCCAGATGGAGAAGAACCAGCGCGACTTCTACCTGAACGAGCAGGTCAAGGCCATCCAGAAGGAGCTCGGCGAGGGCGAGGAAGGCGCCGACATCGAGGAGATCGAGAAGAAGATCAAGGCCGCCCGCATGCCGCAGGAGGCACGCAAGAAGGCCGAGGCCGAGCTCAAGAAGCTCAAGCTCATGTCACCCATGTCCGCCGAAGCGACCGTGGTGCGCAACTACATCGACGTGCTCACCGGCCTGCCGTGGAGCAAGAAGACCAAGATCAAGCATGACCTGCAGTTCGCGGAAGACGTGCTGAACGAGGACCACTACGGCCTCGAAAAGGTCAAGGACCGCATCCTCGAGTATCTTGCAGTGCAGCAACGCGTGGACAAGGTCAAGGCGCCGATCCTGTGCCTCGTGGGCCCACCAGGCGTGGGCAAGACCTCGCTCGGCCAGTCGATCGCCAAGGCCACCGGGCGCAAGTACGTGCGCATGGCGCTCGGCGGCATGCGCGACGAGGCCGAGATCCGTGGCCACCGCCGCACCTACATCGGCGCGATGCCGGGCAAGGTGCTGCAGAGCCTGAACAAGGCCGGTACGCGCAATCCGCTGTTCCTGCTCGACGAGATCGACAAGCTGGGCATGGATTTCCGCGGCGACCCTTCCAGCGCGCTGCTGGAAGTGCTTGACCCCGAGCAGAACAGCAAGTTCGGCGATCACTATGTGGAAGTGGACTTCGACCTGTCCGACGTGATGTTCGTCGCGACCTCGAACTCGATGAACATTCCGCCGGCGCTGCTCGATCGCATGGAAGTCATCCGTCTCTCGGGCTACACCGAGGACGAGAAGACCAACATCGCGATGAAGTACCTGCTGCCCAAGCAGATGGAGAACAACGGCCTCAAGTCCGAAGAGCTCGAGGTGCAGGAAAGCGCCGTGCGCGACATCGTGCGTTACTACACGCGTGAAGCCGGTGTGCGCTCGCTCGAACGCGAAATCTCCAAGATCTGCCGCAAGGTGGTCAAGCAGTTGCTGCTCAAGCAGGTGGCCCCGCAGGTGAAGGTGAATGCCGAGAACCTGGCCGAGTACCTGGGCGTGCGCAAGTTCAACTATGGCCACGCCGAGAAGGAAGACCAGGTCGGGCAGGTCGTGGGACTGGCATGGACCGAGGTGGGCGGCGACCTGCTGACCATCGAAGTCGCGACCATGCCGGGCAAGGGTGGTGTCACGCGCACCGGCTCGCTGGGCGACGTGATGAAGGAGTCGGTCGAGGCGGCCCGTACCGTTGTGCGCAGCCGTGCGCATCGCTTGGGGCTCAAGGACCAGGTGTTCGAGAAGCGCGACATTCACATCCACGTGCCCGATGGCGCCACGCCCAAGGACGGCCCGAGTGCCGGTGCGGCCATGACGACGGCCATGGTTTCCGCGCTGACGGGTATCCCGGTGCGTGCCGACGTCGCGATGACCGGCGAAATCACGCTGCGCGGCGAAGTCACCGCGATCGGGGGATTGAAGGAGAAGCTGCTCGCGGCGCTGCGCGGCGGGATCAAGACCGTGCTGATCCCGGAAGAGAACGTCAAGGATCTGCAGGAGATTCCCGACAACGTGAAGAGCGGTCTCGAGATCGTGCCGGTCAAGTGGATCGACAAGGTGCTGGAAGTGGCGCTGGTTCGCCAGCCTGTTCCGCTGACCGACGAAGAGATCGCTGCAGCCGCGGCCGCAGCTGCGGCTTCCCCGGCGGCGGCGCCCGCCGCGAATCCGGCGGAGCAGGGCTCGGTCAAGCACTGATCCGCGAGTGATCTCCGAGAGGGCCTGGACTTCAGGCTCTTTGCTGCTTCGCTGGCGGACTCCTCTGCAGCAGGCATGAAGAATGGCTTCAACCGCTCCCAACCGTTCCCGGGGGCGCCCTTCATGCCTGTTTGCAGATTTTTTAAAAAAAAGTGCGGTTTTTTCTAGAAGCCCAAAAAACTGCGCTACAATTCATTCCATCGCAGCGAAACACGGTATATACTGTGAGGCTTCGATAAAAATGCGGGAATAGCTCAGTTGGTAGAGCGATACCTTGCCAAGGTATAGGTCGACGGTTCGAACCCGTTTTCCCGCTCCAACACTGATGTGTTGATCGGTAGGTCAGCATGTCGCCGGAAGCGATCAAGGCGCGGTAGCAAAGCGGTTATGCCCCGGATTGCAAATCCGGTTAGTCCGGTTCGACTCCGGACCGCGCCTCCAGGTTTGAAGGCAAAGGCCATCGTGGAAACGATGGTTGCTGTGAAGAGAAGTTTGACAAGTTCGGAAAACTTCGAGAACGCAGCAAAAAATGTGATAGAATTTGATTCTTCGGTTCGCAAGGGCTGATGAAGAAAATGCGGGAATAGCTCAGTTGGTAGAGCGATACCTTGCCAAGGTATAGGTCGACGGTTCGAACCCGTTTTCCCGCTCCAATTTCCAAAAAGGGAAGCCGTGAAGGCTTCCCTTTTTTGTTGGTGAAGCCTCGGATGCCTGGTTGCCCTGATCCGCAACCGAGCGACTCCGACCTGGAACTTGTGCACTGATACGTGGCCGAAGCCTCTCCGATGGGGTATTCTGGTCCCCTCACGTATCAGGCGCCCCGATGGTGAAATTGGTAGACACTGCGGACTTAAAATCCGCCGCTTCCGTAATAGGGGCGTGCCGGTTCGATCCCGGCTCGGGGCACCAATCAGATTCAATATGTCACATTACAACGCACCCTTCGAAATCCATGTGCACGGCCAAGTGCAACTGCGTGGCGATGTCGACTTCGAGCAATTGCAGGAAGCGCTTCGTCCGTTGTGGAAGTACGCCGGCGCGCGCTCCCTTGCCGACGGGGCCAACAGTGCCTACGAGGAAGAGCCCGGAATCCAGTACGACGTGAAGGCGCATCTGCTGCAGATGTGCTGGACCGTGCGTGGAGACGAGGACTTCCGCCAGTCGCTCGACGAAATGTGCATGGGACTCAATGAGCTGGCCGAGCAGGGCGCGGCCATCGAGGTCACGTTCTATGACGCCGAGTATGACGACGAGGAAGGCGACGGCCCCGATGACGGTGCCGAGGCCCGTGACGACTTCGTGATGCTGTTCGTCGGCCCGACGCCCGCCGCCATCATGCAGGTGCAGCGCGACCTGCTGGTGCAGGACGTGGTGAACATGATGGAGCGCCATTTCGACGCTTCCGAACTGAGTGGCGTGGTGACCGAGATCGACAAGCTGTTCAACCAGCGCTTCGACGCCCTGGTGAACTCCCTCGAGATCGGCAAGCCGCCGCGCGGCATGGGCGGTGGCGGCAATGGTGGCCATGGCGGCGGCCGCCGTCCGCGCCACCTGCATTGATCATCTCCGCTTCCTGCCTGCTGCTCTGGGAACTGCCGGCGGGTTGACCCCGTTCGGCAGCTTTGCCGCTGCTTCGCGTCCATGGCTTCCTTCTCTCGTTCATCTTTCCCCTCCAGATCCGCGCCTTCAGTGGATCTTCCCTATCTGCGGGCCTACTCCCCCACGCTGCAGGGACAGGCGCGCGCGTTGCTGGAGCAGGGGCGGCTGGGCAACATCCTGGCGCGCAGGTACGGTCAGGCCCACCAGATCCGCAGCGACAAGGCGCTCTACGATTTCACGCAGGAATTCAAGCAGCGCCACCTGCGCAATGCCGGCACCATCAACAAGGTGCTGTTCGACAACAAGATCCACGTGGTGCGCCATGCGCTGGGGCTGCATACCAGCATGGCCCGCGTGCAGGGCGGCCGCCTGGCTGCAAAGCACGAGATCCGCGTGGCAACCCTGTTCCGGCAGGCGCCTGAGGAATTCCTGCGCATGATCGTCGTCCACGAGTTGGCGCATCTGCGCGAGAAGGACCACGACAAGGCGTTCTACCAGCTGTGCACCCACATGGAGCCCGACTACCACCAGTACGAACTGGACACGCGGCTCTACCTCACCCATCTGGACCATGGTGGCGAGCCGCTGTGGGGTGGCGGCCCGGTTGTCCAGCAGGTCTCGGAACAGCTCTCGGAATAGTGCCCTGAACAGCCCGCGATCGAGCAGCGGGCCGCTCAGGCCGGCAGTGCCGAGCAGTGCTCCCGGGGCAGGCCCAGCCAGCGGCTCGCGGCGGCCTGCAGGGCGGACAGCGGGCCGGTGGTGTAGAGGTGGACCTGGCCATTCGAGGCGATGGCCGTTCCCGATTCGTCGGCCAGGGTGTCGCGCTGGACCAGGATGCGCCGCGTCTGCCGCGCGACGGGCGCGCCGGTGTCGAGGATGTGCACGTCGGGGCCCACCAGGCTGCGCAGCTCGTCCTTGATGAACACGTAGTGCGTGCAACCCAGCACCAGCGTGTCGATGTCGCCTGTGCGTACTCCGAAGCTGCCGAGCATGCCGGTGTAGCGCTCGCACAGCGCGCGAATCTCGATGGCCGAAGGGCCGTTGAGCGGGTCGTCCTCCTCCACGCTGCGCTCGATGGCGCGCACCAGTCCGTCGCAAGGCTGTGCGCGGATGTCCGTGCCGTCCGAGAACGCCTTGCGCAGTTGATCGAAGCGCGCGCTCTGCACCGTGCCGCGCGTGGCGATCACGCCCACGCGGTGCGTCTGGCTGCTGCTGGCCGCAGGCTTGAGCGCGGGCTCGACGCCGATGACGGGGAGGTCGGGAAAGGCGCTGCGGACATCGGCCACGGCCGCCATGGTGGCCGTGTTGCAGGCTACCACCAGCGCCTTGATGTGGTGCTCGTCCTGCAGGTATCGAGCGATGGCGAGGGTGCGCTGCTTCACGAACTCATCGCCACGTTCGCCATAGGGCGCGTGGCCCGAATCGGCGAAATAGATGAAACGCTCATGCGGCAATTCGCGGCGCAGTTCCTGCAGCACGCTCAGGCCTCCGACCCCGCTGTCGAACACGCCGATGGGGGAGGAGGAGCTAGGTAGAGACATGGCCGATGGGATTTCTGGATGCGATCAGCGATTGTCCTGCTTTTGCGCCGACCCTGCAGCGCCCTCGAACTGAGGCAGGCCGTCATCCTGCAGTGGCCACCACTGTGCGCGCGAGGCGACCTGCTGGTGGAATGCGAGCGTGGCCTGCAGCGGCTGGTCGAGCAGTCCGGCCCGCACGCGCAGGACGCCGGGAAGGTTTGCGCGCTGGCTGTAGACCGGCGCGCCGCAGGTACCGCAGAATGCGCGCAGCTTGCCGGGCGATGACTCGAAATGCCTGAGCAGATCGCGTCCTGCGATCCATTCCAGCTGATCGGCAGCCACCGGGATATTGGTGGCAAGCGGGCCGCCCTGGGCCTTTCTGCATTGGCCGCAATGGCAGACCTGGATCGGCTCCAGCGCTCCATGGACGACGAATCTCACGCCACCGCACAGGCAGGAGCCTGTGTGCCGCGTGTCCGGCGATGTTTTCGGTGCGTGTTGCTGGTGGTTCATGCGCGGGCGGGCTCCAATGGCTGTGGGGAGGGTCGTGCGCGCGCCCGAACCGGCACAAGCTGGATCAGCGGCCGCGCACCATGTCCATGATTTTCGCAGTGTTCAGCTGACGGGCCATGTTCTGCATCTGCGGGGCGTATTGCGCCTGCAGTGCGCGCCCGTCCTGCATGATGTGCTCGTAGGCATCCTTCAGCATCTGTGTGCTCAGCGTGCGGCCGCCCGCATAGTACTGGTTGGCCACATGGCCGAGCGCATAGGTGGATGCAAAGCTCATGCCGCTGCTGACCGCCTGGCGTCCCACGCCGCCGAACAGGCCGCCGCCCAGCACGCGCGACAGCAGCTTGCGGCCGGCCTGCTCGAGGTACTGGGAGGTGAGACCCACGCCGAGCGCAGCCAGCAGGTCCTTGATATGGCCGCGATCCAGATCGTAGCCATAGCTTTCGCCGACCTGATACACCAGCCGCATCTGCAGCGGAATGATCGCAAGCGTGGAGAGATTCTCGGGCAGCAGCTCGATCGCGCCGTTCACGATGGAGGCCTTGAGAATCCTGGCGTCCATTTCCTGCACGGACAGGTTGCTTTGCCTGCGCTCCGATGGCGGTGCATTGCCGGCGCTGGCGTTGGCGAGGGCATCGGCTGCGTCGGGGTGTGGCGCGGAACCGGTGACGGCGGGCGCGACCGGGTCCCCGATCACCACGGGCTCCAATGTTCCGGCAAGCGGCGCATTGGCGAGCGCATGCGCGTCGGCTTCGATGGTCTGCACGGTTGGAGTCGACGGCTGGGCCGGAGCAGCGGATGCCTCTGCGGCTGCGGTGGCTGCTGCTCCGAGACCCAGCAGGCCCTTGAGCTGCGCAAGAAACTCTGCTTCCCGCGCGCTGGTCTGACCATCCGCATCGCACACGCAGACGGCCATTTCGTAGGCGAGCTGCCGTGTCTCATCGGTGCGCAACTGCTGGACGGCGCCGGGCAGTTGCACCCTGCGCAGCAGCACGTCCTGGTAGAGGCCCGGCAGATTGACATCCTCATGCTGGCCGAGCGCGTCGGCCACCTGCTTGATCTGCTCTCGCTCGCGGTCGTGCTTGTTGTTGTCGGAATAGGCGGCCAGCAGGCAGATGCTCAGGATCGCACGGATTTCTTCGTTGGACATGGTCATGATGGCTGTTCCTCGGTGTCGGTCTGAATGGTGCCCCGAGTGTCGCCGACCGCTGAAATTCCGCAGACGGTCAGGGGGCTGTGTCGTCGTCGTAGGGCAGGGCATCCGCATCGACATTGATGTGGTCGGGAGCGGGCATGGACGGCAGCCGGATCGCGGTGATGTGGGTGTCGCCCTGGAGCATGGCCTTGCCTACGCGGTGCATGCCGTCCATCACGCGGCCTTCGGGGCACACGATGATCGGCCAGGACAGATCCGCTGCGTGCACCAGTCGCATGTGGTCGATGATCTCGCGCGTGGTGGCGTGGCGGTCGTTGAACCAGTAGGCCTCGTCGATTTCGCGGATGTCGGCGAGGGCGATGCGTTCCACCGGGATATCGCGGGCCAGGCGCACCAGGCGGTGTACGTCCCAGATGTGAACGTCACTGCCGACCGGCCTGAAATGGTATTGCTGTCTCATGGAGGCATTGTCCCGGCATGGGCACGCCACCATGGACGTTGGGGGCTCAGCGGGATCAACGGGCTTTGGCGTTCCGTTCGACCCAGGCAAGGAATTTTTCCATCCATGTGGTGAGGAACTGCTGGCTTGCCGCACCGATGTTGCCGTCGGCGTCGACAAGGCCTTCCTTCCATTGGATGAAGCCCTCGGGCTGCTGCATGGTCGGCATGTCGAGGAACACCAGGATGTTGCGCAGGTGCTGCTGGGCCATCGATGTGGCGGGGCCGCCGGGCGAGGTGCCGATCACTGCTGCGGGAATTCCGCCCCAGGCGCTCTGCCCGTAGGGACGGCTGCCCGCATCGAGCGCATTCTTGAGCGGCGCCGGAACCGAGCGGTTGTGCTCGGGCGTGACGAACAGGATGCCGTTCTTGGCGCGAACCTTGTTCTTGAAATCGACGAATGCCTGCGGCGTGTTCGCGTCGTCATCCCGGTTGTACAGCGGCAGGTGGCCGATGTCGATGAACTCGAAATCCGCCTTGTCCGCCACCAGCTTCGCCAGCGCTTTGGCCAGTTGCAGGTTGATGGAGGCCCGGCTGTTGCTGCCGACGATGACACCGATACTGGGTTTGCTCATGAGAAAGTTGCTCCGTGAATCAAGTGGGGAGATGCATGGGAATGGTAACCGTCAATCGCTGACAAAGCCTACGCGTGCATGGCTGCCGTCGCAATAGGGCTTGTTGCCCGAATGGCCGCAGCGGCACAGCCACGCATCGGTCACGCGGTTGATCGTGGCACCGGTGCCGCTGACGATTTCCAGCGATCCGCTGACATGCAGCGGCCCGTTGTGGGTGGGGTCTATTTCCAGAGGTCCATCGCGGTGCGCGAGAGCCTCCGAGGCGGTGACCGGCGGTTCTCCCGTGGCCTGGAAGCCGATGTCGACGTGGCTGTGATCGCAGTAGGGCTTGTTCCTGGAGGCACCGCAGCGGCACAGCGTCGCGCGGAAGCCGTCCTTCCTGCCCTGGATTTCGAGTGGCGCATGGAAGGCCAGGGGTCCGTTCTCGCGCACCTGCACCAGGTTCACAAGAGGTGCCTTTTCCATCGCCTCGCCGCCGGGCTTCCTGCACTGGATCGCGCCGGAGGGGCAAGCGTGCGCGATCTCCAGCACCTCGGCCGCGCTGGCGCGTTCTGGATGGATCCACGCGCCCTGTACGTTCGGCACGAAGACGTCCGGCCGGTTGAGAACGCAGTTGCGGGAGTGGATGCAGCGAGTACCATCGAATTCGATGACGACATCGGCGGACGCGACGACTTCCTTGGGCATGAGGGCTTGACTCCGGTTCCGTGGGCTGTCCGACGTCGGAAGATCCGCGGCATCGTTCGTGGGATGAAAAAGAGTACCTGCGATCGTCCCACCGCCGCGTAGGACAAGAGGAAGGAACGCTCGCTTCAGCCGTTCTTCACGAAGACCAGGGTGCGATTGTTGGCCGGCATGGGATGGTCTTCGGCGAGATGCAGGGAGTGCAGGCGTGCCAGCGCAACGATGTCCTCGAAGTTGCGCAGGCCGCTCTCCGGGTCGCGCTGGCGCAGCATGGCGTCGAAGGCGCGGTTGCTGTCGCTGGTGAAGCCGCCCTGGTAGTTGAACGGCCCGTAGATCGCGAACACGCCTTGCTCCGGGAGGTGGGTCCCCACGAGCTCGAACATGCGCTGCACCAGCGGCCAGGACACGATATGTGCCGTATTGCTGGTGAACACGGCGTCGAAATTGCCTGCGGGCCAGCCGCCCTGCGACAGATCCAGCGGCAATGGGGCGTGCAGGTTGGGGGCCGGATGCTGCGCGTGCCATGCGCGGATGCCCGGGTGGTTCTGCTCCAGATCGCTGGTCTGCCAGTCGAGATGCGGCATGCGAGGTGCGAAGTACACGCTGTGCTGGCCGGTGCCCGAGCCGATCTCGAGCACGCGGCGGCTGCCTGCGAAGTGGCGTTGCAGCACCTCGAGGATGGGGGCCTGGTTGTTCTCGCAGGCCTGGGAGAAGGGTAGATGCATGGCGTGCTCCATCGGATCGCTGACGCCTACGATGTTGCCACGAGTTCGCACCGCGGAATCTCCACGATGGCGCTTTCCCGCGCGGGCTGCCCGGCGGCGAGGTGGGCTACCAGATCGCGGGTGGTGGACGCGCGCGTGAGCATCAGGCAACGCACTTCGGGCGACCGCAAGGCGCGCGTGGCATGCCATGCGCCGGGGCGCATGCAGATGCCTTGCCCGGGCGCAATGAGGAAGGCCGCGGCGCCCGCCATGTCCGGGCTGCCGTCCGCATGGCTCGTGGCCATCAGTTGGATGACGCTGCCGGTGAGGGGAACGATCGCCTGTTCGGTGAACAGGTGCTTTTCCAGGTGGGTGACGCCCGGCTCGCTGTTGCGATAGTTGACCCAGAGGATTTCGGTGCCATCCTGTGCGCCGGTCCGGAAGAGGTGCTGCGACCAGAAATCCGTTGCGGGATGGGTGTAGGCCGACGGGTCCGGGTCCTTCGGGAATGGACGCCCGAGCATCCAGCCGAACGGGGCGAAGGCGTCCTCGGTGAGCGGTTGCACGGGGATGGTTCTTGCTGCGCTGGTTCCCGTCATGGTGATGTCCTTCCGTTTCTTTTTTCTTGTGGCAGGTGTAGAAAAGCCCGTGGCCGATTCGGCGCACGGGCTTGCGTCAACGGCCTTGCCTTACAGCGCGAGCGACTGCAGTCCGGACTGGAGCGCCGCACAGACGGTCAGCAGATCGCGGTCCCCGCCGCGGTGGCCCACGACCATCAGCCCGACCGGCAGCTGGCCAGCGCCCACCTGGATTGGCAGCGACATGGCGGGCAGGTCGTAGAAGTTGAACACCGAGGTGTTGCGCAGCACCAGCATGTTGGCCTGGTTGAATGCATCGGCCGAGGCCAGGCTGTCGATGCGCGGTGCGACCATGGCCACGGTGGGCAGCACCAGCACGTCGCAATCGGCAACCCGCGCGTCGAGCGACTGCTGCAGCTCGGCACGTGCGCGCTGCAGGCTCACGTAGTGGGACGCGGCAATCGTCTCGCCGCGCTGGATGCGGGCCAGCACGAACGGGTCGATGGCACCGGGGTTGGTTGCCAGCGTCTCTGCATGGATGTACGCCGCCTCGGCGGCAATCAGAGTGCCCTTTTCCTGCAGCTTGAACGGTGCGGCGCACCAATCATCGAGCTGCATGTCGTCCACGCGGCAGCCCGAGCGCGAGAGCTCGGCGACCACCTGATCGAACGCGGCCTGCACGGCCGTGTCGGTCTGTGTGAACAGCAGCCCGCGGGGAATGCCGACGCGCAGTCCACGCACCGTGCGCGCAGGGAGTTCTCCCAGGGGCTGGCCGCTCAGAACCGCGTCGGCCTGGGCGCAGTCCAGCACGCTGCGCGCCAGGGGACCCACGGAGTCGAGGCTGAAGGACAGCGGGAACGCTCCGTCGCGCGGCACGCGGCATTGCGTGGGCTTGAGGCCCGTGACGCCGTTGAGTGCGGAAGGGATGCGCACCGAGCCCCCGGTGTCCGAGCCGATGGAGATCTCCGACAGGCCGCGCGCCACGGCCACGCCCGCACCCGAGGACGATCCGCCCGGAATGCGGGTCGCGTCGCGCGCATTGCCCGGCGTGCCGTAGTGGGGATTGATGCCGATGCCCGAGAACGCGAACTCGGTCATGTTGGTCTTGCCGATGATGACCGCGCCCGCCTGGCGCAGCCGCTGCACGATGAGCGCGTCCTGCGTGGCCGGCGCGGCGGTCCTGCGCACGGCGGACCCCGCCGTGGTGACTTCGCCCGCGATGTCGTAGAGGTCCTTGACGGAGACGATGCGTCCGTCCAGCGGGCCGAGGCGGATGCCGCTTCGCTCGCGCTCGTCCGCCGCGCGGGCGGCCGCAAGGGCGCTCTGCTCATAGACCTGGGTGAAGATGCGGCGGCCTTCGTCGCCGGCATCCTGAATCGCTGCCAGCGTTTGCTCGGCGCGTGCTACGGAGCTTTTCTGCATGTCTTTCGTGCCTTTGGTATCAAGCCACTTCGGGAAGAATCTGCGATGTGTAGCGATGCTTCAACGAGCGGTTCAGGCGTGGATCGTACAGCTCCATCTCGAAGACTGTCGATGGGCGGATGCCGCCGATGGCCGCGACGGTGCCGCAGGTCATCGCGGTGCCGTCCGCGAAGGTGCTCTGGCCGCTGGCCTTCAGGTAGCCCTCGATCAGTTCGCGCGGTGGACGCAGTGTGGACAGCGAACCCTCCTGGTAGAGCACGCGCTTGCCGTCCTCCTCGATCCAGGAGCGCACGACGAGCTCGTCCCAGTGGCCCTCGACTTCCGCGAGCTCCCAGGCCTCGCTGCCTGCGGGCTTGGCGCAGACCTGCTTGGACAGGGCGACGCTGTAGGCCTCGAGCTTGCGGTCGGTGTGGTCGGACGAAATACCGACGAAGAGCTTGCCCTCGGCGGCGAACACCAGCGCTTCGATCTCGCCGGAGGAGTGAGGGCCGACGACCTGGATCTCTGCATCCTGGACCATCTGGTTCTGGCCGATGCGGTAGAACAGCGGCACGCTGCTCGGGCGCGGCACGCCGAGCTCGGCCAGTTCCTCGATGTGGTGTTCGATGGCGGCGATGTCGCGGCCTGCCCAGCCCGCCACGACCAGGGTGTGCACGTCGAGCGAGAGTGGGCGGGTTGCGCCGGAAGCATGGATGTTGAATTGAGCTTGCATGGGAAGAAAGAGCTTGAATATTTGATTAACCGAAGGCGGTGGGCAGCCACAGCGCGAGGCCGGGCACGAGCGCCAGGAGCAGCAGCATCACGAACATGGCGGCAACGAACGGCAGCGAGCCGACGATGACGGCGTTCATCGAGCCGGATTTGCGCAGGCTCTGGACCACGAACAGGTTCAGGCCCACGGGTGGGGTGATGAGGGCGGCTTCCACCAGGATGATGATCACGATGCCGAGCCAGATGGGGTCGTAGCCCAGCGCGATCATGATGGGCGCGACGATCGGGATCGTGGTGATCATCATCGACAGCGTTTCCATGAAGCACCCGAGCACGAGGTAGAAGATCACCAGCACCAGCAGCATCCAGCCGGGCGAGAGGCCCAGGCCGGTGATGGAGTCGGTGATGGCCGAGGTCAGTCCCGTGGCCGACATCACGAAGTTCAGGAAACCCGCGGCGATGACGATCAGCATGATCATCGCGGTGGAACGCATCGTGCCCTCGACGCACTCGCGCAGCATGTTCCACGAGAGCTTGCGGAACCAGGCAGCGAGGATCAGCGCGCCCAGCACGCCGAGCGCAGCCGCCTCGGTGGGCGTGGCAAGGCCTGCGTAGATCGAGCCGACGACGAGCAGGAAGATGACGAGCGGAGGGCCGAGATGGATCAGGCTCCTGAAGCGCTCGCCCCAGGTTGCACGGATCTTCTGGCCGCCCCACTGGGGCTTGACCAGGCAGGCGATCACGATCGTCAGGATGAACAGTCCCGCCATGGCGAAGCCGGGGATGATGCCCGCCAGGTACAGCTTGGGAACGGACGAGTTCGTGAGCACGCCGTAGATCACCAGGTTGATCGATGGCGGGATCAGGATGCCCAGCGTGCCACCGGCCGCCAGCGAGCCGAGGAACAGCGGTTCGTTGTAGCCGTAGCGCTTGATTTGCGGGAGCGCCACGGTGCCGACGGTGGCCGCTGTCGCCACGCTGGAGCCCGAGGTGGCGGAGAACAGCGTCGAGGCTCCGATGTTCGCGTGCATCAGGCCGCCCGGCAGCCACGACAGCCACAGGCTCATCGAACCGTACATCTTCTCGGCAAAGCCCGCGCGCAGCAGCACTTCGCCCAGCATGATGAACAGCGGGATCGCCACCAGCAGGAATTCGTTGTTGGCGCTCCAGGACAGCTCGCCCAGGGCGCGCGAGAGCGGCAGCATGGAGAACAGCGGATCGAGCGTGAGGCCCAGCACGCCAAGTGCCGCGCCCACGGGAATGCTCAGCCCGATGAGGACGAGCAGCAGAATGAGTGTGGTGGCGATCATGCGCGTGCTCCCTGGCGTTCGGCGTCGATGAGGCGTGCGCCCGAGGCGGCTTCCTCGTCGGCTTCTTCCTGTGCCGAGCGAACGCCGCACAGTGCCTTCACGGCCTCGATGTCACCGGTGACGATGGCGGTCGATGCGCGCACGAGCATCAGCGCGAGCACGACGCACATCCAGACGAGGCCGACGAACCACAGCCCCTGCGGAATCCACAGCGGGGTGGCCAGCGTGGTGTTGGCCGCGGACTTCTGCACCCAGGATGCGGCGACCACGTCCATGGCGTACCACGTCAGGTAGGTCATGAACACGCCGAGCGCGACCAGCGAAATCCAGTCGAGCACGGCGGACAGGCGCAGCGGGAGCATCTGGTAGAGCACGTCCACGCGCACGTTGGCGCGCTGCAGCGTGGCGAAGGCAAGCGACCAGGAGGTGCTGATCGCGAACGCGTAGCTCGAGAGCTCGTCCGCTCCGCCGGTGTTGAAGCCGAGGAACTTGCGCGCGAGCACGTCAAAGGAGATCAGCAGCACGCTGGCGAGCGTCAGGGCGCCGCCGGCCCAGACGGCGACGCGCGAGAGTGCGTTCGCCCAGCGCAGCGGCGCCCAGGAAAGAGGTGAGGGTGGGGTCATGACTCCGGTCCCGAAAAAAGTGCGGCGGGAGGAACCGCCGCGTTCAAATCAAGCAATGGCAGGGAAGCTGCGGATCACTTCTTGGCGGTGAGGCCGACGACCTTGCCGACGGTGGTGTTGAAGTCCGTCACGCATTGCGCGCTGCAGCGCGCGGCCCACTTGGGCAGCACCGATTCAGCCAGCACCTTCTTCAGCAGCGCGCGGTCGGCGTCGCTCGGCTGCACCAGCACCATCTTGCCCTTCACGGGCTGCGTGCAGGCGGCTGCGCCGGTGTTGCAGTCGTATCCCTCCTGGGTCTGCTTGCCTGCGGCGGACCAGATGTCGTCCACCATGGTCTTGAACTGGGCGGTGATGAGCTGCTGAACCTTGGGGTTCAGCTTGTCCCATGCCTTCTGGTTGACGGCGTGGATCTGCTGGTTCCAGTTCACGGGCAGCGCGTACAGGTGCGTGGACACCTCATACCACTTCGCCGAGTAGCCGGAGAGCGAGCCCGTGATGGCGCAGTCGACCACCTTGTTCTGCAGCGCCGGCACCACTTCGCCGAAGGCCATGGTGACGCTGGAGCCGCCGAGCGCCTCGACGAATTCGGCCTGCGTGCGGCTGCTGGTGCGCACCTTCTTGCCCTTGACGTCGGCAAGGCCCTTCATGTCCGCATTGCAGAACAGCACTTGGGCAGGGTAGGTGGACATGCCCAGCACCTTGATGCCGGACTGCGCATAGAACTTGGCGTACATCGGCTCGAACGAGTCGGTCACGGCACGGGCGGTCTTCACGTCGGGGGCGAGGCCGGCGAGGTCGATGGCTTCGTTGATGGGGTTGTCGGCCGCGAAGTAGGCGAGGGTGGAGGTTCCGAACTCGATCACGCCCTGCGACATCAGGCGGATGATCTCGGGGCCCTTGAGTCCCATCTCATTGAATCCCTTGATGTCGGCCGTCACCTTGCCGCCCGAGGCCTTCGGGATGGTGGTGGTCCAGAACGGCTTTTCGAACTCGTTGTAGAGGCTCAGGTTGCTCAGGCCGCCCACCACCTTCAGCTTGGTGGCAGGGTAGTCCTGCGCGTGGCCGAGGGGTGCGACGACCGCGCTGGCGGCGAGAACTGCGAGGGGAAGAAGGCGTTTCATGACGGTTCCTTTCGAGTAAGTGACAAGCTGCACCCGGGAAAACCTCCGTGTGCGCCGGATCGACGCCTGCGGAGGCCCCCTCGTTCGTGCCTGGGGATGGATTGTGGCAATACGGTGAAATTTCACATCAGTATTAACGCTACATCATGCGAATTTCATGCCAGCTTTCGCGGGCATCTGGGCTATGATCCGGAGCATGTTCTGTTGATCGAGATCCGGAGTTGTTGTGTTGGGGAGCCCGCTGAGTTCAGATGTGAGAGATGAGCCGTCCCTTGAGGCGGTATCCGGCTTGTCGCAGAACGAGCTTGCCTATACCAAGCTGAAGGACCGCGTGACCACGCTGGTCTACAAGCCCGGCGAATACCTGAACACCGCCACACTGATGGCCGATCTTGCGCTGGGCCGCACGCCGCTCAACCACGCGCTGCATCGACTGGCCACCGAGGGGCTGGTGCAGATCATTCCGCGCAAGGGGGTCATGGTCGCGCCGCTGTCCATCGACGATGCGCTTCACATGATCGACGTGCGCGTGGTCAACGAGTGCCTGTGCGCCAGGCTGGCGTCGCAGCGCATCACGCAGGCCGAGGTGCGACAGCTCGCGCTGACCGCCGAGGCCTTCGACAATGCAGTGGCTGCGCGCGATGTGGCGCAGATGATGAATTGCGACCGGGAATTCCACGAGCAGATCGCCGATGCCTCGCGCAATCCCGTGCTGATCGAGGTGCTGCGCGTGCTGCATGCCCGCTCGCAGCGTTTCTGGGCGATCTCCCTTTCCACCTCGGGCCACGTGAGCGAAGTGCACGACGAGCACCGCAATATCGTGCAGGCGCTCGCCAGCGGCGATGCGGATGCGGCCGAGGCCATGGTGCGCCACCATATCCTGTCGTTCCGGCAGGCGTTGCTGAGCGAGCGCTGACCCGTGGCGGCCGGCGTGCACTCGAGCGGGGAGCTTCATTGCACCAAGGGTGGGCCGGGCGCACCGGTGTGGAGCACCGACCCGGCCATGCGCCGGGGAAGCTCCGCACGAATAGCGCGATAGGGCGGCATGGATTTACTCTCGATCAACGTCGCCCTCCTCGTGCGCATGGTCTGCACCGGGCTGGTGGTGATCGGCGTGTCCTGGGCCGTGGGGGCCTTTGGCCCGCTGATCGGTGGCGCGCTGGCCGGGCTTCCCATGGTGATGGGGCCCGCTTTCTTCTTCCTGGTCCAGAGTGCATCACCCGGGTTCGTCTCGCTCACCGCCACCTACACATTGATATCGCTCGCAGCCACACAGGCCTTCGTGCTGTGCTACCTGGTGTGTTCGCGCAGGCACCGGCCCCTGGCCTGCCTGGGCCTTGCATTTGCAGCATGGGGTGCGACCGCGGTGGTGTGCCGGTGGCTGCCCGCCTCGCTGTGGCTGGGCGCCGCGCTTTTCGTGGGCGTGACGGCCGGAGCCATCCGCGTGAGCCGGCCGCTGGTGGATGCGCGCGCCGTCGTCAAGGGTCAGGCCGGCTGGTCAACCTTGCTGCTGCGCGGCGCACTGGCCGGAGTGATGGTGGCATCGATCACCACCGCGTCGGGCTGGCTGGGCGCATCGAGCGCCGGTATTTTGCTGGCCTTTCCGATCGGCTACACCGTGATCGCTACCACGATCCACGAGAAGCTCGGCTCGGCCAGCGTGATCGCCACATTGCACGCGGCCCTGATGGGCAGTTGCAGCCTGGCGGCATTCTGCCTGTCGCTTGCGATTCTGGTGGTGCACCTGCCGCCCATGCTGGCGCTGCTGCTGGCCACCGCAGCCTCTGTCAGCACCACGCTTGCGCTGGTCCTGCGGGCGCGCTGGCGCAGGGGCTGAAGGCATTTTCTTGCTGAGGGGCCGCTCGGGCGTTCAACCCCTGGCCGCGAGCCCCAGCCCGGCGAGCACCCACATCAGCGCCAGCACGACGTTGCTCGCGGCAAACAGGGCGAATCGGTGCAGGATGCGGTTGTAGGTGACGTGCACGAGGCTGTGCAGCATGCGCAGCGCCACATAGGCCCATGCCAGACCCACGAGCGGCCACCCCGTGATGCCCGCGGCAAAGCTCAGCACGCACACGGTATAGAACAGCACCGGCATTTCCAGCAGGTTCATGTAGTTGCGATTGACCAGGGCCACGTGCGTGGGCAACTCGCCCGCCTCACCCAGCGCGAACTGCCCGAGACGCGCGACGCGCAGTTGCACGGCGCGCACCCGGCGAAAGGCAAGCAGCAGGATCATGCACAGGGTCCAGCCGGCGAGGGCGAATGCTGGCCAGAGAATGCTGGTCGTGGAGGGGGCGGTCATGCGGATGGCTCCGGTCGGGGAGGGGCTTTGCTTGGTGCGCGCAGTGTGACATGAACCCGCATCGTGCAGGTGTGCTTATGGCATTGGCGCTTCGGGGCGGCTTTTTGTTGCTGAGGTCTTTTTTGGGGTGGGGGCACTCCCGGCCTCCGCCCTCAAACAAGCAAGAAAGCAGAAGTGCTCAACTCAATCGACCATCCCATGGGCAGGCAGCAACTTCAATGTCCCATTCCGGGTGGCTTACAGCAGGCTCAAAGTAAAAAGGGAACGTGTTCTACACGTTCCCTTTGACCTGCCTTCAGCTTCGCTTGGGCTTGACTGACAGGCATAGACCCCAAGGTGGCCTGGCCTGCAAGGAGTTGGGCTGGCTTATTCCGCGCCCACCGCGATACCCTTGAACTCGCCCGTGGCGATGCGCTTTTGCCACTCGGCGGGGCCGGTGATGTGGGCGCTGGTGCCGCCGGCATCGACCGCCACGGTCACGGGCATGTCGACCACGTCGAATTCGTAGATGGCTTCCATGCCCAGGTCTTCGAAGCCCACCACCTTGGCTTGCTTGATGGCCTTGGACACCAGGTAGGCGGCGCCGCCCACGGCCATCAGGTAGGCGCTCTTGTGGTTCTTGATGGCCTCGATGGCGACCGGGCCGCGCTCGGACTTGCCGATCATGGCGATCAGGCCGGTCTGCGACAGCATCATGTCGGTGAACTTGTCCATGCGGGTGGCGGTGGTCGGGCCTGCGGGGCCGACGACTTCGTCACGCACGGGGTCCACGGGGCCGACGTAGTAGATCACGCGGTTGGTGAAGTCCACGGGCAGCTTCTCGCCCTTGGCCAGCATGTCCTGGATGCGCTTGTGCGCCGCATCGCGGCCGGTGAGCATCTTGCCGTTGAGCAGGATGGTGTCGCCGGGCTTCCAGCTGGCCACTTCTTCCTTGGTCAGGGTGTTGAGATCGACGCGCTTGGACTTGTTGTAGTCCGGAGCCCATTCGATCTTGGGCCACAGGTCCAGCGACGGTGCCTCCAGGTACACGGGGCCGGAGCCGTCCATCACGAAGTGGGCGTGGCGGGTGGCCGCGCAGTTGGGAATCATCGCCACGGGCTTGGAGGCCGCGTGCGTGGGGTACATGTTGATCTTGACGTCCAGCACCGTGGTCAGGCCGCCCAGGCCTTGAGCACCGATGCCCAGGGCGTTGACCTTCTCGAACAGCTCCAGGCGCAGTTCCTCGACCTGATCCAGCTTCTCGCCGCGGGCTGCCTTCTGCTGCAGCTCGTACATGTTCAGGTCTTCCATCAGGCTTTCCTTGGCCAGCAGCACGGCCTTCTCTGCGGTGCCGCCGATGCCGATGCCCAGCATGCCCGGGGGGCACCAGCCTGCACCCATGGTGGGAACGGTCTTCAGAACCCAGTCCACGAGGTTGTCGCTGGGGTTCATCATGATCATCTTGGACTTGTTCTCCGAGCCGCCGCCCTTGGCTGCCACGGTCACGTCCAGCTTGTCGCCGGGAACGATCTGCACGTTGATCACGGCAGGGGTGTTGTCCTTGGTGTTCTTGCGGGCGAACTGCGGATCGGCGACCACCGAGGCACGCAGCGTGTTGTCGGGATGGTTGTAGCCGCGGCGCACGCCTTCGTTGATGGCGTCCTCGAGGCCCATGGTGAAGCCGTCCCACTTGACGTCCATGCCCACCTTCAGGAAGACGTTGACGATGCCGGTGTCCTGGCAGATGGGGCGCTGGCCTGTGGCGCTCATCTTGGAGTTGGTCAGGATCTGGGCCATCGCATCCTTGGCCGCCGGGCTCTGCTCGCGCTCATAGGCGCGGGCCAGGTGCTGGATGAAGTCGGGCGTGTGGTAGTAGCTGATGTACTGGAGGGCACCTGCGATCGAGTCGATCAGGTCCTGCTGGCGGATGGAGGTGGTCATCGTGAAGCTTCTCGGGGTTGTGGGGGCGCTCTGGTGGCGCGGGGAAAACCTGCCAATTATCGGCCCTGGCTGAATTCTTGTGCAGGGAAAACCCGAGAAGTCTTCTATATGACTTGGATTGATACCGTATCGTGGAATGCGCGGAGCGCTGTACCGCTGCGGTAACCGGTGAGGATCAAAGAATGGCTTGCAGGCCCTTGCTCCGCACTGAATCCACGTACAGGCGGAGACAGATGGCATCGAACTCGCCCATCGTCACCTTGTCGATGGCGCCTGCGTCGTGCAGCGTGGCCGGATCGCCATGCAGCGATTCAATGAGCTTGTTTGTCGTCACAACGTACCTCCAACAGGACACCGATCTTCAGCTCTCCTGCGGGCAGTTGGTGAAGCCAGCGGCTGCACCGCCAGCCGCATCCCCATGGCCTTGAGAATGGCCGTCAGGCTGTTCAAGGCTGGATTGCCCTTGGGCGAGAGAGTACGGTAGAGCTGCGTTGGATTCAGGTGTGCCTGCTCGGCCACCGCTTGCATGCCGCCGAACGCCTGCGCCATCTGGCGCAGCACAACCAGTAACTCGGCCTGGTCGCCATCGGCCAGAATGACGTTGATGACCTCCAGCGCCAACGCCGGGTCGTTGCGATACAGCTCGGCCATCGCGTCGTCATGGGATCTGCTTTTCATCGTCCAATCTCCGTTGCCAATCCTGCCAGTAGCCCACCGCACGGTGGATGTCCGCCTCTTGTGAGCGCTTGTCGCCGCCGCACAGCAGCAGCACCAAGCGCTGGCCCGCCTGACCGTAATACACGCGGTAGCCCGGCCCCACGTCGATGCGCAGCTCCCACACGCCATCGCGGCAGAACTTGTGGTCGCCAAAGTTGCCTTGCTCAAGACGGGCTACGCGCCTAATGACCGCCACCTTGGCCTGCATGTCCCGCAAGCGCTGCAGCCAGTCAATGTAGAGATCCTTCTGCCCTTCGGCCGTCAGGTAGTGCTCAATGCGGTACATGGTTATTTTCGTTTATTGACGAATAAAGAGCAAATTGGCCTGTTTGACTTCGTCTTCACGCCAGCGCCTGTGCTGCCGCCGTGCCCTGGTGATCACCTTGCGCCGGCTGGCCACGAGCTCGGCTGCTTTGCGAACCGAACCGGCTTGTCTTCGGTATGAACGTAGCGCATGAACATCGGCACGGTCTTGTTCGCCGTCAGTGCCATCCCCGCCTTGGCTTGACAGCGTGTATTCTTGTGCGTGCAGCAGTACTCTGAAGGTGGATGATGGATCGCACAACCCTCTTGCTTCGGACGTCACGGCTGTTTTTGTTGAGGGAATGAACAATGAAAAGGGCACCCGAAGGTGCCCCCAGAGACGCTGCTGCGGCGTATTACTTCTTGCCGGCACCCATGTTCAGCAGATTCATCTTCTGGCCGTTGACGATCACGTCGCCCGGCTTCTGGTCGGACTTGCAGGGGCCGAGCCACTTGGCGACCATGGTCGTCTTGCTGCTCGAAATGCCGGCCATCGGCGGGTTGAAGGTCGAGTCGGAGGTCATGGTGTATTCCTTCTCGAAGTCGCCCGATATCACGCTCTTGGACTCGAGCTTGGATGGTCCCATCTGGCAGATGGAATGGCCGACGTACTTGTTGCCTTCCTTGGTGCTGTCGTTCTTGTCGCATTTCATGCCGGCCGCCATGCCCGCGCCCATCTGCTGCAGCGTCTTGTCGCTGGCGGTATCGACGCACTGCTGCATCACCTGTTCGGGGTTCTTGGTCGTTCCGGTGGTGCCGTTGGTGGTGATCTGCCACAGTCCGGCCTTGCGGGTGGGGTACTCCAGCGCGGAGGCACCGAACGAGGCCGTGAGCATCACGATGCCTGCGAGGGTGGCGTGCAAGGCAAGGGGACGGTTGAAGCTGCGCATATTCATTCTCTCCTGATGGTGATGGCAGGAGCGGTCGCCGACGCGTTCCCCTCCTTCCTGTGTCTGCCTGATGTGCGACCGGGCCATTATTTCGGGCTTGCGTTGCATGCGAGCGGTTGAGGCGGTGGAAATCGTAACGATAGATTTCAGCCATGGCATCTCCGGTGCATCCCGAAGAGCTGCGGGCCCGGGCCCAGTGCCTTGCCTGTCGCGCCATCATGGTCTCTGTGCCCTCGGCTAGCATGGAGACGATTTGCCGCAGCCGCGCTGGCGATGCGCGGCATTTCCTTTTCGATTTTCCGGCGGAATGCACCAGCCAATGGTCCCGGCATGCCGATTGCGCCATGCCCCGCGAGCCACGTGTGCCGCCTTTGTATGTGCTCACATTCAAGGAGTTTTCGCATGACGACTGCTGTTCGGCAGGAGAAAGACACATTCGGCCCCATCGATGTTCCCGCAGACAAGCTGTGGGGCGCGCAGACGCAGCGCTCGATCCAGAATTTCAACATCAGTGGCGAGCATCAGCCGCGCGAGATCATTCTCGCGCTGGCGCAGGTGAAGATGGCGTCCGCCGCAGTCAATCAGCAGCTCGGCCTGCTCGATGAAAAGAAATCGAAGGCCATCGTCGCGGCCGCGCAGGAAGTGCTTGCGGGCAAGCATCCGGGCGAATTCCCGCTGGTGGTCTGGCAGACCGGCTCGGGCACGCAGACCAACATGAACGTCAACGAGGTGCTGGCCAACCGCGCGAGCGAGCTGCTCGGCGGCGAGCGCGGCGAGTCGCGCCTGGTGCACCCCAACGACGACGTGAACAAGAGCCAGTCGAGCAACGACGTCTATCCCACGGCCATGCATGTGGCCGCGGTGACGGCGCTCGAGTCGCACCTGCTGCCTGCCATTGCGCGCCTGCACCGTACGCTCAAGGCCAAGAGCGAGGCCTTCGCCGACATCGTGAAGATCGGCCGAACCCATCTGCAGGATGCCACGCCGCTCACGCTGGGACAGGAGATCTCGGGCTGGGTCGCGCAACTGGAACATGGCGAGAAGCACATCCGGGCCGCGCTGCCGCACCTGTATGAACTCGCGCTCGGCGGCACGGCCGTGGGCACGGGCCTGAATGCTCCCAAGGGCTATGCGGAAGGCGTGGCGGCGGAGCTGGCGAGGATCACCGGCTACCCGTTCATCACCTCGCCCAACAAGTTCGAATCGCTGGCAAGCTGCGACGGCATGGTGCATGCGCATGGGGCGCTCAAGACGCTGGCCGCCAGCCTCATGAAGATCGCCAACGACGTGCGCTGGCTCGCCAGCGGCCCGCGCAGCGGCCTGGGCGAGATCTCGATTCCGGAGAACGAGCCCGGCTCGTCCATCATGCCCGGCAAGGTCAACCCCACGCAGTGCGAAGCCATGACCATGCTGTGCGCTCAGGTCTTCGGCAACGATGTGGCCATCAACTTCGGTGGTGCCTCGGGCAACTTCGAGCTCAACGTGTTCCGTCCGCTCGTGGCGCACAACTTCCTGCAGAGCGTGCGCCTTCTGGCCGATGGCATGGTGAGCTTCGACGAGCACTGCGCCGTCGGTATCGAGCCCAACCGCGAACGCATCGCCGAATTGGTGGACCGCTCGCTCATGCTGGTGACGGCGTTGAACACGCACATCGGCTACGACAAGGCGGCCTACATCGCCAAGAAGGCCCACAAGGAAGGCACGAGCCTGCGCGATGCCGCGGTGGCAAGCGGCCATGTGACCGGCGAGCAGTTCGACCAATGGGTGGTGCCGGGCCGCATGGTCGGTAACCTGTAAGCATCCAGGGGGCGAATGCGCCCCCTTGGATCACAGCGGCTCGCGGTTCGAGATCAGCGTGAAGCCGTCCTTGCCGGGGGGCTCGAAAGCGAACCCCACGCCGTAGACGGAGCGAATCCAGTCGTGGCCGCTGCGATCGGCGGTGCGCAGCTTCTTGCGCAGGTTCTTGATGTGGCTGTCCACCGAGCGCTCGTTGAGATCCTGGGTGTCCTCGTCGTAGGCCATTTCCAGGATCTGGGCGCGCGACAGGATGCGGTCGCGGTGCTGGATCAGCGTCTGCAGCAGGCGGTACTCGCGGTGGGTCAGCGGCACGGGCTTGCCATAGAGAGTGACCTGCGAGAGGTTGTCGTCGAGTTGCAGCTCGCCCGTGTCCACGGGCGCATTCGACGCGCCGGGCCCCCGGCGGCGCAGCACGGTCTTGACTCGAGCCACCACTTCGCGCGGCGAGAAGGGCTTGCAGATGTAGTCGTCCGCACCCAGTTCCAGGCCGATGAGGCGATCGACCTCCTCGACACGGGCGGTGACGAGGATGACGGGGATGTCGCCCACGCGCCGCGTCTGGCGCAGCACTTCCAGTCCGTCGATGCCCGGCAGCATCACGTCCAGCACCGCGAGGTCGGGCGGGTTCGGGCCCAGCAGGCGGTCGAGAGCCGCCTGTCCGTCGCCTACATGCTCGGGTTGGTAGCCCGCGTGCCGCAGGTAGTCGAGCAACACGTTGCCGATGTCGACCTCGTCCTCGACGATGAGAATTCTCTGGTTGTTGTTCATGGTGTCATTTCTCCAGCAATGGCAGCGCTAGCGTGATGCGCAGTCCTCCCAGGGGTGAGTGATCGGCCTCGATCTTGCCGCCGTGCGCCTGCACAATGGAGCGGCAGATCGCAAGGCCCAGGCCCGAGCCGCCCAGGTCGCCCGATGCCCTGCGGCGCGAAGACTCCGTGCGGTACAGCCGCTCGAAGAGGTGGGGCAGTTCCTGGGGCGTGACGCCGGGCTTGGTGTCGTCGAACAGGATCTGAAGGTGCTGCTCGCCCGCACGCTCCCGCGTGGCGTTGGCGGTGATCTGCAGGTGGCCGCCACGGTCGGTATAGCGCAGGCTGTTTTCCAGCAGGTTGAGGAACACGCGCTGCAACTGCTGAGCGTTGCCGCGGATGCGCGGCGACGTGCCGGCATGGCTCCACTCCTGCGGCAGCTTCACGCGCACTTCCACGCCTGCCTGATCGAAGCGGGTCTGCAGGGCGGTCACTGCTTCGTTCAATTGCGAGATCGGTTGCATGGACTCCATGGGGGCCGGCACGATGCTGGTGGAGTCGACGCTCTCGCGCAGGTCGCCCACCAGCTGGATCAGTCGCATGAGCTGGCGGTGCAGGCGGGCTGCGGTCTGGTCGTCGAACTGGCGAATGCCGTCCTGCACGGCTTCTATTTCGGCGCGCATCGCGGCCAGCGGCGTGCGCAGCTCATGGGCCATGTCGCCGATCCATTGGCGGCGCGTGGTCTCCATGTTGTCGAGCTGCTGCGCCATGTCGTTGAAGGTATGGATCAGGCGCGAGAACTCCTCGCTGTCGCCCTGTTCCGGAACGCGGGTCTGCAGGTGCCCGGCTGCGAGGTTGCGCGCACCGTCCACCAGCGCGCCGATGGGGCGCAGCCAGCGGCTGGCGATCCAGGCGGACAGCAGCAGCGCGAGCAGCAGGCCGGCCGCCCCGGTCCAGATCACGAAGCCGAGTTGCTTGCCGAGAAACGCGCGGTCCGCTTCCCGCTCGAGGCCCTCGGGCGGGTTCATCACCAGGTAGCCGATGGCCCGTCCGCCGTTGTCCTTGAGGGTGGTCTTGGCATGGCCGGGAACGGGGGCCGTGCCAGCGATGAGTTCGTCCTTGGCGTCGAGCAGCCCGAGCCGCCGCGCCAGGCCGTCCGATGGCCTGCCCGTGGGCGGCGGGGGCGGCATGGATGCCGGGTCGTCCGGAATGAAGGGGTTCTTTGCGCCCGGAAAGAGCGAACTGCCGCCGGGGCGCGTATCGCCTGTGTTCGTCTCCGGCTGCACGTTCATGAGTGGGCGGCGGATGGCGCGCCACAGTGCGGGATAGTCCTTGATCGGCTTCCAGCTGCCACTCTGCTGGTACACGCTCTGCAGCCGGTAGGCCAGCCAGTCCATGCGCGCCAGTTCGATCTCGGCCACGTAGGGGCCCAGTCCGCGCTGCAGGCCCAGGCGCGAGAAGCCGATGAACAGGGCCATCATGACCGCCAGCAGGATGGTGAGGGCGATAAAGGCTTTGGTCTGAAGCGAAAGTCGGCGCATGTGAGGGGCCAGATCCTGTGGGAAGCGGTAACAGCTTCACATGCTAAGGCCTCGCTACGGAAGAGGCCGGAGAAAATGGGCCGGCCGGGGAGCCATTCGCCCATTTGTCTGCTCAATTCGCCATTTCTGTGTGATTTGTTAGCAACCCGTAGCAAATGAGGTCACTTTGTGGCGACCTTCGCTGCGTTGCCGGCGGCCGTCGCCTCGGCGATCCAGCCGTCGAAGGTCCTCTGGTGCGCCTTGATCCAGGCGTCCACATGGCGCTCCACGTCGGCGGCCTTGTTCTGCCCGTCGTGCATCAGCCGGTTCTGCGTGCTGATGTCGTTGATGGGGATGCTCATGTTCGCGAACAGGTGCGCGGCGGCCGGGTGCTTCCCGGCCCATGCCCTGTTGGCCACGATGTACTCGTTGTTGAGCGGGAAGCCGTAGTTCCTGCCGTTAGGCAACTGCGTGTCGGTGCCTGCCTGCACGCCGGGCATCGACGAGAACGGAACCTCGAGCCACACGACTTCCTGGCCGGGCCGCAGCACGTTGCTGAGCCAGAACGGCGTCCATGCGTAATACAGCACGGGCTTGCCCTGCTTGAAGCGCGCGAGCGTGTCGGCAATCAGTGCGGGATAGTTGCCCTGCGTGTAGCTCACTGTGTCCTTGAGCTTGAACACATCGAGCTGATGCCAGACCACGGCCTCGCCGCCCCAGCCGGCATTCGGGCCGACGAGGTTGGCCTTGCCGTCGCCATCCGAGTCGAAGAGTTTTGCCAGCTTGGGGTCGGCCAGTTGCGCGATGCTGGTGATGCCGTACCGGTCGGCCGTCTTCTTGTCGATCATGTAGCCCTGCGCCGCGCCGGACGCATACACGCCCTTGCGGTACAGCTTCGCGTCGCCGCCGGCCGCCTTGTAGAACTCGGCATGATGCGGGTTCCAGTGATTGGCCATGAAGGTGGCATCTCCGTTGGCCACGGCGATATGGGCCAGCGGGTACTCCAGTTCCTCATAGGGCTTGACGGTGTAGCCGAGCTTCTCCAGTGCCCGCATCACCAGCAGCGTCTGGAAGGTTTCCTCGGCCAGGTTGCTTTTCACGGGCGTGACGGTGACGCCCGTGCCCGGCAGGTCGGACGCGGCAGCCATGGCGGTCGCCGTGCCGAGCCCGAATGCGATGGCGCTCACGCACAGGAATCGTTGGAGGATCTGGCGTCGGTTGCGGGATGTGTTCATTGTCTTGGTCATCCGGGTGGAGTCTCCTTGTCAGCGTTGGATGAGTGAAAGGGCGGCGAAGTGCGGTGAAGGACGCCGCCACAAAGCGTCGCGCCGCGCCGGCGAGGATCACCGGCGCGGCGCGAGGGGATGTTTTCTGCGGCGGCCAGGAGCTCCCGTACCGGCCGCAGGCAGACAGGAAGGTCAGGGCTTGGCTGCCGCCATGGCCTGATCGATCCAGCCGTCGAACAGCTTCTGGTGTGCGCCGATCCAGGCATTGGTGTGGCGTTCGATGTCGGCCTGGGAGTTCTGGCCCTGGCTCATCAGGAAGTTCTGTGCGTTGATGTCGCCCACCGGCAGCTTGACGACCTCGAAGAACTTGGCAGCGGCCGGGTTCTTCTCGGCCCATGCGCGGTTCGCGACGATCTGCTGGTGGTTGGCGATGAAGCCGTAGTTCTTGCCATTGGCCAGCTTGGTGTCGGTGCCCGACTGCTCGCCGGGAAGGGCGGAGAAGGGCACTTCGAGCCACACCACGTCCTTGCCGGGCTTGAGCACGTTGCTCACCCAGTAGGGCGTCCAGGTGTAGTACAGGATGGGCTTGCCGGCCTTGTAGCGCGTGATGGTGTCGGCGATCAGGGCCGAGTACGTGCCTTGCTTGTGCGTGACGGTGTCGCGCAGCTTGTAGGCGGTGAGCTGGTGCTCGATCATCGCCTCGCAGCCCCAGCCCGGAGTGCAGCCGGTGAGATCGGCCTTGCCATCGCCATCGGCGTCGAACAGTGCGGCGATCTTCGGGTCCTTGAGCTGGCCGATGTTGGTGATCTTGTGTTCGTCGGCGGTCTTCTTGTCGATCAGGTAGCCCTGCGCGGCGTTGGCCGAGAAGATGCCCTTGCGATACAGCTTCGCATCTCCGCCGGCATTCTTGTAGTAGTCGGCATGCAGCGGATTCCAGTGGTCGGCCATGAAGGTGGCGTCGCCGTTGGCAAGCGCGATGTGGGCGGTGGGGTACTCCACTTCCTTGATCTGCTGCACGTCGTAGCCCAGCTTCTCGAGGCCCTTCATCACCAGCAGCGTCTGGAAGGTTTCCTCTGCGATCGAGCTCTTGAGCGGCTGCACCTTCACGCCCTTGCCGGGCAGGTCGGCAGCGAAGCCCGCCGTACCCGCCGCGGCGAGCGCTGCGGCCACGATGCCGGTGCGCAGGGCGCGGGTGAGCGGGGTGCCGCTTGAGGTGGCGTTGAATGGCATGCGTTGTTCTCCTTGATGTGGTGGTTGTGTGTCTTCACGTCCTCTCCGGCAGGGCAGGAGAGGACCGATGGGGGGATCGGGCAGGTCCGGCGCCCTCAGGCGAGCCTGGCCTTCGTTTCGACTACGGCGTCTTCCTGTCGCGGTGCCTGTACAGGCTTGCTGCGCAGCATGCGCCGCACGAGGCCGACCGGCCCGGTGTGCCACCAATGGACACCGCCGCGCTTGGGCTCACCCATGGCCTGCGTGATGCGATCGAGCACGATGGCGAGCAGCACAATGCCCAGTCCGCCAACCGTCGCGAGACCCATGTCGAGGCGGCCGATACCGCGCAGCACCATCTGGCCGAGACCGCCCACGGCGATCATCGAGGCGATCACCACCATCGACAGCGACAGCATCAACGCCTGGTTGATGCCGGCCATGATCGATGGCATTGCGAGCGGCAGTTGCACCTTCCACAGCAGTTGCATGGGAGATGCGCCGTATGCGCGGCTGGCTTCGATCAGGTCGGGTCGCACCTGGCGGATGCCCAGGTTGGTGAGCCGGATCAGCGGCGGCAGCGCGAACACGATGGTCACGATCACGCCGGGCACGTTGCCGATGCCGAACAGCATCACCACAGGCACCAGGTACACGAAAGCGGGCGTGGTCTGCATGGCGTCGAGGAACGGGCGGGTGATGCGCTGCGCACGGTCGCTTGAAGCCAGCGCAATGCCGGCGGGAAGGCCGATGACGACACAGAACAGCAGCGAGGTGAGCACCAGCGCCAGCGTCACCATGGCATCGGGCCAGATGCCGAGCATGGCAACGGCGAGCAGCGACACGGCGGTGCCGATGGCCAGCGCGCGGCCGGCGAACTGCCATGCGAACAGCGCAATGATGGCGATGAGCACGGGCCATGGCACTGCAAGCAGCGCATCCGTCACGCCGTTGAGCGTGGCATCGATGGGCATGCGAACGCCCTGGAAGAACGGACGGAAATGATCGACCACCCATGTCAGGCCGTCGTTGATCCAGCCCTGAACATGCTGTCCGCTGGACGTGACCTGGTGCCACAGCTGGGCGATGCCGCCGTCGTCCGTCGGCACCGAAATCCCCTGGGCTCCGTTCGCCGCGGCATCCAGCCAGTCGGAGCCTGCACCCGGATCCGCTGCGCTCGCCGAGCTCCAGGGGTCCGCATCGACGGCGGGGGCATTGGCTGCCGCGCTGTCGGCCCACGGGTCGACGGAGGCTGCAGCGGCTGCGTCCGCTGCCTGCTGCGCCGTATCGACCGGTGTGCTTTCCGTGGCGGCTGCCCACGGATCGATCGCGGTGCTGCTGCTGTCCGTCATGTTCTGTGCGACTGTGATTTTTTCACTCATGTTCTCGGCCTCCTTATGGTTGTGGCGCGGCATGGGTCGCAGGGGCCGGCGTGTTCAGTGTGATCGTGGGAATTTCCTTCTGCGGAGGCGGCACGGGAGGGGTGTCGCGGTCCAGGAACTTCAGCATCGTGGTGCGGCTGACGACGCCCAGGTACTTGCCGTCGTCGTCCACCACCGGCAATGCGAAGGGACTCGCGGCCACGGGGCCGAACAGTTCGGCCACTGGTGTGGTGCTGGCCAGTGGCTGCACACCGGGAATGAAGGCGTGCTTCAGGCCCAGCATGCCCTGGTGGCCCTGCAGGGCGTCACGCAGCGACTGCGAGGACACCACGCCGAGGAAACGCTTGCGGGCATTCAACACATAGGCGTAATCGCGGTCGGAGTCCTCGAGAAGGCGCAGCGCCGAGCGGCAGCCGCGGTCCTCGTGTTCCGACACCACGGTGAGCGCCTGGCGCGCGATGTCGGCCGCCTTGAACACGGCAGCCGCATCCACACCGCGCACGAAGTCGCGCACATAGTCATTGGCGGGGTTGCGCAGGATCTCGTCGGGCGTGCCCACCTGCACCACATGGCCGTCCTTCATGATGGCGATGTGGTCGCCGATGCGCATGGCCTCGTCCAGATCGTGGGAGATGAAGACGATGGTGCGGCGCTTGATCTGCTGCAGGCGCAGCAGCTCGGATTGCATCTCGGTGCGGATGATCGGGTCGAGTGCGGAGAACGCCTCGTCCATCAGCAGGATCGATGGATCGGAGGCCAGGGCCCGCGCCAGCCCGACGCGCTGCTGCATGCCGCCGGAGAGTTCGTCGGGGTAGCTCTGGCCCCAGGCTCCCAGGCCCACTTGCTCGAGCGCCTCCTGTGCCGCGCGCTGTCGCTCGGCGCGGTCGATGCCGGAGAGCTCGAGGCCGAACGCGGTGTTGTCCAGCACGTTCATGTGCGGCATCAGCGCGAACGACTGGAACACCATCGAGATGTCCTTGCGGCGCAGTGCGCGCAGGTCCTTGTCGCTGAGCGTGTTGATGTTCTCGCCATCCACCAGGATGCGTCCGGCGGTGGGCTCGATCAGTCGATTGAGCATGCGCACCAGCGTCGACTTGCCCGAACCCGAGAGGCCCATGACGACGAAGATTTCGCCCGCCTCGATGGTGAAGTTGGCGTCGAATACGCCGATGGATTGGCCGGTGCGGGCAAGGATCTCCTGCTTGCTCAGGCCTTGCTGGACGAGCGCGAGCGCAGTCTTCGGCTCGTCGCCGAAGACTTTGAAGACATGATCGATAACTACTTGTTTGGCCACGTTGTGGGTCCTTCCTGGTCAAGGCCCCACTGAAAAATATCCATCGGTCGCCGCACGCAGCCACGAGGGCCTGGCGGCAATGGATATTTTTCAGCATTGCCTTCGGTTGAACTCACCCCGGCCGCCAATGCAGCGGCCAAGGCACGATGGCCGAAGCGTTGGCAACGCGAAAAAGAAAAAGCGTTGCGCGAGAAACCGCAATTCCCTGATGCACTGTGAACCGAAGATGGCGAACGGAACCCGGAAGGCCCCACCATCTCCGGACAGGAGAGGGCGGACACGAGCAATGTGACCTGAGATCGACTCGAATGGCAGTCATGCGTGCTGCGCAAGAGTCTGTGTGCGCCGCAGAAGAGGTCTGGTTGAGGACTTCTGCAATGGCGCCGGCACCATGGACAAGGTCTGCAAGACCTGTGGGTGCCAGAGGCATCAGGGCCGGAACTTCGGCCGAGAGCCGGATATGACGTTCACCGTGTGAACCGCGATCCGACGGGGAAATTCGCCTCGAGGAGACGAATTACCTGCGTTGCAGGTTGTGAAACATTCCGCAATTATAACTATTTAATCTTTAAAAGTCAAAGGTCCGGGGACCAAAAATCTTCGGGTATCTACTTAAAGGTTGTCATCAGGATGTCATCGTGTGACTTCGATGAGGAAGTTGCCGCGTATTGCCGGTATCGCGAATCTGGATGTGCCGATCATGGCTGTTCGCCTCTCTTCTGCCCTGAAAAGTGGCTGGATCGGAGCTTTCCAGGTAGCGGCCGAGCTTCCGTGGCGCTGCAGGGTAAACACCGTCGGTGAGGCGGTTGACTCGTTCTGCGTGATCCCTAGAATGATAAATATGAAATGACGTTCCAATAAATAGAACAATAAACTTCAGCCCGCCCATCAGGCGACCCGCAGTTCAATACATCATCGCCATGAACTCACCTTTTCACGGCATCCGGATCCTGGACTTCACGCGCTTTCTGGCGGGGCCCTACGCCACCCACCAGTTCGCCCTGCAGGGGGCGGAAGTCATCAAGATCGAACCACCCACCGGGGACGATGCGCGCACCACCACCATGCACCGCGACCTGGCCAAGAGCGGGATGGCACCCGCCTTCATGGCGGTCAACAGCAACAAGAAGAGCGTGGTCCTCGATCTCAAGCAGCCGGCCGCCGTCGAGGCTGTCCGCCAGATAGTGAGCGAGGCAGACATCGTGTGGGAGAACTTCCGTCCCGGCGTGATGGACAAGCTGGGCCTCGGATACGAGGTGCTCGCAAGGGTCAACCCGCGGCTCATCTATTGCTCGATCTCCGGCTTTGGCCATACCGGGCCGGAGCGCGCCGCACCGGCTTTCGACGGAAAGATCCAGGCCATGTCGGGCCTCATGTCGATCACGGGCGAACCCGAACACGGCCCCATGCGGGCGGGCTTTGCCCTGTGCGACGTGCTCAGCGGCATGACGGCCGCGTTCGCGGTGGCTGCGGCCCTGTACCAGCGCACGCAGAACGGCCGGGGGCAGCATGTGGATGTGTCCATGCTGGACGCAAGCCTGAGCTTCCTGTCCACGCAGGTGGCCGACTACACCGTCTCGGGCACGCCGCAGCGCCAGGTGGGCAATCTGTCGATGAGCCGCAAGCCGACCGCGGATCGCTTCCGCTGCGGGGACGGCTTCATCGTGCTCGCGGCGCTGACCGAGCCGCAATTCCAGCGGCTGTTCCATGTGCTGGATCGCGAGGACGTGCTGGGCGACGAGCGCTTTGCCGATTGGTTCAGGCGCTATGAGCACCGCAAGGAACTCAGGGAAATCATCGAGTCGGCGTTCGGCACGCGTTCACCCGCCTACTGGGAGCCGCTGCTCAACCAGGCCGATGTGCCCTGTGCGCGCGTGTTCTCGATCGAGGAGATCGTCGAGCACCCGCAACTCCGGTCGCGACGGGCGCTGCAACAGGTGACCTCCAACCTGGGGACGCATGCCATGGTCGGCCCGGGCTTCCACCTGGGGAGCGAGGAGGGCGGGGGCGGCCTGATCCATTCGCCCGCACCGTACCTGGGGCAGCACACCGAGGAGGTGCTGGGCTCCCTCCGGCGTGACCCCGGGGGCCATGCGGCGGCATCGGGCGAACGAAGCGCCTGCCTGCCGACGGGGCGCCCGCCATTGTTTTGATCCACCGTACCTTTCCATTCGAGGAGTCCTGCCCATGCGACACGAGTTCCCGCCTTCGATGATGTCCCGCCGCGAGGCCTTGCGCACGTCGGCGCTCATGGCCCTGGGGGCCACGCTGCTCAGGGATGCATTCGCCCAGGGCGAGTTCGCGGGCAAGCCGGTGCGTGTGATCGTTCCGTTCACGCCGGGCAGCGGCTCGGACACCGCGGCGCGCTTCTTTGGCGAACGCGCGGGCAAGCTGCTGGGCGCGAGCTTCGTGGTGGAAAACAAGCCCGGCGGCAACGGGCTGATCACGATCTCGGCCGTGAAGGGGGCTGCGGCGGACGGCTACACCGTGCTGCTCGGCAACATCTCGCTGATGGTGGTGAATCCCGTCATGCTCAAGGACATTTCCTATGATTCGGTGAACGATTTCGTGCCTGTTGCCGGGCTGTACCGGGGACCGGCAGTGTATGCCGTCTCGCCGGGCTCGCCGATCAGCTCGCTCGAGGACCTGATCGCGCGCTCGAAGCAGGAGACGGTCAGCGTGGGCACCTATTCGCAGGGCTACCAGCTCGGGGCTGCCTACCTGGCGAGCCTTTCGGGCGCGAAGTTCCAGGACATTCCCTACAAGGGGCAGGCACCGCTCATGTCGGACCTGATGGGCGACCAGGTGCAGGCCGCGCTGCTCGACTGGGGCGGGGCTGTCTCCAGCATCAAGGCGGGCAAGATCAGGCCGCTCGCGATCACCAGCGTGGAGCGCCATCATGCCGTTCCGGCGCTCCGGACCGTGCGTGAGTGCGGCTATCCTGAATACGACCATTACAGCTGGGTGGGATTCTTCGTGAAGAAGGGCACGCCCGAGGCCATGCGCCAGACACTGGCGCAGGCGGTGGAAAAGATCAAGCAGACCGAAGAAGCCCGGCGCTTTGCCGACGAGAGCCTGGGCGGTGAGCTCATGCTGCAGACTCCCGCGGAGGTCACGGCGCAGATCCAGCAGCAGATACAGCGGTTCAAAACCATTGCAAGACAGGCCGGCATGGCGCAGGTCTGATGCCAACGATTGTGGGAGATGAAGCCATGAACAGCAGCGGCACACCGAAACTGCCGAGTGTCGAGGAGGCGAATGCCGAATCCGGAGAGGGTCTTGGAATGGCCCATCCGGGCGACTCGCCGGTTCCCTACATGCAGCGCACACGCGACTGGTACCTGGCCCTGGGCTACGGCAACCCCTATCGCTACTCGCACTATGCGAAGGTGCCGTTCACGGCCCTGACGAAGCCCCTCGCGGACAGCACCGTGGCCCTGTTGACCACGGCTGCACCCTTCCAGCCCGACAAGGGACCGCAGGGGCCGGGCGCTCCCTACAATGCGGCGGCCAAGTTCTACGAACCCTATGCGGGTGATACCGCAATGGACCACGATCTGCGCATTTCCCACGTGGGAATCGACCGCCGGCATACGTCGATGGAAGACAGCAACTGCTGGTTTCCGCTGCCGTTGATGCGCGAGTTCGTGCGGCAGGGGCGGATCGGCAGGCTGGCGAGGCATTTCCACGGCGTGCCGACCAATCGCAGCCAGCGCCATACGCTGGAGGTGGACATCCCGCGCATCGTCCAGCGTTGCAAGGAGGATGGCGCGGATGTCGCGGTGCTGGTGCCCAACTGCCCCATCTGTCACCAGACCCTGTCGCTCACCGCGCGTGCGCTCGAGGAGGCCGGTATTCCCACGGTCGTCATGGGCTGCGCCAAGGACATTGTCGAGTATGTCGGCGTGCCGCGCTTCCTGTTTTCGGATTTTCCGCTCGGTAATGCCGCGGGCCGACCGCACGATGCCGCGTCCCGGCGCGAAACGCTGGAGCTCGCGCTGCGCGTCCTGGAGTCCGCTCCCGCTGCGCGCACCACGGTGCAATCGCCGCTGGTGTGGAGCGCGGATTGGGAATGGAAGCTCGACTACTCGAATGTCGAGCGCGTGAGCCCCGAGGAACTGGCGCGTCTGCGCGCGGAGAACGACCGCGCCAAGGAAACGGCCAAGCAGTTGCGCGAGAAGATTCCCGCGTCCGCGTGAGAGCCGCCACGCCTTGCCCGGCGTGGCGTGACGGATCAGTGGGGCTTGTTGCCGCCGCCGTGCGAATGGCTCAGCAGCCGGTCCGTGAGGGCAATGGCCAGCGCGCTCAGCAGGAAGGCGATGTGGATGGCGGTCTGGGCGATCAGCACGCGATCGGAATAGTTGTCTGCGTTGATGAATGTCTTGAGCAGATGGATCGAGCTGATGCCGATGATCGCCGTGGCGAGCTTCACCTTCAGCACCGAAGCATTCACATGGCTCAGCCACTCCGGCTGGTCCGGATGTCCTTCCAGGTTCAGGCGCGACACGAAGGTTTCATAGCCGCCCACGATCACCATGATCAGCAGGTTGGAGATCATCACCACGTCGATCAGCGCCAGCACCACCAGCATGATGATGGTCTCGTTGAGCGAGGTGACCTCGGTGCCCGACTTGTAGCCGATGCTGGTTACCAGCTTCTGCAGCGCATCCGCGCTTCCGAAGGCCGCTTCGATGAGGTGGATGAGCTCCACCCAGAAATGGTAAACGTAGATGCCCTGCGCGGCGATGAGGCCCAGGTACAGCGGCAGCTGCAGCCAGCGGCTGGCGAAGATGATGTTGGGAAGCGGGCGCAGGGCAGCATGCTGCGCATTGAATTTGCTCGGCATTGTCGGCTGTATAGGTGAGGGATATGAGTGTGTTGTATGTACCCGCACGGCGCGTGAAATGCGTGTGCAAGGGTTCGGAAATATATTGAAAATTCCCGGGTAATTTCTGATTCAGGATGCCGTACGGGGGCTTCTGGAATCTGCTACGCGAATTGCCGCCACCAGAGACAGGGATCGATCTGCCGGTGCCGCCAGATGCGTCCCGGGCAATGATCAAGTGTTCGAGCAACTGATCGATGCCTTGCCGCCGGTGCGCCGCAGTCGCGGTCGGTTCAGATACTGGCCGCACACGTTGCATGCTGGCAAGGCATCGAGGTGCCTACTTGGATTGGGCCATGGTCTAACACCATAGTTCAGCCGCTGCAATACGGACATGTTCGATAAAAATAAAAAAACCGCACTGATATAAATACGGCACGGCGAGCAGTCGCCGCACAGATTGTTCTTCCATTTCGACATCAGCTGCCAAAGTCGTCAGCGCAGATGTCCGGCAACAGAGCCCGAACCGATTCACTCGTGAATCGCTTCGGGCTTTTTTGTTGTGCGCTTTATTCGCATCAAAGTGTTTCATCACGGACCTGCGTCCGTTGGCGGAGCTTTGCCCGCGAAGGTGGAACGGTCTGTGTCCAACACTGCTCGGCCGAATGCGTCAGTCCTTTATTGACCTCTACACTTAGGAGCACCGCCATGAGACACGGAGATATTTCGAGCAGCAATGATTGCGTAGGCGTAGCAGTCGTGAACTACAAGATGCCACGTCTGCACACCAAGGCCGAAGTGCTGGACAACTGCCGAAAAATTGCCGACATGCTGGTGGGTATGAAGCAAGGCCTGCCAGGGATGGATCTGGTTATCTTTCCCGAATATTCCACGCACGGCATCATGTATGACTCCAAGGAGATGTACGACACCGCCTCGGCCATCCCTGGCGAAGAGACTGCCATCTTCGCTGACGCCTGCCGCAAAGCCAATGTCTGGGGCGTGTTTTCGCTGACCGGCGAGCGCCACGAAGAGCACCCCAACAAAGCGCCCTACAACACCTTGATCCTGATGAACAATCAAGGCGAGATTGTGCAAAAGTACCGCAAGATCATGCCCTGGGTGCCCGTGGAAGGGTGGTATCCGGGCGACTGCACTTACGTTAGTGAAGGCCCCAAAGGCTTGAAGATCAGCCTGATCATCTGCGACGACGGGAACTATCCGGAAATCTGGCGTGACTGCGCCATGCGTGGCGCCGAGCTGATCATCCGTTGCCAGGGCTATATGTACCCAGCCAAGGAGCAGCAGATTTTGGTGTCCAAGGCCATGGCTTTCATGAACAACACCTATGTGGCAGTGGCCAATGCGGCGGGCTTTGACGGTGTGTATTCGTACTTTGGGCATTCGGCCATCATCGGCTTTGACGGACGCACGCTGGGCGAGACGGGCGAAGAGGAGATGGGAATCCAGTACGCCGAGCTCTCCAAATCGCTGATCCGCGATGCGCGCAAAAACGGCCAGTCGCAAAACCACCTTTTCAAACTGGTGCACCGAGGCTACACCGGCCTCATCAACTCGGGCGATGGCGACAAGGGCGTGGCCGCTTGCCCCTACAGCTTCTACAGCCAGTGGATCAACGACCCTGAGGGGACCCGCGAAATGGTCGAGTCATTCACCCGCTCTACGGTGGGAACTCCCGAATGCCCGATCGAAGGCATTCCCAACGAGGCGCCCAAACACCGTTAAGTCGCTTCGCTCAGTGGCCGCTGTGCATGGCTCGGCGGCCACCGCAGGTGCGACATCCATCTTCCAAGCAAAGGACTCTTCTTATGTTAGGCCTTGCATTGTTCTTCATTGGTGCGGTACTGGTGGTCAATGGCGTCGGCCTGAGTGGGCGCTTCGAGCCGCGCGACTCGGCGCCATTCAATCTGCTGGTCGGTCTGCTGGCCTTGTTCATCAATGCCATCGGCATCCTGCGAGCAGGCGCCGATCCCGACTTTTTCGCTGCTGCTGGTGGCCTCCTGTTTGCCTTTACCTACCTCTACCTGGCTGTTGTTCAGTGGTGGGGCCTCAAGGGTGTCGGGTTGGGCTGGTATTGCCTGTTTGTTGCAATCAGCGCGCTGGCTTTCGCTGCATCCGCAGGTGATATGCGCGTGATCGCTATGTGGCTGGTATGGGCGAGCCTGTGGTTCTTCTTCTTTGTAGCTCTCGGCCTGGGCAGGCCACTGCGCTTTCTCGCGGGCTATACCGTGCTGGTAGGCGTAGTCACCTGCTGGATACCGGGCTTGATGATATTGATGGGGAAATGGTGAACTCGATGAATGCAAAAATCCCTCTGCACGCCGTTGCCGGCGCGGACCCGCTGGCCGATTACCGCCTGACGCATGAGCCTTTCTACCGCCCGGCGGGCAACGAGATAGAGCTTTACGAGCAAGCCTATCGTCACCGCATGCCGCTCATCCTCAAAGGCCCAACCGGATGCGGTAAAACTCGCTTTGTCGAGCGCATGGCCTGGGCGCTCCAACGCCCGCTCATCACCTTGGCATGTAATGAAGACATGACTGCCTCCGATCTGGTGGGCCGTTATCTGCTTGATGCCGATGGTACGGCCTGGCACGACGGGCCACTGACGATGGCCGTGCGCTACGGCGGTATCTGCTATCTCGACGAAGTGGTTGAGGCACGGCAGGACACCACGGTGGTCATTCACCCTCTCACCGACGCTCGCCGTGTACTGCCACTCGACAAAAAGGGTGAAGTGGTGCAAGCCCACCCCGACTTCCAGTTGGTGGTGTCGTACAACCCGGGCTACCAAAGCAGCGCCAAGGACATGAAGCCCTCCACCCGTCAGCGCTTTGCTGCTTTGGAGTTTGACTATCCCGATGCCAGCACCGAAGCCGACATCGTCGCCCACGAAGCGGGCATTGACCGCGCACGGGCACAGCGCCTGGTTGCCTTGGCCCACAGCACGCGCGAACTCAAGAACCGCGGACTGGACGAAGGCGCATCCACCCGCATGCTCATCTATGCCGGTCTGCTGATGCGCGATGGCGTCTCGCCCGCTGACAGCTGCGACATGACGATCACCTTGGCGCTGACCGACGACCCGGATACTACCGCGGCGCTGAAAAAGCTGGTGCAAGCGCAGTTTGGCAACTGAAAGGCGAGCGACCATGGTCTCTTCCCAAGCGCCAACTGTCCGCAATGCTGAGCTGGCGACATCACCACCGGCCTGGATCAATGACGAGGCCCATGATTACGAGCGCCTGGCGATGCTGGCTTCCGGCTTGGCACTGATGCGAGTGCAAGTGCAACCGTTACAAACGTCCAGCGCATCAGCGCCGGTCACCGGCTCAGGCCTGCTGGGTGCCGCTGCGGCCAAGCCCGCAGCGGCGGCACGTACCATTGTGCTGCCACGAGCTCCATCAGGCACCAACGTCCATCTCAACGAGGCGTCAACCGTTCAGATCCTTTTGCCTGCACTGCCTGATCTGGATGCCGCGCAGCGCCAACGCAGGCACGAGGCCATGGTGGCGCACGCCGCTGCACACTTGCGGCACTCACCTGCACGCCAACCTAGCCAGGTCTTGAAACCTATGGGCTTGACGGTGGTGTCTGCGGTGGAAGACGCCCGTGTCGAGCGTCTTTTGCTGCGCGACTACCCCGGCGTGCGCAGCTGGTTCAGCGAGCAGCTCGCGCCGGAGCCGGAAGGCTCGAACCTGAGCTTCACCGCGTTCATGGCTCGACTCGACCGCATCTTGCTCCTGACCGATAGCCACAGCACCAACCATTGGATCAACAAAGCCAGAGAGCTATTCGAGCGCGCTGCTCAAACCCATGGGCTGGAGGACTACGCCGCGTTTAGAGCCGCATCTTCCATTCTTGCCAACGACCTGGGGCAGATGCGTGTACGCATGGATCCGCAGCACTATGCACCCCCAACGCTTTATCGCGATGACAACAGCTACCTCTGGGAGCACCCCGAATCCGAAGCCAATGTCGACCAAGCACTCTCGGTAGCGCAACCTGGCGCCCGCCCGCCACCGGCCCAAGCCAATACCGTGCCCGATACGGCGCCGGAGCCGCCCTCTGCCCAAGACTACGAAATCGCCCGTTTCCACTACCCCGAGTGGGACCGCAAAATTGAGCGCATGAAATCCGACTGGTGTACGGTGATCGAGAAGCTTCCAGGCTGGCAAGGGCTGAGCCAGGTAGTCGAAGCACGTCTTCCGGCCAACACCCGGGTGGACAGTCTGACACTGCCCAACGCGCGCCAACTCGACAGGCGCTACCGCTTACGCCGCCAGTGGGAGGGCGATGACGTCGACCTCAATGCAGCCATCGAGATCCAGGTTGACCGGCGCCTGAACCTGCGCCCCGATCCGCGCCTTTTCCTGCGCGCTGGCAAAGGCCCGCGCCCGACCAGCATGCTCGTGCTGTTGGACATCTCGGAATCAGTCAACGATATCGGCCCTGGCGGCCAATGTCTTCTCGATATCGAAAAACAAGCCGCTTTGCTGTTGGCACAGTCGAGCGTGCGCGGCACCGATCGCCTCGCCATTCACGCCTTCTCTTCCAACTCCCGAGCCGAGGTGAACTACTACCGTTTGCTCGACTTCGGACAACCGCACAACGGCGCGTCAGCGGCCATGATCCAGGCGGTGCGAGGGCGCTATTCCACCCGCATGGGGGCTGCATTGCGCCATGCCGGCGGTCTGCTACAAGGCGAGCCCGAAGGCCAGCGCACTTTGCTGGTTGTTACCGACGGCGCCCCCGCCGATGTAGACGTGCACGACAAGCAGTATCTGATTGAAGATGCCCGCCAGGCGGTGCAGCAAGCCCAACGCGCTGGCGTGCGCGTGTGCTGCCTGGCAGTCGATGCGAAAGCCGACAGCTATGTTCGCCACATCTTCGGCTGGCGCAACTACGGCATTGCCGAGGAGGCCAGTCAGCTCGTGCCCCGCCTGACACGCATGAGCGCTCGCCTTGCCGCAGGACGCTGACCAGCCAACTGTCCCAACAGGGCATGCGGATAGTGGCGTCCAGGCAGAGACTGCGCTAAGCTCATTGTTGACCATTTCAGACAAAGCAATCATGCCCGCAACTCTGAAAAATTCAGTATCTGGACAAGAACAGGAGGCAGGCTTTGGTTAACAACGACCCCTTGCGCGTAGGCATACTTTTTTCGGAAACCGGCACCACCTCCACCATCGGCCAATCGCAGTTGCAAGGCACATTGCTGGCCATTGACGAGATCAACCGCGCCGGAGGCGTGCTTGGCCGCGAGCTAGTAGCAGTCCGCCGCGACCCTGCCTCCACTCCGAGCCGTTTTGCACCATTGGCCGAGGAGTTGATCGTGCAGGAAAAAGTCAACACCATCTTTGGCTGCTATATGTCCAGCAGCCGCAAAGCAGTACTGCCCGTGGTGGAGAAATGGAACAAACTGCTCTTCTATCCCACACTCTATGAAGGCTTTGAATTTTCGGCCAACATCATCTACACCGGCGCGGCACCCAACCAGAACAGCGTGCAGTTAGCCGACTTCATGACCAGCAGTTTCGGTGCACGCGTCTACCTTATCGGCTCGGACTACATCTACCCCTACGAATCCAATCGCATCATGCGTGAGCTGGTGTTGCAACACCCCGAAGGCGAAATCCTGGGCGAGCGCTACCTGCCGCTGATGGCGACCGAGGTCGATTACCGCGCCGTCATGGAAGACGTACGCAACAAGCGCCCCGACTTTATCTTCTCCACGGTGGTGGGCGACTCTACCGCTCAGCTGTACCGCGCGTACGCCGACGCAGGGTTCAACCCCAAGGAGATACCCATCGCCAGCCTTACCACCTCCGAGGCGGAAATCGCGCAAATGGGCTTTGACGTAGCGGCCGGGCACTTCACCTCGGCGCCTTACTTTCAATCTATCCAGTCGGTGGCCAACCAACGCTGCTTGGCCAGCCTCAAAAAACTGTTTGGCGACGACTGCCGCCCCAACTTGTGCTGGGAAGCGTCTTACTTTCAAATGCACCTGTTTGCCAACGCGTTCCGCAAAACTGGCAGTGACACCATCAGCGAATTGCTGCCGCACCTGCTGGGCAGCGAATTCGACGCGCCCCAGGGGCGTGTACGAATCGACCCCGGCAACCACCACACCTGGCTCTACCCCCGCATAGGGCGCAGCAACGCGCAAGGCGGTTTCACGATCCTGCGCGAAGCGACCCGCGCCGTCTCGCCCGATCCCTACCTTGTCACCCACTCGCTGGGCGACTGGACCGCCAAGCTGGAGATCTGAGCGTGAACCGCCCGCAGCTTAGAGCCACCTCGCCGCACCTCAAAGAGCTGCGCCAGCTCAAAATCACGCTCATGCACCCCGATGACGCAGACGGCAACCTGCTGGCCCAGCAACTCCAGCGCATCGGCTGCCAGGTGCAAACTCTCTGGCCTCCGGTGCAGCACCTGCCGGCCGAGACGGACATCGTGCTGCTGGCTGTTCGGCCCGACTGCCTGCACCTGCACTTGAACTGGGCCCATGGCGAGCAGACGCCGACTTTGGTGGCCGTGGTCAACTACGAAAATCCCACCATCGTCTCGGCGGTGCTTGAGCTCAAAGCCCAAGCCATCTTGCCATCCCCCATCCGCTCTTTCGGCTTGCTGTCCACCTTGGTGGTGGCACGCAAAATCCACAAAGAAAATCGCCAAATGCAGCAGCACATCCACAAGCTGCAAAACAAACTGCTCGGGCAACGTCGCGTAGCCGACGCCAAAGCCATCCTCATGGCTTCGCACCAGATAAGCGAGGACCGTGCCTATGAGATGCTACGGGAGCAAGCCATGAAAAAACGCGCGTCCGTCGAGGAAATCGCTCTGGTCATCATCAGTGCCAACGAGATCCTGAACCTCGGGAAAACCTGAATTGCCCGGAAATACCTGAGTCAGGGTGACGTAAGAGCGACGTTCGATATTATCGAGAACAAGTCAAGTCAACTCAGGAGACAAGTTTATGAGCGCGATCGAGTCTGTGCTGGTGGAAAACCGCGTGTTCCCGCCTGCCGATAACTTTGTGAAGGCAGCCCGTGTGTCCGGCATGGCAGGCTACCAGGCACTCTGCGACGAGGCCGAGAAAGACTTCGAGGGCTTCTGGGCACGCCTTGCACGCGAGAACGTGCAGTGGACCAAGCCCTTCACCACGACGCTGGACCAGTCCAACGCGCCGTTCTTCCGCTGGTTTCCCGATGGCGAGCTCAACGCGAGCGCCAACTGCCTGGACAAGCACATCGGCACACCCAACGAGAACAAGACCGCCATCATCTTCGAGGCCGACGACGGCGCGGTCACCAAGGTCACCTTCAAGGAGCTTCTGGCACGCGTGAGCCAGTTCGCCAACGCGCTCAAGGCCCATGGCATCAAGAAGGGTGACCGCGTCCTGATCTACATGCCCATGACCATCGAGGGCGTGGTGGCCATGCAGGCCTGCGCACGCATCGGGGCCACCCACAGCGTGGTGTTTGGCGGATTCTCGGCCAAGGCCGTGAACGAGCGCATCGTGGACGTGGGCGCCGTGGCCGTGGTGACCGCCAATTACCAGCTGCGCGGCGGCAAGGAACTGCCGCTCAAGGCCATCGTGGACGAGGCCATCGCCGCGGGTGGCTGCGAGGGCGTGAAGAATGTATTCGTGTTCGAGCGCACCCCAACCGCCTGCAACATGGTGGCGGGCCGCGACAAGACCTTTGGTGAAATCCTCGCGGGCCGGAGCAGCGAATGCGCGCCCGTGCCGGTGGAGGCCGAGCATCCGCTGTTCATCCTCTACACCAGCGGCTCCACGGGCAAGCCCAAGGGCGTGCAGCACGCCACGGGCGGCTATGTGCTGTGGGCCAAGGTCACGATGGACTGGACTTTCGACGCCAAGCCCGACGACGTGTTCTGGTGCACGGCAGACATCGGCTGGATCACCGGCCATACCTATGTGTGCTATGGCCCGCTTGCGGCTGGCGTGACCCAGGTCGTTTTCGAAGGCATCCCCACATATCCCCACGCGGGCCGCTTCTGGGAGATGATCGAGCGCCACAAGGTCACCACCTTCTACACAGCCCCCACGGCGATCCGCTCGCTGATCAAGGCGGCCGATTCGGACGAGAAGGTGCATCCGAAGAACTGGAACAAGTCGTCGCTGCGCATCCTGGGCAGCGTGGGCGAGCCGATCAACCCCGAAGCCTGGATGTGGTACTACCGCAATGTGGGCGAGGAGCGCTGCCCCATCGTCGACACCTTCTGGCAGACGGAAACCGGCGGCCACGTGATCACGCCGCTGCCGGGTGCAACGCCGCTGGTACCGGGCTCGTGCACGCTGCCACTGCCGGGCATCGCGGCAGCCATCGTCGACGAATCGGGCAATGACATGGCCAACGGGGCGGGCGGCATCCTGGTGATCAAGAAGCCCTGGCCCGCGATGATCCGCACGATCTGGAACGACCCCGAGCGTTTCAAGAAGAGCTACTTCCCCGAGGAGCTCAAGGGCTACTACCTGGCGGGCGATGGCGCGGTGCGCAGTGAGGACCGGGGTTATTTCCGCATCACCGGCCGCATCGACGATGTGCTCAACGTCTCGGGCCACCGCATGGGCACCATGGAAATCGAATCCGCCCTGGTTGCCAAGACCGACCTCGTCGCCGAGGCCGCCGTGGTGGGCCGCCCGGACGATGTGACCGGCGAGGCGATCTGCGCCTTCGTGGTGCTCAAGCGCGGCCGCCCGACGGGCGACGAGGCCAAGGCCATTGCCACCGAACTGCGCAACTGGGTCGCCAAGGAAATCGGTCCGATCGCCAAGCCCAAGGACATTCGCTTCGGCGACAACCTGCCCAAGACCCGCAGCGGCAAGATCATGCGCCGCCTGCTGCGTTCCCTGGCCAAGGGCGAAGCCATCACCCAGGACACCAGCACCTTGGAGAATCCCGCAATTCTGGATCAATTGGCTGAAACCAATTGATCCAGAACGAGCCGCGCGCGGCTCGGGGCGCAAGGGCGCCTTGCGGGATTCGGTGATCACTCATATGGCGCAGCCATGTGAGTGATCACCAGAACCCTTTCATGCCCGGACCAATTGGCTGAAACCAATTGATCCAGAACGAGCCGCGCGCGGCTCGAGGCGCAAGACGCTCAATCCAGCCCGCCACTCACCCTGGCGGGTTTTTTATCGATTCATCAGGAATGGCAGGAATCGATCGCCAGGCTTTCCAAACAACAGCCTGAGCAACGCGCGCACTTCACGAACTGTTCACCCCAATGCTGAGATGGCCCCTCAGACGCGACGCAAAGGCGCTGACAGTACGCCTGTACGGCAAGCCTTTGCAACAAAGTATGAGGGGCCATATCAGCACCTCCACACGAAGACTCTCACCGCAAGCTCTAAACGTCCATTCGTCACGCGACTCAAACAACCCGGTATTCCGCAAAGCACCTTTTATTGCCTCCCTGCGTCGTATTCGTCAGACTTTGTCAAAGATGCTGTAGGACTTCGGCGGAAAAACACCTCTTTTGCCGACAAGCCCGGCTTCATGGGATAAAAACGGGTCTTCCACCCACGCAGTGCTTTCAGGCATGCTGACGCTTTGAAAGAGGGACATATCCATATGAATCTGAGAACCCTTGTTTTGCTTCTGATCACCGTTGCCATCGCGGCGCTGGCCGCGCTCAACTGGAGCACCCTGATGACGCCCACCACGGTTTCGCTGGGGGTGACCGATATCGTCGCGCCGCTGGGAGCCATCATGCTGGGGCTGACCATCCTGTTGTGCGTGTTCTTCCTGGCCTATGTGCTAAGCCTGCACGGCTCGGTGCTGCTGGAGACGCGGCGTCACGTGAAGGAAATGACATCCCAGCGCGATCTCGCCGACAAGGCGGAGTTGTCGCGCTTCACGGAACTGCGCCAATTCCTGGAAACCCAGCAGCGCCAGTCGCAGGACCTGTTCAATGCGCGCATGGACGCCATGGAGGCACGCATCGCCGCGCGGTCCCAGGAGGTCGAGAATGTGACGGCTGCCTACATGGGGCAGTTGGAGGATCAACTGCGCAAGCGGACCGGAAGCAGCAGCGGTGGCGGCAGTGGCATTGGCGGCGATTCCGGCGGCCCCTACGGAGGTGGCATCGATTCGCCCGTCGTGCGGCCATGAGATGAATGAGTTTGATTGATTGATTGATTTGGGGCGTAAAAAAGCCGCGTTGCCAGATGGCAGCGCGGCTTTTTTTGCTTGTATTCGATCCTGTCACGCCCGAGGGCGGCAGGATGGCGCCATCGCCTTACTTGAGGGTGAGAACCCAGTCGGCCAGCTTCTTGGCTTCGGCGTCGCTCACCTGGGCATTGGCGGGCATGGGAACAGGGCCCCACACGCCGGAGCCGCCCTTGGTGATCTTGCTGGCCAGCTTTTCGGCAGCGCCGGCCTGGCCTGCATACTTGGCCGCGACGTCCTTGAAGGACGGGCCAACCAGCTTCTTGTCCACAGAATGGCAGGCCATGCAGTTCTTGGACGTTGCCAGCGCCTGGTCGGCGAATGCAGGAGCGGCCACGGCGAGTGTCATGGCCAGAGTGATCAGGGAGCGCTTCATCTTCTTTTCCTATCTTCCGTGGGTTACAGTTACTGCTGATTAATGCGATTGTAGTGATTGCGGTTGACATGGTGCGGCGATCCCTTTCAAGAATCGAAGGGCATCGTGGCGATTCAGCCGCAAGTGCCTATGGCGCATGACATCCCATTCAATCAAAAGCGTTTCTGGAGGAAGTTGCCGTGTACACATTGGCCCTGGGTATCTTGCTGGTCCTGCTGAAGTATCTGGAAGTGAGCCCCGTGGTCAATTGGTCGTGGTGGTGGGTGCTTTCTCCGTTCGCGGTCACCGCCGCATGGTGGGCCTGGGCCGATGCCTCGGGGTACAGCAAGCGCAAGGCCATGGAAAAAATGGACCAGCGCAAGCAGGACCGCATCAACCGCGCGAAGGAAGCCATGGGACGCGGCCAGCGCCGCTGAACCCCTGCGGATGGACTGATTGATGATGCGGCGGATGCGCCGCGGCCGGATGTCCGTACCGTAAAGCTGTGCAATTTCCTGTAGCACCGGCCCGGAAGCGGCGGCTGTCCGGTGCCCGGCCGCCTATTTCGTGATTGACGGCATCTCCGATGGCTGCGGTAGGACTCCCGCAGTCCGGCGCGGCCCGGCCCAGGGCTGGGACATAATCGACAGGCTCCGCCCCATGCGCCGATGGCCGCCCACAAGGCAATGCGCCGTCGACGCTTCAGCAAGAGGACCCGGTTACCAGCGGGCCATGCCAGCATGGGCTGATCGATGGAAGGATGTCCTGCAGGCATTTGCAGCGCATCCGACGTCAGCCGTCCGTGCCTCCAGGGAGTCACGGAGGGCCTGCTACGATTTTTCAAGTATCTCCTTCTGTATCCACGATGCCCGCATACCGTTCCAAGACCTCCACCGCCGGCCGCAACATGGCTGGAGCCCGCTCGCTGTGGCGCGCCACCGGCATGAAAGACGGCGATTTCTCCAAGCCGATCATCGCCGTGGTGAACTCGTTCACGCAGTTCGTTCCCGGCCATGTGCACCTCAAGGACCTGGGCCAGCTCGTCGCACGTGAAATCGAGGCCGCTGGCGGCGTGGCCAAGGAATTCAACACCATCGCCGTGGACGACGGCATTGCCATGGGCCATGACGGCATGCTGTACTCGCTGCCCAGCCGCGAGGTGATTGCCGACTCCGTCGAATACATGGTGAACGCGCACTGCGCGGATGCGATGGTCTGCATTTCCAACTGCGACAAGATCACCCCGGGCATGCTGATGGCCGCGATGCGCCTGAACATTCCTGTCGTGTTCGTCTCGGGCGGCCCGATGGAGGCCGGCAAGGTGCGCCTGGCCGTGCCTGCGCAGGATGGCTCCAAGACCATCCAGATCAAGAAGCTCGACCTGATCGACGCCATGGTGATGGCCGCCGACAGCAAGGTCAGCGATGCCGAGGTGGCCGAGGTCGAGCGCTCCGCGTGCCCGACCTGCGGTTCATGCTCCGGCATGTTCACCGCCAATTCCATGAACTGTCTGGCCGAGGCGCTGGGTCTGGCGTTGCCGGGCAACGGCACGGTCGTGGCCACGCACTCGGATCGTGAGCAGCTCTTCAAGCGCGCCGGCCGTCTGGCCGTCGAGCTGTGCCAGCGCTACTACGAGCAGGAAGACGAAACCGTGCTGCCGCGTGCAGTGGGCTTCAAGGCGTTCGAGAACGCGATGACGCTCGATATCGCCATGGGCGGCTCCACCAACACCATCCTGCACCTGCTGGCGATCGCGCAGGAAGCAGGCATCGACTTCACGATGAGGGACATCGACCGCCTCTCGCGCTCGGTGCCGCAGCTGTGCAAGGTGGCGCCCAACACCAACAAGTACCACATCGAAGATGTGCACCGCGCGGGCGGCATCATGGCCATCCTGGGCGAGCTCGACCGCGCGGGCAAGCTGCACACCGACGTGCCCACGGTGCACGCGAAGACCATGAAGGAAGCGCTCGCGCAATGGGACGTCACCGTCACCTCGGACGACGCCGTGAAGACCTTCTACATGGCAGGCCCCGCGGGCATTCCCACGCAGGTCGCGTTCAGTCAGAGCACGCGCTGGCCCAGCCTCGACCTGGACCGCGCAGAGGGGTGCATCCGCTCCTACGACCATGCGTTCTCCAAGGAGGGCGGCCTGGCCGTGCTCACCGGCAATATCGCGCTCGATGGCTGCGTGGTGAAGACGGCGGGCGTGGACGACTCCATCCTGGTGTTCGAAGGTCCGGCCCACGTGGTCGAATCACAGGACGAAGCCGTGGAGAACATCCTGGCCGATCAGGTCAAGGCCGGTGACGTGGTCGTGGTGCGCTACGAAGGTCCCAAGGGTGGTCCCGGCATGCAGGAAATGCTGTACCCGACCAGCTACATCAAGTCCAAGGGCCTGGGCAAGGCCTGCGCACTGCTCACCGACGGCCGTTTCTCGGGCGGCACATCGGGCCTGTCCATCGGCCACTGCTCGCCCGAGGCCGCGGCTGGCGGTGCGATCGGCCTGGTACAGAACGGCGACCGCATCCGCATCGACATTCCCAACCGCACGATCGACGTGCTGTTGAGTGACGAGGAGCTCGCCAGGCGCCGCGCAGCGCAGGACGCCAAGGGCTGGAAGCCTTCCAAGGTACGCCCGCGCAAGGTGTCGACGGCGCTCAAGGCCTATGCCAAGCTTGTGACCTCTGCCGACAAGGGGGCTGTGCGCGACGTGTCGCTGCTGGACGATTGATGTATTTAATGGGTTGACCGATCCAGGTCGTCTCGAAAAAAGCCGCTCCATCGAGCTAGTGCCGGTCAGTTACGTGCTGACTGGCCTTGGTTCTTCGGGGCGGTTTTTTGTTGCCTGGGTCTTTTTTAGGGCGGAGGCCGGGAGTGCCCCCGGCGGGGCAGTAACTTTTTGCGCGCGCAAAAAGTCACCAAAAAGGCGTTTCAATACCCACGGCAGAACTCTCTTCGTTCCTTCGTCACTCCGCTCAGACAGCCGCCGTGAGTCAGTTGAAGGGGAGGAGCACTCGGCACGTCGCTGCGCTCGTGCTCTCACATCTCGCGACTTCGCGAGATGGGCAGTGTCCAGCCCAACCCTGCGGTTCAAAACTGGCGCAGTCGGCTCGCCCGAAGTCGGGCGAGCAGGCACGAGCGAAGCAATGTGCCGTATGCACCTCTTTTCAACTGACTCGCGGTGGCTGTCTGAACGGAGCGCGTAGCGCGCAGTGAGTTCTACCGCGTGACCCCGCATTCAAAGCGCATTTTTGGTGACTTTTTGGGCAAGACCAAAAAGTTACTGCCCCGCCGGGGGCACTCCCGGCCTCCGCCTTCAAACAATCGTGACAAACCTTTCTATCGTCCGGCGGCTCTGAATCAGCGCATCGTAGACAGGCGTCAGCCAGTCAAGCACCCGCCGATGACGGCGCAGACTGTGTCTGCAGATAGTTCTGCAAGCCGATCTGATCGATCAGCGCCAACTGCTTTTCGAGCCAGTAGGCGTGATCTTCCTCCGTGTCGCGCAACTGGGCCAGCAGGATGTCGCGGCTCACGTAGTCCTGGTGCTGCTCGCACAGCGCCATGGCCGAGCGGAGGTTGGCGCGCACCGCGTACTCGGTGGCGAGGTCCTTCTGGATCATTTCCACCACGGTCTCGCCGGGCTCGAAGGCGTCGGGGCGCATGTCGGGTTTGCCTGCGAGCATGAGGATGCGGCGCAGGATGGCGTCCGCGTGCGCGGTTTCCTCTTCCATCTCATGGCCGATGCGTTCGTACAGGCGCACGAAGCCCTGGTCTTCGTACTGGCGCGAGTGGATGAAATACTGGTCGCGTGCGGCCAGTTCGCCGCGCAGCAGGGACTTCAGGCATTCGATGACGTCGGGGTGGCCTTGCATGGAGTGCTTCTTTCTGTGTTCTTCAATTCCGAAAGCCGAAAGTATCTCCCGCGAGGCCGCGTCCGTGAAGGGCTGGGGGCAATTTTCATCCCTTGTCCTGCATGAGCGGTGCTGCCTGGCACCCAGTGCGTCAGGATGCCTGCCTCATGGCCTGATTCTGATCCGCATTCACCGGGCGGCTGAGCCACCATGCGACGGCGGTGAGCACCACCAGTGCGAACACGTTGATCGCCTGCCAGCCCAGCGTCTGCATGAGCGCACCGCAACTGAAGGACATCAGGGCGGCCACGGCGCTGTTGGTCCACTCCATCATGGGCTGCGCCACGGAGCGTTCGTCGGGTGTGTGCGCCGCAGACAACAGGGTGGTGCCGGCCAGCAGCATCAGGTTCCAGCCCGCGCCCAGCAGCAGCGAACTGATGAGGAACTGCGTCGATGACAGGCCGCTGAGCGCCATCGCGGCGCTGGCCGCGAGCAGCAGGGCTCCGGTCCATGCCACCGGCCTGGCGCCCCATCGGTCCACCAGGCTGCCCGCCGCGAGCGATGGCAGGAACATGCCCAGCACATGCCACTGGATGACGTGGGTGGATGTGGCGAGCGCATGGCCATGGCCGTGCATGGCCAGCGGCGTCGCATTCATCACCAGGATCATCAGCCCGTGCCCGCAGGCCGTGACACACAGGGCCTGCCGTATGGCGGGGCGCGACCAGAGTGCGCGGCGCGATGTGGCGAGAAGGGCTGCGGGCGTGGGATGCGCCGCAGCCGGATCCGTCCGGGACTGCGGCAACTGCGTGAGCAGCAGCAGGGCGCACAGTGCCAGCAAGGCAATGAACGCATAGGCCCCCGCCATGGGTGTCGGAAGCCAGTTCACCGCGTGCAGGGCCACGCCCGGGGCGATGGCGGCTGCGGCAATGCCGCCCGCGACCACCCAGGCGGCAGCGCGGCCCTTGTGCTGCGCGTCCACGCCATCGAGTGCGGCGAAACGGTAGAAGCCCGCGGAGGCCTGGTACACGCCGAGCAGGATCATCGCCACGCAGAACAGAGCAAAGCTCTGCAGATGCACCGCCAGCGCGGCCAGCAGGCCGGCGGCAATGCCGAATGCGGCTCCGCGCTGCAGCCCGCGCGCTCTTCCGAGTTGCTGCATCCAGCGCGCGAGCGTGCCCACTGCCATCAGGTTACCCAGCACCAGCAGTGCCAGGGGCAGGGTGGTCAGCAGGGGCCAGGGCGCCATGCGCTGGCCGATCAGCGCCGTGAGCGCGATGCCGATGATGGAGCACGACCAGTACAGGGCCTGGGCGACGCTCAGCACGGCGAGTTGGGGGTAGCGGCGCAGGATCATGATGCGTGAGGCTCCTGGGTGATATGAAAACCGAGATGAAAACAAAGGGCGAAGAGACGCTCCGGCCATGCAGCCGCATGGCCTCGAATCGAAGGGTGAGTTGGGGGGAGTCGGCGACGACGGGTGGGGCGAGCCGTCAACCGGAGCCGAACCGCTCGGCAAACGCCTGGGGGCTGACCGCCAGATGCCGGTGAAAGCTGCGCCGCAGGTTTTCCGGATGCCCGAACCCGCACAGGCGCGCGACGGTGGCGACAGATGCCTGCCGCTGGCCGAGCAGGGCGGAGGCGGCCTCCACGCGCACGCGCTCCACGTATTTCGCGGGCGTGGTCCCGAGTTCCTTGTGGAACACGCGCGCCAGCGTGCGCGGGGGCAGGCAGGCCTGCTCGGCCAGCCGCTCCACGCTCAGGTCGCTGCCGATCTGGCCGGGAATCCAGTCCAGCAATTGCGCAAGGCGCGGCGCATGGGTGGTTTCGGGCGTGAGCAACGGGCTGAACTGCGCCTGTCCTCCGGGGCGGCGCATGAACATCACCAGCTGGCGCGCCGTTGCCAGCGCGGTGGCACGCCCCAGGTCGGCCTCGACCAGTGCAAGCGCGAGGTCGATGCCGGCCGTGACACCGGCCGAGGTGAACAGGTGCCCGTAGACAGGGTCATCCGCATCGAAGGTATGCAGTCGATCGCTGTCCACGGAGATGTCCGGGTGCCGCTGGCGCATCTCGTCGACGCGGCACCAGTGCGTGGTGGCGCAATGCCCGTCCAGCAGGCCGCTGCCGGCCAGCACCAGGGCTCCCGAGCAGACCGAGCCCATGCGGGCCACGCGGGGTTCGGTCCGCACGAGCCACTCGCGCAGGGCCGTGTCGTGGCGCACCTGGTCAACGCCATCGCCGCCTGGAACCAGCACGGTGCTGTTGTAGGGCAGCGGCGCCAGTTCGCTCCAGCGCACGTCGGCCAGCATGCGCAGGCCGCTGGAGGTGGTGACCACCAGGTCGTTGCCCGCCGCCAGCTGGGTGCGATACCACGGCCGCATGCCTTGCCGCATGCGCATTTCGTTGGCGGTGGAGAACACCTGCAGAGGCCCGGCGATATCCAGGCTCATCGCGCCGTCAAAGCCGATGCACACGACCAGATGGCCTTCGTGGATGGACTGCGGGACGCGCTGGGGTGCATTCGGCTTGCTTGGCATGGGGCCAGTATTCCGGATGTCATGCTTGGCAGCAAGGACATTGTTCCCACAAATCTTGCCAGTACCTTGGAGCAGAGCGATTCTTCCCGGAGCTAGGGGAGGCGGGCAATTCCAGCCGAGTCCGTGCGGGTGCAGGCATGCGGCACAATGCCTGCCATGCTGATGTACCCGCATATCGACCCCGTCGCCCTGCAAATCGGGCCGCTCGCCATTCACTGGTATGGCATCACCTATCTGGTGGCCTTCGGGCTGTTCCTGCTGCTGGGCTGCCTGCGCCTTCGCCACCAGCCCTATGCCTCGATGACCGGCGACCGGGCCTGGACCCGCAAGGACGTGGAGGACATTCTCTTTCTCGGCGTGCTGGGCGTGGTGGTGGGGGGGCGGCTGGGCTACTGCCTGTTCTACAAGCCGGGCTACTACCTGAGTCACCCGCTGGAGGTGTTCTTTGTCTGGCAGGGCGGCATGAGCTTTCATGGCGGCCTCCTGGGCGTGATCGGCTCGATGCTGTGGTTCGCGCATTCGCGCAGGAAGCCCTGGCTCGAGGTAGCCGATTTCGTGGCCCCCTGTGTTCCGACGGGCCTCGCCGCGGGCCGCATCGGCAACTTCATCAACGGCGAGCTGTGGGGGCGTCTTGCCAGCCCGGATCTGCCCTGGGGCATGGTCTTCCCGCAAAGCGGCACGATGCTGCCGCGCCATCCTTCGCAGATCTACCAGTTCCTGATGGAGGGCCTGCTGCTGTTCGTGCTGCTCTGGCTCTATGCACGCAAGCCGCGCAAGACCGGCGAGGTGGCGGCGGCGTTCCTGGTGGGCTACGGCGTGTTCCGCTTCATTGCGGAGTACTTCCGCGAGCCCGACGATTTCCTGGGCATCCTCTCGCTGGGCATGAGCATGGGGCAATGGCTGTGCCTGCCGATGATTCTGGCCGGCGCCGCGCTCTGGGGTTGGGCGCACAAGCAACGCTGAGCGATCTCGGGCACTTTGGACGGGCATTCCACTCCGAGGAGCCCGTCCCACACCCGCAACATCCTGATTCGCGCTAGCTGCCTGTCGATTCATTCGTGGAGAGAATTCCTGGTAGTAACCCGAACAAATTTCTCTTTATATTTATACATAATTATGAGAAATTACGAATCTGGCCGCAGATAGAAATCGATTGAACGCCGATGGCGATGTTTTGAGGGTGATTCGCGGCCTGGTTCACATTTCTGCCTGAGGTTGAGACCCTGCCGCATACGTTCTGAAACTGCCATGCGCTCCATTGCCAACTCGTTGCATGATCAGGTCGCTGAAAGATTGCGGGAGCTGATCTTTGACGGCGTTTTGGCACCGGGCAGTTTTCTCGACGAGATCCGGCTGTGCGAGCAACTGGAGATTTCGCGCACGCCGCTGCGCGAGGCGCTGAAGGTGCTCGTGGCGGAAGGGCTGGCCCGCCATGAGCCGCGGCGGGGCTGTTTCGTCGCCCAGATCACCGAACGGGATGTGGACGACATTTTTCCCATCATCGAACTGCTCGAAGGCCGGGCCGCCTACGAAGCCACGCAGAAGGCCAACCAGGCCGACATCCAGGCGCTCGAATTGCTGCACGAGCGGCTGACGCACCATGCGCAGGCGGGCGACATCAACGAATACTACGCCGCCAATCTCTCGATCCACGAGGCTTTCATCACGCTTGCGGACAACCGCTGGCTGGCCCAGAGCATCGGAGACCTGCGCAAGATCCTGCGGCTTGCGCGGCTGCAGCAACTGCATGCGCCAGGTCGGCTCCAGCAGAGCCTGTCCGAGCACCTGGCTGTCTTCGCCGCACTCAAGCGGCGCGATGCACCGGCCGCGGAGCAGGCCATGCGCCACCACCTTTCCGCACAGCGCGAAGCGCTGCGCGAACTTTCTCGTCACCACTCTTCCCGGATTGCCCTATGAATGCCGCCACCACCTGGTTGTCCCGCAACGTTGCCCGCCTGATGGGTGGCGATTCCAAGAACGCCGATGCCGGAGCGGGCGGCGCGGTAGCGGGCAAGGAGGCACCGCCGCGCTCCACGCATGATCGCCTCGAGGCCACGCTGCGCCGTAGCGGCGAGGCGCTGTCCCCGCGCGCGCTGAGGCGGCTGCTCACCGACCTGCAGGAGGTTGTTGCACCGCGTGTGAGCGAAGTGGAGGGCGGGCGCCGCGCCGAGGCCATCGCCCAGTGGTACGCGGAAGCCTCGCCAGAGGAGCGCCGGGATCTGTGGCTGCTGATGTGCGAGCAGTTCACGCCCGACGCCGCGCGTGTGAAGAATGCGCAGCAGAAATACGAAGCCGCCGTCGGCACGCCCGACGCGCCGCAGGCCGAGGCCGCATTGCGCCGTGTGCTGACCTCGCCGCGCACGCGGCTGCTGCAGCGCTTCTCGGCGTTTCCCCAGGGCATGCGCTTCCTCGTGGACCTGCGCGCGGAGTTCCTCCCGCACCTCAAGGGCGACAAGCGGCTGATGCCGCTCGAGGCGGAGCTCGAGCAGCTCTTCGCCACCTGGTTCGACGTGGCGTTTCTCGACCTGCGCCGCCTCTCCTGGGATTCTCCCGCGTCCCTGATCGAGAAGCTCATCAAGTACGAGGCCGTGCATGACATCCGCAGCTGGGCCGATCTGAAGAACCGCCTCGACAGCGACCGTCGCTGCTACGGCTTCTTCCACCCGCGCCTGCCCAATGAGCCGCTGATCTTCGTGGAGGTGGCCCTGGTCACCGAGATGTCCGCCTCGATCACGCCGCTGCTCGATGAGTCCGCGGCGGCTGCCGACCTGAACAAGGCGACCACCGCCATCTTCTACTCCATCAGCAACACGCAGACGGGGCTGCGCGGCGTGAGCTTCGGCGATTCGCTGATCAAGCATGTGGCCGAGACGCTGGCCGAGGAGTTCCCGCGCCTCAAGCGGTTCGCCACCCTGTCGCCGATTCCCGGGTTCCGTTCCTGGCTTGGCAAGCACTGCGCACAGCAACTGCAGCTGCTTGACGAGAAGCGCCTGGGCGAACTGGGCCGCGCCGTGGGCTTCGAGCCGCCGCAGGCAGCGCACGTGATGGCTGCGGCCGAGGCCAGTGCACTGGAACTCGATGCGAAGTCGCCCGTGCGCCAGTTCGTCACCGAATGCGCGGCGCGCTACCTGGGTCGGGAGATGGCGGACGGCAAGCCGGTCGATCCGGTGGCGCGTTTCCACCTGGGCAACGGCGCGCGAGTGGAACGCCTGAACTGGGCTGGGGATCCTTCGTCCAAGGGCCAGAAGCAGTCGTTCGGGATGATGGTGAACTACCTCTACGACCTCAAGCGCATCGACAAGCACCGCGCAATGCTCGCTGAGGGGCGCGTGCCGGTGTCGAGCGAAATCGACGCGCTGTGCCGCGACTGAGGGGCTGCCGGAGGAGCAACAGTGTCTTCGCCATTGGCTTGCCCGTCTGGAGGCAATGTCAATAGCGAAAGCGATGAATCACGAACGGTCAACCACGTGGATCATCGCGGTCCGGGTGACCAGGGGCGAGGGTTGTACCCCTGAGTCATGAGTTTTCATTACACAAACTTCCAGAGAAAATCAGGAGACATTTCATCATGACGGACAAGATGACGATGCAGCGGCGCGATGTGCTGCGCGCCGCAGGTGCGGCAGGATTGGCGTGGGCGGGTGTCAGCCACAGCTTTGCAGCCGATGCGAACGTGAGCGCGTGGCCCTCCAAGCCCGTGACCATGGTGGTGCCGTTCCCCGCAGGCGGCGGTACCGACGCCTTCGCCCGGCCGCTCGCGGCGCAGTTTTCCAAGTCGACCGGCAAGTCGCTCATCATCGACAACCGGGGTGGTGCCGGTGGCACGGTGGGCGCCAGTATTGCCGCGAAGCAGCCGCACGACGGCAATTACCTTTTCATGGGCGCGGTGCACCACGCGATTGCCCCGTCGATGTATCCCAAGCTCGACTACGACATCGAGAAGGACTTCGTCCCGCTCGCCCTGATCGCCAATGTGCCGCAGGTCCTGGTGGTCAATCCGCGCAACGTGCCGGCCAAGGATTTCAAGCAGTTCCTCGAGCTGGTGAAGGCCAAGCCCGGCAAGTACAACTATGGCTCGGCGGGCTCGGGAACCTCGCACCATCTGGCGGGCGAGCTGTTCAAGCTCCAGAGCAACACCTTCATCACGCACATTCCCTACCGCGGTGCGGGCCCGGCGCTGCAGGACCTGATCGGCGGCAACGTGGACATGATGTTCGACGGCCTGGGCTCCTCCGCCGCGCATATCAAGGCCGGCCGCATCAAGCCGATGCTGGTGTCGGGTGCCAAGCGCAATCCTTCGCTGCCCGACGTTCCCTGCGCTGCGGAAGTCGGCCTGCCGGAATACACGGTGTCCACCTGGTACGGCCTGTGGGCGCCCAAGGGCACGTCGCCCGAGATGGCCGCCCGCATCACCGAGGAGTTCCACAAGCTCGGCCAGGCCGAGGAGGTCAAGGCCGTGTGGGCCAGCAATGGCGCGGAGTTCGGCACGCTGTCTTCCCAGGACTTCGGCAAGATGGTGAGCGCGGAGGTCAAGCGCTGGGCGCAGGTGGTGAAGGCTTCGGGCGCGAAGCTGGAATGACGCAGGCAGGCTGACGCCCTTGCCGGCGGCAGTGCAACTTTGAAATGAAAGACATGACCCCCGAGCTGAACCTGCAAGACCATGTGGCCACCATCACCCTGAGGCGGCCGGAGGTGGCCAATCGCCTGGCCCCGGAAGACCTTCCCGTCATCATCTCCCACGTGCGGCAGGTGAATGTGCTGGAGGACATCCGCGTGCTCGTCATCCGGGGGGCCGGCAAGTATTTCTGCAGTGGCTACGACATCTCCGATGTGCAGAACAGCCAGAATGAGGGCAGCAGCTTCGGCGAGATGGTGGACGCCATCGAGCAGTGCCGGGCCGTCACGATCGCCGTCGTGCATGGCGGCGTGTATGGCGGCGCCACCGACATGGCGCTGGCATGCGATTTCCGTGTCGGGGCGGCTCCGGCCGAGATGTTCATGCCCGCGGCACGCCTGGGTCTGCATTTCTACCAGGCGGGCCTCGAGCGCTACGTCACACGGCTGGGCCTGGATACCGCCAAGCGGCTGTTCCTGACGTGCGAGCGCCTGGACGCCTCCGAGATGAAATCCTGCGGCTTCCTCACGCACCTGGCCCAGGCCGATGCGCTGGAGTCCACGCTGGGCACGCTGACCGATACGCTCGGCGCGATGGCGCCGTTGCCCCTGTTCGGCATGAAGAAACACCTGAACCTGATCGCGCGCGGCCAGCACGATGCCGATGCGATTGCGCGCGACGTTTTCCAGACCGTGAATTCGGAGGATCTGGTGGAAGGGGGCGCCGCATGGCGGGAGAAGCGCAAGCCGGTGTTCAAGGGGCGCTGAAGATGGCGCCGGGTCCGGCGCCGAAATTGAATAGTCGAGTTTTCATGAGCGCGGCCTTCTCGGCGAGAGGGGCCGCGACACACCAAGTGAGTCTTTGAAGATGGCCAACCACAACCTGTTTTCTGCGCTGCGTGCAGCATTTCCCTCGAATCTCGATGACGTTGCCATCGAGGCGGTGTCGTCGTCCGGCGAACCGCTGAACTACACCTGGCGCGATCTCGATCGTGCGAGCGCGCGCATCGCCAACATGCTCGATTCGCTCAAGCTGCCCGAAGGCAGCCGTGTCGCCGTGCAGGTGGAGAAGTCGGTGGAAGCGGTGCTGCTGTACCTGGCGACGCTGCGCGCGGGCTACGTGTTCCTGCCATTGAACACGGCCTACCAGAGCGCCGAGATCGAGTACTTCATCGGCAATGCGGAGCCGGCGGTCGTGGTGTGCACGCCGAACAATTTCGGCTGGGTTTCCAAGATCGCCTTCAAGGCGGGAACCGAGCATGTATTCACCCTGGGCGAAGACCGCAACGGCACGCTGCTCGAGCGTGCGACGCACTTCGGTGACGAGCACCAGGAGGCCGAAAGGAAGAGCGACGACCTAGCCGCGATTCTCTACACCAGCGGCACCACGGGCCGTAGCAAGGGAGCGATGCTCACGCACGGCAACCTGCTGTCGAACGCCGTGATGCTGAAGGACTACTGGGGCTGGAAGCCGGGCGATGTGCTGATCCACGCGCTGCCGATCTTCCACGTGCATGGCCTGTTCGTGGCGATCCACGGTGCGCTCATCAACGGCAGCAAGATGATCTGGATGTCGAAGTTCGACCCCAAGGCCGTCATCGCGGCGATGCCGCGCGCCACGGTGTTCATGGGCGTGCCCACGCTGTATGTGCGCATGCTGGCCGAGCCCGCCCTCACCAGGCAGCAGGCAGGCCACATGCGCCTGTTCATCGCGGGCTCCGCGCCGCTGCTGATCGAGACCTTCAAGGAGTGGCAGGACCGCACCGGCTTCACGATCCTGGAACGCTACGGCATGAGCGAGACCATCATGCTCACCTCCAACCCCTACAGCGCCGACGCGCGCCATGGCGGACAGGACGAGCGCCGCGGCGGCACGGTGGGATTCCCGTTGCCGGGCGTGGGCCTGCGCGTCGTCGATGATGCGGGCAAGGCGCTGCCCATGGGCGAGATCGGCAACATCCAGGTCAAGGGGCCGAACGTGTTCAAGGGCTACTGGCGCATGCCCGAGAAGACCAGGGAAGAGTTCAGCGCCGACGGCTGGTTCAAGACCGGCGACGTGGGCAAGGTGGACGAGCGCGACTACGTGTGCATCGTCGGCCGCAGCAAGGACCTGATCATCAGCGGCGGCTACAACGTCTATCCGGCAGAGATCGAGGGCTACATCAACGACATGCCCGGCGTGGCCGAGAGCGCGCTGGTCGGCGTGCCGCATCCGGATTTTGGCGAGGTCGGCGTGGCCGTGGTGATCCCCAAGCCGGGAGTCCAGGTCGATGGCGACGCCATCATCGCGCAGCTCAAGTCGCAGCTTGCGAACTTCAAGATCCCCAAGCGCTGCTTCGTCACCCCCGAGCTGCCGCGCAACACCATGGGCAAGGTGCAGAAGAACCTGCTGCGCGATCAGTACAAGGGGCTGTTCGCCTGAGTTGCCGGCATGGCCGAATCCGGGCCGCCGAGCGGCCCGGTACTAACCCATTGAATGCGGAGTGCTGCAGAAAAGGCACTCCGCATTTTTTGTGTCCGCGGTACCCGTGTGCTTGCAGCAGTGATCGAGCCAGGCACTGACCAGCTTGTAGGCTGGAAGATTGGTGCTCGACGCCGGTGCGCACAGGTAGTAGCCCATGGCGCTCTGGTAGCGCTGACCGAAGGGCTCGATGAGCGAGCCGGCCTGCAGTTCGTCCTCCACCACGCAGGTCGGCACGATGCCCACGCCGAAGCCCGAGACGGCGGCGCGCACGATCAGCGAATACTGGTTGAACCCGGGGCCGAAGCGGCTCGTGCTGGTGTCCATGTGATGCGAGAGCATCCAGTCGTGCCACGCAAGCGGGACCTCGATGTGCTGCAGCAGCGTGGCCTTGTGCAGATCCTCGGGCGAATGCAGGCCGAGTGTGTCGCGCAACGGGCGGCTGCAGACGATGCTGGTTTCCTCGCCGATGAGATAGCGCGCGTTGGCGCTGGGCCAGTTGCCGTAGCCGTACTGGATGGCGGCATCGAAGTCATGCGGGTTGGAGAAATCGTGCGCATGCTCGTAGCGCACGAAGTTCAGGCTGACCTGCGGCAGCGTGCGCTTGAAATGGCCCAGCCTCGGGAAGAGCCACTGGGTCGCGAATGTGGGCGGCACGGAGAGGTTGAGCGCGCCGCCATCGCCCCCGTAGGACATGAGCTGCGCGGTGGCCGACTCCAGCTGCGCCATCGCGGGGCGCGTGGCACTCAGGTACATCGCGCCGGCCTCGGTGAGTTCCAGCCCGGTGGTCTTGCGCAGGAACAGCTTCTGTCCCAGGTAGTCCTCGAGCCCCGCGATATGGCGGCTGATCGCACTCTGCGTCACGCACAGTTCCCTGGCGGCCATCGTGAACGCCAGGTGCTTGGCTGCGGCATGAAAGGCATTGAGTTCCGAGATGGTGGGGCAGAGGCGGCGCATGGGACGAGAAGGTATGAGTACAGCTCATGGGTTGTTGAGATTTTAAGCATTGATCCGTTTGCCTTTTGGCCCGATAAATGCATACCGTGACATCGTTGTGAAATATGGTCTTTTCCATATTCGGGTTTGCACTGATACGGTGCCTCAAGGCTTCCGCTGGCACTGATTTGGAGCGTCACGCTATGAGTAATTTGCAGTGTCTATTTGTTTCTAGATCGATCCCATGACCACTTTGTTTATTGCGAACGGCAACGTTCTGGATGTTCACTCTCTCAAGCTGCTGTCCGGCTACTCGGTGCTCGTCAAGGATGGGCGTATCTCCGCCATCGGCGCGGACCTGGTGGCGCCGGAAGGCGCGCAGGTGATCGATGCCAGGGGGCTCACCGTGATGCCCGGCATGATCGACTGCCACGTGCACACCATCGCATCGTCGTTCAACCTGGGTAACGTGGCCAAGCTGCCGAATGTGTTCACCATGCTGCGTGGCCTGCCGATCATGCGCGCCATGCTGGATCGCGGCTTCACCACGGTGCGCGACGCGGGCGGCGCGGACTGGTCGCTCGCTGAAGCGGTGCGCACGGGCCTGATCGAAGGTCCGCGCATCTTCCCCTCGGGCAAGGCGCTGTCGCAGACGGGTGGCCACGCCGATTTTCGTCCGCGCAGCGACGACCTGGACCTGTGTTCCTGCGTGCACAAGCTCGGCAACATCGGCCGTGTGGTGGATGGCGTGGATGCCTGCCGCATCGCCGTGCGCGAGGAGATCCTGAAAGGGGCTACGCAGATCAAGGTGATGGCCTCGGGCGGCGTGGCGTCGCCCAACGATCCCATCGGCAACCTTGGCTATTCGGAGGACGAACTGCGCGCCATCGTCGAGGAGGCCGGCAACGCCAACACCTATGTGATGGCCCATGCCTACACCCCCCGCGCCATCGTGCGCGCCGTGCGCTGCGGCGTGCGCACCATCGAGCACGGCAACCTGGTCGACCGGGACACGGCCGATTTCATGGCAGAGATGGGTGCCTACATGGTGCCGACATTGGTCACCTACGAAGGCCTCGCCAACGAAGGCGAGAAGTACGGCCTGCCCGCGGTCTCGATCGCCAAGATCGACGGTGTGCGCGGCCCGGGGCGCCAGGCCATCGAGACGCTCGCGAAGGCGGGCGTGAAGATGGGTCTCGGCTCCGACCTGCTTGGTGAAACCCATTACCTGCAGGCCGACGAACTGCGCCTGCGTGCCGAGGTGCTGGGCAATGGCCCGGTGCTGCAGCAGGCCACGCTGATCGGTGCGGAAATCCTGAACCAGCAGGGCGAGCTCGGCGAAGTGACGCAGGGCGCCATCGCCGACCTGCTGCTGGTGGACGGCAACCCGTTGTCCGACATCACCTGCCTGCTCAACCAGGGCGAGAAGATCCGCGCCATCCTCAAGGACGGCAAATTGTTCAAGAACGCGCTCTGACAGCGAGCGCCGCCGCATACCCGCTTTCCATCCGTATCCAGGAGACCCATCATGCAACGTAGAAACTTCGTCAAGCTCTCCGGCGTCGCCGCCGCACTCCAGGCCGTTCCGAGCATCGGCTTCAGTCAGACCGGCGAGACCTTCCGCATCGGCTCGCTCACGCCGATCACCGGTGCCGGCAGTCCCTATGGAACGGGCATGCAGCAGGCCATCCGCATCGCCGTGGACGAGATCAATGCCGCAGGCGGCGCAGGCGGCCGCAAGCTGGAACTCTTCACCGAGGACAGCCAGACCAAGCCCGACGCCGCCGTCCTGGCCGCCAAGAAGCTCATCGAGGTGAACAAGGTGCAGGCGGTGCTCGGCACCTGGGCTTCCGGGGTGTCCCTGGCGGTGCTGCCGCTCACCGATGCGGCCAACATCATCCAGATGAACGTGTCGGGCGCGCCCACGATCTCGACGCTGGACACCAAGGATCTGGTCTGGCGCTTCCAGGCGACGAACGACCGCTTCGGCATCGCGTTCGCGGAGATCTGCAAGAAATACGGCTTCAAGCGCCCGGCCACGATGGCGTTCAACAACGCATCGGGCCTGGGCAACGTGGAAGGCTTCACGCGCGTGTGGAAGCAGCGCGGCGGCAACGTGGTGGCCCACGTCACCTACGAGCCGAACCGCCCGAGCTACCGCAGCGAGCTGCAGAAGATCCTGGCCGCCAAGCCCGATGTGATCGTGATGGGCTCCTACCTGCCCGACACCACCATCATCCTGCGTGAATGGTTCCAGTCCGGTGCCGAGACCAAGTGGGTCATTCCGGGCTGGGCCGCGAATCCAGACCTCATCAAGGCACTGGGCGCCGAGGTCTGCGAGGGCATCATTTCCGTGGACACGGTCTCCAATGAAAAGAGCGCCGCCTACGCGCACTTCGACGCGGCCTACACCAAGGCCACGGGCAAGCCGGCATCGACGAACATCTATGCATCGATGACCTACGACATGGTGGTCTCGCTGGGCCTGGCGATGGAGGCTGCGGGCCCCGGCGCGAGCGTGGCGCAGATCAACGCGAAGCTGCGCGACGTGGCAAACCCTCCGGGCAATGCCGTGGGCACGTTCGCCGAAGGCAAGGCCCAGCTTGCGAAGAAGGCCAAGGTGAACTACGAGGGCGCATCGGGCAAGCTGGACTTCGACAAGTTCGGCGACGTGACGCCCGATTTCGGTGTCTACGTGATCGAGAAGGGCCAGCTGGTGCGCCGCGACGTCGTCTCGATCGCCGCCTGAGCCTTTCCCGTGTTCACCACGCGGTGAATTCGCCGGCCGCGGCGTCCGATTGCGGGCACTGCGGCTTTCCTGGGCTGCGAACGAATTGAGCCAATGACCTGGATAGATATTGCAAACCTGATCATCAACGGGTTGATCGAAGGGCTGGTGGTGGCACTGCCGGCGCTTTCCATGACGCTGGTAATGGGCGTCAACCGTTTTCCCAACGCCGCGACCGGCGACTTCCTGACGCTGGGCGCCTATGGCGCGGTGGTCTGCCAGCTGCTGCTCGGCATGCCCCTGTGGCTCGCCGCGCTGACCAGTGCGGCCGTGACCGCGCTGGTATCGGCCGGTTCCTATCAGCTGATCTTCAGGAAGCTCGCGGGGCGGCCCATGGTGTCCTCCATGCTGGCGGCCATCGGTCTCGGGTTCCTGCTGCGCAGCCTGATCGGGTTCTTTGCCGGACATGACCAGCGCACCTTCGACATGCCGTTGATGCGAGCCTGGAACTTTGGCGGCATCCGCATCCTGCCGACCGATCTGGCGATCGCCGCCATCGCCCTCGTGGTGCTGGCCGTCGTGTTCGTGCTGCTCTACCAGACCAGCTTTGGTCGCCAGTTGCGTGCGGTCTCCGACAGCGCCGATCTCGCGCGTGCCAGCGGCATCCGCGCCAAGGGGCTGATGCTGGCCATGTGGCTGCTGGTGGGGGCCATCTCCGCAACGGGCGGAGTGCTGCTTGGCATGAAGGCCATCGTGATGCCCGAGATGGGCTGGGAATTCCTGATTCCCGCGTTCGCCGCGATGGTGCTCGGCGGCATCGGAAGCCCGATCGGCGCCGTGCTCGGCGCGCTGGTGCTGTGCGTGGCGCAGGAGCTTTCCGTGCCGCTGCTCGGACCCTCGTACAAGCTGGTGCTGTCGTTCGCGGTGCTGGCGCTCGTGCTGCTGCTCAGGCCCGCGGGCATCATGGGCCGCATTCAACTGGTGAGGTGAGACGCGATGATTGCTTATCTGTGTGCCATCGGCATCATCGCGCTGATCTATGCGCTGCTGGCGTTGGGCCTGAATCTCCAGTTCGGCCTCACGCGCCTCGTGAACTTCGGCGTCGTGGCGTTCTTCGCCGTGGGGGCCTACGCCTCCGGTCTGTTGTCGCTGCAGGGCGTGCCACTGGTGGTCTGCTTCATTGCCGCGATGCTGGTGTCGGCCGTGCTCGCGCTGCCCATCGGCCTGCTGTCGCTGCGCCTGCGCGACGACTACCTGGCCATCGTCACGCTGGGCTTCTCGGAGGCCGTGCGCATCACCATCCAGCAGGAGGAATGGCTGACCAAGGGCGTGCAGGGCCTGCCGGGCCTGCCCAAGCTGTTTGCCGGCTGGCCGTCGCCCTGGGGTGATGTGGCGATCTTCACCGTGCTGGTGCTGATCACGGCGCTGGTGGTGTGGGGCACGGTGCGCCTTGCGCGCAGCCCGTTCGGACGCCTGCTGCGCGCGATCGGCGACGACGAGGCCGCGCTGTCGGCGCTGGGCAAGGATCCCGCCTGGTTCAAGGTGCAGATCTTCATGCTGGGGGCAGCCCTGTTCGGCATGGCTGGGGCGTTCTATGCGCATTTCATCACCTTCATCACGCCGGAGCAGTTCATTCCGCTCATCACGTTCTATGTGTGGATGGGGCTGGTCATGGGCGGAACGGGCAGCGTGCGCGGTGCACTGTTCGGCACCTTCCTGCTCATGGTGTTCCTCGAAGGCTCGCGCTTCGTGAAAGACTGGATTCCGGGCGTTTCCGAAGTCGGCATGGCCAGCCTGCGTCTTGCCGCGGTGGGCCTGGCGTTGATTCTGGTGACGCTGTACCGGCCCAATGGCATGTTTGGGGGCGACTCCGGGGGTAAATCGCAATGATGCTGACAGTCAACTCGGTCACGCGGCAGTTCGGTGGCTTCAGGGCCGTCGACGGTGTGTCGCTGCAACTGGCCGACAAGGAAATCCTGGGCATTGCCGGAACCAACGGCGCGGGCAAGAGCACGCTGTTCGCGGCGATCGCCGGCCAGCAGCCCGCGGATGAAGGCAGCATCCAGTTCGAGGGTCACGACATCACGCGCATGGCCCCCTATCGCCGCGCGCGCCTTGGGCTGGTGCGCACGTTCCAGGTGCCGCGCGAGTTCAAGTCGCTCACGGTGCACGAGAACCTGATGGTGGCGGCGCCCAATCCTGCGGGCGAACGGTTGTTCAACGGCATTCTCTCGACCCGCAGCCTGCGCAACCACGAGGTGGAGCTCGCGAGGAAGGCCGATGGCATCCTGCAGTTTCTCAATCTTGCGCGCGTGCGGGACGTGAAGGCGGGAGGCCTCTCGGGCGGCCAGAAGAAGCTGGTGGAGCTCGGCCGTGTGCTGATGCTCGATCCGCGCTGCATCCTGCTCGACGAGCCTTTCGCGGGCGTGAATCCGGTGCTCATCGAGGAGATCTGCGAGCGCGTGAGGCAGCTCAACGCGCAGGGCATCGCGTTCATCGTGATCGAGCACCACCTGCAGGCGCTCAAGGCATTGTCCAACCGCATGATCGTGATGGACCGCGGGCGCATTCTGGCCGAAGGCGACCCGCACTCGGTGCTGGACGATCCGCGCGTCCAGGAGGCGTACATGGGAGGAGTGGTATGAGTTCGTTGCAGCAAGGCAATCTGCTGGAGCTGAAGCAGCTGCGTGGCGGCTATTCGGAGGTGGACATCATCCACGGCATCGACCTGCGTGTGAAAGCGGGAGAGATCGTCACCATCGCAGGCACCAATGGGGCGGGCAAGTCCACGCTGGTGAAGGCCCTGCTCGGCCTGCTGCCGCGCGTGCATGGCGAGATCACGCTGGATGGAAAGGCCATCACGAAGCTGTCCGCCGAGGACCGCTTCGATGCCGGTCTGGCCTACGTACCGCAGGTGGCCAACGTGTTTCCTTCGCTCACCGTGAAGGAGAACCTGCTGGTGGTGCGCGGCGTGCGCAAGCTCAGGCAGCGCATGGATGAGGTGCTGGTCGATTTTCCGGCCCTGGTGGAGCGGCTGTCTCAGCACGCCAGCAATCTTTCGGGCGGGGAGCGCCAGCAGCTCGCATTCGCCCGGGCGCTGATGCCGTCGCCGCGCATCATGGTGCTGGATGAACCCACGGCGGCGCTCGCGCCCTCATTGGTCGGCAAGGTCTTCGAGATGGTGCAGAAGCTGCCGTCGCAGGGCGTTGCGGTGCTGATGGTGGAGCAGCGTGCCCGGCAGGCGCTGCAGATCAGCCAGCACGGCTACATTCTTGACCAGGGGCGCAGCGTGCTTGACGGCAACGCGCAGGAACTGCTGAACGACGAGCGCATGGCGCAGCTCTATCTGGGCAACCACTGAGGGCATCCGCCTGCGGCAGGCAATGAAAAGGCGGCTCCGAAGGGCCGCCTTTTTCATTCAGGGCACTGCGAAGGCGCAGCGCGGTAGCGGTCTCAGCGCAGCACCAGCACCGGTGTCTGCGAATGCGTCAGCACATGCTGGGTTTCGCTGCCCAGCAGCACGCGCTTGATGCCCTTGCGACCATGGGATGCCATGACGATGAGGTCGCAGTTGTTCTTGGTGGCGGCCGCGATGATGGATTCCGCGATCAATTCCGACTTGGCCACCACGCACTTCACGGAAACGCCCTCGCTCGTGCCCATCTGCTTGATCACGGAGAGCTCCTGCATGGCGGCATCGGACCAGCGCTGCTCCACCTGCTTGATCTCGTCGCGATGGAGAGGCGCGCTGCCCTCGAAATAGCTGCGAGGGTAACGGGGCACAACCTTGAGGGCGACCACCGAGGCGCCCGAGAGGGCCGCTAGGGCAAGCCCCGATTCAACGGCCTTGTCCGAGAGAGGGGAGCCATCCGTGGCGATCAGAATGCGCTTGTACATGAGAACCTCCTTGTATGAATCCTGCCGGCCGCTTCTTGAGCGAAGTAAAGGAAACGGCCTGAGTGGCGTGTACTGCGACCGTCATTCATGAGAAGCATAGAGGCCGCGAGGTTCGGCTCTCTTGATGCAAGTCAACTCGCTATCGGGGGCGAAGACTTATCTTTGGTCCCATGTCAACCAGTACATCCCGGAAGCAGGCGATAGTTCAGGATTTTTCGCCTGCACCAGCGCCAGTATGCGCCGTTCCTGTCGAGGATGCGAGTGCTGCCCTGCTCGACGACCCCGATGAGTGGGCTGCCTTCGGACGACCTGTGGCGGCCGGCGGGAAGGAACAGCCCGCGCTGTGGGAGTCCTTCATCGTTCTGGAGGGCATGCACTGCGCGGCCTGTGCGCTGTCCATCGAGGATGCGCTCAAACAGGTCCATGGCGTGCATGACGTCGACGTGAGCGCGGCGACCCGGCGTGCACGCGTCGTATGGAACCCGCAGGAGGTGTTGCCCTCGCGATGGATGGCCGCTGTCGGCGGCGCGGGCTATCGCGCCGTACCCGCCATGGATGCGTTGCTGCGCGAGCAGCGGCTGCGGGAGAGCCGCCGTGCGCTGTGGCGCTGGCTGGTGGCCGGGTTCTGCATGATGCAGGTGATGATGTATGCATGGCCTGCGTACCAGGCCGTGCCGGGCGATCTCACCCCTGAGATGGAGCAGCTGCTGCGCTGGGCTTCGTGGGTGATCTGTCTGCCTGTGATGCTGTTCGCCTGCGGGCCGTTCTTCTCGAGCGCCTTGCGCGACATGCGCGAGCGGCGCATCAGCATGGACATGCCAGTGGCATTCGGCATGCTGATCACCTTTGTCGTGAGCACGCTGGGCACCTTCGATCCACGGGGGCCGTTCGGAGCGGAGGTGTACTACGACTCGCTCACCATGTTCGTCTTCTTCCTGCTCTCGGGGCGGCTGCTGGAGTTCCGGTTGCGCGACCGCACGGCGGGTGCCCTGGAGGCGGTGACCAACCGGTTGCCCGACAGCGTGGAGCGCTGGGATGCGTCCACCTCGGCCTTCGTGCGTGTCTCCACGCGCCGGCTTCGCGCGGGTGATGTGGTGCGCGTGCTGCCTGGCGAGGCGTTCCCGGCGGACGGTGTGGTGACGCTAGGCGTCACCCAGGCCGATGAGGCATTGCTGACCGGCGAATCGCGTCCCGTGGACAAGGCGCAGGGAGCCGCTGTTTCCGCGGGCAGCTACAACCTGCGCGCGCCTGTGGAGATGCGCATCGACCAGGTCGGAGAGGCCACGCGTTTTGCGCAGGTGGTGGCGCTGATGGAGAGCGCATCGCTGCAGAAACCGCGACTTGCCCGATTGGCGGACAGGGTTGCGCGTCCCTTTCTCGTCGCCGTGATGCTGGCTGCCATCGCTGCCGCCGTGTGGTGGTGGCCCAGCAGCCCGGGCCACGCGGCCATGGTGGCGGTCGCCGTGCTGATCGTCACCTGTCCATGCGCCTTGTCGCTGGCCACTCCGGTGTCCATGCTGACCGCAGCCGGCACGCTCGCGCGCCATGGCGTGCTCGTGCGTAACCTGCAGGGGCTCGAGTCGCTGGCTCATGTCGATACCGTGGTGTTCGACAAGACAGGAACCCTCACGCGAGACGGCTTGTCGGTCGTCGGGATGGAAGAGGGCGCCGGTGCCATGCAGTCCGGGTGGAGTCGCGACGCCCTGCTGGCGCTGGCGGGGGGGGTGGCGGCACATTCGTTGCATCCGGTGTCCCGTGCGGTGTCGAAGGCTGCATCCCGATCGGCGCCGTCGCAGCAGCAGGACCATGCCTGGGAGTTCGATAGCGTGCAGGAGGTTTCGGGCTTGGGCGTGGAAGCCACCCTGCGCCACTCCAGCCATCCGGCGGCCATCCTGGCGGTGCGGCTGGGTTCGGCACGCTTCACGGGTGTCCCCGCGCATGGTGGCAGCGGGCAGGAGGTTGTGCTGGCCGTTCAGGAACGCGGTGCTTCCATTGCGTGGCTGCGCTTGGCACTGTGCGAGGACCTGCGTGCCGAATCGACGGCTGTGGTGAATGCCCTGGCCCGGGAAGGCATCCATGTCGAACTGCTTTCCGGCGACAGTGCCAACGTGGTGCGGCGCGTGGCAGCGCAGACAGGCATCGCCACCGCGCATGGCGACTGCAGCCCGCAGGACAAGCTTGCACGACTGCGGCAGCTGCAGTCGCAGGGGCACCATGTGGCGATGGTGGGCGATGGCCTGAATGACGGGCCTGTGCTGGCGGGCGCCCATGTGTCGTTTGCCTTCGGGCGTTCGGTGCCGCTTGCCCGGTCGCGTTCGGATTTTGTCGTCATGGGCGACCGGCTCGACCTCGTGTGGCAGACCCTGCTGCTTGCACGCAGAACCATGCGCGTTGTGCGCCAGAACCTGCTGTGGGCGGCACTCTACAACGCGCTCTGCGTTCCCCTGGCCATCGCTGGCTACATGCCCGCCTGGCTGGCCGGGCTGGGCATGGCCGCCAGTTCGCTGCTGGTGGTCCTGAACGCCGCCCGCCTGGCGCGCGACGGAGGCCTCGCCTCTGTCACGCAGGAGGCGGGTATTCCTTCATCCCCGAAGCCATCGCTGCCGATGGCGCATCCCGCTGCGGAGCCCGCTTGATGGACATCCTCTATCTCCTCATCCCCCTCTCCGTCGTACTCGTCCTGTTCGTGCTGGCGGGACTTTGGTGGGCCGTCTATCGCGGGCAGTTCGAGAACGTGGACCAGGAAGCGGAACGAATTCTGAAAGACGGTTGACGCTCGTCAAAGCTCAAAGCAGGGCGGTGTTTCAAACTGATACGGCAATATAAGAGGTACTCGATGGAATCGCAAAAAGCAGGTGTATCGCACTACAACGACACTGTAGTGCGGCAGTTTTCTATCATGGCCGTCGTGTGGGGAGTGGTGGGTATGCTGGTGGGCGTGATCATCGCCGCCCAGCTGACCTGGCCGGAACTCAACTTCGGCATTCCGTGGCTGAGCTATGGGCGTCTACGGCCCTTGCATACCAATGCCGTGATCTTCGCATTCGGAGGTTGCGGCCTGTTTGCCACCAGCTACTACGTGGTTCAGCGTACATGCCAGACCCGGCTGTTCTGCGGCCCGCTGGCGGCATTCACGTTTTGGGGATGGCAACTGGTGATCGTGGCAGCCGCCATCTCGCTGCCGCTTGGCTACACCTCCGGCAAGGAATACGCCGAGCTGGAATGGCCGATCGACATCCTGATCGCACTGGTGTGGGTGGCCTATGCCATCGTGTTCTTCGGAACCGTGGGCATGCGCAAGGTCAAGCACATCTATGTCGCCAACTGGTTCTTCGGTGCCTTCATCCTGGCGGTGGCGCTGCTGCACATCGTCAACAGCGCGGCCATTCCCGCCGGCTGGATGAAGAGCTACTCCGCCTATGCCGGCGTGCAGGATGCCATGGTGCAGTGGTGGTACGGCCACAATGCCGTGGGCTTCTTCCTGACCACCGGCTTCCTCGGCATGATGTACTACTTCGTGCCCAAGCAGGCGGGCCGTCCGGTGTACAGCTACCGCCTCTCCATCGTTCACTTCTGGGCGCTGATCTTCACGTACATGTGGGCGGGTCCGCACCACCTGCACTACACGGCGCTGCCTGACTGGACCCAGTCCGTCGGCATGGTGTTTTCGCTGATCCTCCTGGCTCCCAGCTGGGGCGGCATGATCAACGGCATGATGACGCTGTCGGGCGCATGGCACAAGCTGCGCGACGACCCGGTGCTGCGCTTCCTGATCGTCTCGCTGTCGTTCTACGGCATGTCCACGTTCGAAGGTCCGATGATGTCCATCAAGACCGTGAACGCGCTGAGCCATTACACCGACTGGACCGTGGGCCACGTGCACGCTGGCGCGCTCGGCTGGGTGGGTCTGATCACCATGGGTTCGCTGTACTACCTGGTTCCACGCCTGTTCGGCCGTGGCGACAAGATGTACTCCACCAAGGCCATCGAGCTCCATTTCTGGATGTCCACCATCGGCATCGTCCTGTACATCGCCGCCATGTGGATTGCCGGCGTGATGCAGGGCCTCATGTGGCGCGCTGTCAATCCCGACGGCACCCTGACCTACACCTTCGTCGAGAGTGTCAAGGCGACCTACCCGTTCTATGCCATCCGTCTGGTCGGCGGCCTGTTGTACCTCGGGGGCATGGTGATCATGGCCTGGAACGTATGGATGACCGCCATTTCCGGCCGCTCCGTGCAGGTCAGCATTCCTGCGGCCCAGACGGCGCACGCCTGATAGATAGTGGAGATATTGAATGTCTGATACCCAAGCAAAGATATCGCCCGGCTTCTCGCACGAGAAGATCGAGACCAACAACTTTCTGATGATCGTGCTGATCCTGCTGGTGATCGCGATCGGTGGCCTGGTGGAAATCGTTCCGCTGTTCTTCCAGAAGTCCACCACGCAGCCGGTGGATGGCGTCAAGCCCTACACCGCAGTACAACTGGTGGGGCGCGACGTATACATCCGCGAGGGCTGCTACAACTGCCACTCGCAGATGATCCGCCCGTTCCGTGCGGAAACATTGCGCTACGGCCACTACTCCGTCGCGGGCGAGTTCGTCTACGACCATCCGTTCCAGTGGGGCTCCAAGCGTACGGGTCCCGACCTGCATCGCGTGGGTGGCAAGTACAGCGACGAATGGCATCGCATCCACCTGAACAACCCGCGCGACGTGGTGCCCGAGTCCAACATGCCGGCGTATCCCTGGCTCGAGAAGACAGCAGTCGACTCCTCTGTTGCCGCTCCGCGCATGAACGCACTGCGCAAGGTCGGTGTGCCGTACACGGATGAAGAGATCCAGGGCGCTGCAGAGCAGCTCAAGGGCAAGACCGAGATGGACGCGTTGGTCGCGTACCTCCAGGTCATGGGCCGTGCATTGAAGTGATTGAACAGAAGAAGGAGATCGAACATGGACATTTCGACCATGCGCAGCCTCGCCACTGTGGCGTCGCTGGCCTGCTTCCTGGGCATCTGGTTCTGGGCGTTCCGCCGCAAGAACAAGACGCGCTTTGAAGAAGCGGCACAACTTCCCTTCCTCGAGGACTGAGCTCCTCTTCCAGAACAAAGAGAATTCCCATGAGTGACTTCACCAGTAATTTCTGGTCGATCTACGTGGCAGGCGTGACCGTCATCGGTATCGTCGCCTGCCTGTTGCTCCTCGTCTTCACTGCAAAGAAGAAGGTGGAGTCGACCAGCGACAACACAACCGGCCATGTCTGGGACGGCGACCTGACCGAAATGAACAACCCGATGCCACGCTGGTGGATGTGGCTGTTCGTCATCACCATCGTATTCGGCCTTGCCTACCTGTTTGCCTTTCCAGGCCTTGGTGCCTACAGCGGCAAGCTGAACTGGACTCAACTGGGAGAGTACGACGCGGAGGTCGTGAAGGCCAACCAGCAGTTGCAACCCCTGTATGCCCGGTTCGAGAGCATGCCCGTGGAGGAGGTTGCCAAGGACCCGGCAGCCATGGCCATCGGCGACCGTCTGTTCATGAACAATTGCGCGCAGTGTCACGGCTCGGATGCCCGCGGCAGCAAGGGCTTCCCCAACTTGTCCGATGCCGACTGGCTGCATGGCGGAGCGCCCGAGCAGATCTACAAGACCATTCACGATGGCCGCGTGGGCGTGATGGCGCCCATGGTCGCGGCGGTGGGTGGGGCGGAGGACGTGCGCAACCTGGCGCACTATGTGCTGAGCCTGTCCGGCAGTCCCAATGACTCGATCAAGGCGGCGCTGGGCAAGGAGAAGTTCGCGGTCTGCGCCGCCTGCCACGGCATGGACGGCAAAGGCAACCAGGCGCTGGGCGCACCCAACCTGACCGACGACATCTGGCTGCACGGCTACGGCGAGGATGCCATCGTCGCCATGATCAACAAGGGTAAGCAGAACGAAATGCCCGCCCAGGCACAGAAACTCACCAACGATCAGATCAAAGTGCTGACTGCCTATGTGTGGGGCTTGTCGAACAAGCCGGCTGCTGCGCATTGATTCACAGCCCTTGCCAACGACAGCCGGTTTGCCTTCATGAGGGGGAGGCCGGCGTCGTTGTTCTCCCAGTCCATCGGTTCACGTTCCAAGAAGACCTATCATGACGTCAGAAGACGGTCAAAAAAGCTCGGGTCGGGTCATCCCCATTACTCCGGTCCCCGACAGCGAGCAGACCGAAAGCGTTTCGCTCTACGAAGCACAGAAGAAGATCTATCCCCGTTCGATCAACGGCATGTTTGCGCGCTGGCGATGGTTGCTGGTGTTTCTCACGCAGGCCTTCTTCTATCTCGTGCCCTGGTTCCAGTGGGGCGAGCGGCAGATGGTGCTCTTCGATCTGGGCGCCCGCCGTTTCTATCTTTTCGGATTGGTCCTCTATCCGCAGGACTTCATCTATCTCACGGGCCTGCTGATCATCTCGGCGCTCTCCCTGTTCCTCTTCACGGCGGTGGCGGGGCGCCTCTGGTGCGGGTTCGCGTGCCCGCAGACGGTCTACACGGAACTGTTCATGTGGATCGAGCACAAGGTCGAGGGCGACCGCAGCGCCCGCATGCGGCTGGATCGTAACGGCTGGACATTCGAGAAGATCTGGAAGAAAGCCACCAAGCAGGCCATCTGGATCGTGCTGGCAGCCTGGACCGGTTTCACTTTCGTGGGCTACTTCGTACCCATCCGTGAGCTGGGTGCCGAGATTCTTGCGCTGCATGGCACCTGGCAACTGTTCTGGGTAGTGTTCTACGGCTTTGCAACCTACGGAAATGCCGGCTACATGCGTGAGCAGGTCTGCAAGTACATGTGTCCGTATGCGCGTTTCCAGAGTGCGATGTTCGACAAGGACACGCTCATCGTCAGTTATGACCCTGCCCGTGGGGAGCAGCGTGGCCCCCGCGCCAAGAAGCTCGACTACAAGGCGCAGGGCCTGGGCGACTGCATCGACTGCAGCCTGTGCGTGCAGGTCTGTCCGGTCGGCATCGACATCCGCAATGGCCTGCAGTACGAATGCATCGGTTGCGGGCTATGCATCGACGCCTGCAACAACGTGATGGACAAGATGCAGTATCCACGTGGGCTCATTCGACTGAGCACGCAGAACGGCATCGCACAGAAATTGAGCCAGTCGCAGATGTTCCGGCGCGTGTTGCGCCCGCGTGTTCTGCTCTACGGCGCAGTGCTCGTGGCGTTGTGCCTTGCGTTGATGTTCAGCCTGGTAGGCCGCACTCCGCTCAAGGTGGATGTGGTGCGTGATCGCGCGGCACTCTCCCGCATCGTCGCCGGCGGAAAACTCGAGAATGTCTATCGGCTGCAGATCATGAACGCGACAGAGCAGACGCGCAGCTACCACATTGGTGCAACAGGGCTCGATGGCGTGGAGGTGGTGGCTGATCCCCGTATCGAAGTGGGACCTGCCGAATCCAGGTGGGTGCTGGTGCGGCTGCAGATTCCCTATGGCAGCGCGGCGTCCGGATCGCACAAGGTGCTGTTCGAGGTGAGTGCGCAAGAGGATCAGGCCAAGGTGATCGAGAAGTCTGTCTTTCTTGTGCCGCGCTAACGAAAACATCATGCGGGCAACTTCCCGTGCATCGCTATGGAAGCGGCCCGCCTTCAAGGAGCTTGAAAAATGCAGACTACGGTTGATACTTCATTGAATGCATCGAAGGATGCGCCGGCCGCCGCGCAGCCTTGGTGGCGGTTCGGCATGGTATGGATGATCATTGCGGGCCCGGCCATCGTGGTGGTGGCCGGCTTCATCACGTTGTGGATTGCGATCCGCACTCCCGATCCTGTCGTGGAAGAAGACTATTACCAGCGGGGCTTGAACATCAATGAGACGCTCAGGCAGCAGGGACAGGAACGAAGCATGATGCCTGCGGTGAAGGGGCGCAACCATGCGGCTACCGACGACGACTCCATGCGTCCTGCAGACCAGTGAGTGCTGGAATGCGTGAAGCGGTAGAGCGGCAGGCCACAGATCATGGCAGGGCTTTGCAGGCAGGGCTTGTGCTATGTACAGCACGGCAAGGCAGTGATACCGTGCATTGCATCGATGGGGGATGGAAGAGAATCGCTTCAATGCGCCAGCGCCTATGACTCAGATCAATGGACACCCATCAAATGTGTTCCCTTACCCATGAGCTCACAAGCACTGGTCTCTGGCCGGCAATCTGCGAATGACCCATCCATGCTCGGATGAAGAGGACGAGCGAACAACGCCAATCAACGGGGAAGACGATGAAAGCACAACGACTCATGTGGATCGCCTGGCCGGCCTTTCTGATGGCGGCCGTCTTGGAAATGCTGGTGTTCGCCTTCGTGGATCCGCAGGCGCTTGAATGGTTTGACCAGCCGGTGAACCTCTCCAGGCAGGGTGTCTACACGCTGGCCTTCTTTGCGTTCTGGGCCATCATCATGGTGGCAAGCGGCTTGACGACGCTGCTCTCGCTTTCGCCATTCGAGGTCAATCGCTGCCCGGTACCTTGTGATGAGAGGCCGGCGGATTGCGCGAAGTTTTCCGCGTGACGTTGTTGTCGTAGCGATAGGGTAGGGGGAAATCAAGGCCCCTCTGTACGAGTGGTGCGGCAAGCAGCTGGTGCGACGATTTCAACGCAACGCAGATCGCCCGAGTCCGCTGGCATGTGTCGATTTGATTCATGCAGAGGGCTTGTAGGCAATTACGTCAACGGCGGACTTCGCTCTTTCGCCTGGGAATTGCTTCAGCCTTGTTGACTTGCCAGGATGCTGATTGCACCCGCTCCGTGTTTTTTTCGTTCCCCCCGATGAGCCGTGCCGCTCCAAGGCGCGGGCTCATCGGGCGGCAGCTGTCGTGACTTCACAGCAGCTCCATGACTCAATGACTCAATGGCAAGCTTGCTGGCTGTTGACGATATTGCGCAGTGCACCGGCATCCAGGATACGGACGTGGCGCTGTTTGACCTCCACCACGCCTTCCTCGACGAATTTGGAGAAGGTGCGGCTCACGGTCTCGAGCTTGAGGCCCAGGTAGCTGCCGATTTCCTCGCGTGTCATGCGCAGTACCAGCTCGGACTGGGAAAAGCCACGCGCGTGAAGGCGTTGCACGAGATTGAGCAGGAATGCGGCAAGGCGCTCTTCAGCGCGCATGCTGCCCAGCAGCAGCATGACGCCATGCTCGCGGACGATCTCGCGGCTCATGATCTTGTGCACATGGTGCTGAAGGGCCTTGACCTCGCGCGACAGCTCTTCGATGTTGTCGAAAGGCATGACGCAGACCTCGGCATCTTCCAGCGCCACTGCATCGCAGGTGTGGCGGTCGCTCACGATGCCGTCAAGGCCAATGATTTCTCCCGCCATCTGGAAGCCTGTCACCTGGTCGCGGCCGTCTTCGGTGGCCACGCAGGTCTTGAAGAAACCCGTGCGAATGGCAAACAGGGACGTGAAAGGCTCGCCATTGCGGAACAGCGTCCCTCCGCGCTTGACCTTGCGGCGCACGGCGACGATTTCGTCAAGTCGTTTCAGCTGCTCCTCGGACAGCCCGAGAGGCATGCAAAGTTCTCGCAGGTTGCAATTGGAGCATGCGACTTTGATGGTTTGCGGTGTCATTTGCAATGGCGCCTTGTACAAGTTATCGGCTTCCGAAAAGTGGACTGAGTTCCACTCGCCTCTGCCGTTGGCATATAGGAAAAACAGGATGCATTGTCCCAGTCAACATGAAAACTGGATTGACCTGTGTCAAGGACATTCTCCGGAGGCTGCGGCACAGTAGCGGCGAACCTTTGGAATTCGCTATGACTGTTGTCACATCAGATCTCATCCGTCAATTTGACGTGTCTGGGCCCCGCTATACGTCCTATCCAACGGCAGACCGCTTCGTGGAAGCGTTCGGTCAAGACGACTATATCCTCGCTCTACAACAGCGACGCATCGGCTCGAATGCCAAGGCGTTGCCTTTGTCCCTCTACGTGCACGTCCCGTTCTGTGAATCGCTTTGTTATTACTGTGCGTGCAACAAGATTATCACCAAACATCCGGAGCGGGCGGAAGCCTATCTTCGCTATCTGAGTCGAGAAATCGATTTGCACACAGAGCACTGTGGTGTCATCCAGCATGTGAGCCAGCTGCATATTGGTGGAGGCACCCCAACATTTCTGACCGATGAGGGCCTGCAGGACCTGATGTCCATGATCCGCCGGAGTTTCGTTCTTGTTCCGGATGGCGAATACTCCATCGAGATCGACCCGCGGACTGTCGACAATGATCGCCTGGCGTTTTTGCGACAACTGGGCTTCAACCGCCTGAGCTTCGGTGTGCAGGACTTCGATCCCGAGGTGCAGAAGGCCGTTCACCGGATACAGCCCGCCGAGCAGGTCTTCCGGCTGGTGGAGGAAGCGCGCAGGATCGGATTCCATTCGGTGAATGTCGACCTGATCTATGGGCTGCCGCGCCAGACCCCCGAGTCCTTCGACCGCACGTTGGCGCAGGTGTGCGAGCTGCGTCCGGACCGCATCGCGCTCTACGCCTATGCCCATCTGCCGGAGCGGTTCAAGCCGCAGCGCCGCATCGTGACCGATGAACTGCCGCTGCCTGCGGCGAAGGTGGCCATGCTCGCGCGTTCGCTGGAGGTGTTTCAGAATGCGGAGTACGTCTATGTCGGCATGGACCACTTCGCGCTGCCGGACGACTCCCTGGCAGTGGCCAAGCGGCAGGGTCGCCTGCATCGCAATTTCCAGGGCTACAGCACGCAGCCCGATTGCGACCTGATCGGCCTGGGAGTCTCGGCAATCGGCAAGGTTGGCGCAACCTACAGCCAGAACGCCAAGACCCTGGACGAGTACTACGACACCATCAACCGGGGGCGCTTGCCCATTGTGCGTGGCCTGGCGCTTTCGCGCGACGATCTGCTGCGCCGCTCCGTCATCATGGCGCTGATGTGCCAGGGAGAGCTGGTCTTCGAGTCCATCGAGCAGGCCTGGCTCATCGATTTCGAGAGCTACTTCGCGGCGGAGCTGGAACAGTTGCAGGCCATGGACGAGCAGGGCCTTGTGCAGTTGCATGAAGACCGCATCGAGGTCACCCCCATGGGCTGGCACTTCGTGCGTGGCGTGGCGATGGTGTTCGATCGCTATCTCCAGGGCAACCGCAACCGTGAGCGCTTCTCGCGCATCATCTGATCCGCAGACCCATGTGGGCGTTGGCCTGGACCGCTTTTCTGATGGGGCTGCTGGGAGGGGCGCATTGCCTGGTGATGTGCTCCGCGCCCTGCGGGGCCTTGCTCGCGCGTGGCGGTAAGGAGTCTGCGCGCGAGCAGCCCGTACGTTTCGTGCGGCGACGGCGCTTGCCGTGGCAATCCATCCTGTTCCATGGGGGGCGCGTCGCCGGCTATGCGGCGCTGGGGGCGCTGGCTGCCTATGCCATGGACCGGCTGGCCTGGTTCAGCCAGGGCACCAGCGCGCTGCGTCCGATCTGGACAGCCATGCACATTGCGATCATCGCCTGGGGGCTCATGCTGGTCATGCGGCTGCAGGCTCCCGCCTGGATGGAGCGCGCGGGACGTGGCGTGTGGTCGCGCGTGAAGTCGGCGGTGGACAGGCCGGGCGGTGTGTTGGCCGTGGGTTGCGGCTGGGCGCTGATGCCGTGTGGTTTTCTCTACTCGGCCGCGATGCTGGCGGCCTTGAGCGGCGGCCCGCTGGCGGGCGCCCTGGCCATGTCCATGTTTGCGCTGGCAAGCGGACTATGGCTGTGGACGGGGCACTGGGGCTGGCTGCATTTTCGCGAACGCCTCACAACGCCCCGCATGGCCGCATGGGGCGTGCGCCTCAGCGGCATCGTGCTGGTGGCATTGGGTGCCACGGCGTTGTGGTGGGGGGTGGTGCACCAGCAGCAGGCGCCGTGGTGCGTGACATGATCGCCAAGCGTATGCCCGCCGTGGGCGTCGGGGCGATCAGGGGGAATTCAAGGTGTCTGCAAGTGCCACCGGATCGTCATCCTGAACCGGGGGTTCAGGTGGGCAAGAGCAACCTGACGTTGGGTTCATCTGACGCGAGACGATCACGCTCATCAGGTGATGTATCAAGCCCGTGCTCAGTGAGCATTGGTTCAAGGAAATATAAAACCCGGCAACACCGCAGACGAGCCTATTGTAATTGCGCCACGGGCGCCCTCGTGGCCGACGAGGGCATTTCATGCCGCCGGGTGGCGTATCTTCGCGAGACTGTGAATCGTCAGAACAGGCGGCCGTCCTCGCCGAGGGCGGAATCCAGTCGCTCCAGCAGATGGGCCATGCGTTCGTCGCTTTCCGGCGAAGAGGCCTGGGGCTGCTGGGCCTGGGCCGGATGTGCGACCATGCCGTTGCTCGCGGCCTCGGCCTGTTCTTGCTCCCTGGCCCTGGAAGCCGAAGCCGCAGCCTCGTGATCGGATATCTCGAAGGCCATGTTCAGCGCGGCCAGCACAGCGATGCGTTCGCGTGCGCGCACCTTGCCGGCATCGCGGATGCGCGTCATCGCCGCATCCACCCGTTCGACGGCTTCCAGCATGCGCGGTTCGTGGCCTTCGGGACAGCTCAGCAGATAGCTCTGCTGCATGATCTGGACCTCGATCTGCTTCATGAGGCGTCGTCTTTCGTATCCGGAATGTCGGGAAGCCGCTCCAGCAGCGAGTCCATGCGGTGGCGAACTGTCTGCAGGCGGGATTTGAGGGAGTCGCGCTCTTGCGTCAGAGTCAGAACCTGCTGGGACAGCAGTGCGTTGGTGCGCTGCAGTTCAGCATAGCGAACCAACAGGCGCTCGACGCGCTCGGCGATCTGGTCTTGGGAGGATGGTGGAGCCATACAACACCTATTGTACGGATCGCTGCACAAACAATCGTAAAATTACGTCGTTGGTGCTCGCAGCGTGGTTCACACGCTGCAGTTCAACGGGAAGCAGGGAGGGGTCTCCGCCATGGAAAAACCCTCAGCCTGCGCTGCCCCCGCAACGGTCAGCGGACGAATTCCTTCAGGCGCCCCGCCGGGCGCCCCGGGGATTCCCTCTTTGCCATCACAGCCACTGTGTGCCTTGAACAAGCATGCGGGAAGGCGGTCAAGGAGTGCGCCGCCAGCCCGGATACCGGCCAACACGGTGGTTCTGGATGCGACGAGAGCATCCTGCCGGAAAAGTCCGGCAGGCGTCTTCGCGCGTCCGGGCTGTGATGCCCATGTGCCGACGGGGAGGTCGGACGCGGCGACTTCTTTCTTTTTGTCCACGATGACAACTCAATCTGTTGTGCTGGCCCGTGCTGCGGTGCTGCCCTTGGCGCTGGCCGCTGCGTTCCCCTCGTTTTCCCAGACGCTGCTCGCTCAGGCTGCCACCGAGTCCACCTTGCGCGAAACCGTGGTGACCGCCACGCGCGTGGAGCAACCCCTGTCCGACCTGGTCGCCGACGTGTCGATCATCGACTCCGAGACCATCCGCAACAGCGGTGCCGTGGGCGTCGTGGACGTTCTGGCGCGCGTTCCGGGCATCCAGTTCACGCGCAATGGCGGGCCGGGCAACACCAGCAGCGTCTATGTGCGCGGCGGCGAGAACCGGTTCACCGCCGTATACCTTGACGGCGTGCGCATCGACTCGCAGTCGACCGGAGGCGTGGTGTGGGAGCAGCTTCCGCTTTCGCAGATTGACCGCATCGAGGTGCTGCGCGGCCCTGCCGCGGCGGTCTATGGCTCGGACGCCGTGTCGGGCGTGATCCAGCTGTTCACCAAGAAGGGCGAGGGCAAGCCAGCCCCCTACGTCGGCGTGGGCGTGGGCTCGCGCGGCACGCGCACGGCCGAGGCCGGCGTGAGCGGCAGCTCTGGTGCCATCGACTACTCGGTCGGCGTAGCGCATGAGGGCAGCGACGGCTTCAATATCCGGCCCGCGGCAACGTTCAACCCGGACGACGACGGCTACAAGCGCAATTCCGGCAATGCCCGCGTGGGCTGGACGTTCGCGCCCGGCCAGCGCCTGCAGGCCTCGGTGCTGGCCAGCAATCTGAATTCGCAGTATGACGCCGGACTCAAGGCCGACGACCGCAACCACCATCAACTGCGTACCGCCGATCTGCTGTGGGATGCCAAGTGGAACGACAGCTACAGCACGCGACTGCAGGTCAACCAGTCGAATTCGAAGTACAGCACCACGCCCAACTTCTACATGACCGAGACGACGGTGCGCAGCTATCTGTTCCAGAACGAGTACCGGCTGGGCGTACACCGCTTCACGGCATCGCTGGAGCGTCGCGAGGACGAGCTGCACAACCCTGCCACGGAGTTTGTCGGCGATCTCAAGCGCGAACGTTCGCAGAACGCCCTTGCGCTGGGCTATGGCATGAATTCCGGGGCACACACGCTGCAGGCCAATCTGCGCCGCGACAACGACAGCGAGTTCGGGGGCAAGAGCACCGGCAGCCTGTCCTACGGCTATGCGATCAACAACGAATGGCGCGTGACGGCCGCGGGCGGCACCTCCTTCCGCGCGCCCACGCTGTACCAGCGCTTCAGCGAGTACGGTGACGCATCGCTCAACCCGGAAACCGGTCGCAATGTCGAGATCGGCACGCGCTGGACGCGTGGCTCGAGCAGCGCGGGCATCGTGGCCTACCGCAACCGCGTGCGCAACCTGATCGTCTATGGTGCTCCGGGCACCTGTCCGTCGGCATTCGGCTGCTACCAGAGCGTGGGGCGCGCGGAGTACGAAGGCGTCACGCTGAGCGCGGCGCACAAGCTCGGACCGGTGTCGCTCAACGGCTCCATCGATTTCCAGAATCCGCATGACCTGGACACGGGCCGCCAGCTGGCGCGCCGCTCCAAGCGCTATGCCAAGCTGAGCGCGGACACTGCCGTCGCCGGCTGGAATGTCGGTGCCGAGATGAATGCGGCCTCGCGCCGGTATGACACCGCGTCGGGATCCAACATGCTGGGCGGCTACACCACATTCAACCTGTACGCCAACACGAGCATCGGCCGCGATTTCACGCTGCTGGCGCGCCTCGACAACCTCACCGACAAGAACTATGAGCTTGCGCGCGGCTATGCCACGCCGGGCCGGGCGTTCTATGTCGGCCTGAAGTGGGCACCGCAGTAAGCCGTTGCATGTTGCAGGTTCCCCTCTCTAAAGCGAAGACCGCATGACCGCTCCACGTGATTTCATTGCCGCAAGCGAGTTGATCCTGGGCGGCCAGAAGAGCGGCAAGTCGCGCCGTGCCGAGCTGCTCGCGCGGCAATGGCTTGCGGGTGATCCGTCGCGTCGTGCCAGCCTCATCGCCACGGGCACTCCCTGGGACGATGAAATGCGCGCCCGCATAGCACGCCACCGGCATGATCGCGCGCTGCGTGTTCCGGGACTTGCAACGCTGGAGGAGCCGCTGGCCATCGACGCGCTGATCCGTGCGCACTCCGATGACCGGACGCTGCTCATTGTCGACTGCCTCACGCTGTGGCTTACCAACTGGCTGATGCCGGCCAAAGCCGCAGAGGAGCGCGCGCGGGAATGGCCCGGACAATCGGCTACATTTTTGCGTTCATTGAAAGAGGCGTCCGGACCCATCATCCTGGTGGGAAACGAGATTGGTTTGGGTGTCATTCCCATGGGGCGTGAAGTGCGCGCGTTTGTCGATGCGCTCGGTGGACTCAATCAGCAGGTCGCGGCGGCATGCTCGCGCGTGACCTTGATGGTGGCCGGCCTGCCGATGTGTTTGAAGGAAGAAGAAAGATGAGTGGTTCGCGCTCGATCGCTGCCGGCTGCCGTACGTTGCTGGTGTCATTCGCATGGTGTGCCGTCGCGACGTCGGCCATGGCCTATCAGGTGGTGGATGACAGGGGGGCCACCGTGGAGTTCAAGGAGGCGCCGCGGCGCATCGTGAGCCTGCTGCCGTCTCTCACCGAGAGCGTATGTGCCCTTCAGCACTGCGAGCGCCTGGTCGGGGTGGACCGCTACTCGAACTGGCCCGAATCCGTCAGCCACCTGCCCAAGGTGGGTGGCGGCATCGATCCCAACATCGAGGCGGTCGTGGCGCTCAAGCCGGACCTGATCCTGATGTCCACCAGCGGCCGGGGGCGTGACCGCCTCGAGGCGCTGGGCTACAAGGTCGTGGCATTGGAGCCGCGCCAGCTCAAGGACGCGCAGCGCGTGCTGAACACGGTCGGCGTGATCCTCGACGTGCCGGCGGAGCAGGGCGCCGCACGCACGTGGCGCGAGATCGAGGCCGGCCTGGAGGCGGCACGCCAGTCACTGCCGGCCAATGCGCGGGGCAAGCGCGTGTACTTCGAGGTGAGCCGGGGGCCGTACGCGGCCGGCGAGAAGTCCTTCATGGGGGAAATCCTCCAGCGGCTCGGCATGCGCAACGTGGTGCCGGCCTCGCTGGGGCCGTTTCCCCGGCTCAACCCCGAATTCATCGTGCGGGCGAACCCCGACGTCATCATGATCGGCAACCGCAGCATGCAGGACGCCGTCAACTATCCGGGATGGAACACCTTGCGCGCGGTGCGTGAAAAGCGCGTATGCACGTTCGATGCCGCGGAATCGGACGTCCTGGTGCGCCCCGGTCCGCGCATGGCCGAAGCGGCGCGCATCATGGCACGCTGCCTTGCCGAGAAGGCCGGATGAGCATCATGGCGGGCCACATGGTTTCACCGGCGGGCAACCGGCGCAAGGCGGCCGTGCTGCTGATCGGTCTGCTGTCGGCCAGCCTGCTGCTGCTGGCCGTGGGGGCGGCCGTGGGCAGCACCGGGTTCGAAAGCCTGAGGCACCTGCAGGACGATCCCGTGGCGCGCCAGATCGTCATGGAAATCCGGCTACCTCGCACGGTGGGTGCATGGCTCGCGGGCGCGTTGCTGGGGCTGGCCGGCGCCGTGGCGCAGGGGCTTTTCCGCAATCCCCTGGCCGATCCCTACCTGCTGGGAAGCGCCTCCGGTGCCACCCTGGGCGGTGCCCTGGCGATGGTCTGGATGGGCGTTTCCCCAGCTTCCGCAAGCCTGCTGGCCCGCATGGGCATCACGGGTGTGGCGTTTGCAGGGGCGGCAGGTGCCGTGCTGCTCACGCTGATGCTGGCCCGGGGAGCGCAGCACACGCTGCGCCTGCTGCTGGCGGGCGTGATCGTCGGGGTGGTGCTGGGCGCCGCGCGCGATCTCGTCGAACTCGGGTCGCCCGAAATTCTGCAGGCCATGCAGGCCTTCACGCTGGGCACGACGGCCTTCGTGGGCTGGTCGGCCGTGGGGTTGATGGCTGCCAGCTGGCTGATCTGCGCAGCCACCGCGCTGGCGCTGGCGCGCGCACTCGATGGGCTGACGCTTGGCGAGGCGACCGCTGCCAGCCTGGGGCTGCCGCTTGCGCCGATGCGCGCCGGACTGATTGCCGCCATGGCGCTGGCGACCGGAACGGCCGTGGCGCACACGGGCCTGATCGCATTCGTCGGACTGGCGGCACCGCATCTTGTGCGCTCGATGGTGCGCGTCACGCATCCGTGGCATGTGCTGCTGTCGGGTTGCATGGGGGCGGTACTGCTGCTGGCTGCGGATGTGCTGGCGCGCTGGCTGATTGCGCCCCAGGAATTGCCCGTGGGCGTGCTGACGGCGGCCCTTGGCGGAACCTACCTGCTGTGGCTCATGCACCGCCGCATGGCGGGTGCATCCGGTGCGGGAGGCGCGACATGAGCCGATCCCTGCAATCCGTGCATCCGCCGCTCGCGCTCGAGGCACGCAATGTGCGCGTGCAAGCGGGTGACCGCGAGATCCTGCACGGCATCGACCTGGACATCCCGGCGGGGCGCTGGACCAGCATCGTCGGCCCGAACGGAGCGGGTAAGTCAACCTTGCTCAAGGCGGTGTCGGGCCTGCTCAGGCACGCCAGCGTCGATGCGGACGTCCGGCTCATGGGCCGTCCGCTGCACGGTATTCCCGCGCGTGAGCGTGCGAGAAGCATGGCCTGGCTCGGCCAGAACGAAACCGCGATGGAAGAGCTGCTGGTGCACGACGTCGTGATGCTCGGCCGGCTGCCGCACCAGGCCTGGCTTGCTCCTGCCGGCCCGGCGGACTTCGAGGCGGTGGAACAGGCACTGCACATGACGCATGCGTGGCAGTGGCGTTCGCGCCCGCTGTCGCAGCTCTCGGGCGGCGAGCGCCAGCGCGTGCTCCTCGCGCGGGCGCTCTGTGTGCAGGCGCAACTGCTGCTGATGGACGAGCCGCTCGCCAATCTCGACCCACCGCACCAGACCGACTGGATGCATATCGTGCGCGACCTGGTGAGCGCCGGGAACACCGTGGTCAGCGTGTTGCACGAGGTGTCGATCGCGCTGCAGGCCGACGACATGGTGATCATGGCCAACGGGCGCGTGCAGCATCATGGTGCGTGCGCCGATCCGGCCACCCATGCCGCGCTCGAGCAGGTGTTCGAGAACCGCATCCGCGTGCTGCACGTCGATGGCGTATGGGTGGCGTTGCCGCACTGGCGCTCGCGCGCGGCGACGACCTGAAAGCAACGACCGAATCAACTTCAAGACTGGGAAACGCCATGGAAATCGAATCCGCACCCACCGAAAAATCCTACGAGAAGCCGGCCGGCGAGCGCCGGGGCCTGTTGCTGGTGAACACGGGCGACGGCAAGGGCAAGAGCACCGCCGCGTTCGGCCTGGCGCTGCGTGCGCACGGCCGTGGCAAAAGCGTGAAGATCTTCCAGTTCATGAAGGTGCCCACCGCGCGCTTCGGAGAACACCGCATGTTCGAGTCGCTCGGCATCCCGATCGAGGGGCTGGGCGACGGGTTCAGCTGGAAGAGCCGCGACCTGGAGCACTCCGCGCAACTGGCGCGCGACGGCTGGGAGCGTGCGCGCGCCGCCATCCTGTCGGACGAGCATTTTCTCGTCGTGCTCGACGAGATCACCTATCCGCTGATCTACGGCTGGCTGCCGCTGGACCAGGTGCTGGAGACGCTGGCGCAGCGCCCGCGCAACGTGCACGTCTGCATGACCGGCCGCCGCTGCCCGCAGGAGATCATCGCGGTGGCCGATACGGTCACCGAAATGAAGCTCATCAAGCACGCCTTCCAGGCGGGCATTCCCGCGCAGCGCGGCATCGAGGACTGATCCGCCTTGCAGACCGGAGGCATCTTCGCCTGCGCGCTGGTGATCGCGCTGCTCGTCGACCGTTTCTGGGGCGAGCCTGCGGCGCGCTGGCATCCCGTCGTATGGATGGGGCGGGCCCTGCAGCGCGCGGGCGATGTGACCGCGCCCCTCGCACCTACCGCGCGGGACATGGTCACGTTCTGGCGCGCGGCGCTCTGCTGGTGTGTGCTGGCCGTGCTGTGCGTCGCGGTTGCGGGCGTGCTGCAGTACGTCATCTTGCAGAACGCACCCTGGTGGCTGGGCTGCATCGTGCTGGGCTTGCTGATCAAGCCCATGCTGGCGTGGCAGATGCTGCGCGCGGAAGTGGCGGCGGTGGAGACGGCGCTGGCGCAGTCGCTGCAGGCCGGGCAGTCGCAGCTGGGGCGTCTGGTGAGCCGGGATGTGCACTCCCTCAGCGCCGTGCAGGTGCGCGAAAGTGCCATCGAATCGCTTTCCGAGAACCTCAATGATTCCGTGGTCGCCCCCATTTTCTGGCTGGCCGTGGCCGGCCTGCCGGGGCTGGTCCTGTACCGCTTTGCCAACACGGCCGATGCGATGTGGGGCTATCCGGGCATGCGTTCGGGCCGCTACTGGCAGTGGGCCGGCAAGTGGGCCGCGCGCGCGGACGATGTGCTGTCATGGATTCCCGCGCGCATCACCGCGGCGATGCTGTGGCTGGCCGCGGGTGGCATAGGCGGCATCGGCTGGTCGACGCTGGTGGCCAATGCACGGTTGACACCGTCACCCAACAGCGGCTGGCCGATGTCGGCCATGGCGCTGGCCCTGGGTGTGCGCCTGGGCAAACCCGGCGTGTACGTCCTCAACGAGCGAGGCCGCGACGCGGCAGCAGGCGACATCGCGCGTGCTGAGGCGATTGCCGGGCGCGCCGTGATCTGCGCCGTTCTGGCGGCGGTGGTCTGGCTGGTGTCTATGGTGGTGGTCAAGGCATGACGGCGATGGAAGTTTCACCCCATTCGGTGCATGGCGGCCCCGACGCACGCGGCGCGGCGCGGCATGACTTCTCGACCAACGCCAACGCCTGCGGCCCCTGCCCGATGGTGGCCCAGGCGGTCCGTGATGTCGATGCCTCGCGCTATCCCGACCCGCGCTATACGGCGCTGCGCGCACGGCTCTCAGAGTTCCATGGCGTCGATGCGGAGCGCATCGTGATGGTGGCCAGCGCCAGCGAGTTCATGCAGCGCATCAGTGCGCTGGCGGCGCGCACGGGCCTGCGCCGCGTTCTTGTTCCCCGGCACGGCTACGGTGACTACTCGCGGGCCGCGCGCGCATGGGGGCTCGAGATTGCAGTGAACGAATCCGGCGAGCAAGAGGCGTCATTGCAATGGGCCTGCGATCCCGCAAGCCCCACGGGCCGCCGCGATGATGCGCTCATGCGCTGGGACCAGCCTCCAGCGCCGGGCGGAATCCGGGTGCTCGACTGCGCCTACGTTCCCCTGATGCTGGATGACGTGCCGGCGGATGCCGGGCTGCGCGCCGGCGCATGGCAGCTATGGACGCCGAACAAGGCCCTCGCGATGACCGGGGTGCGCGCCGCCTACGCGATCGCACCCGAGCAGGTGTTGCAGGAGCACCTGGATGCGCTGCATGCCATGTCCGCTTCCTGGCCCGTCGGTGCGCATGGCGTGGCCATGTTGAACTGCTGGGTCGAGGCCGATGTGCAGCGCTGGGTGCAGCGCTCGCTTGAAACGCTGCGGCTGTGGAAGGCCCGGCAGCTGGCCCTGTGCGAGCGCATGGGCTGGGATGTCCTGCAAGGAAGCCTTGCCAACTACTTCACCGCGCGGCTGCCCGTGGACTGCGACGGGCCGCGGCTGCTTGTGCGGCTGCGCGAGGACGATATCCAGCTGCGCGACTGCGCGTCGTTCGGGTTGCCGCATTGCGTGCGGCTCGGGGTGCTGGCACCCGTATCGCAGGCCGCACTGGAACATCACTGGATACATGGAGGTTATGCATGAGCGCACGATGCGTCATGGTTCTCGGCACGACGAGCGGGGCAGGAAAAAGCTGGCTCACGACGGCGCTGTGCCGCTTCTACGCCAACCAGGGGTTGAAGGTGGCGCCGTTCAAGGCCCAGAACATGAGCAACAACGCACGCGTCGTTGCCACCATCGACTCCGGGTTCGGCGAGATCGGCAGCGCGCAGTATTTCCAGGCGCTCGCCGCACGCGCCGTTCCCGACGTACGCATGAATCCGCTGCTGCTCAAGCCCGAGGCGGATACGCGCAGCCAGGTGGTGCTGCTCGGCCGCGTGGACAAGGCGCTTTCCGACATGCCCTGGCGCGGGCGCAGCCTCAAGGTCTGGCCGCAGATCGCCGCTGCGCTGGATGCGCTGCGTGCAGAGAATGACGTGGTCGTCATCGAGGGAGCGGGCTCTCCGGCGGAGATCAACCTGCACGCAAGCGATGTGGTGAACATGCGCGTGGCGCGGCATGCGGACGCACGCTGCCTGCTGGTGACAGACATCGACCGCGGCGGCGCATTCGCACACCTGTACGGAACCTGGGCCCTGCTGCCCGAGGAGGAGCAGCGGCTGATCCACGGCTTCGTTCTGAACAAGTTCCGCGGCGATGCCGCATTGCTGGCACCCGCGCCGCAAATGCTGCAGGAGCGCACGGGCATTCCGGTGGTCGCGACCATTCCGATGCAGTGGAACCACGGGTTGCCCGAGGAGGACGGGGTGTTCGACGACCGCGCGCAGGGGACAGCTGGCGCGGTGCATACGCGCGTGGCCGTGATCGCGTATCCGCGCATCAGCAACCTGGATGAGTTCCAGCCTCTCAAGAACGTATCCGGCGTCCGCCTGAACTGGGCGCGCAGTCCCGCCGACGTGGAGGGTGCGGACTGGATCGTCCTGCCGGGCTCCAAGGCCACGGCCGCCGACCTGGCCTGGCTTCGGGCTCAGGGGCTGGACAGTGCCATCGCGAGGCATGCGGCCGCCGGAGGTCGCGTGCTGGGTGTCTGCGGCGGCCTGCAGATGCTCGGAGAGGCATTGATCGACACCGTCGGCGTGGACGGCAACGCGGCGGGGCTCGGGCTGCTGCCCCTGGTCACGAGTTTCGAGGAAAACAAGACCGTGCAACTGACCGACACGCAATTCGGCGCGTTGCACGGGCCATGGCAGTCGCTGTCGGGAACGCTTGTGCGCGGCTACGAAATCCATCATGGGCAGACCGCGCCGCATCCGGCGATGGCCGCTGCCGGCGATGTGGCGCATGCCGTGATTCCGGGCATTGCCTGGCAGAACGGCGCGGGCAACGTGCTGGGGCTGTACCTGCACGGCATGTTCGAGGATGCGCGCGTGCTGCAGGCGCTGTTCGCGGAACATGCGCTGACGCTCGATGCGGTGTTCGAGCGCATGGCGCAAGGGGTGGCCGAATGGTTTGACCCCGAGGTGCTGGCGCTGTGAGCGCGTCGACACGTTCTCACGAAATCATTGGATGAGTATTTGATATGTTGATTCCCGAAGTACCCTCGATTTCCGATGCGCAGCTGAGCGCGCGACTGCAGGCACGCATCGACTCCAAGACCAAGCCGCTGGGCGCGCTCGGCAAGCTCGAGGTGCTGGCGCATCGCATCGGCTGCATTCTTGGAAGCGAGGAGCCGGTTCTTCGCGAGCCGCAGATGCTGGTCTGCGCTGCAGACCACGGCCTCGCCGCCAATGGCGTATCCGCCTATCCGAGCGACGTGACCTGGCAAATGGTGGAGAACTTCCTGGCGGGCGGTGCGGCAGTGAGCGTGCTCGCACGGCAGAACGGCCTGGCCCTCACCGTGGCGGATTGCGGCGTGGCGCGCGAGATTCCGCCGCGCGAGCAGGCTCAAGGCGCACCGCGCCTGGTGTCATGCCGCGTGGCCGCGGGAACGCAGGATGCGAGCGCGGGGCCGGCGATGTCGATGGCGCAGTGCGCGCAAGCCGTCGACAACGGTAGAAAAATCGTGCAGGGCATGCCTGGAAATGCCCTGCTGCTGGGCGAGATGGGCATCGGCAACACCTCGGTGGCCTCGCTGCTGCTTGCGCGCCTGGGTGGCGTACCGCTGGCCGATTGCACGGGTGCGGGAACGGGTTTGAATGCCGAAGGCGTGGCCCGAAAGCGCAAGGTGCTGGAGGCCGCCCTGGCCGCCAACGCCGACGCGCGCGAGCCGATGCAGGCACTCGCGGCGCTCGGTGGCTTCGAGGTGGCAACGCTCACGGGCGCGGTGCTGCAGGCAGCGGCCGAGCGCCGCGTCATCGTGGTGGATGGCTTCATCACGACAGCCGCCGTGCTGGTGGCCAGCCGCTTGCAGCCCGCAGTGCTTGAGCGCTGCGTGTTTGCCCATCGCTCGGGCGAGCCGGGCCACGCGCACATGCTGCGCCTGCTGAACGGCGAGGCCTTGCTGGACATGGGGCTGCGCCTCGGCGAAGGATCGGGTGCCGCGCTGGCGTGGCCGCTGCTGTTGTCGGCCTGTGCGTTCCTGCGCGAGATGGCAAGTTTTGAATCCGCGGGCGTGGACGGCAGTCACGCCGCCTGACCCTGCGGTCCAGTGGCCCGGGTCGCCCGGTCACCAGGATGCTTCAGTGCGCGGTGTTCTTGGGCGAGAAATCGCAGTACCGGGCCACCACGCATTCCCAGCAGCGGGGCTTGCGTGCCTGGCAGACATAGCGGCCCAGCAGGATCAGCCAGTGGTGCGAGTCGACGGCGTATTCGTCCGGCACGCGCTTCATGAGCTGCATTTCCACGGCCAGCGGGTCCTTTCCCGGCGCCAGGCCCGTGCGGTTGCTCACGCGGAAGATGTGCGTGTCGACCGCCATGGTGGGCTGGCCGAATGCCACGTTGAGCACCACGTTGGCGGTCTTGCGGCCCACACCGGGCAGTTCCTGCAGTTCCTCGCGCGTCGATGGCACCTTGCCGCCATGGCGCTCCACCAGGATGCGGCAGGTCTCCATCAGATGCTTCGCCTTGCTGCGGTACAGGCCGATGGTCTTGATGTAGTCCTCGAGCCTCTCGATGCCGAGGTCGAGGATGGCCTGCGGGGTGTTGGCCACGGGAAAGAGTTTGCGCGTGGCCTTGTTCACCCCCACGTCGGTGGCCTGTGCGGACAGCAGCACGGCAGCCAGCAACTCGAAAACCGAGGTGTACTCGAGCTCGGTATTGGGTTGCGGATTGGCTGCCTTGAGGGCGGCGAAGAAGGGCTCGATGTCGCTCTGTTTCATGGTGCTGCATTGTCGCAGCAACCGCGGCATGCCAGGGGTGATGCGCGGTGAACGAAAAGTGGTGGGGGGATTGCAGGAATCCTGCGCAAAAAACCGAGTGTGCCCACAACCCGCCGCAATGCAAGACAATGGGCGCTTACCTGCCTCGCAGAAAGTCGTAAGTGAAGGATTTCCGGATGAAATTTGCTGACCGTTTAAACAATGTCGAGACATCGGCGATTCGCGAGCTGTTCAAGTTGCTGGGCAAGCCCGGCATCATCAGCTTTGCAGGTGGCTTTCCTGACAGCGCGATGTTCGACGTGGCGGGCATCGAAGCCGCGACCGAGCGCGTGCTGCGGGACGAGCCGGGCGCCGCATTGCAGTATGGCGCCACCGAAGGCTACCAGCCGCTGCGCGAGCAGCTCTCCGCGTTCATGGCAAGCAAGGGTGCGCAGGACGTGGCCCCCGAGCAACTGATCGTCACCACGGGCAGCCAGCAGGCGCTGGACCTGCTGGGCAAGACGATGATCAATCCCGGCGACCGCGTGATCGTCGAAGGCCCGACCTTTCTCGCGACGATCCAGTGCTTCCGCCTCTACGGCGCCGAGGTGATCAGCGCCCCCATCGACAGCGATGGCGTGAAGCCCGACGAGCTCGAGAGGCTGATCGTCGAGCACCAGCCCAGGCTGGTCTACCTGATTCCCACCTTCGGCAACCCGAGTGGCGCGACACTGTCGCTCGAGCGCCGCCGCAAGATCCTTGAGCTGGCGGTCAAGCACCAGGTGCTGGTGGTGGAGGACGACCCCTATGGCGACCTGTACTTCGCCGACGCGCCACCACCCAGCCTGCTGGCGCTCACGCCCACCGTGCCCGGCAGCCGCGAGTGGCTTGCGCACTGCGGCTCGCTCAGCAAGGTGCTCTGTCCGGGGCTGCGCATCGGCTGGCTGATCGGCCATCCCGACCTGCTCGCGCGCGCGACGATGTGCAAGCAGTTCAGCGATGCGCACACCAGCACGTTCGCGCAGGCCACGGCGGCGCAGTACCTGCGCTCGGGCGTGATGCCGCAGACGCTGGCGCGCGTGCGGGCCGTCTATGCCGAACGCGCGAGGGCCATGGGCGATGCGCTGCGCAGCGAACTGGGTGACGCCGTCGAATTCGTGCAGCCGCAAGGTGGCCTGTTCATGTGGGTGCGCCTGACGGGCGCGCGCGGACAGGAGCGCGATGCGAATGCACTGGCCAAGCGCGCCATCGAGCAGGGCGTGGCCTTCGTGCCGGGCTCCCCGTTCTTCAGCCAGAACCCGGACCCGTCCACGCTGCGCCTGTCGTTCGCGACCGCCGACATCGACAGGATCCGCGAAGGCATCGCACGTCTGAAGAAGGCGCTCGCGGCCTGAACGCAGCGGTTCCATTTTTTGCCGGACTGCATGCGCGAGCGAGCCCTCCGCACATGCTTCCGGCCTCACGGGCACGACATGGCAGACACCGAATCACGGACCGAGCAGCGGCTGAGCGAACTGGAGATCAAGACCAGCTACGCCGAGGACCTGCTTGACCAACTCAACATGACCATCTACCGCCAGCAACAGCAGATCGACGACCTGCGTGCAGTGGTGGTGGAGCTGCGCAAGCAGTTGCCGGCCGCCGGCCAGCAAGGCGCCGCGCAGGGCGTGGTGGACGAGCGTCCGCCGCACTATTGAACCCGGCCCCAGAAACGGGCCCCTGAACCAGGCCCGATCCCTTCACCCAGGCCGCGCCCGTCGCTGTGGCCCGGGCTCCACACCACGCACCAGCAAGGAGAGCAATCCAGCATGCAGTACCGCAATCTAGGCAAGAGCCAGCTCAGGGTGTCCGCGTTGTGCCTGGGCACGATGATGTTCGGTGACCAGACCGAGCGGGCCGAAGCGCAATCCATCGTCGCCCACGCACGGGAACATGGTGTGAACTACATCGACACTGCCGACGTCTACACCCGTGGCGCGTCCGAGCGCATGCTGGGCGAACTGCTCGCCGGCCAGCGTCACGACTGGGTGCTGGCCACCAAGCTCGGCAACAAGATGTCCGAGCAGGAGAACCACAGCCGCTATTCGCGCCTGTGGATGATGCGCGAGGTGGAGGAAAGCCTTGCGCGGCTGAAGACCGACCACATCGACATCCTGTATCTGCACCGCGACTTCAACGGCATGGATCTGGAGGAGCCGCTGTACGCGCTCGACAGCCTGATGCGCGCGGGCAAGATCCGCTACTGGGGCGTGTCGAACTTCAGGGCCTGGCGCATCGCGGAGCTGGCGAGCGGTGCGCGCCGCATCGGCATGCCCGGCCCGGTCGTCTGCCAGCCCTACTACAACCTGCTCAACCGGATGCCCGAGGTCGAGATCCTGCCCGCCTGCGAGGCGCTGGGCATCGGCGTGACCTCGTACAGCCCGATTGCCCGCGGCGTGCTCACGGGCAAGTATCTTCCGGGCCAGGCGCCAGCGGAAGGCACGCGCGCGGCGCGCGGCGACAAGCGCATCACGGAAACGGAATTCCGGGAAGAGTCGCTCGTCATCGCCCAAAGGCTCAAGCAGCATGTGGCCGAGGCGGGCGTCTCGCTGGCGCAGTTCGCCACGGCGTGGGTGCTGGCGCACCGCGCGGTGAGCTCGGTGATCGCGGGACCGCGCACGCTGGCGCAGTGGCAGGACTACTTTCCTGCGCTCGACTATGTCGTCACGCCGGAGGATGACGGATTGGTCGACGAGCTCGTCGCGCCGGGCCATCCATCGACGCCGGGCTACACCGATCCCGCCTATCCGCTGCATCCGCGGCGTCGCTGACGGCCTGTTCCTGGGTGCCTAGCGCCTGGGGGCGGGCGGCATCTCCAGTTGCCGCAGCGCATCGACGAGGTGCTGCATGAATGCGCGCGGCCCCTCGGGCAAGGTGCGCTCGGCGAGCGATTGCACCTCCACCATGCGGGCCGTGATGCCGCGCTCGCGGATCGGTGCCGCATGCAGTTCCCCGCGTGTCACGCGGTCGCGCACGGTGATGTCGCCCGCAATCGACAGGCCGCCGCCGTGCTGCACGAAGTTCATGAGGGTCTCGAACTGGTTGCTCACGAGTACTGGCTCGAAGGCCAGCCCCTTCTGGCTGCACGCGATATCGAACAGCTGGCGCACCGTGTTCTCGGGATCGGGCAGGGCGATGGGGTGGGGCTGCAACTGGCGCAGCGTCACATGCGGGAGATGCGCCAGCGGATGATCGCGGCGCATGAACGCGTACACCGAGGCGGGGCCACGGTAGGCCACGGCGATGTCGCGCTCCGCCGCGCGGCTGTAGGTGAGGGCCATGTCGGCCTCGGCGCGCAGCACGGCCTGGGTGGCGGCCTGCGGTCCGCACACGCGCAACTGGAAGTGCACGCCGGGATGCTGCCGGCGGAATTCGGCGATCACGCGCGGCAGGAACTCGATCGCGAACCCCGATGAACTACAGATGCGCACCATGCCGCGGCGCAACCCCTGTAACGCCTGGATGTCTCCCACCACACGATCGGCCTCCTGGGCGATATGCCTGGCGTGGGCCGCCAGCACCTCGCCGGCGGGGCTGGGCACCATGCCGCGCGGGCGGCGCTCGAACAGCGTCACGCCGAGCAGGTCCTCGAGGGCGGAGATCTGCCGGCTCACGGCGGAGGGCGTGACGTTCAGGCGCAGCGCGGCCTCGCTGACCGATCCGCAGCGCACCACCTCGAGCACATGCCGCAGCGCGGTGTCCTGCAGTTGGGCGGACAGCAGGGACGTGGGGCGGGATGTGGGTCTTGAGCTTTGCATGAAAGTCAACGCAGTATGGAGGATTTGTCGATTGTGCGCAAAACGGAACGCACATAAAGTGCGCTGCACCGATTCCCCACCCACGCATCGCCGAATTCTTCTTTCGTGGAATGAGGCGCTGGAGCGGGGACGCCGTAATTCCCATCCAGGACCCGTCGAAGTACAAGGAGACAGCCCCGCCATGAGCCCGACCGACACTACAGACACCACAGGCATCACCGGGATGACGGCCACAGGGCTGTCGCAGGCCATTCATGCACGCGAGGTTTCCTGCGTCGAGGTGCTGCAGGCGTATTGGGCACAGGTGGACCGGTTCAATCCGACGGTCAATGCCATCGTCGCGCCGATGCCGCGCGAGGCACTGCTGCTTGAGGCCGCGGAGCGCGATGCGCAGCTCGCACGCGGCAAAAGCCTGGGCGTGCTGCACGGGTTTCCCCAGGCACCCAAGGACATCATGCCCGCGCGCGGCATGGTGACCACCAAGGGCTCGCCGATCTTCAAGGGGCAGGTGACGCAGGCCGATGCGGTGGCCTTCGAGCGCATGCGCGCAGCGGGAGCGCTCTTCATCGGCCGCACCAACTCTCCCGAGTTCGGCCTGGGCGGGCACACCTACAACGAGGTCTATGGCATCACGCGCAACGCGTTCGATCCTTCGCTCTCCGCGGGCGGCAGCAGCGGCGGCGCGGCGGTCAGCGTGGCGCTGCACATGTTGCCGGTGGCCGATGGCTCGGACATGATGGGCTCGCTGCGCACGCCGGCGGCATTCAACCATGTCTTCGGCATGCGCACTTCGGTGGGCTGCATTCCGCACGGGCCTTCGGAGGAGGTGTTCTTCCAGCAATTCAGCGTGGGCGGCCCCATGGCGCGCAACGTGCCCGACCTGGCGCTGCTGCTGTCGGTGCTGAGCGGGCGCGATGCGCGGTTGCCGCTCACCCGCAGCGACGCCGTCGATTTTTCCGGGCCGCTGGCGCGCGACTTCAAGGGCGCCCGGCTGGCGTGGCTCGGCGACCTGGGTGGTCACCTGCCTACCGAACCCGGCCTGCTCGATGCCTGCGAGAAGGCGCTCGTGCATTTCGAATCCCTGGGCTGCAAGGTCGAGCGCGTCGTTCCCGATTTCGATTTCGAAAGCCTGTGGCGTGCGTGGCTGGACCTGCGCAGTTTCCAGTTTGCGGGAACCAACCGCGCGCTGTATCTGGACGAAGAAAAGCGCCGCCTGCTCAAGCCCGAGGCGATCTGGGAAATGGAGCGTGGCCTGGCGCTCAGCGCCATGCAGGTGTATGACGCGGCGCGCGTGCGCTCGGCATGGTATGAGTGCCTGCGCAAGCTCCACCAGCAGTACGAGGCGCTGATCCTGCCGTCGGCGCAGGTCTTTCCGTTCAAGGCGGAACTCGACTGGCCGCACCAGGTGGCCGGTCGGTCGATGGACACCTACCACCGCTGGATGCAGACCGTGATCGGCGCCACCATGGCGGGCCTCCCCGCGCTCTCGGTGCCGGCTGCCGTCGGCGCGGGCCTGCAGATCATCGGGCGCGGCCAGGACGACCTCGGCGTGCTGCAACTGGGCCACGCCTACGACCAGGCGAGCGGGGCGTCGAAGGTGCGCAGCCCGCTGCTGGATGGACGGTGACGACATCCACCCTCATCCCCGAAAACATATCAAGGAGACATCTCGATGGGAATGACACGTCAGCAATTTCTGAAGGGCGTTGCAGCCTCGGCCATCGCGGTACTGGGCGGAATGGCCGGCCCGCATGCCATGGCGCAGTCGGACTATCCGCAGCGGCCGATCAAGCTGATCGTTCCGTTCGCGGCAGGCGGCGCGACCGATATCCTGGGGCGCCTGCTCGCGACGTCCATGGGGGACAAGCTGGGCCAGCCGGTCATCGTGGAGAACAAGCCGGGCGCCGGCACCATGGTGGCAGCGTCGATGGTGGCCAAGTCTGCGCCCGATGGGTACACGCTGCTGCTGGGCTCCAACAGCACGCTCACGCTCAATGCGGCGATCCGCCAATCGCTGCCGTATGACCCTGTCAAGAGCTTCACCATGCTGGGATCGGTGGCGAACATGGGGCTGGTGGTGGTGGCCAGCCCGCAGGCAAAGATCAACAATCTGGCCGAGCTGGTGGCACAGGGCAAATCCCGGGAAAGCGGCTTGAGCTATGCCTCTTTTGGCTCGGGATCCTCTGCCCACTTCGGTGCCGAGCTGCTGCAGTCCACGCTGGGCACGCACATGACCCATGTGCCGTTCAATGGCAGCTCGCAGAGCCTCACGGCGGTGATGGGTGGGCAGGTGCCCGTGGCCATCGACACGGTGGTGGCATCGTCGCCGCTGCTGCGCTCCGGAAAGCTGAAGGCGATTGCATCGTTGAGCGCGGCACGCCAGCCGCTGCTGCCCGATGTGCCCACGATTGCCGAAAGCGGCTATCCCGGCTTCGAGGCCGAAGCGTGGTACGGCCTGCTGGGGCCTGCGGGACTGCCCCCCGCGATCCAGGCGAAAATAGAGGCCGCGTTGAAAACCACGCTGGCGCAGCCCGATGTTCAGAAGAGACTCAAGGACGTCGGGCTCAACCCGCAGTGGAGCTCCGGCAAGGCGCTGCTCGAGCGCGTGGAGCAGGAGCAGCCGCAGATGCGCGCCGTTGCTGCGCGCGCCAGCATCAGAGCCGACTGAACCCACAAGGAACCCTGTCGTTGAAAGCCGAAGATCTCGAACAACTGCTCACCACTCCCATGCCTTTTGGCAAGCACCAGGGCACGATGATTGCCGACCTGCCGGCCAACTACCTGCATTGGTTCGCGAGGGAGGGATTCCCGCAGGGCCGCATCGGCCAGTTGCTGGAGCTGATGTTCGAGATCGACCACAACGGCCTGCACGAACTGCTCAGGCCATTGCGCAGATAAGTCTCAGGAGGCCTTGCGTCCCCCGTCGGCATGCTTGTGCACGGACGGGCCCGGCGGGTTCGCTGGTGCCTGATGCTCCCGGCCATTGAAGTAGCTGGAAAACAGCTGCCTGCCGATGTCATGCGCCACGCGGCGCAGTTTGTAGGTGCTGGCGCTGTCGAAACGGTGCTGGGTGTGCTGTGTCCACAGCTGAATCCAGGCGTTGAAATGGGCCGGCGTCACACCGCGCAATTGCATGTGCCGATGCACGAGATTGCCGCGAAAGCACTTGCTGCCCAGCATGACCGTGCACCAGAAATCCACCATGCGTTGCAGGTGCGCGTCCCAGTGCTCCCCGATTTCAGCGCGAAAGACCGGTCCGAGCAGTTCATCCTTCAGCACATCGCCATAGAAGTCGCGGACCAGCCTTGCAATGGCTTCCTGGTTCAGTGCAGATGGAGCGTGAGGAGGCATGGAGTTTGGAGACATGTGCGGCAGGTGGACAGGCACCGGCTGGAGATGTCAGGGTGAGACCGTGCCGGATGCAGGCCCTGAATGTCCCATGGTTGTCGGATATGCGCCTTTGCACACGTCAAGGTTGGTGCAATTCATCACGTCCTCTCTATTGACAGCGCCCGCCAATGGGGATGCGGCATCGCCTTGTGCCATGGTTTGTCAACCAGTGTGAACATCGGCGGCTCCTTGATTTACGAACGGGTGCCTTGCGGCCTGTGTGCCTAATCTCACGGTCACTCCAGGTCGACCACCAGGGGGAGGTGAGGTTCCGGCGACCCATCGAGGCATGTGGAGCGAGTGGGGCGCATGTCGACGCAAGACGCGGTGCTGTGCCCATCGGCAAGCTTCGAGACGTCGGGTTCGCTGGAAAATCGAGGGGCGGCACCCATGGAGCATGTGCCCAGGGTGCCACAGTGAGAGAGGCGAGGCTTTTCGGAAGAAAGGCCTCGCCTTCTTTTTTCATCCAATGGCGCCTGCACGAGCGGCGTGCGCTGCTTCCCCGGCAACGACGGCCTGATGAATCACCAGGCCGCGAACACCTCTTCGGCGAGCCCGAGTGCGGTGCTTGCACCCGATCCGCTGGTCACGGTGACGGCCCGCACGGCGTCCTGCGGGGCGTGGACGATGCAGGGCACCTCGCTGGAGGAGGGGTAGGTTCCCACCCAGCGTTCGGTCACGGTGGCCTCCCGCAGGTCCAGGGCCTCACGCAGGTGGCGCAGGATGAGTTCATCGACCTGGCCGCTGGCGAATGGCTCCACGCTGGCGCCGTAGTGGTGCGAGTCGCCGACGACCAGCGACCCGTCGGCGCTCTGCACGGCGATCAGGTGGATGCCGTGGGCCAGTGATGCGGATTCCTCACGTTCGAGCTGCGCGCGCAGTGCCGCGGCGCTGGGTAGTGCCGAGTAGCCCTCGTAGCGCACGAGGCTGAGATCGCCCATCACCGATCCCTGCAATTGGAATCCGGCCTGCGGCTTCACGCGCAGCATCTGCAGCTGGCATTGGCGCACGTTGTGCTGCGACCAGACCGGCGCGAAAAGGTCTCCAGGCGCGGCGTTGGTGCATACCGCGACGCGTTCACCATGGTAGTGGCCGCCGGTCGTGCGCACGCGGGGGGCGTCGATCTCGACCACGGCCTCGCCGTAGCGGAAGTCCACGCCCTTGTGCTCGCGCAGCCAGGCTGCCAGGCGCGGAATGGCGCTGCGCGACTCCACACGCAGCTCGTGCGGGCTGTAGAGGACGGATTGCAGGCCGTCGGTCAGCAGGGCGGGGTGCTGCGTCTTGGCTTCGTCCGGCGCGAGCAGTTCGCATCCCTGTGCCATGTCGGTCTGCATGAAGGCCTCGAGCACGGCGTGTGCCGCAGGGCGGCGGGCGGTGAGCCAGAGGCCCCTGTGCACCACCTCAATTCCCGCCTGCGGCGCGATGCTGGCCCAGATGTCGCGCGAGCGCATGGCGCGGCGATGGTGGTCACCCGCGCGCTGCCCGGTGACCGTGACGAAGCCGAAATTGCGGATCGACGCGCCGATGCAGGCCGCATCGCGTTCGATCACCAGCACCTTCAGGCCGCGCAGGGCGGCGGTATAGGCATGGGCCAGGCCGACGATGCCTGCCCCGACCACGATCACGTCGTAGTTCTTCATTGGGTCAATCCAGAAAAGACAAGGAGAAAAAAGGAAAGTGAAGGAGGGGACCGCTCAGCGATGGCGCCAGTGCTGGGTGCGCCTGTGCAGCCAGGCGTCGAGCGCGCCGATCAGGAGGCGCCCCAGTGCCGCCGTCACGAAGATCATCGTGGCCATGGCGGCGGCGGGGGCGATGTCGCCCGCATCGTCCATGGACAGCACGGCCACCGATGCCAGCGTGGTCTCGGGCGAGTAGAGGAACACGACGGCCGACACCGTGGTCATGGCATTCACGAAGAAGTAGCCGGCCACCTGCGCCACCACCGGCAGGCAGACGGGCAGGTGCACGCGCCACAGCAGGGTCCAGAACGGCACGCCCATCGAGTCGGCGACACGTTCGTATTCGCTGTCGAGTTGCTGCAGCGCGGTGAGCTGCGTGATGTGCGCCACGGAGAAGAAATGGGCCACGCTGCACAGCACCAGGATCGACAGGCTGCCGTAGAGAAAATGCAATGGGTTGGTGGTGGAGTTGAAGAACAGGATGTAGCCCAGTCCCAGCGCCAGACCCGGCACGGCCATGGGGATCGTCGCGATCGCGTGCAGCCACTGGCGTGTGCGTGCGAAGCCGGTCGGCTTGGCGACCAGGTAGGCGGTGAGGAAGCTCAGCGAGGCGCCGATCACGGCCGTCGATGCCGCCATCAGCAGCGAGTTGCCGTAGCTTGCCCAGCCGCCGCCGTCCATCATGTCGAACTGGTAGTTCTTCAGGCTCAGCTTCAGGTTGTAGGGCCAGTAGCTCACGAGCGATGCGAACACGGCCGTGAACAGCACCGCCAGCAGCGCGCCGCCGACCACGCAGCAGTACACCAGCAGCGCACGATCGATCGGCGCGTGGGGCTGCGGCACCAGGGGGACGGAGCGCACGGCCATGCTGGCCGCCTGGCGCGAGCGCAGATGGCGCTCGGCCGCGAACGCAAGGCCCGCGGGCACGAGCAGCAGCATGGCGACCACCGCGCCCATCGACAGGTTCTGCTGGCCGATCACCTGCTTGTAGATATCCGTGGCCAGCATCTGGGTGTTGCCGCCGATCACCTTGGGCACGCTGAAATCGGTCACCACCAGCACGAACACGACGATCCACGAGATCATCAGGCCGTAGCGGCTGCCCGGCAGCGTGACCTGGCAGAAGCTGCGCCAGCGCCCGGCGCCCAGCGTTGCTGCCGCCTCGTACAGCCGTGCGTCGCCTGAGGCCAGCGTGGTGCACAGGATCATCAGCGCATGCGGGAATGTCCAGAGCACCGATCCGATGATGATGCCGAACGGACCGTAGGCCGTCTGTCCCATCAGCAGGCCCTTGAGCAGGCCCTGGGTGCCGAACAGATAGATCAGGCTGATCGCCATGAGCAGCGACGGCGCCAGCAGCGGCACCAGCGCGATCGCCCGAAAGAGGCGTGCGAGCGGCATGCAGGTACGCATCACGCCGTAGGCATAGACATAGGCCAGCGCCACGCACAGCGTCGCGCTGAAGGCAGAGATCCAGAGGCTGTTGAACAGCGAACGGCCGACACCCGGCGTGCTGGCGTACTGAATGTACTGCGCGAGTCCGCTGAACCGGCCGTCACTCGTCCAGAAGCTGTGGCCGAGCAGCGCGGCGACCGGCATGGCGATTGCGAACAGCAAGAGGGCCAGCATGCCGAAGACCAGCACCGCCAGCCAGATTCGCTCCGCGTTCAGGGCAGGGCGGCTTTGCGGTTCGATGGGGCCCGCGGGCTGGCTGCGTGGCTTCTCGCGCGCCTGTGCAGAGCTGCCGCCGGAGGTGTTGCCGGATGTGCTGCCCGAGGTGCTGCCGGGAAGGGGCAGCGTGGCGGAGGAGGCATTCCATGCGAGGCTCATGCCGCCCTCCGGAGCATGTCTGCCGCGACCAGCGGCTGCAGCGCGGCAGCGGGCAGCTCCATCAGCACCTCGCCCTGCAGCCATTCGGGCAGCTGGGAGTCGTGGCGCAGGGGCCATTGCGCATCGATCTGGCAATCGAGCGAGGGGCTGTAGAGCTTTACCAGGACCATGGGGCCGAGGAAGGATGTCTCCGTCACCCGAGCGCGGAACAGGTTGGTGAGCGCCGTGGGATGCGCGGGATGCAGCACCACGCTCTCGGGCCGCACGCCCACCAGCAGCGGCTCGCCCGGGTTGAAGGCGGGCGCGGCGCACACCACGTCCGCCTCGCCGATGCGTACGTGTGTGTCGTCCAGCGCGGTGGCGGGCAGAAGATTCATGCGGCCCACGAAGCCCGCGGCAAACTGGCTCACGGGTTGCGCGTAGAGTTGTTCGGGCGAGCCCTGCTGCTCGATGCGTCCCCGGTGCATCAGCACGATGCGATCGGCCATCGTGAGTGCCTCCTCCTGGTCATGCGTGACCATGATGCAGGTGATGCCGAGCTGGCGCTGCAGCGCGCGGATTTCGCTGCGCAGCTCGGTGCGCACCTGGGCGTCGAGCGCGGAGAGCGGCTCGTCGAGCAGCAGCAGGCGCGGCTTCGGGGCGAGTGCGCGGGCCAGGGCAATGCGTTGCTGCTGTCCGCCCGAGAGCTGGGCCGGATAGCGCTGGGCCTGGGCGGACAGGCCGACCAGCGCGAGCATTTCCTCTACCCGCTCGCGCGCCTTGGTGGCGCTCTGGCCCTTCAGTCCGAAGGCGATGTTCTGCGCTGCGGTCAGGTTGGGAAACAGCGCGTAGCTTTGGAACACCACGCCGAAGCCGCGCTTGGCCGCAGGCTGCGTGGTGATGTCCGAGTCGTTGAAAAGAATCCGCCCCTGGTCGGCCTGCTCGATGCCGCAGAGAATCCGCAGCAGCGTGGTCTTGCCGCAGCCGGAAGGGCCGAGCAGGCTGACGAATTCGCCCGCCTGCACGTCCAGGTCGATGCCGCGCAGCACCGGATTGTCGTTGTACTGCTTGACGATGTGTTCAATGCGCAGCATGGGGTGTCACCTTCAACTTGAATGGGCAAGGGAGAGCAAGACGCTCTCCCCCAATCGGCGGCCCTGGGAGCCCAGGGCGCAGCCTTTGAATCACTACGGCACTTCAGATCGAACGGCCGCGGAGCAGGCCACGCCAGCAACCACCGCGCAAGGGCCGCCCCGCCGCGCTGGTGGTGTCCCCCTCCCGCGAAGCGAGAGAGGGGGAAGGCGCGAAGCGCCTCAGGGGGTGATTACTTCTTCTCCGCCTTGGCTTCGTAGCGGCGGCTCCACTCGGCCAGGATGCGTTCGCGGTTGGCGGCCGACCAGTTGAAGTCGTTCTTGGCCAGCATCGATTCCAGGTTGGCGGGCACGAAGTCCATCTTCTCCTGGGCCTCGGGCAAGGCCAGGATCGCGAAGTTGGCGGCATAGAGCTTGTTGGCTTCGGGCGTTGCGGACCAGTCGGCCAGCAGCTTGGCGGCCTCCTGCTTCTTGCTGGTCTTCATGATGGCCGTGGCTTCCACGTCCCAGCCGAGGCCTTCCTTGGGGAAGATGATGTCGATGGGCGCGCCGTCCTTCTTGGTCTTGTTGGCCCGGTACTCGAAGCTCAGACCGATCGGGAATTCGCCGGCGCCTGCCTGGCGGCAGGGCTTGGAGCCGCTGTGCGTATACACGCCCATGTTCTGGTGCAGCGCGTCCATGTAGGCCCAGCCCTTGTCCTCGCCCATCATCTGCAGCCATGCGGCCACCATCAGGTAGCCCGTGCCGCTCGATGCGGGGTGGGGCATGGTGATCATGCCCTTGTACTCGGGCTTGGTCAGGTCGGCCCAGCTCGCGGGCGCGGCCACCTTGCGCTTGTCGCCCTCGACCGTGTTGAAGCACATGGCGGAAGACCACAGATCCATGCCCACCCAGGTGGGTGTGGCGTTGGGATCACGCATGGTCGAGCGCACCTTCGCGAGGTTCTTGGGTGCATAGGGAGCCAGCATGCCCTGCTTGTCCAGCAGCATCAGCGAGGTGGCGGCCACGCCCCAGATCACGTCGGCCTGCGGGTTGGCCTTTTCCGCGAGAAGGCGCGCGGTGATGATGCCGGTGCTGTCGCGCACGAACTTGAGCTCGATGTCAGGGTGGGCCTTCTCGAAGCCGCTCTTGTAGGCCTTGATCTGGTCTGCTTCGAGTGCCGAGTAGACCAGCAGCTCGGTTTTGGCCGCATGTGCCAGGGAGGCGGCGCCCAGCAGCGAGACGGCTGCGGCTGCTGCGATGGTGGCACGGCGAGACCAGGAGGCAAGAGAGTTGCGCATGACAGGTTGGATTTCGGAGGTTGGTTGATACGTCGCCCCCAGGGAGCGAATGTGGAGTGCGATCGAATGTAGGCAACGGATGTGAAATGTCTGTGTCACGCAACCGAAATTTTCGAAAGCCCGTATTGGCGAATTTGTGTCGCCCGCCTGTGGTGAAATGCGCGAGGCTCCGAGATCCGCGTCGATTCACATGTTTGTCACACAACTGAAATCCTTCTTCATGGTCGCAAGGCTGGGCAGCATCACGCTGGCCGCCAAGCATCTGGGGCTGAGCCAGCCCACGGTGACCACGCAGATCCGTGCCCTGGAGGAGCACTACGGCATCGAGCTGTTTCGCAGGCAGGGCGGGCGGCTGGTGGTGAGCGATGACGGCGTGCGGCTGCTGCCCATGGTCGATGCATTGCTGCAGCAGCAGAACCATGTGGAGTTCGCGCTGCGCAATGCGGGCGACGAGGATCAGGGGCAACTGCGCATCGGAGCCGCCGCGCCGTATTACATCCTCGACATCGTCAAGCGCTTCCAGCAGAAATATCCGCGCGTGGATGTCGTGATCGGTGCAGGCAATTCCCGCCAGACGGGCGAGGCGTTGCGTGAGTTCCGCGTCGATCTGGCCACCTCGTCGCACAGGGAGGACGACGCCCGCCTGCTGCGCGTGCTGCTGGGGGCCGATCCGCTGACGCTGGTGGTGCATCGCACGCATGCGCTGGCGCGCTACCAGTCCGTGCGTGTGAAGCAACTGGCCGGCTGCGACCTGATCACGCGCGAGCACGGCTCGATGACGCGCGAGAAAATGGAAGAGATGCTGGCCGCGGCGGAGGTCACCCCGCAGCGCACCATGGAGATCGCCAGCCGCGAGGCCGTGCGCGAGGCCATCATCCGCAACATGGGCGTGAGCGTGTTTGCCGAGCACGAGGCCTCGGCCCATCCCGAGCTGGTGGTGCTCCGATTCGACGATGAGGTGCCGCGCATCGACGAGTATCTCTACTGCCTGAAGGAGCGGCGCGAGGCACGGTTGATCGCGGCGTTTCTGGCCGAGTGCACGCCGCTGCCGGGGGGCTGATCAGCGCGGGGGGGCTTCCTCAGCAGGCCGAGCGACGCGGCACGTCGAGCGCCGTCACACGGCCTCCAGCCAGCGCTTGGCCGCGGCCATCACGCACTGGGTCAGCCGCTCCAGCGAGGCCTGCGCCGACCTGGGGTGCGCCCAGTACATGGGCACGTCGAGCGGCTTGCGCGGGAGCAGTTCCACCAGCGTGCCCTGGGCCAGTTGCTGCTCGATCAGCACCGTGGGATGCATGCCCCACCCCATGCCGACCTCGCAGGCCCGCACGTAGCCATAGTTCGATGGAATGAAGTGCCGTGGCGGCGCCGAGCGGGGGGCCGCCAACTGGTACTGGTGCATCCAGCGGTCCTGCAGCTTGTCGTTGCGGTCATAGGTCATGATGGGCGCGAGCGCCAGCGTTGCCGGCGTCACGCCGCCCTCGAAGTACTGCTCGACGAAGCGCGGGCTGGCCGCCGCGACATAGCGCATCGTGCCCAGCGGCCAGGTGTTGCAGCCGGTGATGGTGGTGCCGGTCGCGGTCACCGCGCCGATCACCTCGCCTTCCTTCAGTCGCTGTGCCGTGTGGTCCTGGTCGTCGATGCGCAGGTCCAGCAGCTCGTTGCCCGCCGAGGTGAATTCGGCCATCGCGTCCATGAACCAGGTGGAGAGCGAATCGGCATTCACCGCCAGCTTGAGCGTGGGAATGGGCGCATCGGTCATCAGGTCCGGATTGCTGCGGCGCAGCTCGTTTTCCAGCAGGGCCACCTGCTCGGCATGCAGGCACAGCCGCTTGCCGGCATCGGTGCCCGTGCAGGGCGTGCCGCGCAGGATCAGTACCTGGCCGACGCGTTCCTCCAGCTGCTTGACGCGTTGCGACACGGCCGATGAGGTGACGTGCAGCCTGCGCGCCGCGCGCTCGAAGCTGCCCTCGCGCACCACGGCAGCCAGGGCTTCCAGTCCAGGGTAGTCGAGCATTTAGCATTCCTTAATATGCTTTAGACATTTTAAGTTTACTTAAATTCTGGCGACGCGGAAAATCGAGGCCATGTTCTCTACCGCAGCATCCTCTTCGTGGCTCGCAGGCTTCACCGTCTGTCTCTCTCTCATCGTCTCGATCGGCGCACAGAATCTCTATGTGCTCCGGCAGGCGGTGCAGGGCGAGCACGTGCGTGCGTGCGTGGCCTGGTGCGTGCTGAGCGATGCCATCCTGGTGGCGGTCGGCGTGGCCGGCATGGCGAAGATCCTGGGCGCATCGCCGACGCTTGCGCACTACCTCACGCTCGGCGGCGCACTGTTCCTGCTGGCCTATGGCCTGTTTGCGTGGCACCGCGCATTCTTCGCGGCAGACCAGAAGCTCGACGCCTCGGGCACCAAGGCCGAGCGCAGCCTGCTCACCGTGCTGAGCGCCCTGGCGGTGATCACCCTGGCCAATCCGCATGTGTACCTCGACACGGTGGTGCTGATCGGCTCCATCGGCGCGCAGCAGGACGGCATGGCCAAATGGTTCTTCGTGGTGGGTGCGGCAAGCGCCAGCCTGACCTGGTTCGTGGTGCTGGCATTTGCAGGCCGCAAGCTGCAGGGTGTGTTCGCCAATCCGCGCGCATGGCGCGTTCTGGACACCCTCACCGGCGCGATGATGTTCGTGCTGGCCTGGTGGGTCTACCAGGGACTGCAGGGCGCATGAACCGCTGCGGGGGGGGGGGCTCCAGGCTGTAGCCCCTTGTCTGCCAGTCGTCTGCCAGTCGTCTGCTGGTTGTCTTCCGGATGGCGGCCTCAGCCGAGCCAGAACTGCAGCCCCATGAACGCGGCCACGCCGGCAAGCACCGTCACGAACAGGCTGCGGGAGATGAGCCCGCAGACCGTGGCCACGGCGGCGGCGAGTGCGGAGATGCTGAGTCCCGAACTGCTCCATTCGGGCTTGAGGATCAACTCGGCAGCGACCATGGCCGCCATGATGGACGCGGGGATGAAGCCCAGCCAGCTGCGCGCGGTGGCGCCCAGGCGCATGCGCGACATCAGCAGGATGGGCAGCACGCGCAGCAGCAGGGTGACGAGTGCGCTGACCAGCAGCGCGACATAGCCTGAGGTACTCATGGCCGTGGGCCTCCCCGGGATTCCCGTTGCCTGTTGAGCACCACCGTGGCGACCGTGGCAGCGCTCACCGTGGCAAGCAGGATCACCAGATTGGCTTCGAGCCGCTTCACGAACACGGCCACTACCAGCACGGAGATGGCGACCGCCAGCAACTCCAGCATGCGCTGGCGGCTGGCAAGCCACGTCATCAGGAGCAGGGCGATGAACATCGACACCAGGCTGAAGCCGAGCCCGTGCACCAGCGATTCGGGCAGCGCGGCGGCGAGCAGCGCGCCCATGAGATTGGCCACAATCCAGTTCAGCCATGCCGTGACATTCAGCCCGAGCAGCCAGGCAAACGGGAGATCCCCGTGCCGGTTGCCATACTGCACCGCGACGGCAAAGGTCTCATCGGTGAGCAGGGCGCCGCCGATGAGCTTCTGCATGGCTGTGGAGCGCTGGAAATACATCGCCATGTACGAACTCATCAGGATGTGGCGCAGGTTGATCAGCAGCACGCCGGCCACGATCGACAGCGCGCCTGCGCCGGCCGCGTACAGCGAATAGAACAGGAATTGCGCCGAGCCGGCATAGAGCAGCCCCGAAAGCAGGACGATCTCCAGCGGCGAGAACCCCGATACGGTGCCGATGGCGCCGCAAGCAAAGCCGATGCTCCAGTAGCCGAGGATGGTCGGCAGGCAGGCGATCACGCCTGCCTTGAAGAGCGCGCCCGCCCCATCCTCCCGGCCCGGCACCGTCGGCTGGGAAGATGGATCGGTGTTGGAGATGGAGTTCTGCTCCTGGGGTGTCACTGCTGGGTCCACAAAAACGGTTTCAAAACGGCTCTGGTTCTTCTTCACGGAATGCCGGAATCCACGAGGGCTTGCGTGCGGGTGGCCTCCGGCGTGCTTCCATGCGGCTTCGATCGGCCATTCGTGCGCAGGCGCCGATACAGGGCTTGATCCTTCGTTGCACCTCCTTGCCTACCGCAAGGTATGTCTGCGTCGGCGACGCCTCGTCTCAAGCCCTGTCTCGGCGTTGTGGCTGACGGTTCGATCGCCTTGGCCACTTCGTTGGCCCGCTGCTCGATGCATCGCAATCCACGTCCCTCAACTTGTGAAGAAAAAAATCAAATCCGCCCTTGAACAAAAAACAAAAGCGCTGTCGAAACAGCGCTTTTTCAGGCGTAGCCGCGAAAGCGGGGATTATCCGTGGATGGTGATCCCCATGCTGGCCGCTCAGAATGCCGGGACGACGGCGCCCTTGTACTTTTCCTGGATGAACTTCTTCACCTCGGCGGAGTGCAGGGCCTTCATCAGCTTGGCGATGATCGGATCGTTGGCGCGGTCGGCGCGGGCTGCAACGATGTTCGTGTAGGGCGAGTCCGCGCCTTCGATGAACAGAGCGTCCTTGGTCGGGTTCAGCTTGGCTTCGATGGCGTAGTTGGTGTTGATCAGGGCCACGTCGACGTCACCCAGCGCGCGAGGCAGCAGGGGGGCTTCGAGTTCCTTGAACTTCAGCTTCTTGGGGTTCTTCACCACGTCGAGCGGAGTGGGTGTGAGGCTCTTGGCGTCCTTAAGCTCGATCAGGCCCTGCTTGGCCAGCAGGATCAGCGCGCGGCCGCCGTTCGATGGATCGTTGGGGATGGCGATCGTCGCACCGTCCTTCAGGTCCTTGATGTTCTTGATCTTGCTGGAGTAGGCACCGAAGGGCTCCACGTGCACCTTGCCGTTGGGCACTTCGACCAGCGAGGACTTGCGGTCCTTGTTGTAGCTGTCGAGGTAGGGCTTGTGCTGGAAGAAATTGGCGTCGAGCTGCTTGTCTTCCACTGCGGCGTTGGGCTGCACGTAGTCGCTGAACTCCTTGACTTCCAGATCCACGCCGTCGGCCTTGAGCTGGGGCTTCACGAAGTTCAGGATTTCAGCGTGCGGCACGGAGGTGGCGGCAACCTTGAGAACGTCGGCTGCCTGTGCACCGAAAGCGAGGGCGGCCAGGGCCAGGGCGGTCAGAGATTTCTTCAACATGTCCAGATGATCCTCAAAAAAGGTGTCTTTATGTGGTGGTCGTCCGTTCCCCGCCGGCCCGTGGCGGACCGATGCGGGGAACTGCAAACAGAACGCTAGTGTAGTTCTTCGCGTTGACGGGCGCCTCGTTTTTAAATTCATATCCATATATTGAATGGATATTTAATAACCAACGAATCGATGCCGCCTGCATCAGAACGGCGCTGATACGCTTCAGCGAACCACTTCCAGCAGGCGGTCGAGGCCGCCCTGGTTGATGGCGACCTTGGCCTGCGCGCGTACGGTGGGCTTGGCATGGAAGGCCACGGAAATGCCGGCCTCGCCCATCATCGGCAGGTCGTTGGCGCCGTCGCCCACGGCGATGGTCTCGCTCGGATCGATCCCCATGAGCGAGGCCATCTCGAGCAGCGTGCGGCGCTTTTCCGCACCGTCGCAGATGTCACCCCAGGGCTGGTCTACCATGCGGCCGGTGAGCACGCCGTTCTCGACCTCGAGCACGTTGGAGCGCGCGAAGTCGATGCCGAGGTGCTTTTTCACGCGGTCGGAGAAATAGGTGAAACCGCCCGAGACCAGCAGCGTCTTGAGTCCGGCGGCCTTGGCCGCGTCGATCAACTCCTTCGCGCCGGGGTTGAACTGCAGTCGCTCGGTGAACACGCGGTCCAGGTCTTCGGTCGTCACGCCCTGGAGCAGGGCCACGCGCTGGCGCAGGCTTTCCTTGTAGTCGGCGATGACACCCTGCATGGCGGCCTCGGTGATGGCCGCCACCTCGGCCTTGCGGCCCACGGCGTCTGCAATCTCGTCCACGCATTCGATGTTGATGAGCGTGGAGTCCATGTCGAACGCGATCAGCTTGTAGTCAGCGAGCTTGAGCGGAGCCGTCACGCCGCGCAGGACGAGGCCGGGAGCAAATTCTGTGGCTTGGGGCATTTCTTCTTACCGATGCGCAATGCAGATGAAAAGCCGTAATGGTAGTGCGAACGGCGCGTGCGGGGAAAGAGAACAGGGGGTGCCCACGGGGGCGGCCCCTCGGCAAGGGCCGCCCCCTGTGGTGGATCGGGGTGATGCGGAGCGCTTACTTGCGCGGTGCCTTGGGCCCATCTGATGCACGGGACGCCTCGGGCACCTGGGGCGGCTTGCGCGTGAACAGCCAGGTGAAGAAGCCTCCCATGCATACGATGAAACCCAGGCCGATGATGGACATCAGACCGTAGTCGGTCGAAAAAAGATCGCTCAGTGCTTTCATGGCAATTTCCTTCTGTCTTTCGCAGGAGCGCGTGGACGTTCGCTTTGCGCGGAGATCGTCTGCACGCTGTGGGTCGTCGATGGGACAAAGGAACTATGGCCAAGTAGAAGTTATTGTGAGTTGTGGTGCGTCAAAAGAAGAAGTAATGAGCGGATGAGCGAATAAGCGGATGGGCCGGCCCAGGTCAGGCGGCGGCCGTGGTGGGCTTGCCCAGGCTGCGCAGGATGTCGCGCACCATGTGGGCGCGGTCCTTGGGATCGGGCAGCTCGCGCTCGATGCGCAGCTTGTCGTTGCCTGCCAGCTTGATGTGCTTGTTCTTCTGCACGAGCTGGATGATGTTCATCGGATCGATCGGCGGATGGGGCTTGAAGGTGATGTTGATGACGCCCGGCGCGGCATCCACCTTCACCACGCCATAGGGCTGGCTCATCACGCGCAGGCGATGCACGTCGATGAGTGTCTGCGTCTGCGCGGGCAGCTTGCCGAAGCGGTCGACGATCTCCTCGAGCAGCGAGTCGATCTGGTCGGTGGTGCGCGCGGTCGCGAGCTTCTTGTAGAACGACAGGCGCAGGTGCACGTCGCCGCAATAGTCGTCTGGCAGCAGGGCCGGCGAGTGCAGGTTGATGTCGGTGGTGACGGACAGCGGCGAGAGCAGATCGGGCTCCTTGCCCGCCTTGAGCGACGCCACGGCCTCGGACAGCATCTCGTTGTAGAGCTGAAAGCCGATCTCCATCATGTTGCCGCTCTGGTTCTCGCCAAGCACCTCGCCGGCGCCCCGGATCTCCAGGTCGTGCATTGCCAGATAGAAGCCCGAGCCGAGCTCCTCCATCTGCTGGATCGCATCGAGCCGCTGCGCCGCCTGCTTGGTCAGGCCGTCGATGTCCGGCACCATCAGGTAGGCATAGGCCTGATGGTGCGACCGGCCCACGCGGCCGCGCAGCTGGTGCAGCTGCGCAAGGCCGAACTTGTCCGCGCGGCTGATCAGGATGGTGTTGGCGGTCGGCACGTCGATGCCGGTCTCGATGATGGTCGAGCACAGCAGGATGTTGTAGCGCTGTGCGACGAAGTCGCGCATCACCTTCTCCAGTTCGCGCTCCGGCATCTGGCCGTGCGCGACGGCGATGCGCGCCTCGGGCAGGATCTCCTCGAGCCGCTGCTTGCGGTTCTCGATGGTCTCGACCTCGTTGTGCAGGAAGTAGCACTGGCCGCCGCGCTTGAGCTCGCGCAGTACCGCCTCGCGGATCACGCCCGTGCCTTCGTTGCGCACGAAGGTCTTGATGGCCAGGCGCCGCTGCGGCGCGGTCGCGATCACCGACAGGTCGCGCAGGCCCTCGAGCGCCATGCCCATGGTGCGCGGGATCGGCGTGGCCGTGAGCGTGAGCACGTCCACCTCGGCGCGCATGGCCTTCATCGCCTCCTTGTGGCGTACGCCGAAGCGATGTTCCTCGTCGATGATCAGCAGACCCAGGTTCTTGAATCGGGTGGATTCCGACAGCAGCTTGTGCGTGCCAACGACGATGTCGACCGTGCCTTCGCCAATGCCCTTGATCGCCGCAGTGATCTCCTTGCCGGATCGGAAGCGCGAGACCTCGGCCACCTTGATCGGCCACTTGGAGAAGCGGTCCACCAGCGTCTGGAAATGCTGCTCGGCCAGCAGCGTGGTCGGCGCGAGGAGTGCCACCTGCTTGCCGCCCATGGCAGCGACGAACGCCGCACGCAGCGCCACTTCGGTCTTGCCGAAGCCCACGTCGCCGCAGACCAGGCGGTCCATCGGCTGCGGGCTGATCATGTCCTGGATCACGGCATGGATCGCGGCCTTCTGGTCGGCGGTTTCCTCGAAGCCGAAATCATTGGAGAACTGCTCGTAGTCCTGTACGTTGAAGCGGAACGCGTGGCCCTGGCGGGCGGCGCGGCGCGCGTAGATGTTGAGCAGCTCGGCCGCGGAATCGCGCACCTGTTCGGCCGCCTTGCGCTTGGCCTTCTCCCATTGCCCGCTGCCCAGCTTGTGCAGCGGTGCCTCGTCGGCGGAGACGCCGGTGTATCGGCTGATCAGGTGCAACTGGCTCACGGGCACGTAGAGCGCGGCCTTGTCGGCGTATTCCAGGTGCAGGAACTCCTGCATCGCGGGGCTGCCGTCGGGATTCTTCTGCCCGATGTCCATGTTGATCAGGCCCAGGTAGCGGCCGATGCCATGGGCGCTGTGCACCACGGGATCGCCCACCTTCAGCTCGGACAGGTCCTTGATCAGCGCATCGACGTCGCTCACCTGCTCCTGCTTGCGGCGACGGCGCGAGGACGTACCGCCCGCGAACAGCTCGGTCTCGGTGACGAAGTCGATGCCGCCCTGGACCCAGTTGAAGCCGTTGAACAGGTTGGCCGTGGCAATGCCGATCTTTTCCTCGGTCGTCTTCTGGAACTCCTCCAGCGAGTCGAATGCCGGTGGATCGAGTTTCGAGGCGCGCAGGAAATCCAGCAGGCTTTCGCGCCGGCCGTCGCTCTCCGCCAGCAGCAGAACCCGATGCCGGGTGGACAGGATGTGGGCGTGGAGCTTCGCGAGAGGGTCTTCCGCGCCGCGGATGACCGACAGGTCATCGAGCTTCTGGAAGTGCGCGTTGTCCTCCACGTCCTCGACGCCCGGCCGCAGCGCGAGCTGCGAATGGTCCTTGGCGCATGTGTAGAACTGGTCTGCGTTCAGGAACAGGGTCTCGGGTGGCAGCACCGGGCGCTCGGGATCGCCCTGCACCAGGCGGAAGCGCTCGCGGGTGTCCTGCCAGAAGCGCTGGAACGACGATTCGAGGTCGCCATGCAGCACCACGGTTGCGTCGCCCCCGAGGTAGTCGAACACCGTGGCGGTTTCATCGAAGAACAGCGGCAGGTAGTACTCGATGCCGGCCGTCGCGACGCCATTGCCCATGTCCTTGTAGATGCGGCTCTTGGTGGGGTCGCCCTCCAGCAGTTCGCGCCAGCGGTGACGGAACTTGGCGCGCGCCTCGTCGTCCATGGGGAACTCGCGGCCCGGCAGCAGGCGCACCTCGGGAACGGGGTAGAGGCTGCGCTGCGTGTCGGGGTCGAAGGTGCGGATCGAATCGATCTCATCGTCGAACAGGTCGACGCGGTAGGGCACGTGCGAGCCCATGGGGAACAGGTCGATCAGTCCACCGCGCACCGCGTATTCGCCATGGCTCACCACCTGCGAGACATGCGAGTAGCCCGCCAGCGTGAGCTGCGCGCGCAGCCGGGCTTCGTCCAGCTTCTGCCGGGTCTTGAAATGGAAGGTGTAGCCCGCGAGGAAGGAGGGCGGCGCCACGCGGTACAGCGCCGTGGTGGCAGGCACCAGCACGACATCGGCCTCGCCCTGCGAGATGCTCCACAGCGTGGCCAGCCGCTCGCTGATCAGGTCCTGGTGCGGAGAGAAGGTGTCATACGGCAGCGTTTCCCAATCGGGGAAAAGCGCGCAGCGCAACCCGGGCGCGAAGAACGCCATCTCGCCGATGAGGCGCTGCGCGTCGGACGCGTCGGCGGTGACGATCGCCACGATGCGCTTGCCGGCCTTCTCGCGCTCGGCCAGTTGGGCAAGCAGCAGCGCATCCGCCGATCCGGCGGGACGGGGCATGGCAAAGCGTTTTCCGGGCGAGAGTTTGGGCAGGTCCATGATGGCTGATCGGTCTTCAAAAGAGAAAGCGGAGTCGGAGACGGTCAAGAATAGACTCAAAAAACGACAAAACCCCGCGGCGTGGGCAGCGGGGAGATGCATATTCTACGGACGCCATTTTTCATGGGCGGGAGTGGTGTCTCTGCTGTGCAATGGACCGTCACCCCGCAGGACAGCTTCTACAATCGCCGCCAAGATGAACCAAGCAGAAACCCAGGCGAACGCAACGAGCGTTCGCTGCCATGCCTTGTTGCCCAGCGCCGGTATCGGCGCACGCGCGGGTACGGTGCAGCCCAAGCAATACCAGCCCCTCGCAGGCAAGCTGCTGGTCGAGCACACCCTGGCCGCCTTTGCGGGCGTTGCACGCATTGCCAGCGTGAACGTGGTGGTGACGGCGGGCGACGATACGCTGTCCAGCGTGCCGGATGCATGCTGGAACGTGATCGAGAAGGGCGGCGCAACGCGCGCCGACAGTGTCTTCAACGGACTCTCCCATCTGCTGGAAACCGGCGAGGCCCGGCCCGATGACTGGGTGCTGGTGCATGACGCCGCGCGCTGCCTGATTTCGCCCGCGCAGATCGATGCACTGATCGACGCCTGCATGGTCGACGAGGTTGGCGGCCTGCTCGCGCTGCCCCTGCCGGACACGCTCAAGCGTTCGGTGGACGGCCGCGTCGCCGAGACCATTGCGCGTGGTGACAAGTGGCTCGCGCAGACCCCGCAGATGTTCCGGGCAGAGGTACTGCACAGGGCGCTCGCCCATCATGCGGCAACGGGTTTTGCAGGGATCACCGACGAGGCGAGCGCGATCGAGGCACAAGGCCTGAAGCCGTTGCTGGTGCCCGGCAGCGCGCAGAATTTCAAGGTGACCTATCCCGAGGACTTTGCCCTCGCGGAGGCCGTGCTTCTGCAGCGTGGACGCTCGCGCGCCCCGGCCTGAGATCCTCGGCCTGAATTCTGGATAGACGAACATGACGACCTCTTCGACTTCTTCTTTCGTGCCTCCATTTCGCATCGGCGAAGGCTGGGATGTTCATGCGCTCGTACCCGGGCGCAAGCTGATCATCGGCGGCGTGGAGATCCCGCATACGTCGGGATTGCTTGGCCATTCGGATGCCGACGTGCTGCTGCATGCGATCACCGATGCGCTCCTGGGTGCCGCCGCGCTGGGTGACATCGGCCGGCATTTCCCCGACACCGATCCGCAGTTCAAGGGAGCCAACTCCCGCGTGCTGCTGGCGGAGGCCGCCCGGCGCGTTCGCGCCGCGGGTTTCGAGATCGGAAACGTGGACAGCACGGTGATCGCCCAGGCTCCGCGCCTTGCGGGCCATATCGCCGCCATGTGCGAGTGCATCGCGCTGACGCTGGGCCTGCCCGCCGGGCAGGTCAATGTGAAGGCCAAGACGGCGGAGCGGCTGGGGCCGGTCGGGCAGGGCGCTGCCATCGAGGCCCGTGCCGCGGTGATGCTGTTCCCGAGATGATGGGCGGCCGCATTTTCATCGCCTGATGTTTGCGGCCTGATGCGGCGGCCCAATGGGCCCAATGGGGCTGAAGCGCTGGGGCTGGCCTGGCCGCCCCATTGCGCAAAGGCCTTCAGTCGTTGCCCGGATCCGTGCCGATCGGCATCGGCTGGGTATCGCCGCGCGGGTGCTCGCCGGGACGGGGCGGCAGATGCCGCTTTACCTGGGGCCGCTGCAGGCGCTGCTTGGGATCTGCGCCCTTGGGCAACTCGGCCACGCGCTGCAGCTGGATGTGCGCCACCAATCCGCCGGAGGCTGCATTGGCCAGAGCGAAGATGCCACCCATGCGCTGCACCGTCTTGTCGACGATCGCGAGCCCGAGCCCGGCGCCCGCTGCGGCCGTGCGCGCGGAATCGCTGCGGAAGAAGGGCTTGGTGAGGTTGGCCAGCTGTTCGGGCGGCACGCCGTTGCCGTGGTCGCGCAGCTTGATCAGCACCCATTTGTCCCAGGACTTCGCGGTGATGTCCACCGTGGCCACGCCGGTCTCCCGGTTCTTGCCATAGCGGCGCGCGTTCTCGAGCAGGTTGGAGATCACGCGGGCCAGTTCGATCTCGTCGACCAGCACGTTGAGGTTGTCGGGCACCGACATGCTGATCTGCAGCTCGCGGTGGTCCTGGACGGCGTACACGCAGGAGGACACGACGCCGTAGAGATTCACCGGGGTGAGCGTGACGGCGTCGGGGCGTGCGTAGTCCAGGAACTTGTCGATCGTCGCATCGAGCTGCACGATGTCGGCCACCATGTGCTCGCGCGCGACATCGTCGTTTACGCTCATTTCGGTTTCAAGGCGCAGGCGGGCCAGCGGGGTGCGCAGATCGTGCGAGATGCCGGCCAGCATCACGGCGCGATCCTGCTCCAGCTTGGCCAGTTTCTGCGCCATGCGGTTGAAGCCGATGTTCACCTCCCGGATCTCGCTGGTCACGGCCTCCTCGTCGAGCTGGCTGGCGGCGAAGTCGCCATCCTTGACCTTGTTGGCCGCATACGAAAGCTGCTTGAGCGGCCTGTTGATCAGCCGTGCGATCACGGCGGCACCCGCGAGCGACAGGGCCCCTGCCGTGATCAGCCAGATCATCCAGGTCTTGCCGCTGGCGGCCGACAGGCGCGAGCGGTCCATGAGCAGCCAGTTGGGATCGCCGTTGATGGTGAAGCCCACCCACAGGCCGGCCTCGCCGTTCACGCTGCTCGCCAGGATGGTGCCCGGGCCGAGGCGCCGGGTGAGCTCCTCCGTCAGTCGCGCACCCAGGGCCGATTGCGGCAGATGCTCGAAGCGGTCGCCGGGCTCGCGGGGCAGGATGCGCACGCCTTCCTGGTCCGCCATGGTCTTGATGAGCGAGACGCGCGCGATCGCATCGGCATGCACCAGCGCAGCGCGGCTCAGGTTGACCAGCGAGGCGATCTGCTGCGCGGTCTGCAGCGTGCGCGGCTCGAACTCGAGTGCGCGCAGCGTCTGCAGCCAGGCCAGGATGCTTCCCACCAGCAGAAGGGCCAGCAGGAAAAAGGTGCGCCAGAAGAGATTCAGGCCCACCCGCGAGCGCTGTGCAGCGGCGCGCTTGCTGCTTCGCTCCAGCGGAGCGGGGCTGGTGGCGTCTGGATAGGCGGGTTCTTGGCGATGTGCGCTCATGGAGGGCGGCATTCTCGGGAGATGGGGCGGGAAGGGGCAGGTGGCCTCAGGCCGCTCTGCCTTTGCGGTTCATGCCTGTCGTCATGCAGGGCGCACACCAGGGTATTGCCGTGGGGTGCTGCGGTGATGCATGCAGGCCGTCCGGTGGATTTCGCCCGGCTCGCCTGCCCGAGGCAGAACCGGGCGACGCCGCGGACGCGGCGCGTGGTTGCGGGCGATCAGCTCGTTCCGTCCGGTACGAACACATAGCCCACGCCCCACACGGTCTGGATGTAGCGGGGCGCTGCGGCGTCCACTTCCACCAGCTTGCGCAGGCGCGAGATCTGCACGTCCAGGCTGCGGTCGAAGGGCTCGAACTCGCGGCCGCGCGCCAGCAGGGCCAGCTTTTCACGCGACAGCGGCTGGCGCGGGTGGCGCACCAGGGCCTTCAGCATGGCGAATTCGCCCGTGGTGAGCGGCAGCTCTTCGCCGTTCTTCTGCAGGGCACGCGTTCCCAGATCGAAGGTGAACGGGCCGAAGGTGACGACCTCGTTGTCGCCGGACGGAGCACCAGGGGCCTCCTGCGGCGGACGGCGGCGCAGCACGGCATGGATGCGGGCCAGCAGCTCACGGGGATTGAAGGGCTTGCCAAGGTAGTCATCGGCACCGACTTCCAGGCCGACGATGCGGTCCACGTCCTCGCCCTTGGCCGTGAGCATGATGATGGGCGTGCGGTCGTTGGCGGCGCGCAGGCGTCGGCAGATGGACAGACCGTCTTCGCCGGGCATCATCAGGTCCAGCACAATCAGGTCCACCGTTTCCCGCAGCAGGATGCGATTGAGGGCCTTGCCGTCCTCGGCAACCATCACCTCGAACCCTTCCTGAGTAAGATAGCGGCGCAGCAGATCACGGATGCGTGCGTCGTCATCCACTACGAGAACTTTGTCGGTACGGTTGGTTGTTGTGGCCATGACTTTCCTCAGTCCAATTTGTAACAGAGCCGATTCTGACGAGCTTGCGCCGGGAATGTTCAGTTTTTTGCCGTGTTTTGACCCAATGTTACAAATATTGCGCCAAAACGCCTACTGTACGGAAATCCTTTACAGAATGGACATGACACTTGCGTGTTAGGCATGTCGAATGCAGGCCGATGCGCAATGACGCGCAAAGCCATTTCAGAAAGGTGATATGACGTCAAAGGCTGTAAAAACCATAGCGGCAACTGCCGCACTGCTGTGCGCTGGCGCAGTCTTCGCCCAGAACGCCAACGGCACGGGCGGCAATGCCGTGCCGCAGAACGTGCTGCAGCTGTCGGCCTCGGGCACGGTGGAAGTGCAGCAGGACGTGCTGTCCATCCACATGTCCACCACCAAGGAAGGCGCCGACGCCGCTTCGGTGCAGGCCCAGCTCAAGCAGATCCTGGATGCGGCACTCACACAGGCCAAGCGCGATGCCAAGCCGCAGCAGATGGACGTGCGCAGCGGTGATTTCTCGCTCTACCCGCGCAGCGGCAAGGACGGCAAGATCACCGGCTGGCAGGGGCGTGCCGAGGTGGTTCTGGAGGGCAAGGATTTCGCGCGCATCACCACGGCGGCGGGTGCGATCCAGAACATGACGACGTCCTCCGTATCGTTCAATCTGTCGCGCGAGGCCCGCGAGAAGGTGGAGTCCGAGGCGCAGGCCAAGGCCATCGCCGCATTCAAGGACCGCGCCACCGAGATCGCCAAGAACTTCGGGTTCTCCAGCTATACGCTGCGCGAGGTCTCGGTCAACGACAACGGCACGGTCTTCAATCCGCCGATGGCGTCGATGCGGGCCAACGGCGCCATGTACAAGTCATCCATGGACTCGGCCCCCGTGCCTGTCGAGGCCGGCAAGGCGCAGGTGGTGGTGACGGTGTCGGGTTCGGTTCAGCTGCGCTGACGGCACATCCCGCACCCGACCACGATCCCCGCATCGCCCATGGAGGAGGTGCGGGGATTCTTTTCTTCTCTTTCTTATTGAGCGGTCCAGCCGCCGTCCATGTTCCAGGCCACGCCGCAGATGTTGTTGCCGGCAGGCGAGCAGAAGAACACGGCGAGGTCGCCCAGCTCATCGGGCGTGGTGAAGCGCAGCGAGGGCTCCTTCTCACCCAGGAGCTGCTTGTTCGCCTCCTCGATCGAGATACCCTGTTCGGCGGCCTTGGCGTCGATCTGCTTTTGCACCAGCGGCGTGAGCACCCAGCCCGGGCAGATGGCGTTGCAGGTCACGCCGATGGCGGCATTCTCGAGCGCCGTGACCTTCGTGAGGCCCACGATCCCGTGCTTGGCCGCCACATAGGCCGACTTCTGTGCCGAGCCCACCAGGCCGTGCACCGACGCGATGTTGATGATGCGGCCCCACTTGGCCGCCTGCATGGCGGGCAGGGCGAGGCGGGTGGTGTGGAAGGCGCTTGACAGGTTGATCGCGATGATCGAGTCCCACTTCTCCACGGGGAAATCCTGCACGGGCGCCACATGCTGGATGCCGGCGTTGTTGACCAGGATGTCGACCTGGCCGAACTGGCCCGCAGCGTACTTCATCATGTCTTCGATTTCCGCAGGGCGGCTCATGTCGGCGCCGTGATAGGCCACCTTCACGCCGTGCGCCTTGCCGGCATCGAGCACCGCGGCCCGCGAGCCGTCGACGTCGCCGAATCCATTGAGCACGATGTTCGCGCCCTGGCGCGCAAGAGCCTTGGCGATACCCAGGCCAATGCCGCTGGTGGAGCCGGTGACGAGTGCTGTCTTGCCATTGAGCATAAAAGTTTCTCCAAATCAATTACGATGCAAGCATTATCGAGGGCACGAGACAAAGTTGATTCCCATGATTGAACCTACGCTGAATTACGTACTTTGTCCTGGTTTGCCGGCGACCAGTCCGGTGGATGCCAGCGGTCATCGGATGGCGTATTGGGAATGGAACGATACGGGAAATCCCGCGCACCCGCGTGTCCTTCTTTGCGTGCATGGTCTTTCACGGCAGGGTCGCGACTTCGATGTATTTGCGCGGCGCATGAGCCGCCACATGCGCGTGATCTGCCCTGACGTTGTGGGCCGGGGAAAGAGCGACTGGCTCGCCGATCCCGGCGGCTACCAGATCCCCGCCTACGTGGGTGACATGCTGGTGCTTGTCGGCCAGCTGCATGCCCGCAATCCGTTCACGCGACTCGACTGGGTGGGCACCAGCATGGGCGGCATCATCGGCATGGTGATGGCCGGCCAGAAGGAACTGCCGCTGCCGGTTCCCGTGCACTCGCTGGTGCTTAACGACGTGGGGCCGTCGGTGCAGTGGGACGCGTTGCAGCGCATCGGCTCCTACCTGGGCAGGCCGCTGCGCTTCGATACCGTGCAGGCCGCAGCCGACGAAATGCGCAGGATCTCGCAGGGTTTCGGCCCGCATTCCGATGCCGACTGGCTGGAACTCTCGAGGCCCATGGTGAGCCGCGCGGCCCATGAGCGCTGGCGCCTGCACTACGACCCGGGCATTGCCTCGCCGATGCGCAAGATGACCGAGGAAGCCGCTGCGGGAGGCGAGCGTACTCTGTGGAAACTCTATGAGCAGATCACGGCACGCGTGCTGCTGCTGCGCGGGGCGGAGTCCGACCTGCTTTCCCGGGCGACCGCGGAGCGCATGACGCAGGTGGGGCCGCGTGCGCAACTGAAAGAGTTTGAATTTGTCGGACATGCCCCCACCTTGGTGGCACCGGAGCAGGCAGACGTCATCGAGCGCTTCCTGTGTGGTGAATAGCGGCTTGCAGAGACGACAAACAGCGGACCTGATCGGAGAACCCATGAAAACAAGTGCAATCGGCACGCCTCTCAACATCGGCGGAGGTCCGTCGGCGGGTTCTGTCGCCTCTGCCGCCGTCGATGCGGTTCCGCAGCTGATTGCAGCCACCTCCGATGTGGCGCCGGAACATGTCGGTTCGCTCGACAAGGTGCGTGCGTTCGCCATTCCGCTGCTGACCGGCGAATCGCTCGAGACCGGCGAAAGCACGCTCGCCCATGCCGACGCGGTGGCGTCCATCCTCAAGCACATCGGCAGCTCGGAAACCCTGCAGGCCGCGGTCTACCTGGTCTATGCCTCGTCGCACCTGAACAGGCCGGAGGAAGTCATCACCAAGGCCTTCGGCGAGAACTTCGCCGACCTGGCCTGCGAGACCACCAAGCTCATGCGCGTGCAGGAGCAGGCGCGCGCCGCACAGGTGGCGGGACTGCAGGTGGACGATGTGGCCACCCAGACCGAGAACGTGCGCAAGATGCTGCTCGCGTTCTCCAAGGACCTGCGCGTCGTGCTGCTGCGGCTGGCATCGCGGCTGCAGACGTTGCGCTACTACGCGGCCACCAAGAGGCCCGTGTCGCCGGGCATGGCGCGCGAGGCGCTGCAGGTGTTCGCGCCGCTGGCCAACCGCCTGGGCATCTGGCAGATCAAATGGGAGCTGGAAGACCTCTCGTTCCGTTTTCTCGAGCCTGAGACCTACAAGGAAATCGCGCGCCTGCTCGACGAGAAGCGCGCGGAGCGCGAGCTCTACATGGAGCAATTGCGCGGGCGGCTCGAGTCCGAACTGCGCGCGCGCAGCATCAGCGCGACGGTCAAGGGGCGCCCCAAGCACATCTACAGCATCGTCAAGAAGATGCGCGGCAAGTCGCTCAACTTCAACCAGGTGTTCGACATCCGCGCGCTGCGCGTGATCGTGCCAACGGTGAAGGATTGCTACGCAGCACTTTCCTGGGTGCATTCGCACTTCGAGCCGATCGAGGCCGAGTTCGACGATTACATCGCTCGCCCCAAGGCCAATGGCTACCAGTCGCTGCATACCGTGGTGCGCGACGAGGCAGGCAAGGCCATCGAGATCCAGATCCGCACGCAGGCCATGGACGACCACGCCGAAAGCGGCGTGGCGGCGCACTGGGCCTACAAGGAAGCGGGCACCAAGGGCTATGCCGGCGTCTCGGCCACGAGCGAGTACGACGCGAAGATCGCCGTGCTGCGCCAGCTGCTTGCATGGGAGCGCGACATGACGGGGGCAGTGAGCCGCAGCGGGCTGTTCGACGACCGCATCTACGTGCTCACCCCGGATGCCGCCGTGATCGAGCTGCCACGCGGCTCGACGCCGGTCGACTTTGCCTATGCGGTGCACACCAACGTCGGCCACCGCTGCCGCGGCGCGAAGGTGGATGGCAACATGGTGCCGCTGAACACGCCGCTGGAAAACGGCCAGACCGTGGAGATCACCACGGTCAAGGAGGGGCGTCCCTCGCGTGACTGGCTCAACACCGAGCTGGGCTACCTCACCAGCCACCGCGCGCGCGCCAAGGTGCGCGCCTGGTTCAACGCCCAGGCCACGCACGCCACCATTGCCAAGGGACGCGAGGCAGTCGAAAAGCTGCTGCAGCGCGAAGGCAAGACGTCGATGAAGCACGACGATCTGGCCGCGCAGCTCGGCCTGAAGTCGGCGGATGCGCTGTTCGAGGTCGTGGGCAAGGACGAGCTGTCGCTGCGCTCCATCGAGATGCTGCTGCGGCCCGCACCCGCGCCCGTGGAGATCACAGAGGAAGACCTGAACCGGCGCAAGGCCCGCGCGAGCGATGCCGGGGCGAAGGGCGGCGTGCTGGTGGTCGGCATCGATTCGCTCATGACCCAACTGGCCAAGTGCTGCAAGCCGGCGCCACCCGACGAGATCAGGGGCTTCGTCACGCGCGGCAAGGGCGTGAGCGTGCACCGCTCCGATTGCAGCAACTTCCGCGAGATGGCGGCCCGCAGCGCCGAGCGCGTGATCGACGTTGAGTGGGGTGCGCCCAAGCCGCAGAAGGACAGTGCCGTCTACCCGGTCGATGTGGCCGTGGAAGCCAACGATCGCCAGGGCCTGCTGCGCGACATCTCGGAGGTCTTCGCACGCGAGAAGACCAACGTGATCGGCGTGCAGACCCAATCCGTCAAGGGCACGGCCTGGATGACCTTCACGGTCGAAGTCGCGGACTCGGGGCGCCTCGGCAAGGTCCTGGGGCAGGTTTCTTCCGTTCAGGGCGTACGTTCGGCAAGGCGGCGCTGAAACTGTGCCATAATAGAAGGCTTGAGAGAAATGAAGGCGTTGCAGAGCTTTCCCGGGTTCGGTTTCGAAGAGGTTGGAAAAAATCTTCGAAACTTGAAAAACGGCAAATTTTTACTGCTACAATTTCAGCTTCTCGAACAGAAGAACAGGCGCGTAGCTCAGCTGGTTAGAGCACCACCTTGACATGGTGGGGGTCGTTGGTTCGAGTCCAATCGCGCCTACCAACTTTCCCTTCTGAAGGAAACCAGACTTCAGAATCAAAGGGAGCAGTTGGGCAACTCAGGAAGTTGCCAAATGATGAAACCGCCTTATAGGCGGTTTTTTCGTTTCTGAGCATCTGCTTCAGTTTGGCCGACCCTCGACCCCGGCCCGCCCCATCGATCCACTTGGCATAGACCGTGCCAGCATCTTGGTGTTCTTGTACCCATCTGCCGAGTGATGTACGTCGGATTAACCTCGGCGCCTAACGCATGTTGTCTGGCTCTTCCAGTCAATATCCCCCAATCGGAGTTCGATCAGTTCCTCGGTCGCATGTCTGGCATGAAGGCGAGCTCGAAATAGGGTCATACCCAACCGTCGAGGCGCTTTTGCGTGTAGTTGAGGATGAGCCCCATTGTCTCTCGGAGGGGTGGATCGGGCGTTGGGCTTGGCTCTTGCTGTTCTTGACGCCTCCCGCCCGCAGAGCTGCGGCCTGTTGGAGTGTGCGTCGGTGCGGTGCTCAGGCCGGGTGCAGTGCGGGAGCTTGGGCGGCGTCAGAGAGGGGTGGGCGAGCGCTCGATTTCAATCGACCCGATGCATAAATAAGTGGCTTCATCAGTGCTCTCAATATTGACGATCCACTAGTTACGGCGTGTCTGTTTGATGACACGCTCGGAGAGTTTGATCGTTTGTTTACAACTAATATGTCAAACCAAAATTTTTTGCATTGAACAGATGTCAATAGGTATTTTCGTTATGGTTATGTTGTTTTTATAAACTAATCTATTTGTGCTGATAGATGATCTATCGGTATTTCACGTGAAGGATGTTTGCAATGAAAAAATACGCATTAGACATTTATTTACGGTTTTAAATGGCTACGTTCGGAGGTTGGGATAATTAAAGAATGATACGTTTCTATTTGGTTTTTAATACCACTGTTCAATAATTTTGAAAATGGAGAGTGCATGCTTCGTAAATTTATTGCTTTAATCTCACTGCTCATGATGGGAGCGGCAGTCAATGCAGCTGGGTGGGTAGATCAGGCGCTCGACTGGTCGCCTGGAAAAATCTACCTTCAAGGCTGGGCTTGCGATCCTGGGCAACCCCAAGCAACCGGGTGGGCCCACTTTACTGTCAATGGACAATTCGTTTCTGCATTGCCCGCAAACCAGGAGCGCCCTGATCTCCAGAGCGTATGCGGATCAACGGCTCATGGCTATTCAGGGTGGGTAGATGTTCCAGCCAACGTGGGAGCCAGTATCACCAATGGTTCTGACTATAAGAAAAAAGACGTCTATGTGACCCTGGTCATGGATAATTTTTCACCCAATGTTGATGCGGGCGTGGCTGAAAATGTAAAAATCTGGAGTCCGTACTATTTTGAGTTTGCATACGCGACCTGGGCAGAATGCACTCCCGGTGCGGTAGATTATTTTTGGGATAATGCCGGGTACGCCTTCACGAGGACGTCGATGAATAGTCTGGTGAGTTGCAGTAATCCCGCTGGTGGATCCTATCAAATACTTCGAAAGAACTATGTGAATATCATGGATCCGGCCATACCGAAGGGTGCAAAAGTTACGGTCTGCGACTCGCCTAATATTGACTCAAAATTAGCTACGCACGGCTGGAGCATTACCTCGCGCTACATTACCAGCACAGATTGTGTTTTTTCATTTAAAAGCACTCTGATAAATGGCAGTATTTCATATTATGAGGTGCAGCACTTTCAATACCTCACCATTGTCAAGAACTAGGGAACCCGCTGCAAAACTCCCTGCTATCACCTGAACAGGGACTTGAGTGATCCGCGGCGTTGTCTTTTTCATCAATAGCCACGCTCGCCCTCAAAGAATGCCTCGCCACTTATCCCGGTCCACATCCGGAGATGATTGGCGAGCGTTTGCTGAGGTATTCCTAATGCGTGGTTGCCTCTGTCATGCCAAGACTTTGAGGGGAGCAGCGTTGAGTTGGCGTGTGTGTCGCTGTGACTTCATCACCGGGTCTTTCCCCAGTCACGCATTCTCCGAGAATGCTGCGATGCTGAAGTTCTGCTGGGGCATCGTCGATACGGATGTTCCCGGCAAGTAATCCAGATTCATTCACTTTCAATCCATCTATGTGATAGGGTAATTGAGTCAATGAGTCCTTGTCCCACTGGCAACTCACAAAACCACGCGAACGAAAACTGTCACCCCTTTGTTCTAAAGGGCCACCAGAGTATTGACATTTCATGCCGTCATCAGAATTTTCGAATGCGAGTAGCTTGTTTTTATCAATTGCAAAGTATATGTACCCCGTTTTTATATTCTTGATGCTTCCCTTTCTGGCTACAGAGGCGTAGTTGAAGTAGCTCGCCAGGAGCCGCTGTGACGTGTCTTCAAAAGAGTATCGGGAGATCGATTGGGCAGATGTACCGGGCAATTCCATCACACCGCTTTCGGCCGAATCAAATACCAATTTGATAGGTCCGGCGATGCGGGATATTTCGCCTGATCGGTGGCTTCCTGAGAGCGAAGGTCCATTTTTGTATTCAATCAGGTCGGCGCTGAATGTCATGCCATCCGTGATTTTTCCTACCGCTTGATAGAACACGGCAGATCCGTCTGCGCGATATCCGTAGTACGAAATGATGATGGTTTCACCACCCTGACGATCGATCTGGATACCACGCCCGGGTTTTCCATTGACTTCGTCGTTCATGGCCCAAAGGCCCGGGGCCGGCAGTGCTGCCATGGCGGAGGCCGAAACAGTCAGTAGGACTGCGCCACCGATGCACCAATTGAGAAATTGCATGTAGTAGTTCCTGTTGGGCGCCGGTGCGCACTGAAGCAACTATAGCAAGCAGGGGCCACACTCATAGTAAGAGCGAGCCGGGAGCGTGCACGGGTGATTGGTTGTACGGGACAAGGTGTAGTTCAGAAACCAGATTTCCAAGTCAAAGGGGCTGCTCCAGGGTGTTGCCAAATAATAAAACCGCCTCATGGGCGGTTTCGTTTTCGGATGAGGGATTGGCATGCGCACAATTTTCATCAATTGGTCGCTCATGCTTGCAAAACGTAACCCGAGTCTGTAATGTGTGCCACGGGTACATCCACTTTATCTCTCATCCGCGCCGTGCCTGCGCACCCCCGTAGGCACGCTGCAGAACCTGGTCGTAACCGATCAGGACGGCCATGCCGATCGCTGCGATGGCGGTGAGTAGCGGCAGTTCCATCGCGCTGAACACCAGGAAGCCCTGGGGCGTGGCGAAGCGCTCGCCGGCGGGCGATGTGCAGACGAAATCGGCTGCGGCCATGCCGGTGTAGTGCATCGAGCACACGGCCACGCCCATGATGGCGGCGGCGACGCCACGGGCGGCGAGCGACCTGGTGCGGTAGGCCAGCCACAGCGCTGCGCTGGCGGCCACCATGGCGATCAGGACCGACAGGGCGATCACGCTCCACGACCAGACGATGTAGCCGGGGAAGCGCATGCCGAACATGCCCAGATAGTGCATGACAGCCACGCCGAGCCCGAGCAGTGCGCCGGCGCCGAGCACGCGGGGGGTGTCGGCTGGGTTGTGGGCCACATAGGCCAGTGCGATACAGGTGGCCGCGACGGCGGCGATCAGCGAAACGACGGTCTCGAGGCCCGCGTAGCCCGATGCCATGCCGAGGTTGAGCGCGAGCATGCCGGTGAAGTGCATGGACCAGACGCCGATGCCGCCCAGGGCGGTGCCGGCTGCCAGAAGATTGAGCCAGTTGATCTCGCGGCCGCTGCGAATGCGCTGTGCAGCGGTCAGTGCCACGAAGGCCCCCAGTACGGAAATGCAATAGGAGAGGGCGACGAGCCCCATTTCATAGGTGGGTTGCAGGATCTCGCCGACCTGCTTGAGTTCGTTCATGATGATGGAGGGGTGTTGGTTGCAGGCAGGAAATGCGTGATTTCCAATGCCTATCGATTCTTGTATCTTGATATTAATTGAGTAATATCAAATTCCTTCAGATCATTGACCATGGGACCTCTGTTTTGACAATTGTTTTATCTATTTGATAGTTTTGTGCTAATTTTGTGGCGTGGAACCTTCGACATCGATCGCCATGCGGGAGGTGGCCTGCTGCCACCAGGGAATGGGTTGATTCGTCGGGCTCGCTGGTGCGGTATTGCCCATCGGGCGCGGCCGTATGTGAAACTGCCGGCTGTCCAGGCACGCGGATCTGGCGTGGGTGCCATGGTTTTCGTTGCACCATCAGGGAAACCCTGCGAGGCCGATGCCCGGCCGCTGCCTAGAATCAAGGCCTAGCATGGCCGTTCTTGCGCCGTGCCGCTGAATGACCATCGAATGAATCCGAGGAGCCGCCTGTGCCAGAAGAGAACCCGAAGCCCGAGCAACCCACAGCGCAGCGCGTGATCAAGAAGTACCCCAACCGCCGTCTGTATGACACCTCCACCTCCACCTACATCACGCTCAGCGAGGTGAAGGAGCTGGTCATGAACGGTGAGACCGTCGCGGTGCGCGACGCCAAATCCGGCGAGGATCTGACGCGCAGCATCCTGCTGCAGATCATTCTGGAAGAAGAAGCGGGCGGAGCGCCCATGTTCAGCGAGGCCGTGCTGGCCAACATCATCCGTTTCTACGGCCATGCTATGCAGGGCTTCATGGGCTCGTACCTTGAGCGGAATGTGCAGGCCTTCACCGACATGCAGTCCAAGCTGGCCGAGCAGGCAAAGGGGTTCACGCCCGAGATGTGGACTCAGTTCATGAGCCCGCAGTCGCCCGTCTACAAGGGCATGATGGGCAATTACATGGAGCAGTCGCAGGCCATGTTCACGCAGATGCAGGAGCAGATGCAGAAGCAGACCGAGCAGATGCTGGGCGCATTCGGCATCAAGCGCTGAACAGTTGCCCGCCGGTCGGGTCGACGCGCGAAAGTCGTGTACATGCCCGAACCGGACACCCTCCCAATTCCGTCCAGCGGCAGGGCGGAGCGAGAACTGGGACAATAGGGGGATGAGCGAAGCAGCCACCCCCACGAAAACTCCCAAGGTCGGATTCGTGTCCCTCGGATGTCCGAAGGCACTGACCGACAGCGAATTGATCCTCACGCAACTGAGCGCCGAGGGCTATGAAACGTCCAAGACCTTCCAGGGCGCCGACCTGGTGATCGTCAACACCTGCGGTTTCATCGACGATGCGGTCAAGGAAAGCCTGGACACCATCGGCGAGGCGCTGGCCGAGAACGGCAAGGTGATCGTCACCGGCTGCCTGGGTGCCAAGGCCGGCAAGGAAGGCGACAACCTGATCCGCGAAGTGCACCCCAGCGTGCTGGCGGTGACGGGGCCACATGCCACCGATGAGGTGATGAACGCGGTTCACACCCATCTCCCGAAGCCGCACGATCCGTTCATCGACCTGGTTCCGGGCGCGTTCGGCGAAGCCGGGCTGAAGCTCACGCCCAAGCACTACGCCTACCTGAAGATCAGCGAGGGCTGCAATCACCGCTGCACGTTCTGCATCATTCCGTCGATGCGCGGCGACCTGGTGTCGCGCCCGATCGGCGATGTGCTCAAGGAGGCGCATGCTCTGTTCGCGGGCGGCGTGAAGGAGTTGCTGGTGATCAGCCAGGACACGTCGGCGTACGGCGTCGATGTGAAGTACCGCACCGGTTTCTGGGATGGCAAGCCGGTCAAGACGCGCATGCTGGAGCTGGTGCAGGCGCTGGGGGAGATCGCCAAGCCCTACGGTGCCTGGGTGCGCCTGCATTACGTGTATCCGTATCCCAGCGTGGACGAGGTGATTCCGCTGATGGCCACGGGCGCCGTGCTGCCTTACCTGGACGTGCCGCTGCAGCACAGCCACCCCGACGTGCTCAAGCGCATGAAGCGCCCGGCCAGCGGCGAGCGCAACCTGGAACGCATCCAGCGCTGGCGCGAGATCTGCCCTGAACTGGTGATCCGCAGCACCTTCATCGCCGGCTTTCCCGGGGAGACGGAGGAAGAGTTCCAGCATCTGCTCGACTTCATCCGTGAGGCTGGCATCGATCGCGCGGGCTGCTTCGCCTACAGCGATGTGGAAGGCGCGGCGGCCAATGAGCTGCCGGGCATGCTGCCGCTGGAGGTGCGCGAGGAACGTCGCTCGCGCTTCATGGCCGTGGCCGAGGAGGTGTCCATCGCGCGCCTGCAGCGCCGCGTAGGACAGACCATGCAGGTGTTGGTCGACAAGTCGATTGCGCTTGGCAAGAAGGGTGGCGTGGGTCGCAGCTATGCCGACGCGCCCGAGATCGATGCCGTCGTGCATCTGCTGCCGCCCGAGAAGATCAGCAAGACCTACAAGGTGGGCGAGTTCACCAAGGCGCGCATCGTCGGCACCCAGGGGCATGATCTGGTGGGCGTGCCGGTCTAAGCTACGGCAGAGGGGCTTCGCTGCGGCCCTCTGTCAACGAAAAAGGCTTCCCGAGGGAAGCCTTTTTGCTTGTGGCTGCTGAACAAGCAGCCTGAAGGGCCCAGGCCCTTCGGTGCATTACACGCGCTTGCGGTATTCGCCGGTGCGGGTGTCGATTTCGATCTTGTCTTCCTGGGCGACGAACAGCGGCACAGCCACTTCGAAGCCGGTGGCGATCTTGGCAGGCTTCAGCACCTTGCCCGATGTGTCGCCCTTGACGGCTGGTTCTGTCCAGGTGATTTCACGCACCACGGAAGTCGGCAGTTCGACCGAGATGGCCTTGCCGTCATAGAACACCACTTCAGCGGTCATGCCGTCTTCGAGGTAGTTGATGGCGTCGCCCATGTTTTCGGCTTCGACTTCGTACTGGTTGAACTCAGGGTCCATCCAGACGTACATCGGGTCGGCGAAGTACGAGTAGGTGCAATCCTTTTTGTCCAGGATGACGTTGTCGATCTTGTCGTCGGCCTTGAACACGTTTTCCGTGCCGAAGTTGCCGATCAGGCTCTTGAGCTTCATGCGCACGGTGGCAGCGCCACGGCCGCCACGGGCGTATTCGGTCTTCAGAACGACCATGGGATCTTTCCCGTGCATGATCACATTGCCGGCGCGGATTTCTTGAGCGATTTTCATAGCTTGCTTGAGTGCGAGTTGGGCCGCTCCACAGGCGGGGCGGAAAGGCAGAATCAGAACGATCTGCCTGTCACCCCGGCGCATGGTCCGCGGCGGGACGCGCCGGCTGGGCACGGTATGTGCTGCCTTCGATTGGCGCAAAGACAGATATTTTAGCTTTTTTCCGCGACGAACCCCAGCAGCTGGGTCAGCAGGTCGTTCTGGCGCAGCAGTCGATCGCGTGCGCAGCGAGCACAGGCGCGCCATTCGGCCACGATATCCTTGTTCCAAACAGGCTTGTTGGAAAGCGTGTGGATGCCGGCCGCTGCGATGCCCTCCGTTGCAATACCGTTCCACAACGCATGCATTTGCCGCAGCGATTCGGGTGCCTGCAGCCAGTCGAGAAAGGCGTACAGCTTGTCGTGGTGAGCGTTGTCATGCTGTGGGTAGATCTGCCAGACGAACGGCTGGCCGGCCCATAGCGCGCGCACGAGGGAATCCTCGCCTCGCACGAAATTGAGGTCGCAGGCCCACAGCAGTTCATCGAATTCGCTCTGGGGGCTTAGGGGAAGATATCGGATGCGCTGTATTTCCTCGGGGGAAAACACCGGGGATCCCGACGCGATCGCCGCGCGGGTGGCACTTTCGGCCCGGCCGGGCGTGACCAGCCATTGGGTTTCGGGCGCGACGAGCGATGCCTTCAGCACTTCGGCCAGGTGCGGTGGCTCATAGCAGAACAGCGATACGGCGGTGTCGCTCTCGGAGAGGCCATGCCGAGCACGCCACACGGCCCGGTCGAATCGTTCCTGCCGTGCCTGCAGATCGGGCTCGCGCAGCAGTCCTCCCGTCCGTTCCGTGAAGCCGGGGTAGAAAAACCAGCGCGTCATGCCTGCCGCCGGTCCGCTCATGAGCAGCGAGGGCAGGGCGTGGCAGCGCTCCACATAGCCCTCGGCCGAGAGGTATTCGAGATTGATCCAGAGAACGCCCGGGGCGGCGTGCCGATGCTTGCGCGCGACCGCGGCCACGAACGCCTCGGGAATCTCGCAACCGAAGGCCTCGATGACCACGTCGCCGGGAGCTTCCTGCGGTGCTTCCACGGGCCAGGGCAGGACGCTGACTCCTTCGGCACCCTGCGGCGCCATCCAGGTGAGTGCGCCTGGATCGTCCATGAAGAGCCGCACCTGGTGGCCGCGCGCCGCCAGGTCGGCGGCAAGGCGCCAGCACACGCCGACATCGCCGAAGTTGTCGATCACCTGGCAGAAGATGTCCCAGCGTCTGGGCGGGAGGGACGGGGTCGTTGCGCGGGCCTCTGTCATGCGCCTTCCTTCATGTGCGTTCCGGTTCCTGTGCGCCACCGCGCAGGTGATCCACCAGCAGGCGGGCCACACCGGACAGCGATTCGAGCGAGCGCACGCACAGCGACAGCCTGCGAAGCGCCCAGGGTTCGTCCAGCGCGATGGTGCGCAGTGCGAGCGCCTTGCGGTAGATCTGCGCGCTGCCCAGCGGCAGCACACCCACGCCCAGGCCCGCCGAGACCATGAGGCACAGCGCGTCATAGCTGGTGACCTGGATGCGCAGCCTGAGCGGCATTTCAAGCTCTGCCGCATTGCGCATCAGCAGGTTGTTGATGGCGCTGCCCGTGTGCATGCCGACGATGTCGAACGGCAGGATCTCGGTGAACTTCAGGCTGCGCCGTCGCGCCAGGGCATGGCCGGCAGGAACGGCCACCACCAGTTCGTCTTCGCGATAAGGAAGCAGCGTGACCTGGTCGCCATAGTTGCCGTGGTTCAGTATGCCCACGTCGGCGGCGTTCTCCGCGACCGATTGCGCGACGGCCGTGCTGATCTGCTCCTGCAGTTGCACCTGCACCTGGGGGTGCTTTGCCATGAAGCGCTGCAGTTCGGCCGGCAGGAACTGCGTGATCGCCGAGATGTTGGCCACCACCCGCACATGGCCGCGCACGCCGGCGCCATAGTCGCGCATCTGCGTGGCGATGCCGTCGAGTTCATTGAGCACGCCGCGGGCCAGGTTGAGCAGCGCATAGGCGGCGGCCGTGGGCTGGGTGCCGCGGTTGCTGCGGCTGAACAGCGCCACCTCGAGCGTGTCCTCGAGCTCGGCCAGCCGGCGGCTTGCGGCCGATGCGGCAATGTGTTCGCGCGCAGCGGCGCGGGCGATGGCGTTTTCTTCCATCACCGCGACAAAAAGGCGCAGGGATACGGGGTCGAGTTTCATGGTGGATAACAAGTCTGCCATGCTGGTTTGCGATGGCAGCGTCGCGCTTGAGCGTTTTGCGGCCCGCGCGAAAGGCGACATTATCCGCCCGGGTAAAGATACGACAGGAGACGAACATGACCGATCAAGCCTTGGCGGCGCAGCTGACGCCCATGGCCCTGGAAGGTGTGCGGGTGGTGGAGATGGGGCAGCTCATCGCCGGCCCGTTCTGCGGCAAGACACTGGGCGATTTCGGCGCCGAGATCATCAAGATCGAGGCCACGGGCACAGGCGACCCGCTGCGCAACTGGCGTCTGTTGAAGAACGGCACGTCGGTCTGGTGGCAGGTTCAGTCGCGCAACAAGAAATCCGTGGCGCTCGACCTGCGCCAGCAGGAGGCGCAGGACATCGCTCGCAAGCTGATCGCCGAGGCCGATGTGCTGATCGAGAACTTCCGTCCCGGCACGCTCGAAGGCTGGGGCATGTCCCCGCAGGAGCTGCACAGGATCAATCCCGGCCTCATCATCCTGCGCATCTCCGGCTATGGGCAGACCGGCCCGTACCGCGACCTGCCGGGCTTCGGCGTGATCGGCGAGGCCATGGGGGGACTTCGGCACCTCACCGCCGAGCCGGGCCGCGTGCCGGTGCGCGTGGGGGTGTCGATCGGCGACACGCTGGCAGCCCTGCATGGTGCCATCGGCGTGCTGCTTGCGCTCTATCACCGCAAGGCGCATGGCGGCAAGGGGCAGGTGATCGACGTGGCGCTTCACGAGGCCGTCTTCAACTGCATGGAGAGCCTGATTCCCGAGTACAGCGCATTCGGAGCGGTGCGCGAGGCCGCCGGTAGCGCGCTGCCCGGCATCGCGCCGTCGAATGCCTATCCCTGCAAGGACGGCTGGGTGCTGGTGGCCGGCAATGGCGACAGCATCTTCAAGCGCCTGATGACGACCATAGGACGCCAGGACCTGGCCGATGCCCCCGACCTGGCCAGCAATGCGGGTCGTGTTGCGCGGGTGGCCGAAATCGATACCGCGATAGGCCAATGGACGTTCGGGCGCAGCGTGGTCGAGGTCACCGAGGCGCTGTCCGTCGCGCGCGTTCCCGCAGGCAAGGTCTATACCGCCCGGGACATCTGCGAAGACCCGCACTACAAGGCGCGCGACATGCTGCTGACGCAGCGCACGCGCGACGGCTACGAGGTCACCGTGCCCGGTGTCGTGCCCAAGATGTCGGGCACGCCGGGCGGCGTGCGTTCGAGCGCTCCGGGGCTGGGCGACGATACCGATGCGGTGCTCGCGGAGGCAGGCCTGACGCAGGAACAGATTACGCTGCTGCGCAGCAAGGGAGTGATTCAATGAGCAGCATCTGGAATGGCCATGGCACACGCATCCGCATGTGCGAGGTCGGCACCCGGGACGGGTTGCAGATGGAGCCATGCTTCGTTCCCACCGAGGACAAGATTGCGCTGGTGAACGCGCTCTCGCATGCAGGGCTGGCGAAGATCGAGGTGACTTCGTTCACGTCGCCCACCGCCATTCCCGCGCTGCGTGACGCGGAAATCGTGATGCGCGAGATCGAGCGCGTTCCAGGCGTTGTCTACACGGCGCTCGTACCCAACATGCGTGGTGCGGAGCGCGCGATCGATGCGCGCACCGACGAGCTCAATCTGGTGATGTCGGTGAGCGAGACGCACAACATCGCGAACCTGCGCATGACGCGCGAGCAGTCGTTCGCATCGCTGTCCCAGGTGATTGCGCTTGCGCACCAGGCGGGCGTGCCGGTGAACGTGTCGCTGTCGTGCGTTTTCGGCTGCCCGATGGAAGGCGACGTGGCCGAGTCGGAGGTGTTCGCCTTCGCACAGCGCTTCGCGGAGCTGGGCGTGCAGGGCATCACCCTGTGCGACACGACAGGCATGGCCTTTCCGCCGCAGGTGGCGCGCATCACCTCGCATGCCATCAAGTGCTGGCCCGCGGTGCAATTCACGCTGCACTTCCACAATACGCGCGGCATGGGGCTGTCCAACGTGCTGGCCGCCATCGACGCGGGGGCGCGGCAGTTCGATGCCTCGCTCGGCGGACTGGGCGGCTGCCCCTATGCCCCGGGTGCGTCGGGCAACGTGTGCAGCGAGGAGGTCGTGCATGCGCTCGAATGCATGGGCTATGACACCGGCGTTGACCTGAACGCCCTTGTCGATGCCGCGCGGCGCCTGCCGGACCTGATCGGCCACGAGGTGCCCAGCCAGATCGTCAAGGCAGGCCGCCGGCTCGACACGCACCCCGTGCCCGCCGATTTCGACGCGATCCGCGAGCGCGCGCTGGCAAGGGCGACCTGAGATCGTGGGCAGCTCTGGTCCCGTTCCGATTCTTTTCTTTTCTACTTCTTTCACATTCCAACAAGGAGACATTCCATGAACACCATCCGACGCAATCTGCTCGCGGCCACCGCGCTGGCTGCATTCGGCGTTGCCGCAGCCGGCAGTGCCATGGCACAGGGCAACTATCCCAATCACCCGATCACCTTCGTCGTTCCGGCAGCCGCCGGCGGCACCACCGATCTGGCGGGCCGCATGGCCGCGCAGGCGCTGGGCCCGGTGATCAGCCAATCGGTCGTGGTGGACAACAAGGGCGGCGGCAACGGTGCCATCGCGGCCACCTTCGTCAAGCGCGCGGAACCCGATGGCTACACGCTGCTGATGCAGTACTCCGGCTACCATGTGATCACGCCGCACATCACCAAGGCCCCGCAATGGGAGCAGAAGGACTTCCAGCCGGTGGCGAACATCCTGTCTGCGCCGCAGATCATCGTGGTGCGCGATTCCGTACCCGCGCGCACGCTGAAGGAACTCGTGGACTATGCCAAGGCCAACCCCGGCAAGCTGAACTACGCATCGTCCGGCAATGGCTCGCTGCAGCATGTGACGGGAGCCATGCTGGAGCAGCAGGCCCAGATCAAGATGGTGCACGTTCCCTACAAGGGCACGGGGCCCGCGCTGCAGGACCTGCTGGGCGGGCAGGTCGATCTCACGTTCGGCACGGCGCCTCCTTTCATGCCGCATATCCAGTCCGGCAAGCTGCGCGTGCTGGCTGTGACGGGCAAGGAGCGCCTGCCCAGCCTGCCGAATGTGCCAACCACGGCCGAGGCGGGATACCCCGGCGTGAACGCAACCTCGTGGTTCGGTCTGTTTGCTCCCGCCGCCGTGCCGAAGGCCGTGGTCGACAAGCTGACCGCCGACCTGAAGAAGGTGGTTGAAGACCCCGCCTTCCGCAAGAAGGCCGAAGAGCAGGGGGCCGCTGCCGATTACCAGAATCCGCAGCAGTTCGGCGAGCGCGTGAAGGCCGACTATGCCGGCTGGGCAAGCGTGGTGAAGAGCGCGAAGATCGAGGCGGACTGATTCTTTCGCACTCTGTCTCTGCCGCAACGAAGTGGCATGGCATCGCGTTCCAGCGCAATGCCTCCTCGAATGGCCTCTTCGGAGGCCAATTTTGTGACCGGCCCGGCGGGAGCGCGATCTGGACGGGCCGATCTGGACTGACCAATCTGGGATGACAGATCTGGGATGACAGATCTGGGATGACAGATCTGGGATGACCGATCTGGGATGACAATACGCGCATGTCGTCTGAATCGTCCGAACAGCCTTCTTCTCCCGCCTCTTCGCCTTCCGTGCACTCCGCCGAACTGCTGGCGCAGGTGGCCGCGTTGCCGCCACTGCCCGGCGTGTACCGCTATTTCGATGCACAGGATGCATTGCTGTATGTGGGCAAGGCGCGCAATCTCAAGAAACGCGTCTCCAGCTATTTCGCAAAGAACCATGGCGGCACGCGCATCGGCCACATGGTGGGCAAGATCGTGCGGCTGGAGACCACGGTGGTGCGCTCGGAGGCAGAGGCCCTGCTGCTTGAGAACAACCTCATCAAGTCGCTGAATCCCAAGTACAACATCCTCTTTCGCGACGACAAGAGCTACCCCTATCTCAAGATCACCGGCGTTGCCGCGAAGGACGGAACCGGCGGCGCGCCGGGACAGAAATACCCGCGCCTTGCGTACTACCGCGGTGCGGTGGACAAGCGGCATCGTTACTTCGGGCCGTATCCGGGGGCTTGGGCAGTCAAGGAAACCATTCTGCTGCTGCAGAAGGTCTTTCGGCTGCGCACCTGCGAGGACACGGTGTTTGCCAACCGCACGCGGCCCTGCCTGCTGTACCAGATCAAGCGCTGCACGGGGCCCTGCGTCGACCTGATCTCGCCGCAGGCTTATGCGACGGACGTGGCGCATGCGGAGGCCATGCTGCGCGGCGAAACCCAGGTGCTGCTCGAAGAGCTCGAGGCACGCATGATGGCGCACTCCGAAAAGCTCGAGTTCGAGCAGGCGGCGGAAGTGCGCAACCAGATCACGGCACTCTCGCGCGTGCTGCACCAGCAGGCCATCGAGACGGTCTCCGACAAGGACGTGGACATCCTGGCCGTGAAGGTGCATGGTGGACGCGCCTGCGTGAACCTGGCGATGGTGCGCGGTGGCCGTCACCTGGGGGATCGCGCCTACTTCCCGACGCACGTGGATGAGGCCACCGCCATCTACCGCCGCGAAAGCGAAGAGGACGAGGGCGTGCCGCAGCAGGCCCCGGCAGAAGGCGCAGGAGGCTCGGACGGGGCCGTTGATGCCGAAAACGCCGCGCCGCTCGAAAAATCGGTGGCCCGCCAGGTGCTCGAGGCCTTCATTGCGCAGCACTATCTGCATGTGCCCGTTCCTCCCACGTTGCTGGTGAGCGAGCCGGTGGACGAGGCGCTGCTGGAGGCGCTCGGCGAGGAAAGCGGGGTGCGCGTGTATGCCGTGAACCAGCCGCGCGAGCAGCGCCGCGTGTGGCTGGAGATGGCCCAGAAGAACGCCGACATCCAGCTGGCCCGGTTGCTGTCCGAGGAGGGCTCGCAGCAGGCGCGCACGCGCGCCCTGGCCGAAGCGCTCGACCTGGAAGCCGAAGACCTGGACTCGCTCTCCATCGAATGCTTCGACATCTCGCACACGGCAGGCGAGTCGACGCAGGCCTCGTGCGTCGTGTTCCACCACCACAAGATGCAGAGCAGCGAGTACCGCCGCTTCAAGATCGAAGGCATCACCGGCGGCGACGACTACGCGGCCATGCGCCAGGTGCTCACGCGCCGCTACAGCAAAGTGGCTCAGGTGCTGCGTGAAGCAGGCGGCGCCGAGCCCGCACCGGGGCAGGCGCGGCTGCCGGACCTGGTGCTGGTGGACGGCGGCAAGGGCCAGGTCAGCATGGCCCGGGAGGTGTTCGAGTCGCTGGGGCTCGATGTCTCGCGCATCGTCGGTGTCGAGAAGGGCGAGGGCCGAAAGGTCGGACTGGAGGAACTGGTGTTCGCCGACGGCCGCGAGAAGATCTATCTGGGCAAGGATTCTGCGGCGCTGATGCTGGTGGCCCAGATCCGTGACGAGGCCCACCGTTTCGCCATCACCGGAATGCGTGCTGCGCGCGCCAAGGTGCGGGTGGGAGGCAGTCGGCTCGAGGATATTCCGGGCGTGGGCCCCAAGAAGCGGGCCCGCTTGCTGCAACGCTTCGGCGGCGTGCGCGGGGTGGGGGATGCGAGTGTCGAAGATCTGGCATCCGTCGAAGGGATATCGCGTGAACTGGCAGAGGAGATCTACCGCGCCCTGCGTTGATCGGCGAGCCCGCGGCAGCGTGCGGCGCACATGCCGAGCGGCGGTTGATGGCGGGGCTTCTTCCGGCATGACACAATCGCCCCATGTTTTTCACCATCCCCACCCTAATGACTTGGACGCGCATTGTCGCGATCCCTTTGATCGTGGGGGTGTTCTCCGCGCCGCTCGAGCCGCAGACGCGCAACCTGATCGCGACGGTGATGTTCATCGTTTTCGCTTTCACCGACTGGCTGGACGGCTTTCTCGCGCGCAAGCTCAACCAGACCTCCTCGTTCGGTGCCTTCCTCGACCCCGTGGCGGACAAGTTCCTGGTCTGCGCGTCGCTCCTGGTGCTGGTGCACCTCAATCGCGCAGGTGTGCTGGTGGCGCTGATCATCATCGGCCGGGAGATCGCGATTTCCGCGCTGCGCGAATGGATGGCGCAGATCGGCGCGAGCAAGAGCGTGGCGGTGCACATGATCGGCAAGCTCAAGACCACCGTGCAGATGATCGCCATCCCCTTCCTTCTGTACGACGGCGTGCTGTTCGGCGTGATCGATACCGGCGTATGGGGCACCTGGCTGATCTGGCTGGCGGCGATCCTCACCGTGTGGTCGATGATCTACTACCTGCGCAAGGCTCTGCCTGAAATCCGTGCGCGGGTTGTCAAGTAGAGTGCATCAATTCGATTGCATGTGTTGCATCTGCGTCAATGCAGAGAAAGGCTGTGAGCGCATTTGCGAGACAAATCCCGCGACGAGCCAATGGAGCAGCCAAATTTGCGACTAGAATTCGCTTCCATGTTGTTGCTAGGCGGTGGTCTGTATTGACACTCGCAGAAGTGATAGCTTTAATCTGGAGCAGCCATCTGTTGAGAGGTCGGTCAATTCCTTGTGTCGCATGAGTTGCCTCAAGGCCCTGACGGAAATGCCCTCCAGATGTGCAATCAACAAATTCCTTCCACTCTTTTGCGAGAGGTTCCTTGTGAATAAAACCGAACTGATTGAGCACATTGCTAACAACGCTGACATCTCCAAGGCCGCTGCTGCGCGTGCACTGGAATCCACGATCGATGCGGTCAAGAAGACGCTGAAGAAGGGTGGCACAGTGTCGCTCGTCGGTTTCGGCACCTTCGCGGTGGGCAAGCGCGCTGCTCGTACGGGCCGCAACCCACGTACAGGTGATACAATCAAGATCAAGGCAGCAAAAGTGCCAAAGTTCCGTCCGGGCAAGGCATTGAAGGATGCCCTGAACTGACAGGTAGATGAAGAGGGGGTGCTTAGCTCAGTTGGTAGAGCGGCGCCCTTACAAGGCGTAGGTCAGCGGTTCGACCCCGTTAGCACCCACCACGGAAATCCCCTTTGAGATGAAGCGCCCGGAGCAATCCTGGCGCTTTTTTCTTGCCCGCACACAATGCGCCGTGCACATGCTGCAGGCGGTGTCGACTGCGCCACACGAAGGTCATGCGAGTGCCGTGCTTAAGCCCTGTACGCCCAGGAACATCCCGCATTCGACAGGCGAAAAGGTACAATCGTCCGATTGCCGTCCGTAGAGGGCGACAAGCTTCGTTGGTGGATGTTGCAAGCGCTTGATCTGCAAGTCCTTTGCATCATGCGTTCCGGCTTCGGACGCATCCGGCTGCATCGTCTCACCACCCCGCCCGAGCAAAGGCGAACTGGATGTTCGCCTTTTCTTTTGTTGTCAGAAAGATTGACTGAACATGTTTGAAGCCATCCGCAAGCACTCGAAGATAGTGATGTTCTTGCTGGTCTTGCTGATCGTTCCTTCCTTCATCCTTGTTGGCGTGAACCAGAACTATTTCACGGAAAAGAGCCCGGTCGTGGCACGCGTGAATGGCAAGGACATCACCCAGGCCGATTGGGATGCCGCTCACCGACAGGCCAGCGACACCATGCGTGCGCAGAACCCCGGCATCGACAGCAAGCTGCTGGATTCGCCCAAGCTCAAGTACGAGACGCTGGAGCGCATCGTGCGCGACCATGTCTACGAAACCGCTGCGCGCGACATGCACCTGGCCACGACAGATGTGCGCCTGGCCCGCGAGCTGCAGAACATTCCGCAGATTGCAGCGCTGCGCAAGCCCGATGGCACGCTCGACGCCGAAGGCTATCGCGCGCTGGTCGGCTCGCAGGGCCTGACGCCCGAAGGTTTCGAGAACCGCGTGCGTTTCGACCTGTCCGTCAACCAGGTGATGGGCGGCGTGCTGGCATCCTCGTTCAGCACATCGCCTGAGGTGAAGCTGGCCATGGACGCCGTATGGCAGGGCCGCGAGATCCAGATCGCGCGCTTCGATGCAAGCAACTACACCTCCAAGGTCACCGCGGGCGAAGCGGACGTCGAAGCCTTCTACAAGGCCAATCCGGCGCGCTTCCAGCAGACCGAACAGGCAAGCGTCGAATATGTCGTGCTCGATCTCGACGCCGTGAAGGCCACGATCACGCCCAACGAGGACGATCTGCGCACCTACTACAAGGAAAATCTCGAGCGCCTGTCCGGCAAGGAAGAGCGTCGCGCGAGCCACATCCTGATCAGTGCCTCGAAGGATGCATCGGCAGGTGACCGCGAGAAGGCCAAGGCCAAGGCGGATGCGATTCTGGCCGAAGTGCGCAAGAACCCCGCAAGCTTTGCCGACGTTGCCAAGAAGGAATCGCAGGATCCAGGCTCTGCTCCATCGGGCGGCGATCTCGGGTTCTTCACGCGTGGCTCCATGGTCAAGCCATTTGAGGAAGCAGCCTACAGCCTGAAGAAGGGCGACATCAGCGATGTGGTGCAGTCCGACTTCGGCTATCACATCATCCTGCTGACCGATGTGAAGACGCCTCCGCGTCCTCCGTTTGAAGAACTGCGTCCCAAGCTGGAAACGGAAATGAAGGAACAACTCGCGCAGCGCAAGTTTGCCGAGGTGGCCGAAACCTTCTCGAACACCGTGTATGAAGAGGCTGACAACCTGAAGGCCGTTGCAGAGAAGTTCAAGCTCAAGCTGAACACCGCCGATCACGTCACGCGCACGCCTGCGTTGGATGCGAAGGGTGCTCTTGCCAACCAGCGCTTCCTGGAGACCTTGTTCTCGGCGGATTCGATCCAGAACAAGCGCACGACCGAAGCCGTCGAGGTAGGCAACAGCATGCTGGCCGCTGGCCGCATCGTGAACTACACGCCGGCCATGACCGTGCCATGGGAGCAGTCCAAGGACAAGGCCAAGACCCTGTTCATCGCCGACAAGGCCGCCGAGCTGGCCCGCAAGGACGGCGAGGAGAAGCTCAACGCCTGGAAGGCCGCTCCTGCGTCGGCCACCGGCCTGGCCGCTCCGATCACCCTCTCTCGCGAGCAGGCGCATGAACAGCCACGTGCCGTGGTGGATGCCGTGCTGGCGGCCCCGATCGACAACCTGCCGTCATGGGTGGGCGTGAATCTTGGCGCCACCGGCTACGTCGTGGCCAAGGTGCAGAAGATTGTTCCGCGCGCGCCGCAGGATGCCGCTACGAGCCAGAAGGAACAGCAGCAGTACACCCAGGTCTGGTCCAGCGTGGAAGCCCTGGCCTATTTCGACCTGCTCAAGCAGCACTACAAGGCCGAGATCAAGGTGCCACGCCCCAGCGCCGACGAGTGAGCGCGATGGGGTGAGTACGGGGAGAGAAACGTCCAGCTTTGAAAGATTTCTGAAAAAGTTGGACTTTCTCCCTGAGAGGCCAAAATATCGCGCTATAATTCATGTCTACGCTACGGTGGCTGTAGCTCAGTTGGTAGAGTCCAGGATTGTGATTCCTGTCGTCGTGGGTTCGAGTCCCATCAGCCACCCCAAATTGAAACCCTTGCAAGTCTTTGGCCTGCAAGGGTTTTTTACTTTCAGGATGTTCCTTGCTGAGTGCTCTGGGGAGTTGCAGGGGGGGTGCCTGATGAAGCGCTCCAGTTTCGCCTGCTTCAGATCTCCGTGACGATCGTCGAGCCACTTCAAATACACCCGCAGGAATATCTCCGCCGAGTTTCCCGTTGGCTTGGCGATGTGGGCCGGTGTGGCGCCCCCCATGAACAGCATCGTGCAAAGGTGTGCCGGGCATTCTTCGGTGGCTGATATTGGATCCGAATTCTTGGCCGGGGTCCAGAAAGACTGGTGGAAGGCGCGTTCTTCGTTCCACTGCGTGCGATACCTGGGAGCGAGGAATACGCTGCCGCTCGTCGTCGGAAGTCCATCCTTTTTATCTCCCTGGTGCAGCGAAGGTCTGGTGTTGAGTGACACGACCTGTGCGTTGTTCATCTTTGTCTACTGACTAACAGGGGGCGTCCGCTTTTTCCGCGGTCTAGGGGCAGTGCGGTGATGGGTCTCAGCACCCATCGGGGTATCCCACATCCTCGACCATCTGGCCGGAGATGATCGCGAGAAATGATGCTGGCTTTTCAGTGAAATTCGCTGAATGGAGCGGTGTATTGACCCAGCAAAACCTGCACAAGTCAGGCCGCTCATGCGAATGCCTCAGCGCGGGGGGGCTCATGTTCAACGTGGTACGGACAGTTGTAACTGACCCGCAGGTCCCAAAGTTGAAGCATCACTCATCACGTTGTCTGCAGGCAGACTGATTCTTTTCCTCTTTTTGTATGACCACGCATGGGCCAGCCAGATGTGAGCAGGTCATGTGCAGCATTCTTGTGTGCGGGGGAGCCTCATCTCAAATAGGCTGCATATAGTTTTGTCTGACAAACATGGATTAATTGCCATTCAATCCATTTTTAAAAACAGGCCGCTTCTATTGGGTGGAGCTGACTAACCATTGTTGACAATGGCAAAACAAAGCAGTTGTTCCCATCCATTTGGATGGCAAATTCAATAATCCAGGCTGGGGTCTCTGCATCGAATCGGCAGGGATTCCTCGACTCCGCACCAGACGATGTCTGGTGGTGCCTGACGAAGAATGTATTGATGGACTGGCTTGTACAGGACGCACGGAGACTTTGGGGCGCAACGAACCGGCGGATGAAGGATTAGCCGCGTATCTTTTGATTGATAGCTAACGCCTTTGGAGTTCTTTCGTATGTTTTGGTTATTTGATTTACATCATTGCACAGTTGGTTGTAGATTGATTTCAGGTTTATTCGTTCTGCAACGTCGATAGAGGCAGTGAGTCGGATTGTCTGGCTTGCCTCCACCGACATCGCATGGTTCGTTGTTCCCGGAGGTCTTATGTATTCAATAAAGCCAATCCCATCGCTTCGCGAATTCTTGAGGTTCGCGTTATTTCTGGTGTTAGTGACGTTGGGGATGCATTCATTTGCGGCATCCCAAGGAAGTGGACGGGCTTTTGGATTGCTGGCAACGGCGAATGTATTGAGCGGGGGAGTTAACCTGAACATCCCCCTCGCTGATACCGAGTTGCAAAATGCATTACCAGATTTCAATAAGCCTGCTCACGTCGCTCAGGTTGGAGTCAACGCGGGCATACTGAGCGTCGGAACCGGGGTAATCGATACATCAACACAAAGCGTGCTGACCCAAAATAGTGTTGTCTCCACTACCAAGGTTGATGGCCTGTCACTGGGGGTCAAGCTTCCTCCACTGTTGGATAGAGAGCTATTGGGAGCTGGCGTGATCACATCAGAGGCACGCATGACCTGCGAGGCGGGGGTTCCAAAAGGCTCGGGGAGTACGCAAATTCTCAATGGCAGGGGATGGCTTGACGGCGTCAGCGTTGCAGTCAATACCCAGATTGATATCGCCAAAATTAACCTTTTGGGGCTCGTAGAGGTGGATGCCACTATCCGAATCAACGAGCAGATTCCAAGTGCCAACAAGATGGAGGTGAACGCTGTTCGCATCCAGGTTAATGCATCGGTGCTGGGGCCTGTTCTGGGCCCATTGCTGTCGCTTAACGTGACGGTTGGTCACGCGGAAGCCACGATGAACGACTGCAAGCCCAGCGTCACGCTGGATGCACTGCTTCCCATCGATGCGAACAACCAAGCGGCGTTTCCCGTGAGCGGTACCTGCAGCCCGGGAAGCAACGATGTCCAAATGACGTCGAACCCTACGGGTGTTCAGAAAGCGCTCGCCTGCTCGGCCAACGGTACGTTCCAAGGCACCGTTGATGTTCACTTGCTGAACGATGGCCCGGTGAGCTTGACGGCTACGCAGACGGTGAATGGCTTCCCTCCCGTTTCGGCCACGCGCACAACCACCAAGCAGACCACCGTGACACCGCCCACACCTGTGGTGACGATCGCTTCTGCGCCGGCCATCAATGCCGCGAACCAATCGTCCTATGGTGTATCCGGTACATGCTCGGCCAATGGCACGCTTGTGAATGTGTCGATCGGCGGGGTCACTGCTACCCCGAATTGCAGCAACTCGGTCTGGTCGGTGACGGGCGTCAACGTCAGCAGCGTGCCCGATGGATCGGTCACGGTGTCCGCATGGCAAACGGTCGGCAGCGTGACAGGCACGGCCACGCCCGTGTCTACGTCCAAGGATGCAACGCCGCCGACGGTCGCCGTCACGTCTGCTCCTGCCATCACCACGGCCAACCAGTCTGCGTATGTGGTCTCTGGCACCTGTACCGAAAACGGCATGGCGGTGTCGGTGAATGTCGGCGGCATCCCTGCCGTACCTGCGCCGACCTGCAGTGGTGGAACATGGACCGCGCCGGGCGTTGACGCCAGCGGCCTGCCGACCGGACAGGTCACGATCACGGTGTCGCAGGTCGACCCCGCCGGCAATACCGGCAGCGGTACCCGCACCACCACCAAGGACGCAGCACAGTCCGCGGTGTCCGTGACAAGCGCTCCCGCGATCAATGCCGCCAACCAGTCGTCCTATGGCGGCGTGGCCGGGACCTGCTCGGCATCGGGCGGACAGGTCAGCGTGGCAATCGGCAGCGTCAATGCGACGGCAGCCTGCAGCGGTGGTAACTGGTCGGTATCCGGGGTCAATGTGAAGGCACTGCCTGACGGCACGGTGAAGGTCACCGCAACGCAGACCATCAGCGGAAGCCCGGTCAGCGGCACCCGCATGACCACCAAGGACGCCACGGCTCCGTCGGTCTCGATCATCACGGCACCCACCATCGATGGAACGAACCAGTCGTCATATAGCGCCTCCGGCACCTGCACGACGGGCGACGGTGTGGTGACGGTGCAGATCGGCAGCATCAAGGTCACCGCAACCTGCGTCAACGGCACATGGTCGATCTCCGGTGTCAAGGTGGGCGGCCTGCCCAAGGGCAAGGTGACGATCACGGCGTCGCAGACCGATGCCGCTGGCAACACCGGCAGCAGCTCACGCGAGGTCGACAAAACCACGGACTCCGATGGTTCGATCGGTACGGTGACGGATCCTCTCGGTGCGGTTGCGCCCCAGAACGGGACCTGGATCATCAGCGCCGAGCTCAACGGCGAGCCTGGACGCGGCATGGGTATCGACGTGCAGAACGGCACCCTGTTCATGCAGGTCTACAACTACCTGTCCACGGGAGCTCCGACATTCCACACGGCAGTGGGCAAGCTGGAAGACAACAAGGTGACTGCACCGCTGCTCTTCTTCAAGGGCGGGCGTTACTTCGGCAGCGGCAACATCGATGGTCAGCAGGCCGGCAGCGCGGGTGACGTGGAAGTGACCTTCACCAGCCGTACCACGGGCACGATCAAGTTCCCGGGAGAAACCGCAGTGCCCATGCAGCGCTACGACTACGAAGGCACTCCTGCCGACGTGTTTGCCGATCCAGCCCTGGTGGACCGCTGGGCGATCGCGGAGCTGACTACCGACAACCGCCCGATCCGCGTATGGTGGGCCGACATCGGAACCAGCGACCAGGTGAAGCTGAACTACGACTGGACCGGCAGCACGCGTGCATGGCCATATTCCAGCAGCACGCAACTCACCGTCCACGGCTTTGACGGAACCCTCACGGCGCCGATCTTTGCCGCGTGCGACTACAGTGGTGCCAGCCGTTTGTTCAACTGCACCGGAGACTCGATCTCCGCGCAGGGTACGAAGAGCTCCGTGACTCTGGCGCTGCAGCGCAGTCTCGATCAGCTGAGCGGAACCATCCAGGTGGCGAATGGCGACAAGCGCCGTATCGTCGGCATGCGCATCACGCGTTCCGGCTACAAGGAAGTGAACGGCAAGACCGAACGGGCTGTCTACTTCCCTGCGCACAGCGCGCCCGAGTCCGGCACCTGGGTCATCAGCTCCGAGCTCAACGGCAAGGCGGGCCGGGGCATGACGCTCGACCAGCAGAAGCCTGCGAACGCAGCCGAGCGCATGGTGTTCATGTCGGTGTACGACTACGTGAAGAGCGGGGATTCCACGTTCCATAGCGCATTCGGCGCGCTGGACCAGGCATCTTCGTCCGATCTGGAGCTGATCCAGTACAAGGGCGGACGCTACTTCGGCAGCTCCGAGAAGACCGCCACATTCCTGGAGAACTCGGGCAAGGTGGAAAAGCATTCCTACGTCAGCCCTGTGCTCGGCACCGTTGAATTCCCGGGCGAGGACGAGGTGCTCAATGAGCGCTATTACTTCGGCATCGAGAGCGACAGCGTCAACTCCCTTGTGGGATCGTGGGCCCTGCTGTCGAGCAAGGCAGGCGTGAGGAGCATGTTCTTCAACTTCGTGCCGGGCCAAGGCGGGACGGTGATCGATCAGACGACGGGGTATACCTGCTCCAAGGAGGTCTTCAAGGAGTTTGACTTCCGCTGTGTCTCGAGCACTCCGGGTTCCACCGATCCCGTGCTCCGGTTCACACCGGCCTACTTCTCGGCTGCAGGCGCCATCGTGGGTGACGGTGATCCGGCAACGGCCGGAGAGCTGACGCTCATGCGCGTGAGGGATGCGGATGGCAAGCTCATCCAGTCGGGCTCGCTGTTTCCTGCCAAGTGAGGAGACCGTCCGGTAAGGACTGAGCGCTCTTGCGGCGGAGGGCCCCAGAGGCCCGACGCCCAGGATGCGTGGCGGCAGAACAGTGACTTCCCCTGAGGCGCAGGCCTTGCGGGAAGTCACTTCTTTTTGGGTCTGCCGGAAGCTGTTCGAATGCGTCCAGGAAGGATGCAGGCCGTTCAGGGCGGCCGCTCAGAAGATGCGGCCCCGGTACAGTTCCAGGCGGGCCCTGCGTTGCTCGGGCGACTCGTTGAGGTATTCGTTCTGCACCTGCTCGCGGGTCTTGGTGGAGGACTGGGAGATCTCCTGCGCCGAGTAGTTGTTGTTGCGCCAGGTGTCCGCGCCACCGTTCTTCAGGAACTCCACCGCTTCGGCCTGCACCTGGGCGCGCGTCTTGTCGCTCTGGAAGTGTTCCGGGAAGGTCTTGTAGCCCTTCTCGGAGTTGTCGGAGTGGATGTAGCTGCTGGCCATGGCGGTGTTGGCCAGGGTGAGGGACAGGGCGGCAGCGGACAGGACTGCCATGAGGGGTGTGCGGGTCTTTTGCATGATGGAAGTGCCTTTCTGTGGTGGTTCGCGTCATCTCGAGGCATGTGCACTCGGGATGGCTCCATTGTTGAAAAGCGACGCTGACAAAAGTCCATCGCGAAGATGACATTGCTGCAATCCCGATTCGCTGGATGGAAGTGTTTTCGGGGACGGTGTGCAGGGCGTCCCCAAGCCGGGCTATCCTGTCGGCATGAGTACACAACGAGAGTTGAATATCCAGCGGGCGCATGCCGTGCTGGACTGGAACAGGCGCCACCTGAAGCACGATGCAGTCCTTGCGGAGGCCGATATCACCCAATGTTTCGCGCAGCGCTTTGTCGTGGAGCCCAATGGCCGGCACTACGAAGCGAATCCCGCGAACTACCTGGAGTTCATCAACGGCATGAAGGCGTCGATGACGGGCATCGAGTACCAGATCGTGCATACCGTGGCCGATGAGGAAAGTGCGATGTTCGACATGGTCGCGCACATCTCCCACACCGATGGCCGCAGCGAGCGCTTCGTGGCCATGCTGCTCATGCGCTTCGACGAGCATGGCAAGGTCGTCCTGTGGAAGGAGACTTACCTGCCAGCCCCCTGATATCAGAGAACTGCCGCTGACGTTGCGGCAGCGATCAGTCGTGAAACCGCTGCATGTCGGCGGCACGCTCGCGCAGCCACGCAGAGGGCCGGAAGCGTTCGCCATGCACGTCGGCCAAGGCGTCGCAACTCTGCACGAAGCTCTGCAGGCCCACGGTGTCGATGTACGAGAAGGTGCCGCCCGTCCATGCGGGATATCCCAATCCCAGCAACGAGCCGATGTCTCCGTCGGCAGGTGACGTGAGAACGCCTTCCTCAAGGCAGCGCACCGACTCGAGCGCCTGCCGGTTCAGCAGCCGCGCGCGCACGGTCTCGGGCGAAGGCTGCCGGTCCGCGAGAGGAAATTCACGGGCCAGGCCGCCCCACAACTGCTTGGCCCCGCTTTCCGGATAGTCGTAGAAGCCGCCGCCACTCTTGCGGCCCAGCCTGCCCAGCGCATTCATCCGGGCGACGACCGGCTGGGCCTGGAGGCGCTGGAACTTCTCATCCAGTCCGTCGTTTCGCGCCTGCTCGATGACCAGTGCCTGCAGGTCGAGCGAGACCTCGTCGGTCACCGCGAGGGGCGACGTGGCAAAGCCCGCCTGCCGCGCCATGTTCTCGATCAGTGCGGGCTGCACGCCTTCCGCCAGCATCGCCATGCCTTCGTCGATATAGGCGCAGAAGATGCGGCTTGTGTAGAAGCCGGGGCTGTCGTTGACCAGAATCGGCGTCTTGCCGAGGCGGGCCGCCAGGTCCATCGTCCGCGCGAGCGTGGCATCGCTGGTCTGGCTGCCGGTGATGATCTCCAGCAGGGGCATGCGCGGCACGGGGGAGAAGAAATGCATGCCGATCACCTGTCCGGGGGCCGCCCAATGCCTGGCCAGGCCACCGATGGGCAGCGTGGATGTATTGCTGGCCCACACGAAATGCGGAGGGCGCTCGCGCAGCACGGATGCTGCCCGGTCCATCAGGCCTGCCTTGACGCTGCAATCCTCGAACACGGCCTCGATGATGAAGTCACAGTCGTGCAGGTGCCGCAGTTCGGCCGTCGCGTGAATCCTGTTCACGATGGCATCGGCACGGTCCCCGTGGCTGCGCCGCAGCGATGCAAGAACCCTGTCGCGTGCGGCCTGCACATGATCGGCATGGGTGTCGATCAACACCACGTCGATGCCGGCCGCGGCGGCTACCTGCGCGATGCCGGCACCCATCAGGCCGGCTCCCAGCACGCCGAGCCGTTGCACCGGCTGCGCGGCAAGGCCCTGGGGGCGCCGGATCAGTGCGCGCGCCTGCTCCTGATGCAGCCATTGCGAGCGGAGCTGGTTGGCCGTGGCGGGGTCGGCGAGTGTCTGCGCGGCGCACTGCATTTCGATCTGCAGGCCCATGTCGATCGGCAGCTGCGTGCCCTCGTAGACAGCGGACAAGGTGGACATCGGTGCCGGCTGCGTATCGTGAGTGGACTGGCGGATGCCGGCGATCCGGTCCGTGAAGTGGTGTCCGGCGCCGGATGCGAGTGCTCCGCTTCCTCCGGGAATGCGGAAGCCTTTCACGTCCCATGGTGCCTTTGCACCGGGGTGGCTCGCAAGCCAGGCACGCGCATTCGCCAGGGCATCCGCCTGCTGACCGACTGCATGCAGGACACCCCTTTGCAGGGCGGTTTCCGTATTCCAGCTGTCGCCCGACAGCAGCACGGGCAATGCCTCCGCGATGCCCGTCAGCCGGGGAAGGCGCTGGGTGGCGCCTGCGCACGGCGGGATGCCGCGTTTCACAAGAGGGAGACCGAAGCGCTGACGGTCCGAGGCCACGCCGACACGGTGGTGGCACGCGAGCGCAAGCTCCAGGCAGAGGTCGAGACAATCGCCCTCGATCACGATGGCCACGGGCTTGTCCAGTTGCTCCACTGTGCGCAGGGCCTCGCTGCGCTGCGCAAGGACCCTGGCGATATCCACGGGTGCTGCCAGGCGGCATGTGTCGAGCCAGGCCTGCGCGCTTGCCTGCGGCAGCCAGTGGGGGCCTTGCGCATGCAGCAGCACGCCCCTGACGTCGCTGCGTTCCGCCAGCGATTGCAGCGTGGCGACGAGCGAGGAGAGGACGTCGGGCAGCACGCTGCCGGAGCTTTCCCGGTGCGGCTCGAGCGTGATGAGGGCGATGCCGTCTTCACCCAGGGTGAAGGGGGTGGTGGATTGGCGAGACATGAGAGGCAACTCCGGAAGATTCAAACCCGTTCGATGACCATGGCGGTCGACTGGCCTGCGGCGGCACACAGCGTCACGAGCCCGGCGCCGAGGTCCTGCCGCTCGAGTTCGTCGAGCAGGGTCCCCAGCAATATGGCCCCTGTGGCACCCAGCGGGTGTCCAAGCGCAATGGCACCGCCGTTGGGGTTGATGCGCCGCGGATCGATGTCGAAGTGGCTGCCGTAGCGCATTGGAACCACCGCAAAGGCTTCGTTCACCTCGAAGAGATCGATGTCGGAGATGGCCATTCCGGCCAGTTGCAGCAGCTTGTCGGTGACGGGGATGGGGCCGCCCAGGCTGAGCAGTGGCTCATCCGCGCAGCTCGTCGCGGCACGGATGCGCGCGCGCGCCCGCAGTCCGTTGCGTTGCCCGAAATCCGCATTGCCCAACAGCACGGCGCAGGCGCCGTCAACGATACCGCTTGAATTGCCTCCGGTGTGGATGTGCGGTATGCGCTCCAGGTGAGGATAGCGGCGCAGCACGATCTGGTCGTAGCCGGCGGCACCGGCCTTGTCGAAGGCGGGCGGCAGCCTGGCCAGGTCGGCCATCGTGGTGCCGGGACGGTGGGCCTCGTCGCGTGCGAGCACGACCTCGCCAAGCCGATTGCGCACCGGCACCAGCGAGGGGTCGAAGCGCCCCAAGCTCACCGCTTCGTGCGCGCGGCGCTGGCTTTCCACGGCGTAGGCATCGATCTGTTCTCGCGTGACCCCGTCGAGTGCCGCCATCAGGTCGGCTGCCACGCCGTTGGGAATGTAAGGGTAGCGCCTGCCGATCGCGGGATCGGTGTAGACCGCGCCACCGTCGCTGCCGATGGCGACGCGCGACATCGACTCGACGCCGCCGCCGATGGCCGCGGCCGCCTGGCCCGACGCGATGAGCCCGAAGCCCATTTTCACGGTATCGAGCGCAGAGGTGCAGAAACGGTTGAGCTGAAAACCCGACACCGTATCGCCGTAGCCGGCTTCCAGCAGCGCGACGCGCGTGATGTCGGCCCCCTGTTCGCCGATCGGCATGACCACGCCGAGACCAACCTCGTCGATCTGCGAGGGTTCGATGTGGCTGCGCTCGCGCAAGGCGGTCAGCACCTGGGTTGCCAGCTGGACCGGCGTTGTGGCGTGCAGGGCTCCTCCGGGGCGGCCCTTGCCACGGGGTGTTCGGACGTGGTCGTAGATGAAAACTTCGTGCATGGTGGAGTGGATCCGGGTACGTTCTGGTGTCGTTGGGGGCGTGTCAGCGGTTGTCCAGCAGATGGCGGCCGTAGCGTTTGCGCAGCTCGAGCTTGGCGAGCTTGCCGGTGGCGGTGAGCGGCATGCTGTCGATGAACACCACCGCATCCGGCATCCACCATCTGGCGATCTTTCCTTCGAGCGCACCCAGCACCTCGGCCTGCGTCGGCGATGCGCCTTCGCGCGGTTGCACGATGAGCACCGGGCGTTCGCCCCAGCGGTCATGCGCACAGGCGATGCAGGCGGCAAGCTGCACGCCGGGAACGGCCATCGCGAGGTTCTCCAGGTCGACGGAGGAGATCCACTCGCCCCCCGATTTGATGACGTCCTTGGTGCGGTCGGTCAGTCGCATGAAGCCATCGGCATCGATCAGCGCGATGTCTCCGGTGGGCAGCCAGCCGTCTGGCGTCGTGGCGTTGGCGGGGGCCTTGAAATAGCGCTGGATGACCCAGGGCCCGCGTACCTGCAGCTCGCCCGGAATGCCGCTGCCCCAGGCGATCTCGTGGCCTGCCTCGTCCACGGTGCGGATATCCGCACCCGAGAGCACCCGGCCCGCGGTCTGGTAGATGGTCTTCTGCAGCACCTGCACCGGTTGGTCGCGATGTTGCGCGAGGGGCTGGGTCGTGGTGGTCATGGCGGCGGTCTCCGTCATGCCCCAGCCCTGCGTGACCAGTACACCCAGCTGCGCGTACGCCTCGATCATCGATAGCGGCGTGGACGAACCACCCAGCAGTAACCGCTTGAGCGAGTCGCAGCGCAGGCCGTTCTGCTGGAGATACGTCAGCACGTTGAACCAGACCGTCGGTACGCCGATCGACAGGGTGACCTTTTCGCTGTCGATCAGCTGGTGCAGGGACGCCCCGTCGAGTGCCGAGCCGGGCAGCACCAGCTTGGCGCCCGCCAGCGTGGCGGAGAACGGAGCCTCCCATGCATTGGCATGGAACATGGGCACGACCGGCATCAGCACCGAGAGGGCGCTCACGTTGTGCCCGTCGGGCAGCGCGACAGCGTAGGCATGGATCACCGTGCCCCGGTGGCTGTAGACCACCCCCTTGGGCTGGCCCGTGGTGCCGGAGGTGTAGCAGAGAAAGGCGTCGCTGCGCTCGTCGATCTCGGGCCAGCGCATCTGGCCGTCCTGCGCGGCAAGCAGCCTTTCGTAGTCGATGAGCGCGTCTTCCGCATCGTCGATCGGAATCCAGTGCAGTACGCTGGGACACTGCGGGCGCAGTTGCTCGACGAGCGCGGCGAAGTCCCTCGAGTAGAACATCGCCACGTCCTGCGCATCATTGACGATGTAGGCGATCTGCTCGGTGAACAGGCGCGGGTTCACCGTGTGGCACACGGCGCCGATGCCGGTGATGCCGAAATACAGCTCATAGTGCCGGTGATCGTTCCATGCCAGCGTGGCCACGCGGTCGCCGTGCCGGATGCCAAGCGCGAGCAGCGCCTGCGCCAGCCTGCGGGCCCGCCGCTCGCATTCGGCATAGGTGTGGCGCACCTTGCGTCCCTGGACCACGGAAACGATTTCCCCATGGCGATGGTGCCGTGCCGCCCCTTGCAGGAGGTTCCTGAGAAGCAGGGGCATGTCCATGGCATAGCGGTCGGGTGACGTGCTCACGATTGGTTGTCTCCAAAACGGCCTGTTTGTGATGTGTGGGCAAAGGGTAGCCTTCAGGGCAATGATGCGTTCGGCGCGTCGGTTTGCCTATCGTCCGGAGCGACGATTTTTGTGGGCACGATCGCACGCGGCAGCCACGCCATGCCAAAGAAGAAAGCGCCGTCCACTTTCGTGAACGGCGCCTCGGGGACGGGGTGCTGGGGTGGTCCGACTCAGCCGGCCTGGGGTATCAGCCCCGAGGGGCCTGCGGGGCCATCCTCGCGTTTGGTGGAGCGGGGCGTGATGCGGTGAACCTGCGCCGCAGCGGCGGCCTCGGCGGCCGCATCGACCTCGGGCTCGCTCGCCACCTCCGGCTGCGCGGCCTGCGAGGTCGCCTCGCTGGTGACGGCACGCATCTCGGCCTGCAGCCTCCGCACCCGTTCCCGGTACATGTTCGCGAGCGCCGCATGGTGTTCGGCGGCGCTTTCATGTTCGAGCGCGGCCATGCGTGCCTCTTCAAGGCCTTGCTGGATGCGGCGCATGTAGATGACGGTAGGGTTCATGAAGCGCTGGAACATGATGGATCTCCTATGGAGTCAGCAGGGAGGGGGACTCTTCACCCTTCTATGATGACGACGCGCGCCAGGATGTACGTAAGACGACACCTCTAGTTGGCGCGCGACAGGGATGGCATGACTGACGGGGGCGCGCTGGTTGAAGTTTGTTCAAATTGCAGCGCGCTGTGAGTCGCATGGTGCTTGCTGCGAACGGTGATGGATCGCCCGAGCGCGGGCGCTGTCGCCTCGGCGCAGCAGGCGGATGCGTTTGCTGACAAAATCACCGCCATGAGTTTGATACAAGCACTGCCCGACGGCCCGCTGGACATCGTCGGCGACATCCACGGCGAGTTCGATGCACTGCACCAGCTCATCCGGCACCTGGGCTATGACGTGAATGGGGTGCATCCCGAAGGGCGCACCCTGGTGTTCGTCGGTGACTTCTGCGACCGTGGCCCCGACAGTCCGGCCGTGCTGGCACTGGCGCTGCGGTGGATCGAGTCCGGGCGCGCGGTGGCGGTGCTCGGCAATCACGAGATCAACCTGCTGCGCGAGGATGCGAAGGATGGCTCGGGCTGGTACTTCGATGAGCGCATTGCGCGCGACAACGAGAAATACGCACCTTATCGGCGCATGGATCTTGCGCAGCGCGACGCCACGCTGGCGCTGCTCTCGCGCCTGCCGATCGCCCTGGAGCGCGACGACCTGCGTGTGATCCACGCGGCCTGGTGCGAGCCCCAGATAGGGATGGCACGCCAGCTGGCGCCGGGTTCGGTGCGTCGCGAATACGATCACTGGGAACAGGAGGCCGATCGCAAGGCGCTGGAAACCCGTCTCGGGGAACGTATGCGCGCAGAGCGCGTGCTCTGGCCCCATGACCTGGAGGACGGCAGCCGCAAGCCGCCATTCCTGTCGGCGCACGCCGAGAACGAGTCCAACAAGCAGATGCTCAACCCGCTGAAAGTGTTGACATCGGGTGTGGAGCGCAAGGGGAGTGATCCGTTCTTTGCGGGGGCAAGTGGCGCTTCGTGGAGCGCGTGGCATGGTGGAACGAGTACGACGACCGCATTCCCGTCGTCATGGGCCACTACTGGCGCCGTGTGCATGCGCTGGACCGATCCGCGCTCGGCAAGGGCGATCAGGACCTGTTCAAGGGCATTTCACCCTTTGCGTGGCATGGTCGGCATGGCAACGTGTTCTGTGTCGATTACTCCGTGGGAGCCCGCTGGACGGCACGACTGAAGGGGCAGGCGCCCGAGCGGGATTTCAAGCTGGCGGCGCTGCGCTGGCCTGAGAGGGAATTGCAGTTCGACGACGGCACGCGGCATGCCACCACCCATTTCGGCGAGGCCATCGAGCCTGCCTCGGCATGAGCACGAGGCCCCTGCAGCGGAGACCGGGGAAGAGTCGCCGAGGGGACAAAAGGTGGGAGAAACAGGGAAAACTCCTGCCGAATGCAGCGGAGCAGGATACTGATTTTGGTTGACAATTGAAAGACAATTAAGTCGTCCTTTTCGACTGCGTCTTCGATGTGGTCCGCAAGCGATGCCTACCGATCCAACTGGAATTCCCGATTACCGCAATGAAGCTGACTGCCGGAGAGCAAGCCTATTTCAGAGACATAGAGGCCCTGGAGGAAGACCATGAAAAACGCATCGTGTTCGTTGGCCTGGACCATGCGGAGAGCCTGGAACTCAAGCAGTTCCACGATTCCTATCTGGAGCGGGAGAGCTGGCCCGATCCGCAACGCTACAGGGAATTGATGGTCAAGCATGAACGCGCCCGCCTGAGGGCGCAGATGGCGAACTCAGCCATTGAGGCGCCGCGGTCTCTGCATCCACGCTGCGAATCCGGCCATCGTTTGAATCATGAGGATGATGAATAGCGGACCGACACGGGCGCCGGTCGTTTTGCTCGACAGGGCAAAGCCGACCTCGACATACGGCCTTGCCACCGCAGGGTCGGGGTTCGCCGCCTGAAAGGCGAAGCACATCAGGAACTTGCAGTCCCGGATCCGAGCCTGGATGGCCGCAGGCGCGCAGCAATCGCTGCGAGGTATTCCATGGCTGTGCCTTCCGCGGCCTCGTTCACTTTGAGGCGGTCGGTACCGAGGGAGTCCCGAAGAGATCTGTAGAGCTTGGCCGCGTCATACAGGCAACTGATGCTCGAGGAGCGGTCGTATGTCGCCACTGTGGCCTGAAGCTGGACGACGCGGGAGGGTGCTACGGCCGTTTCCACGCGGCGTACGCCCGCGGGCTGAACTCCCGCCTCCATGAGCATCAGCGGGCCCAGCACCTGGATGCGCAGAAAGCCGAGAAAGTCCACGGCCTCGAACAACTCGCCGCGGCCGATCTTGAGCGTCGCGTAATGCAGCCATACCCAGAAGCGATCCTCGATCCATTGCAAATTGGGCATGGGATAGCAGGCATCCCTGGTCCGCAGCGTGTCGCTGACCCTGCCGCCACGTTCCCACAGCACAACGGGTTCGTCCACACGATTCGCGATGTCAGGCAAGGCAACGAACTTGAGATCGACGTGCAGTGGCGCATTGCCGTCTTCTGCGCGGTACAGGCAGATAAGCACGCGTGGCTCACCGACATGCTCCCCGGTGAACGAAGCCACCAGCGGCCCCAAACCGGCTGCGATCTGGTGCCGTTCGCCCATCACCGCCGCCGTGGAGTCAGGCTCCACAGCGATGACCAGATCCAGGTCGCTGAATTCGTCCATTGACCCGCTGGCGAAGGAGCCTGCGGCAGCTACGCCGACAAAGCGTGAGTCAGCCCGGAGCAGGGGCAGCGCTCGATCCAAGAAAGCGGCGTGTGCGCCTGGAAGAGAGGTCGTTTGCATGTCGAGAAGCACGAACGGTGATGGGGCGGGATATCGTGGTGAGGTCGAGGAGGCATGAGGATACCTTCGCCGAGCGGTCTTGGTGGCGCGGGAGAAAAATTCAACCGCAAGGAGCGGAGTTTCAGGAGAAGGGTGGATTTCTAAACTGGCCTCATTCTTCCAACACGGAGCAACGCCATGAAGACATCTTCCTTTTCCCACACAGGTCCCCTGTTCAAGTACCACTTCCGTACCCCAGGGAGCGAGGCGGAGGGCCCCGTCCGCTTCGCCATCGGCCGCACGATGCTCGGCCAGCTTGTGATCGGCCGCAGCGGGCGCGGTGTCTGCGCACTCTTCCTTGGCGATGATGAACGGGCGCTGCATGAACAGCTCGCGGCGGCATTCCCGGCCCATGAACTGCGGGCCGATCAGGCAGCGCTGGAACGCGAACTGAGCCAGATCGTTGCCTTCATCGACGGAGAGGCACCCGAGGGTGCTGCCGGTGTCGATCTCGATATCGGAGGTACGGCGTTCGAGCAGAAGGTCTGGCAGGCGCTGTGCCGTATTCCGGCAGGCATGACCCGCAGCTACGGCGAGATAGCGCGTGATATCGGCATGCCCGACGCCGCACGTGTGGTGGCTGGAGCCTGCGCTGCCAATGTCCTGGCCGTTGCCATTCCTTGCCACCGCGTGGTGCGCGGTGACGGCTCGATTTCCGGCTATCGCTGGGGCGTCGGGCGCAAGCGGGAGCTGCTGCTCAATGAAGCCATGGCGGCGCCGGTGCTGGCTGCGTGAATAGCCAGGTGTGGGGCAGGCCGCGATGATGATGTAATGGATGACGACGGAGTCACGAGACATGAATACGACCATTGCCTACGCGAGCGATGACGAGCGCTGGAGTGCCGTGCAGGCGCGAGATGCCGCCGCCGACGGTCGGTTTGTCTATGCCGTGCGCACGACGGGCGTGTACTGCTAGCCGAGCTCCACGGCGCGGTTGCCCAAGCGCGAGAACGTGGAGTTCTTTGACACGGCAGAGGCAGCCGAAGCGGCCGGCTACCGCGGCAGCCGTCGTGCCCATGGCGACCAGACCAGCGCTGCCGCCGAGCGCGCCGCGTTGGTGGCGCGCGCGTGCCGCATGATCGAGGAGTCGGAGACGCCGCCCCTGCTGGACGAACTGGCGGCCGAACTGGGCATGAGCCCGTTCCACTTTCACCGGCTGTTCAAGGCCGAGACCGGCCTCACGCCCAAGGCCTACAGTTCGGCCTATCGCGCTCGCAAGCTGCGCGAGGAACTCAGCAGTGCGGATGCCTCGATCACCGACGCGATCTACGGCGCGGGGTTCAACTCCAACAGCCGGTTCTACGAAGCAGCGGACGACCTGCTGGGCATGCGCGCGAGGGACTACCGCGCGGGAGGTGCCGGTGCGGTCATGCGCTTCGCGGTAGGGCAGTGCTCGCTGGGGGCCATCCTGGTGGCGCAGAGCCAGCGCGGCATCTGTGCGATCCTGCTGGGAGACGATCCCGACCAGCTGGTGCGTGACCTGCAGGACCAGTTCCCCAAGGCCGAGATCATCGGCTGCGATGGTGAGTTTGAGCAACTGATTGCCCAGGTGGTGGGCTTCATCGAGGCACCTTCGATGGGGATGCATCTGCCGTTGGACGTGCAGGGCACGGCCTTTCAGGAGCGTGTGTGGCGCGCGCTGCGCGAGATTCCGCCGGGAGCCACGGCAAGCTATTCGGACATCGCTGCCCGCATCGGTTCACCAAAGGCCGTGCGCGCCGTGGCACAGGCTTGCGCGACCAATCACATCGCCGTGGCCATTCCCTGCCATCGGGTCGTGCGGCGGGATGGGGATATCTCGGGCTACCGCTGGGGCGTGGATCGCAAGCGCGAGCTGCTGCGCCGCGAGGCACAGGCCTGACGGAGACGCCATGAACGCTTTCGACATGGCGCTCGATCACCGGGATTGGGACGATATCCGGCTGCAACTCGACGCCGAGGGCTATGCCCTGCTGCCTGGCCTGCTGGGCGAGGGGCTGGCACGTGAACTGGCACAGCGTGCCTTGGGGTCGACTCCCTGGCGAGGGGCCTTGGGTGCGAGTGACCTGCTGTACTTCGATACGGGGCTTCCGGCCTTGCTTGAGCAGTTGCGCGATGCCCTCTACCGTCGCCTCGCGGTCATTGCCAATGACTGGAGCGAAACTCTGGGGAGTGCCCGGCGCTATCCGCCTGCGTTGGTGGATTTTCTGGAACTCAATCGCGACGCAGGCCAGACAAGGGCACAGTCGCATCTGAGCTGGCTCGGCGCCGGGGATCATGTGTTGCTACACCAGCGCGACGAGGGTGAGCAGGTGTTTCCCATGCAGGTTGTGGCGGTGCTCTCCGAGCCGGGTGTCGATTTCCAGGGGGGCGAGTTCGTGATGACGGAGCAGCGTCCGCGCATGCAATCGCGCCCGATGGTGCTGCCCCTGGGGCTCGGCGACGTGGCCGTCATTGCGACGTCGGTGCGCCCCTTCCTGGGGGCGAGCGGCCACTACCGCGTCAACCTGAAACATGCCATCAGCCGTGTCCACGAGGGCGAACGCATCGGACTGGAACTGTCGTTCCACGATGCTCCGGACATGCTGGGCGGGGCAGTCCGGGGCCAGTGAACACGTCCTGGCCCGCTGAGGTCAGCCTGCGACTCCTAACGTATCGCGTGCTTCGCGTCGAACGGCCTGGGGCGGCATTCCGAAGCCGCGCAGGAAGGCCTCGCGCAGATGGCGTCGGTCCCGGAAGCCCGTTTCCCGCGCCACGACCTCCAGCGGATGCCGGCTGCTCTCGATCATCAACCGCGCAGCCTCAAGCCGCAACCCTTCCACGGCCTTGGCTGGCGACTGGCCGGTCTCGGCCGTGAACACCCGGCTGAACTGGCGCGGGCTCAGGCTGGCAGCCCCGGCCAGGTCCTCCACGCTCAAAGGCTGCGAGAGATTGCGCCGCGCATGGTCCAGTGCCTGCTGGATGCGATCGGACTTGGGCGCGAGCCTGAGCATCTCGGAGTGCTGCGATTGCCCGCCCGAGCGTCGCTGGTGCATGACCAGATGGTGTGCCACGGAGCGTGCAATGTCGGCACCGAGGTCCTTTTCCACCAACGCCAGCGCCAGATCCAGTTCTGCGGTCATGCCTGCGGAAGTCCACACGGGTCCGTCGGCGATGTAGATGCGATCGGCTTCGACCTGGGCCTCGGGATAGCGCTGCTGCAGCGTGTCTGCCCAGTACCAGTGCGTGGTGGCCCGCCGTCCGCCAAGCAGGCCGGCCTCTGCCAGCACGAAGGCGCCGGTGCAAAGCCCCGCGACGCGCCGTGCGTGCACCGCCGCCTTGCCCAGAAGCCGGGGCAGTTCGGGTGCCACGGGCATCGACAGCGGCGAGATGACGCCAACGACCAGCCAGGTATCGGCGCGGCTGCGTGCCGTCAGGGCACGGGTCTGGAGCGTCAGCCCGGTCGAGGCGCGCGCCTTGCCCTGCAGGGCGTAGTTCTCCATGGCGTAGAAGGGCTTGCCAGCGACCAGGTTGGCGAACTCGAAGACGGCCTGGGTTCCGAGGCCCATGACCTGAAAGCCGTCAGGCAATACGTAGCCGATTCGGTGCATGGTGGGTGTCCTTGGGATATGTCCTGATTCATGACTATATACGTCATTTACGACATGTGCTGATCGGAGCACCATTCACCCCGTCCACATGTTGTATCGAAGGAGTTTCACCATGACGCAAGCATCCCACCCGGGCACCGCCCTTGTCACCGGCGCTTCCAGCGGCATCGGCGCACTGTATGCAGACCGGCTCGCGCGGCAGGGCTACGACCTCGTCCTGGTCGCCCGCAACCGCGAACGGCTGACCACGCTGGCCCGCGATATCAGTACCCGCACCGGCCGCGCGGTGGAGGTGCTCGCCGCCGACCTGAACGACCGAACCGGGCTTGCACAGGTGGAGGCGCAGCTGCGCCAGGATGCCAGCATCACCTTGCTGGTCAACAATGCCGGCATTGGCACGCACACGCCGCTTCTGCAAAGCGATGTGGAGCAGATGACCCGCATGGTCGAACTGAACGTCACCGCGCCGATGAGGCTGGCCTACGCCGCAGTGCCGGGCTTCGTGGCACGGGCGCGGGGCGCGATCATCAACATCGCCTCGATCGTGGCCATTGCGCCGGAAACACTCAACGGCGTCTATGGCGGCAGCAAGGCCTTCGTGCTGGCGTTCAGCCAATCCCTGCAGAAGGAGCTGGCCGGCACGGGCGTGCGGGTGCAGGCCGTGTTGCCCGGTGCGACCGCCACCGACTTCTGGGCGATCGGGGGCCTGCCCGTCGAGCACCTGGACCAGAGCATCGTCATGCGTGCCGACGATCTGGTCGATGCAGCGCTCTTGGGCTTTTCACGCGGAGAGACGGTCACCATCCCGTCGCTGCACGATGGGCAGAAATGGGAGGCCTATGAGGCCGCGCGCCGTGCCATGGCCGGGCACCTGTCCAGCAGCTCCGTCGCGCAACGTTACGCGGTGGTGCACTGAGCACTGAAGGGAATCGAGACCATGAAAGCCGTCATCGCCGCCTACGCGCGCTCACCATTCCATTTCGCCCGCAAGGGTCGGCTGGCCGCCGTTCGGCCCGACACACTGGCCGCCCAGGTGGTGCGAGGCCTGCTGCAGCGCACGGACCTGGATCCGGCGCTGCTGGAGGACGTGATCCTCGGCTGCGCCTACCCGGAGGCCGCCCAGGGCAACAACCTAGCACGCATCGTCGGCCTGCTCGCGGGCTTGCCCGAGACCGTGGGCGGGATGACGGTGAACCGCTTCTGCGGCTCATCGATGCAGGCGGTGCACATCGCGGCAGCGCAGATCGAGTCAGGCATGGGCGACGCGTTCCTCTGTGTCGGCGTGGAGTCGATGACGATGGTGCCGCAGGGCGGCTTCAACTTCTCGCCTCATCCGGAGTTGCTGGCTGGGAGCGATGCCTATATTTCCATGGGCGAGACGGCCGAGAACGTGGCGCGGCGGTGGAATGTGAGCCGTGCCGACCAGGAGTTGCTTGCATTGCAATCCCACCAGAAGGCCGCTGCGGCCCGTGAGCAGGGGCGCCTGGCGGAGGAGATCGTTCCGATCCGCTTGCCGGATGGCGAGTGGGTGGAGGCAGACGGCTGCATCCGGCCCGGCACCACGCTGGAGACGCTTGCGGGACTCAAGCCCGCTTTCCGGGCCGATGGCGTGGTCACGGCAGGCACCTCGTCGCCCTTGACCGATGGTGCCGCAGCGGTGTTGGTCACCAGCGATGATTTTGCCGCGCGCCATGGCCTGGCGGCGCTCGCGCGCATCCGCGGCTTCGCGACCGTGGGGGTGGATCCGGCCATCATGGGCATAGGCCCCATTCCCGCCACGCGCAAGGCGCTGGCGCGCGCCGGCCTCGATGTGGCCGATCTGGACGTGGTGGAGATCAATGAGGCTTTCTCATCGCAGGCCCTGGCCTGCATCCGCGATCTGGGCCTGGACATGGCGACGGTCAACATCGACGGCGGCGGCCTTGCCATCGGCCACCCGCTGGGCGCAACCGGCGCACGCATCACCGGTAAGGCCGCGGCGTTGCTGGCAAGGCAGCAGGGGCGTTATGCGCTGGCTACCCAGTGCATAGGCGGCGGGCAGGGTATTGCGACGGTGCTGGAGAGGGTGTGAGCCTGGGGTGGGCAGCAGATGGGGTCACTTCAATTTACCCATTTCTAGGGATATGCAACCTGTGGTTACCTGGGTAACATTCTTGCGCAACTTTGGTGTCAGTCACCGCTTGCGCAAGCAAGCGACCCTCCTTATCCCACATATCCATGAATTACTGCCTTTTCCCCGGGTCGACGCCGTCCCGCTGGGGGCGCCTTGCGCGCAACCTCATTCTCAGTCTTGCGTTGCCCGGCATGAGCGTCCTTGGCACGGCACTGGCCCAGGACCTGCCGAGCAAAGCTAGTTTGAGCGCTGTCGAGCGCAAGATGGATATGCGCCTGGTGGCGCAGGCGCGCTCGGCCGCCAGGAGCCGTGGCGTGGTGGAGCCGGTCTTTGTGGTCATCCAGGCCAGGATCACTCCGGAGCTGTTGAGTGCTTTGAGAGCGCAAGGCGCTACCGGCATCAAGCCGGTGCCCCGCTTTGACTCGGTCTCGGCCATCGTGCCGCCCGCTGCTCTGTCCGCCATTGCCGCACGCCCCGATGTGCGCAGCGTGGGCTCCAGGCCTGAGCGGACGACCAATCGTCACCAGCCATCACCGGCCGAGCAGAAAGCGCGCATGGCTCGGTTCGAGCAGGCCCTTCGCCTCAAGGTGGGTGGCGTGACCTGGGAGGGCGTGACCGCGCACAAGGCCGACATGGCGCATGCGGGCGGTTTCAAGGGGGCGGGCGTCAAGGTCTGTGTCCTTTCGGACGGCATCCAGTCGCTGGCTTCGCGCGTGGCAGCGGGCACTCTGCCGGCAGTGGATGTCCTGCCAGGACAGTCCGGCCCCGCCACAGGCGACGAGGGCACGGCCATGTTGGAGATCGTGCACGACATGGCGCCCGATGCCGCGCTGGGTTTCGCCACGGCCTATGACACGCCTGCCGATTTCGCTCAGAACATTCTTGATCTGCGCGCCGCCCACTGTGACGTCATCGTTGACGACATCACGTACTTCAACGAACCGGCATTCCAGGATGGGCCCATTGCCCAGGCTGTCAACGAGGTGGTGGCCGATGGCGCGCTGTACTTCTCGTCGGCGGCCAACTCGAACAATCTGACGCATGGCCAATCGGGTACCTTCGAGGGCGATTTTGTGCCCAGCAGCGATCCCCCGCCCGCAGCTGTCATCACATACATGGGGAGCACTGACGTTCAGGCGCTTGCCTTTCCAAGTGGCAAGAACTACACCACGCTGACCGAGGCCACCTACTACGTGAGCCTGAAATGGAGCGACCCGCAGGGCCAGTCCGGCAATGATTACGATGTGGTGGTGACAAACTCCAGTGGCTCCAGCCTGCTTGGTGTCTCCGCTAGCCCTCAATCCGGCTTGCAAGACCCTTATGAATTTGCCGAGCGCAGCAATGGGAGTGCGTTCCCGTCCGGAGCACGCGTCTATGTCATCAAGTACAGCGGCAACGCGCGAGCCATCCGCCTGGACACCCACCGTGGCGTCATCTCGGCGACGGACGGCACGGCGGGTAGTGCCTTTGGCCACAACGCGGCAGGCAGTGCCATCAGCGTAGGATCGGTGGACCTGAGCCTGGCTGCAGGCGTGCCCTTCACCGGTGGCACGGCCAACCCGGTGCAGGTCTACAGCTCGGACGGGCCGCGCAGGATGTTCTACAAGCCCGATGGGACGGCCATCACTCCGGGCAACGTGCTGTTCGCGAGCAACGGCGGCAGCACGCTGCCCAAGGTGGACATGGCGGCAGGGGACTGCGGCCAGACCACGGTGTCTCCGGATTTTCTGGTGTTCTGTGGCACGTCGGCCGCTGCGCCCACGGCTGCGGCCATTGCTGCTCTGATCAAAAGCGCCAACCCCACGGCCGACAAGGCTGCCGTGCTGGCAGCCATGCGTGCCAGCGCGCTGGACATTGAGGCACCAGGCGACGACCGCGACGCAGGCATGGGCCTGGTCATGGTGCCATTGCCACTGACGGCGGTGCTCAGTGGCGTGGCCTTGCCCGCTGCCGCGGGCAGCGTAGCGTGCACGCCCGTCAATCTGGGAGGCAACGGCAGTTGCACGGCTACGGCCAACACTGGCTGGCGCTTCAAGGACTTTGCGGCCGGTTGCACTCGGACCAGTGGCGCAGATGCCTCGACCTGCGAGATCGACACGCTGATGGCCGACGCCACGGTCACCGCACGCTTCGAACCCTATTTCAGCGGCTCAACGCAGATCGGCACAGGGATGGGCGGTACTGGCAAGGCCACTTTCACCGGAGGCGGAGCCCACTGCGGTTTTGACACCGGCGTCACGGGCTTTGAAGCCGCGCCTTCCAACCTTCCGGCCGGGCTCGCGTTGCCCCAGGGCATGTTCCGGTTCAAGCTGGTCCATTGCGACGCGGGAAGCACGGTGAGCGTGCGCGTGACGTGGCCGCAGCCAGTGACCGGTTACACGCAATGGGGTTTTGCCAGCGCGCAGGACCTGGGCAGTGGCCAGCGCAGTTTCTTCACGCCAAGCTGGCAGGTTGACCCGCTGGATCCAAACACCGCCATTCTGACGGTGACCGACGGAGCCTTGGGCGATGACGACTGGGCGCAGAACGGTGAGATCGTGGACCCCAGCGGCCCGGCGTTACGGACCGCAGTACCGCCCGAAACGCTCCTCCCGCCAGCTCCCGTCCCTGTCCTGGCTCCATGGGCGCTGATGCTGCTCTCCGTTGCACTGGCCGGCCTTGCTGCAGCGGGCACGCGCCGTTTTCGCGCGAACTGATACGGAAGAAGGTTGATTGAGCTGGCTGGCGCTTGCCGAGACCGCTGCCGGCTCATGTCTTTCCCTTCACAAAGCCATAGAGGGCTCCGAAGAGCCCTCTATGGTTGGTTGGGTGCGGCCGTCCGGCGGCGGATAGTGAAGCCCCCGGACGACGGACGGCCTGGCCGGTTTACAGCTCTTCGAAGAGGATTTCCTGGGCGCCCTCCCACAGCACTTTGGTCCCCAGCGCGCGCAGGTTTTCCTTGCCTTCGATGATGGTCAGGAAGTGATTGCCGGCAAGCTGGCCGACCTTGCTGGAGAAGTCGCAGCCGCCGTAGGCCAGCAAGACTTCCGTTTCGCTCAAGCCCCCTGGGTAGAAGATGATCTCTCCCGGCGCCGGGTGGCTCGTGGCGTTTTCGTACCCGACTCCCAGGTCGAAGTCGCCCAGGGGTATCCAGCAGCCTTCGCCGCTCCAGCGAACATGAATGATCCGCTCGCGATAGGGCAGCAACTTGCGGAATGCCGCGACCGTGCGTGGTGCGTCGGGATTGAATTCGGCAATGAACTGGTATCCGGCGGCGGTGATGCGTAATTTACTCATGGGGTTTTCCGTTTTGACAAATCTGAATCAGCGGGAGTCGATCTCGTTCAGGTGGGCCCGGGCTGTTTCTCGGGCGCTCCAGGCAGCCACTGCAATCAGGGCACAGGCCACCGCGCAGTAGATTGCCACCGGGAAGGTCGAGGAGTAGGCGGCCAGCAGGCTGGTGCAGATGATCGGGGCCAACGCACCACCGAACACGCCCGCGAACTGGAAGCCGAGCGAGGCTCCCGTCACGCGAACCCGCGTGGCGAACAGCTCCGGCAGGAAGGACGCCAGCGGAGAGAACATGAAGGAGACGAAGCCCATGCCCACGAAGGCAGCCAGCACGATCAGCGTGGGGTTGCGCGTTTCAATCAAGGCGAAGAAGGCGAAAGTCCATGCAGCGCCACCGAGGCCGCCGAACATCAGGACGGGGCGACGTCCCAGCCGGTCGCACAGCCAGCCGGCGATGGGAATGAAAATGATCTGCGCCACAGCGCCTGCAAGCACTCCGTACAGCGCAACGTCCTTGGGCAGGCCGAGCTTGGTGGGGACGTAGTACAGCAGAAACAGCGTGAACACGTAGAACGAAATGTCGCCACCCAGACGTGCGCCGAAACCGATGAGCAGCTTGCGCTTGTAGTGCGTCAGCAGTTCCTTGATGGGAGCCGGTGACTCCTCGCCCTTGGCTTCGAGTTTCTCGAACAGGGCGGATTCGTTCACCTGGGCGCGGATATACAGCCCGATGATGACCAGCAAGGAGCTCATCAGGAACGGTATCCGCCAGCCCCAACTGAGAAATTGTTCATCGCTGAGTTGCTTGGTGACCACCGCGAACACGCCGTTGGCAAGCAGGAGTCCTATGGGCGCGGCCATCTGCACCACGGACCCCAGGAGGCCGCGGCGTTTTCCGGTCGGGTCGAGTTCGTTGACCATGATGGTCGCGCCACCCCATTCGCCGCCGAGCGCTGTGCCCTGGATGATGCGCAGCAGGACGAGCAGGATGGGCGCGAGGATGCCCAGGGTTTCATAGCCTGGCAGCAGGCCGATGCCGAAGGTGGCGAGGCCCATCATCATCAAGGTGACGAAGAGGATGGATTTGCGGCCGATCTTGTCGCCGAAGTGGCCGAAGATGGCGGCCCCCATGGGTCGGGCCACGAACGCGACGCCGTAGCTTGCGAAGGAGAGCAGGGTGGAGACCAGCGGGTCCCCCTGCGGAAAGAAGAGCCTTGGAAAGACCAGCGCGGCTGCCGTGCCGTAGATGAAGTGGTCGTAGAACTCCAGGGTGGTGCCCGCGAGGCTGGCGGCAGCCACCTTTCTGACCGAGTTGGTGGGAACCGCTGGCGTGGCGGCCGACCCACTGATGGTGGTTTGCATGTGTGTCTCCTGTTTTTTAGTTTCTTGGCTGCAATGTACAGCCGCTTGCAAAGATACATGAAGGCCAAAGTTCAATCAATTGGTATTTTGTACATCGGTATCAATTATTTTGGATGTTGGTTGTTTTGGGCGTTTTGGGCGTTCAGCACCTGAATACCCAGGATGGGGATTTCGCATGGCCTTGGAGCGATGCATCTCGTCAAACGGATGGGCGTACAATTTCCGCTTATGTTCCATACAAAATATGCAACGAGATGAAGAAAGCAACCGCTGCCCAGGGATCGACAGACTTGCCGTCCTCCAGAAGCGCCAAGCAGCGCGAACCTGCATCCGTGGAGGAGATCACGGAGCGGGTGCTTGGCGCGATCTGGGAGAACCAGCTTCCGCCGGGAACCAAGCTGGTGGAGGAGAAGCTTGCCGCGGTGTTCCACGTCAGCCGCACCAAGGTCCGGCTGGCGCTGGCGCGGCTCGCCCATGACGGCATCCTCACCGTGGAGCCCAACCGCGGCACCTTCGTATCGAGCCCGACGGTGGAGGAGGCCAGGCAGGTGCTGGCGACGCGTCGCCTGATCGAGCCCTGCCTGCTGCGGGAGCTCTCCACGCGGTTGCGTGCCGAGCACCTGGAAAGCCTGCGCAGGAACATCGCGCTGGAACAGCAGGCGCGTGCCAAGAATGAGCGTCGGGCGACGATCCGCCATTCCGGCGAATTCCATGTCCGTATCGCGGAGATGTCCGAAAACGCTTACCTGACCAAGTACATGCGCGAGCTGTGTTCGCTGACCTGTCTGGTGATTGCCCTGTATGACGCACCCGGTGAGCCGTCATGCCCGGACCATGAGCATGAAGCGATCCTGGACGCGCTGGAGGCCGGAGAGGTGGATCGCGCCTGCGCCATGATGGTCGAGCACCTGAACCACGTCGAGAACGCCTTGCGGCTGGAGATGCCCGAAGAGCCTGAAGTGGACTTCGCAGCCATTTTTGCCTAGCGAGCCTCTGCAAAGCCCTGGCCAGCAGGCTGGACGCGGCTCGCCCGAGGCCGCGTCCAGACGATGGCCGGGCGTTTTGCAGAGCTTCCCTGGAGCGTGCAGGGTACCTTCAAGCGGTGCCCGTATGGGTTCTGCAGCGCGTGCCTGGGAGCCGATCCTTCGGGCAAGCCGTCACCGGTATTCGAAACGCGCCTGAAGTGCGGGTGGAAGCCCGCTCGTGGGCTTGGCCGCCGGCCGACGGAAGCTCCCGGCCACGGCCTTGCGCGGACGCAGGCTGGCCAGAGTCTCCGCCTGCTTGATGGCGGCGGCCATCTGGTCGACCAATGGCACGGGGATGAGGTCGCGTACCTTGTCGGCGAGGCCCGCCAGCGGGGCGCCGGCAAGGATGACGACGTCGGCGTCGTCCTGTTCCACCGCCTGGTTCGCCAGATCCACCAGCAACTGCATCTTTTCTTCCTGCACGTCGGAGACGGAGCCGAACTTTTCGTCCAGCATGCGGATGCCGGCCAGGCGGCTCGTGAGCCCATGGGATTCGACGCACTCCTGATACCAGAGGCCCAGCGAGCGCGCAAAGGTCACGATGGCGAAGCGCTTGCCGAGCATGCAGGCCGTCAGCATCGCAGCCTCGGCCATGCCGACGACCGGAATGTCGAAGAGCTCGCGTGCGCCAAAAAGTCCTGGATCGCCGAAGGCCGCAATGATGGCGGCATCGTAGTCCGCATGGTGTTCGGCGAGCATCTCCAGTGCGATGGCTCCGCCGATCTGCGCCTCGGCTCGCGTGGAGATGTACGGGAAGCCTCGCGGGGCGGTCAGACTGGAGACTTCGGTGCCTGGCGCTGCTGCGGGAAGCGCCGCGGCCATCAGGCGGTCGGTGATGCCCTGGCTGGTGTTGGGATTGAGAACGAGAATGCGCATGGCATGTCCTAGGTTGGCTGAACGGAACGCCCCGCGCTGGCGGCGAGGATGGCTTCTATCTCCCTGGCGGCGGCCAGCAGCTGCCTGTCGCGGCCACGGGCGGCGATCACCTGCATGCCCACGGGCAGGCCTGCTCGGCCCGTTCCGCAGGGAATCGAGATGGCAGGCGCCATGGCGTGATTGACGAAGGGCGTGAAGACCGCATGTCCCCGGGGTTGTACGGTGACGCCCCCGATGGTCTCGGGGCCCAGGCGATCGGCGCTCCAGGCAACGCAGGGTGTGGTGGGACAGATGAGCAGGTCGTGGCGCGAAAGGAACTCGCCGAGGGTGAGGGCGATGCGGTAGCCGGCCTCCCGGGCGCGGGCGACATCCGCGCCGCTCCATTGCATGCCGCGTGCTATCTGCTTTTCGATGTCGGGATCAAACTGCGTGGGATCGCGCCGCCACTCCTGTCCGAAGAGATTGGCAAGGCCCACATGCTGCAATGGCATGAGTGTGTCTTCGTTGGCGCCTTCGGGCCAGACCGGGTCGGCATCCATGATGTTCAGCCCGGCGCCACGCAGCATGTCGATCGACCGGGCAATGCAGGCCTCGACATCCGCGTCCACGGGAACATCCAGCCCGAAACGCGGACTGAATGCAATGCGCAGTCCCGCTGCCTCGCGCGGCGGGTCAGCGGACAGAGGAATGGACTGTGGGTCGCGGACATCGGGGCCGGCCAGTTGCTCGAACATCAGCTCCGTATCCGCCACGTTGCGGGCAATGGGGGCCAGCACCTGGATGCCGTTGAAGGCATGCGGGAAGCCCACCGGATCCGCGATGGCGCCTTGCGACGGCTTGAACCCGACCGCGCCCACATGGGCTGGCGGCCTGCGGCTTGAGCCGCCGCCATCGGTGCCCAGCGCCAGAGGCGCAAGCCGCGCCGCCACGGCGGATGCGCAGCCGCCCGACGAGCCTCCGGGCGTGAGCGACAGATCGGCCGGATGCCGGGTCAGGCCGTAGACCTTGTTGGTGGTCAACCCCTTGCAGGCGAACTCGGACGAATTGGCCATGCCGATGATCAACGCGCCGGCCCGGCGCAACCGCGCAACGGCGGGTGCATCCTCCGGGGCCACAAAGTCGCGGAACAGCATCGACCCCTGGGTGACGTTCTGTCCCTCGACCCAGATCACGTCCTTGACCAGCACGGGCACCCCGGCCAGGGGAGGGCGCTCACCCCGGCGAAGGCGTTCACGCAGAGCCTCGATGTCCGATGTCAGGCGCGCGGGCGTGGTGCCGACGACGGCGTTCAGACCGGGGTTGAGCTCCGCGATCCGGCGCAGGAAGGCTGCGGCGACTTCGCCCGGGTCGAGCGTGCCGTCATGGCAGCCAGCGGCAATCTGGGTTGCGGAAAGCTCATGCATGGGCAGACCTCGCCAGCTTGCTCAGCGCGGTGGGGAGATTGCCGACATAGTGGCCGGCGGCGGCTGTGTCGGACACCTTCGGGCGTGCCATGTCGGGCTTGCCGCAGGGCAGGAACTGCCCATATCCAGCGGTGCCCACGACCTGGCCGCTGTCCCAGACGATCTGGCCGCGCACCAGCGTCGTCACCGGCCAGCCCGTGACCTGCATGCCCTCGTAGGGTGTGTAGTCCACGTTGTGGTGCAGCATGCTGTTGGTGATCGTGACCTGCTTTTCGGGATCCCAGATCGCAATGTCCGCATCCGAACCGATGGCGATGGTGCCCTTGCGCGGGTTCAGCCCGTAAAGCTTGGCTGGATTGGTGGACGTCAGCGCGACGAACTGGTTCAGTGAAATACGGCCGGTGCGCACGCCTTCCGAGAACAGCAGGGGCAGGCGGGTTTCGACGCCCGGGATGCCATTGGGAATGTACTGGAACTCCACCTCCTTGCCCCCGGGCTTCTTGCCGTCCGTGCCTTCGTACCGGAACGGCGCATGGTCGGACGACACGATGGTGAACAGGCCGTCCGACAAGCCATCCCACACGATGCGTTGATTGGCCTTGTCGCGTGGCGGAGGGCTGCAGATGCACTTGGCGCCCTCGTAACCCCCGTCCAGGTGCGACGCGGTGAGGAACAGGTATTGCGGGCAGGTTTCGGCGTAGATGCGCAGCCCGTGTCCGTGGGCCCAGCGAATCTGGTCGATGGCCTCGCGTCCCGAGACATGGACGATCAGGATGGGCACGTCGACCAGCTCGGACAGCGCAATGGCCCGGTGCGTCGCCTCGCGTTCGGCGACCATGGGCCGCGCCTGTGCGTGGTACCTGGGCTCGGTATGGCCGGCCGACTCGAGCACCTCGGTCAGCCAGGCAATGCAGTCGGTATTTTCCGCATGCACCATCGCCAGCGCGCCATGTTTGCGAGCGACGGCCAGGCACTGGAGGATCTGGCGGTCATTGAGCTTCATGTCGTCATAGGTCATGTAGATCTTGAACGAGGTATAGCCCTGCGCGATCAGGCTCGGCAGTTCCTCGTTCAGGACCGTGGCCGTGGGGTCGGTGACGATCATATGGAAGGCATAGTCCACCAGCGCCTTGCCCTCGGCACGCCGGTGGTAGTCCTCCACCGCGGCACGCATCGATTCCCCCTGGATCTGGGCGGCAAAGGGGATGACGGTGGTGGTGCCCCCGCATGCAGCCGAACGCGTACCGGACAGGAAGTCATCCGCCATCTTCAGCCCTTCTTCGCCCATTGGCTGGTCAAAGTGGCAGTGCGCATCCACGCCACCCGGCAGCACCAGCTTGCCGCTGGCGTCAATCTCCGTCCGCCCGGCCTCCAGGCCCTTGCCGAGTGCCACCACTTGTCCGCCGCGGATGCCGATATCCGTCTCCATGGTCTCGCAGGCGGTGGCGACCAGGCCGTGGCGAATTACGACGTCATAAGAAGGCTGCATCTCTTTCCCGTTCAGTGATCTATTGATTGCACAAATGTAAAGGGTGTCTGATGTGCAATCAATAGGGTTTTTGTTTATCGGTAAATTGAATTTTGTACATCAGATTGTGGCTAGGCGAAGATAGGTCGCCCGAAGCGCCCGGTTGCGGTCTTCCGGGAACGGATGCTGACTTTTCAGTCAAGTCGGCCTCAAGGTGCCGGCTGGTCATGTCACATCCATGGCGACTATTTCGTCATACTTGCGCGCACCGGTTGGTGCGAGGCAGGAGACCACATCCATGATCCAGAAAAATTCCTTCTCACCCGACGAACGCGCACGCCGTTATGACGCCGAACACGCGCGCAGGCTGCGGGCGCTGGCGTATCGCATGCTCGGTTCGCGTGCTGAGGCCGAGGACATCGTTCAGGACACGTGGCTGCGCTGGGTCGAGGTGGATGAAAGCGCCATTGATGACCCGGGCGCCTACCTGTCACGTCTCGCGACCAATCTGTGCCTTGACAAACTGGGATCGGCGGCGGCTCGACGCGAGCAGTATGTCGGCACCTGGCTGCCCGAGCCTCTGCTGGAGGATGAGGTCCTGTTTGGCTGGGCGCCAAGTCCCGAACGGCAGGCGGAGTTCGCTCAGGACGTATCGGTGGCCTTCATGTTGGCATTGGAACGCCTGTCACCCCTGGAGCGTGCAGCCTTCCTGTTGCACGACGTGTTCGATCTGGAGTACGACGAGATCGGCCGCCATCTCGACCGCCATACCGATGCCTGCCGCCAGCTGGTCAGCCGCGCGCGCCGCAACGTCAAGGCCGACTATGCACGCCGCGAGGTCGCCGAAGAGGAGCGTCAACGCCTGGCTACCGCCTTTGCGGAAGCCATACGCACCCAGGACGTCAATGCATTGGCGCAGATACTGGCCGAGGATGCGGTGATGCTGGCCGATGGCGGCGGCAAGGTCAGCGCCATCACCAGACCGCTGCGCGGCAATGTCGGCATTGCCAAGGCCCTGATCGGCTGGGCACGGCTGGACGGCAATAGTGGCTGGCGCATTGTTCCGACCGTGGTCAATGGCCTGCCCGGCTGTCTGATCTTGGATGATCGCCATCACGGCGCACTGGTGCAGACCATCGCCCTGGCCCCTGCCGCCGATGCAGGAGGATGTATCGGCGCACTCTACATACAGCGCAACCCGGACAAGCTGGTCGGGGTCGTGCAGAAGCTGGCGGCGAAAGACTAGAAAAATGGGGTGCGCATGTCACAAGGCACCAGGCTATGTCGTCTTGTTCATGTATCGCGCTTTCTGCGAATCCGATACGCCAACCCAACCTGAGGAAATGACCATGACTGCAAATTCACCGCGCCTTGACTACATGCACATCTCGCCCGACCTGTTCAAGAAGTATGCTGCTTTCGGCATGGCCGGCAAGCTGGATGCGACCCTCGCCCTGCTCGTCGATATTCGTGCTTCGCAACTGAACGGTTGCGCCTTCTGCCTCGACATGCACGTCAAGCAGGCCAAACTTCATGGCGAACGTGAACTGCGCCTGCACCACCTTGCGATCTGGCCTGAGTCCCATCTGTTCACGCCGAAGGAGCGCATGGCCCTGGCCTGGACCGAAGCCCTGACGAAGATCGAACGCGAAGGTGTCTCGGATGAACTCTATGCCGCCGCTAGCGAGCACTTCAATGAAACCGAACTCTCCGAACTCACCTTCCGCGTTGTTGCCATCAACGGCTGGAACCGCCTCAATGTTGCTTTCCGCAACCCGCCGGGCTCGAAGGATCAGATGTTCGGATTGGAGAAGGCTGGGTTGAATTGAATCGCTTGAGCAATCGACAGATTGCCAATGAAATCAAAAAGGCTGCTGGTTCGTTGGCAGCCTTTTGTTGGCTAGTTGAATAGGCGGCTCAAAGCTGAGGTGAAGGGCAGGTGTGGCCGGTGACCTGAGTTCGAGAGGCGAAACCGCAGCCACCTTCGGCTTGTGAGCGGCAGGTGGCTTGAAGGACTGCTATCGGGGGAGGCTACAAAATGGAACTCTCGGCCAGGAGCGGCCGGTCGTACCACCGGCCAAAACGGGCACTCGCTGTGGCGGTAGATTGCGTTGTGCCTGAATCAACTGTTTGAGTGTGCTTGGGGCTTGCTTGTTACGACTGCGCTACTTCACAGGATTTTTAGCGCCCCTGATAAACCGCGTGGAAATGAAAAATTCTTGTAAATTCCACGACTTACGAAACTTTGCCCGCCCAGTGATAGGGCGCATTCAATGTGATAGGGCGCTTACACTGCGCTCTATAACAAGTGAGGCGCGATGACGCATGACTCAGAGTCCCGAACTATTGCGACGGTTGCTGCGAGCGAAAGATCGGATGGATGGCGCGTCCCATGAGGAATGGCCTGTTCATCGTTTGGCGCAAGTGAGTGCCGTTTCGGAGGCACACTTCGCGCGCTCGTTCAAAGACGCTTTCGGCGTCCCTCCGCACCGTTACCTACTCACACGCCGTATTGAGCGAGCCATTGCGCTGCTCTGTGACTCCGATCTATCCATTACGGAGGTTGCATTCCAGACTGGCTGGAAGAGCCTTGGCACCTTTGGGCGCATCTTTCACGACATCACTGGCGAAACCCCCGGAAATCTCCGAGCACGCGAGCGATCTGTACTGCACGGGCGAGAGCCTGTACCTGAGTGCGTGGTGCGCGCCGCCCACCGTCCAGACCTCAAGATCGCAGTTTCGGAGAAGCGACGGGAGAAGCGAGTTGAGAGAATCGAGCCTCAATCAACGGAGGCTATATGACTCAAGGTATAAATGTGGTCGGTTTGTACGTTCGGGACCAAGACGAGGCGCTTGCGTTCTACGTCGAGAAACTGGGTTTTCGTGTTCACACAGACGTTCGCAATGGCAACTATCGCTGGCTGACGGTCCAGCACCCGGAACAACCCTCATTCCAACTCGGCTTGTTCAAGCCGGGGCCACCCATACATGACGCGGCGACCACACAGACCCTGAGTGAGGTCGTCGCCAAGGGCGCCATGCCGCCGCTGGTACTCGTGGTCGATGACTGCCGCGCCGCCTACGAACGGCTGAGCGCGTATGGCGTCGAGTTCATACAGGAGCCCGTAGATCGTTACGGCGCCGTGGACGCAGGCTTTCGTGATCCGTCCGGCAACGGATGGAAGATGATCGAAGCTAAGCCAAAGTCTGAGTCGCAAGAGTCGAAATGAACTGGAGCCTTTGGATGCGACACAGCCACCGGTGGCTATCCATCGTTTTCACGCTCACCGTCATCGCCAATTTCGCGTATAGGGCGGTGACATCGGGCGAGCCTCCAGCGTGGCTGACCTACTCGCCGCTACCACCTCTCTTTCTTCAGTTGTTTTCTGGCTTGTACCTGTTCGTGCTTCCATATACAGCCAAATGGCGCGCCACCGAACGCGCCTAACAAATCAATCCAGCGGACGCCGTACCGGCGCCGCTGATTTCCGGCGTTGAACGTCGGCTATCGGCAGTTCGCTGTTTCCGCTTTGGGTCGACAAGAGCCTGTGGCCGCACACAGAAGCGGTTCCTCGAGCGGTACTACCAAACCACTAGCCCAACCTGCAATCCGCCACCGCTTGTCTCTGTTCACCGTGCTCTTGGCGCCGTTAACAACCGCTGATCACCGCGCAACTCAGATCATCAATTCAATGAGGAACGGTGCCGGTCTTCCGAAGCTGCTTGCCATAAGATCGGCGCAGGTATCGAGCGTGGTGGCGCGTGCTGCTTCGACCCCCATGCCGTTTGCCAGTCGGACCCAGTCCAGCGAGGGGTTACCCAGGTCCAGCATGCTCATTGCTGTATCTCCGGGAGTTGCGCCGACGTTGGCGTATTCGCCAATGAGGATGTTGTACTTGCTGTTGTTGAGGATGATGGTTGTCACAGGCAATTGCTCGCGCGCCTGTGTCCACAGGGATTGCAGCGAGTACATGGCCGATCCATCCGCCTGCAGGTTGATCACGCGGCGCTGCTTGCCCGCACCCAGTGCTGCACCGGTCGCCACGGGCATGCCGTCGCCAATCGCACCGCCGGCAAGATGCAGCCAGTCGTGAGCCGGCGCGGCATGTGTGAACTTGTAGAAGCCTCGCCCGTAGGAGATGCTCTCGTCGGAAATGATGGAGTTCTCGGGCATCAGGGCGGCGAGCGTCTGTGCCAGGCCTTCCGGAGAGGGCGTGCCGCGCACGGCCTCGGGGCGCGGTCCGGGGTTCGGGATGCAAGCCTCTGGTGCTCCCAGCGTGTGTGCCAGTGCTGCCAATGCTTCGACAGGGTCCTGATCGGGGCGCGAGAGCGTGTGGAACACCGCATCGCTGCGATGCTGCACGGAAGGCATGTCGGGATAGCCGAAGAAGCCGACGGGCGGTGCGGCGTTCACCAGGATGATGTGGCCAAATGGCTTGAGTGCCTGAATGGCCGCTTCCATGCTATAGGGCACGCGCTCCAGTGGCATGCGGCCCTGACCGCGTGCCAGATGTGATGTCACATAGCTCGCCATCACCTTGGCACCTGTGGCCTGGGCAATGCGCCATGCGAGTTTCTGGCCCTCAGCCAGCACGGCCGGACCTGCCATCAGCAGCAGGACATCGTCCCTGTCGCGCAGGATCTTCGCCGCGCGGTCCACCGCGCCCGGGTCCAGCGGCGAAGGCCGGGCCGCAGCCATCGGCGTGCCGACTTGTCCTCCCTCCTGCCAGGACACGTCGGCCGGCAGGATCAACGTGGCGATCTGGCCCGGATAGGTCGAGGCTGCGCGCACTGCCTCGACGGCATCGCGGCCGAGTTCTTCCGCACTGTTGCTGGTGCGCACCCAGGCCGACACCGTCTGGGCCATGCCCGCCGTGTCTCCCGTCAGCGGGGCATCAAAGGGGCGGTGGTAGATCGCCTGATCACCCACGATGTTGACAATGCCGCTGCGCGCCCGGCGTGCGTTGTGCAGGTTGCCCATGCCGTTGGCCAGGCCCGGCGCACAGTGGAGCAGGGTGCAGGCAGGCTTGCGCGCCATCCGGTAGTAGCCATCGGCCATGCCTGTGACCACGTTCTCCTGCAGGCCCAGCACGCACTTCATGCCGGGCACCTGGTCCAGCGCCGCGACGAAATGCATCTCGCTGGTTCCGGGATTGGCGAAACAGGTGTCGATGCCTGCGGCGAGCAATGTCTGAACCAGACTCTTGGCTCCGTTCATTTGTCAGTTTCCTTGATGGGGTGGAAGGCGGCTGCGGCCAATGGGGCCAGTGCCAGCGCTTGCGCTTGCTGGCGTTCCATGTCCATGGGGCTCCTCGCGCTGCTCGTTGATTGAGGCTCGGTCAGAGTGACTTATTCTGAAATTTCGGTAATTCATCCTCAATTGAGTTTTTTTTCAACGCTGGCTTGGTAACGTGTCGACCTTGATGCAGGCGTTCTCCATCGTCGCCACCCCACTTCGATGAAGAGGATGCCGCACGTTTCTCATGGAGAAACTCGAATCATTCAAAGCAAAGGTGAAGGAGACAACATGCCACAGACCATGGCATTGATGAAGGTCGGCGACATCGCTGAGCAGATCAGCGACGGTTGCCGGCTTGCCATGCCCGTCGATTACGCGGGCGTGCCCATGGCCATTGTTCCCGCGCTGCTGCAACGTGCACCGCGCGATCTGGATCTGGTGGGCGTTCCCACGGCCGGGCTGTCGTTCGACATCCTGATCGGCTCGGGGCTGGTGCGCAGCCTGGAGACCAGCGCGGTCAGCCTGGGAGAGGCGGGCGGCGCGCCCTGCTTCATGCGCGCGATCGCCAATCGGTCGATCCTCATGAAGGACAGTACCTGCCCTGCGATCCACGCAGGCCTGATGGCGGCGCAGAAGGGCTCGCCATTCACCACCTTGCGCGGACTGATCGGCACCGATGTGCTGCGGCATCGCCAGGATTGGCGGGTCATGCAGAACCTGTTTTCGGAGGAGCCCGATCCCGTGGTCGCGATTCCGGCGCTGCACCCCGACGTGTCGGTGTTCCATGCACCGATGGCCGATCGGGAAGGCAATGTCTGGATTGGCCGCAGGCGTGAGCTGGCGGCCATGGCCTATGCCAGCCGCAGGAACTTCGTGACCGTGGAGCGCATCGTGGAGCATCGGCTGCTGGACGACGAGACGACTGCGGCTGGCGTGCTCCCCGCCATCTACGTCGATGGCATTGCCGTGGCGGAGAAGGGGGCGTGGCCGTACGGACTGTGGGGCGAGTACGCACCGGACACTGCCCAGTTGCAACGCTATGCCCAGATGGCCAGGACGGAAGAGGGCTTTCAGCAATGGATTGCAGAGGTGTATGCATGAACGAAGTGACTTTGCGTGAACGCCTGATCGTCACGATCGCCTCGCTGCTCGATGGCGCGCGCCATGTGGCGGTGGGGGCCTCCTCCCCGATCCCCGCTGCCGCCGCCATGTTGCTGCGTGCGCAGAAGGAAGCAGCCAACGAGCCGGCCGTGCGGCTGTCGATTCTGGGGTCGGTCAAGCACAACCTGTTCACCAACGGTTCGGCGGAGCTGTTCGATTGCGCCGGGCAGGGGCGCATCGACGCCTTCTTTCTCGGCGGTGGCCAGATCGATGGACAGGGCAACATCAACCTGGTCGGCACAGGCGAATATCCCGAGACCAAGGTACGCTGGCCCGGCTCCTTCGGCTCCGCCTATCTGTACTTCACCATTCCAAAGGTGATCCTGTTTCGCGAAGAGCACTCACCGCGCGTGTTTGTCGACAAGGTGGATTTCATCAGCGCACCTGGCACCAGTGAACCGGGTGTATATCGCAAGGGAGGGCCCTATGCCCTGCTGACCGGCATGGCGCTGTTCATGTTCGACCCGTCCAAGGCACGCTTTCGCCTGGTGCACATGCATCCGGGACATACGCTGGACGAGATCAAGTCCGCGACCGGCTTTGCGTTCGATGTGGACCCGCAACTGAGTGTGACTCCACCGCCCGATACCGCCACGCTGGCACTGCTGCGGGGCCGTGTACTCGATGAACTTCGCGAGACCTATCCGGACTTCGCACACCAACTGACCAAGGAGATAGCTGCACATGCAGAATGAAAAGATGAAGGCCGGCGCATTGGCGGGCATTCGCGTGATCGACGCGAGCCGCGTGCTGGGGGGGCCGTTCTGCGGCCAGATCCTGGGCGATCATGGCGCGGATGTGATCAAGGTGGAGCCCCCGATGGGCGACGAGACCCGCGCCTGGGGCCCTCCGTTCGTGGGGGATGCCGCGAGCTACTTCATCGGTGTGAACCGCAACAAGCGCGATGTGCCCATCGATGTGACGCAGCCGCTCGGGCAGGAGTTGTTGCTGCGCCTGCTGGAAGATGCGGATGTGCTCATCGAGAACTTCAAGATCGGCACGCTCGAAAAATGGGGGCTCGGTGGCGATGAGCTCCGCAAGCGCTTTCCGCGGCTGGTGCATTGCCGCATCTCCGGCTTCGGCGCCGATGGTCCCTACGGTGGGCAGCCTGGCTACGATGCCGCGGTGCAAGCGATGACGGGCCTGATGAGCGTGAACGGCGAACCGCAGGGAGAACCTCTGCGCATGGGCGTTCCGATCATCGACATGGTGACCGGCATGAACGGCGTGATCGGCATCCTGCTGGCGCTGCAGGAGCGCAATCGCAGTGGCGAAGGGCAGTTCGTCGAGGCGACGCTCTACGACTCCGGCGTGTCCATGCTGCATCCGCACTTGCCCAATTTCTATCTCAACGCCAAGGTGCCGCAGCGCTCGGGCAACCGTCATCCGAACATCTGTCCCTATGACGCGTTCGCGACCAGCACTGTTCCCCTGTTCCTGGCCGTGGGCAACAACCGCCAGTTCGTGACGCTGTGCCAGGTGCTTGGAAAGCCTGAGCTGGGGACCGACGAACGCTTCCTGACCAACGCCTCGCGCAACATGCATCGCGATGCGCTGCGCGACGAACTGGTGGCGCTGCTGTCAAGGCGCGATGGACAGCAGGTGTCCCAGGAACTGGTGTCCGCCGGCGTGCCCTGCGGGCCGGTGCGCACCATCGACCAGGTGGTGGCTGATCCGCACACACATCATCGCGGCATGATCGTCGACATCGACGACTACCGTGGTACGGGTGCTCCGGTGAAGCTCTCGCGCACGCCGGCCACCTACCGCATTCGTCCGCCCGCATTCGCGCAGCATACCGATGAGGTGCTCAAGGAGCGGGGCATCGATCCGGCGGCCTACGCCAGCGTGCTGCCGCGCAAGCCTGCCGTGTGATTTCCTGCATGGCGTGATCTCCCCGGGCCGCTACGCGTCGCCGGGGACTGACCCTTTTCCGGAGCCCTGTCATGCTGATCCGATCGCTGCGTTCCTTCCTGGCGCTGCACCGCCATGGAACCATCGTTGCTGCTGCCGAGAAAGTGCATCTTTCCCAGGCGGCCGTCAGCATTCAGCTCAAGAACATGGAGGACGAACTGGGCATCGCGCTGTTCGTTCGCACCAGGCGGTCGCTGGAGTTCACATCGGCAGGGCGGCAGCTGGTTTCGCTGGCCGAGAAGATGGTCTCGATCTACGAGGAGATGAAGGCGATCAAGGGCGGCGGGCCCATCGGAGGCTTTCTGTCTCTTGGCGTGATCAACAGCGCGCTGGGCGGCGTGCTGCCGCAGTTGCTCAAGGAGATGACGCTCAAGAACCCGGGGCTGGAGGTGAAAATCATGGCCGGCATTTCGGGTGAGCTGGTGTCGCAGGTGAACCGCGGCACGCTCGACATGGCCATCGTGACCGAGCCGCCGCAACGCTTTCCCACCAACCTCAGCGTCCACTATCTCTACAGCGAACCCTTCGCGCTGCTCACTCCTGCCGAGGTTCCCTACCAGGATCTGGTGCGCGCCTTCAAGTCGTCCACGCCGTACATCGCTTTCGAGCGCAGCACCTGGGCAGGGCAGCTGATCGACGAGTTCTTGATGAAGCGCGGCGTGATGACCAAGCCGTCGATGGAGCTCAACTCGCTGGACGCCATTGCGGCGCTGGTCAGCCAGGGGCTGGGCATTTCCATCGTGCCGTTGATCCGGGGCGCTGCCTGGCATGCCAGCCCCAACCTGCATGTGGTGCGCCTGCCCAACTTTGAGCGACCGGTATCGTTGATCACGCGGGCATCCCACGAGCACGATGCGCTCACTGCGCTGGTGCTGTCGTCGTTCAGTACCGTGGACTGGAACAACTGACGGCGCATGCGGCGCCGCAGTGATCCGCACCAGGGTGCCACTGCGTTCCCCGGTCACTCAACCGTGGCGACGTACCGGCTCGCGCATCAGCACAAACTCTTCCGCCGACGTGGGATGCATTGCCATGGTGCTGTCGAAGTCGCGCTTGGTGGCTCCCGCGGTGACGGCGATGGCCAGTCCCTGGATGATTTCCGGCGCATCGGCTCCGAGCATGTGAATGCCGGTCACGCGATCGGTGGTTCGATCGACGATGAGTTTCATGTAGGTCCGCTCCTGGCTGCCGGCGAAGGCCTTCTTCATGGGGCGGAACTGGCTCACATAGACGTCCGTCGGCCCGCGCTCCATGGCCTGCGTTTCCGTGAGCCCGATGGTGGCGATCGGGGGGAGCAGAAGACGGCGCTGGCGACGTTGGCGTGGCTGGCCTGGATGTGCCGGCCGCTGAATTCGGTGTCGGCAAAGGCCCGGCCCTCCGCAATGGCAACCGGGGTGAGGTTGATGCGATTGGTGACGTCTCCGATGGCCCAGATGCCGGGCGCTGTGGTGCGGCTGTCGGCATCCACGGGAATGGCCCCTGACGCATCGGTCCGGATGTCCACACTCTCGAGGCCCAGGCCCCAGGTGTTGGGTTTGCGACCCGTTGCGTTGAGCACCGCATCGGCCCGCAAGACCCCGCCATCTTCGAGACGGAGCGAGAAGCCGTCGGAGTCTTTCGACAGGGCTTTCGCCCGCATGCCTGCGTGCAGCTTCACGCCCAGCGACTCGAGCGCCTGCGCCGCCTGTGCGCGCAGATCCTCATCGAAGCCGCGCAGTGGCAGGTCGGCGCGATAGCCCATCGACACGTGCACGCCCAGCCTGGCGAGAATCGACGCGAACTCGACGGCAATGTATCCCGCGCCAATCACCAGAAGCGACTTCGGCAAGGCATTCAGTTGCAGAACGTCATCGGACGTCCAGGCCTGTTCCAGCCCTGGAATGCCATCGGTCGACGGCGCACCGCCGGTGGCGATCAGAATGCGTTCGGCACGGTAGGTCTGCCCATCCGCCTCCACCGTGTGCTTGCCAGTGATGCGTGCATGAGCGAGCAGCGTCTGCACGCCGGAGTTCGACAGCATCTGGCGATACACGCCCTCGAGCCGGTTCAGTTCATGGTCCTTGGCCTGAGTCCAGCGGGCGATGTCGAATTGCGTGGAAACCTCGGTCCAGCCAAAGGCGCTGGCTTCACTGAAGACACCGCTCATCTCCGATGCATACATCATGAGCTTCTTGGGAATGCAGCCGCGCAGCACGCAGGTTCCGCCTACGCGGGTGCCCTCGATCAACAGCACCTTGGCTCCGTGGCTGGCCGCACGCCGGGAGGCAGCGATGCCTCCCGAGCCTGCGCCGATGACGATGAGATCGAATGTGTTGGCAGTTGTCATGTCCTGTGAGCCTGAGTCAGTTCGGGAAGGGCCAATGCGCGTTGCACGGCGGGGCGCAAGGCAATGTGCCCGCGCCACTCGTTCAGACGAGGGTATGCGGCGGCATCAATGCCCATCTTTTCCGACAATCGTAGCCAGGGAAAGATTGCCATGTCCGCGATGGAGTATTGCGCGCCTGCGAAGTAGGCGTTGCTCCGCAGATGCTGTTCCATCACGGAGTGGATGCGCCGCACCTCGCCCCCGAAACGTTCGAGCGCATACGCATCCGATGGCTCCGAAGAAGGGGCTGAACGGGAACGTCCCCGAAAATGGCTGAGCTGTCCCATCATGGGGCCTACGGCACTCATCTGGAACATCAGCCACTGCATGGCGGCCGAGCGCTCGAGGATGTCCTGCGGCAGGAACCGGCGGTATTTTTCGGCCAGATGAATGAGGATGGCGCCGGACTCGAAGATCGTGACCGGCTTGCCATCCAGGGCATCGCCATCGATCAGCAGCGGTATCTTGCGGTTGACGCCGAGCGGCGCCAGCATGGCGGCGAAGCGCTCCTTGTCGTTGATGTCGGCAGGATGGAGGCGGTAGGCCGCATCGCATTCCTCCAGCATGATATGCACCTTGTGCCCGTTGGGAGTGCCCCAGGTATATAAATCCAGCATCTGAGATCGGTGAAGAGAGGGAGGGAGGGCGAGGCGAGGGATGGAGACCGGGGCGCGCACGGCCCCCGTCATCCTGATCATCAGCTGCCGAAGTCCAGCTTGGCGAGTTTCACCGCCGACAGGTAGGACTGCAGATCGCTGTTCACGCGCGCCGTCATCTGCTCGGGCGTGGACGGCATGACTTCGATGTCGAAGCTCTCGATCTTGGCCTTCACATCGGGCATGGCGAGAATCTTGTTCAGGGCCAGATTGGTCTTCTTGACGATGTCTTCCGGGGTGCCTGCAGGGAAGGCGAAGCCATACCAGACACCCACTTCGAAGTCGCCAGGCACGCCCGCCTCCGTCATGTTCGGCACGTTGGGAAACGACGCGGAGCGCTTGCGGCCCGTCACCATCAGCGGGCGCAGCTTGCCGGATGCAATGAAAGGCTTCGTCGCTGTCGTGGTGTCGATGATGTATTCCACTTCCTTGGACAGGATCGCATTGAGTGCGGGTGAACTGCCCTTGTAGGGCACATGCACGCCATCGAGCCTGGTTGCATTCTTGATCATCTCTGCGGAGAAGTAGGTTCCGAAGCAGCAGGAGGCGTAGCTGAAGTTGCTGTTCTTAACCCGCGATGCGGCTTCAAGTTCCTTGAAGTTGGTGATCTTCGAGTCCGAGCCCACGGCGAGCAGATAAGGGGACTGGCCGATGGTGCCGATGAATGCGAAATCTGCGACGGGATCGAGCGGAAAATCTTTCTTGACCACCTTGTTGAGCGCGAAGCTGCTGGTAGTGAGGCCGATGGTGTAGCCGTCCTTTTCCGAACGCGCGACCGATTGCAATGCAATCACCATGTCGCCCCCGGGCTTGTTCTGCACGATGACGGGCGTCTCCCATTGCTCGTTGAGCTTTTGCCCGACCAGGCGCGCCAGGATGTCTGAAGCGCCGCCCGGTGCGAACGGTACGATCAGGTTGATCGCCTTGCCCTTCTTGGGAAAGTCCTGTGCGGCGACATGGGTGCCGACGGAGAGAATGCTGGCCGCAATCACGGCCGCTGACAGAAGATTACGCTTCACCAATGTCTCCTTTGATTTTGAATGCATGTTGATTCCGGCGCTTCGCGTTCTTGTCCTGAGAGGTGCGCGAAGTCGTTCCGAGATCAAAATGTATTGAATGCAGTGGGATCGTTGGCTAGATTTTCTTGAGGCTGAAACTGGATATTTTTTAGGCGTGGAGCCTTGCAACGGCCGCCGCGCGAACAAGCGCCGCTTTTCGTGAATCCAGCAGATGCAAGGCGACCTGCAGGTTAACTTGGAAAGCGTCTTGCAGTCAGTTGCTTAGTTGCTTCGCTCGGCTTCGTTCCAGAACGCGCGGGCCACTGGCGAGAGCCGGTTGGAGTTCTGGCATGCCAGCGCGATATAGCGTTGGGTGGTGGGGGTGAGCGGCTTGTAGACGACGCCGGGAATGGCATCGGGCAGCGCAAGCCGGGCCAGTATCGATACGCCATGACCATCCGCGACGTACTGCAGAATCGACGTGATCTGGTGCAGCTCGTGCGCGATGCGCGGCTTGAGATCATGCTTGAGCAGCAGCCGGTAGATCAGCGGCTTCGAGCCTGCGCGCGTGAGAAGGAACGGATACTCCATCAGCGCGCTTAGCTCCACCACGTCCTGCAGCGCGAGCGGGTGCCCGTCGGGCAACACGGCGACAAGCTCGTCCATGGCGAGCGTCTGTGTCTCGAGTTCGAGTTTTGGCAGGGGGACGACCGCCAGCTCGATGCGGTGCTCCATCAGATCGAGACTGGTCTGCTCCTCGGGCTTTTCGATGATGTGCACATCGACGCCGGGGTGCTTCTGGCGAAAGGACTTGAGAATCGGTGGAAGTGCCCTGAGTGTGCCGCTGGCACCGAATGAGCCGATGTAGAGCTGCCCGGTCTTGAGGTCTGCATCCGAGCGCGCGATCGACTTCATCAGCTGCATCGACGCGAAGACCTCCTTGGCCAGCGGAAGAATGCGCTCGCCCGCGTAGGTGAGCGGTGCACCGGGTGCGCTACGCTCGATGAGCTGGGCACCGAGTGCCGACTCCAGCGCGCGCAGGGCGTGGCTGGTGGCCGATGGCGACAGGCCAAGCCTTGCACCGGCGCTGGAGATGCCATCCGACTGCACTAGAGCGAGCAGCAACTCGAGTTGCTTGAGCGTCGGGTAATCGTGCTTGCCACCCAGATTCACAGCCTCTGTCTCCCTTTGCCTTCACCAATGCAGCACTGCGTGCGTCGCGTCTGTCTCCAATCGCTTCCATGCTGTCATGGAAGCGATTGGATCGTACACGATCACACGCGAGGCAAGGGCGATACGTTGGTGCGACGCGCTCGATTTCCGGGGAGTGGGCTGTTCACCTCAAGCGGCTGATCTTGCCCCCGTAGTTCCGGACACCGTCCAGTCGCTAAGTTAGCCCTGATGGGCGGGGTGATTCTGCCGTCGTCGGAACTCCCTGGGCGACATCATCTTCAAACTCGAATGTGGGTGGATTTCGTTGAAGTGCTCGAACGCACCCGGCAATTGCGCCAACACGGTCGGCGCATCGCGCAGGTCCATACGGCTCATGTAGTCGCGCTTGAAGGTGTTCACGAAGCTCTCGGCCATGCCGTTGCTCTGCGGGCTACACACGGGCGTGTTGATCGGCTTCAGGCCCAGCGATCTAGCAATGCCACGCGTCTCGTGCGCGATGTAGGCGCTGCCGTTGTCGGTGAGGAACTCCAATTCACGCTCCAGGGGCACGGCTTCAACCGTGCCAAAGCGCCGCTCCACGGCTTCCACCAGCATGTCGCGCACAGGCTCTCCCGCAAGTCCCTTGCCCTCCCAAGCCCGCCAGGCCAGGATCTCCCGGTCGCAGCAGTCCTTGGCGAAGGTGGCTGTGACCGTCTCGCCCGAATCGCACTTGATCTCAAAGCCGTCAGAGCACCAGCGCATGTTGCTCATCGGCACACTGACCTGGCCATCGTGAATGCGGCTCGAATGCCGTCGCTTGGGCGCCTTGGGCAACAGCAGTCGATGCCGCGCCATGACCCGGTAGATGCGCTTGTGGTTCAGCGCCTGTTGACCTTGCGAACGTCGCTCTCGATTGAGCAGCGCACCGGCGCGGCGATAACCATAGCTGGGCAACTCGGCAATGTGGCGCCGCAGGTCGGCCAGCAAGAGCTCATCCTGGGCCGGGGTGCGGCCTCTGCGGCTGTCCTGCCAGTGGCCAGGGCGGTGATGCCGCACATGCAGATTCGAGCGCGCCACGCCCAGCACCGAGCAGACCGGCTTCATTGGTCGTCCCCGGGCAACAAGGGCGAGCGCGCAATCCATTTTTTTGCTGCAGCGATCTCCACGGCTTCCTTGAGTATCTCGTTCTCCAAGGTCTTCTTGCCCAACACGCGCTGCAGCTTGGCGATCTCGGCACGGGCGGCTGCCAGTTCCGATGCCGGCACAACGGCCTCGCCTGCACCGACAGCCACCAGCGCGCCTTCGCGCTCCAGCCGCCGCCAAGTGAATAGCAAGCTCGCCGACACGCCCTCCTGGCGGGCCACGAGCGAGACGCTCATGCCCGGTTCATACGTCTTGCGAACCAAGGCGGCCTTCTCGGCAGCCGACCAGCGCCGCCTGCGCTGGTCTCGGGTGATGACCTCAATCGTTTCTGTATGCCTAGTCATACGCACAGTCCTATGCCTATCTCGAAGATAAGCGATGGACCGTGTCCGGAGATTCAAGGGGCTATCTCACGGCTTTCAATTCCGCTTCGTTGGAATAGCCGGAGACAAAGGGTTTTCGCTCCCCCGTTTCCACGACGAACACATGGCGCGAGATGCGGCCGATGTTTCCGCCGTAAACATGGATGCTGATCGACACGCGGTCTTCGTAGAGATTGGAGACGCGGTGGATGTCTCCAATGGTAGGTGATACGCAGTCGACATCTCCCGGGTTGAGCTGCTCCGATCCCAGCGAACGCATGCTCTTGCCGTCTTCCGCATACTCGAACAGTTCCCCGACTTCGCATCCACGCATCATGCCGATCAGCGCCCAGACCGTGTGGTTGTGCACGGGCGTCTTCTGACCGGGACCCCAGACAAAGCTCACGACGGAGAAGCGATCCTGCGGGTCTGCATGCAGCAAGTACTGCTGGTAATACTGTGGATCGGGCTTGGCGTAGCGCTCGGGCAGCCAGTCATCCTTTTCGATCAGCTGCTTGAGCACCGCACCGCCTTTCTCCAGGATGGTGGGCTCGTCTCCGTGGTGCTGATCGATCACCTTGGTGAAGTCGGTGACGAACTGCTGGAACTTGGCTGGCATGTCAATCATGGGGGGGCTCCGTATGGTTCGAGTGTGAAATGCATGACCGTTGTGCGATCAGGGCTTGGCCTGAGCCGCGTAGCCATCGCGTGTCTGCGGCAGCTTCATGTTCAGCAGCCTGGATGCCACCTGCGTACGCAGAATCTGAGCAGTGCCTCCGGCGATGGTGAACATGCGGGCGTCGCGCACATGGCGTTCCATGGGGTTGTGGCGTCCGTAACCCGAGGATCCGTAGAACTGCAGCGCATCGTTGGTGACCTTGTTGGCGGTCTCGGCGGCCATGATCTTCGCGCGCGCGGCCTTGTCGATGTCCGGGAAATGCTCACCGCTGGCGGCCGCATGGCGAAGCATCAGGCGCGCAGCTTCCAGCTGGGTGGACATGTCGGCCAGCATCCACTGCAGGCCCTGGAATTCGGCGATCGGGCGACCGAACTGTTCACGAGTCTTCAGATATGCCATGCCCTCCTCGAACGCACCCTGCGCAATGCCCAGCGCCACCGTGCCCGCACCAACGCGCTGCGCATTGTAGGCATTCATCAGCGACGCAAAGCCGCGCTTGAGTCCGCCAGGCGGAACCACCAGCATGGACTTGTGCACGCGCAGGTTGCGGAACTCCAGGTGCGTCTCGGGGATGCCGCGCACACCCATGGCGTACAGGCGGCGTCCAATCACGAGCTGGTCTGCCGGGGTACGGTCGCGCACGCAGATGAACGCGCCCACGCCCTGGTCCACGCCATCGTCGAAAACACGTGCAAAGATGAGGTGCAGGTTGGACACGCCGCCACCGGTGATCCAGTACTTTTCCCCGTTGAGAATGTATTCGTCGCCTTTGCGATCGGCGCGCGTGGTCATCTCGCTCGCCGCGCTTCCGGCATGGGGTTCCGAGATGCAGATGGCGGGCTTGTCGCCACCAAGCACCAGTTCGGCGGCCATGTTCAATTGCTCTGGAGTGCCGTAGGTGGCGATGGCGCCGATCGCGCCCATGTTGGCTTCCACCGTGATGCGCCCCATCGTCGCGCAGGCCTTGGCCATCTCCTCCACGACGATGACTGCATCGAGGTAGCTCATCCCCTTGCCGCCCGCCCGCTTGGGAAGCGTCATGCCCATGAAGCCGGCATCGCGCAGCTTGGCAATGTTGTCCCAGGGATATTGCTCGGTGCGATCCGTCTCGGCGGCGGTCGGGGCAAAGGCAGTCTGCGCAAGCTCGCGCGCGCGGGCCTGCAGGTCGAATTGTTCTTTGGTAAGTTCGTACATGAGTGGGGCTCCGGAGGAAGGATGAATGGAGTTCTGTGGAAAGTTCAGTGCTCGCCAAGCCAATCGCGCAAGACGCTTTGCGCATGCTCGTTCAGGCGTGGGGGAGGGCGGCGGTAGCTGGGAGGGGTGGCGGACATCTTCAGCGGATTCGCCAACAGGCGGATCTCTCCGCCTTCCGCCCATTCGCAAGGCATGCGCAATTCGGAGCCTCGCGCGATCACATGGGGATCGCTGAAGACGTCGTTCAGGTCGTTGACGGGGCCGCAGGGCACCCCCGCGCTTTCGAGCTTCTGCAGCCAATGGCTGCGCGGATGCTTCTTCAGCAGGCTGGCGACCTGGTCGACAAGTGCCTCGCGATGGGCAATCCGTTGCACGTTGGTTGCATAGCGTGGATCGTCGGCGAGCGCTTCGGCCTCTGCCATCTGGCAGAAGCGCCGGAACTGCGCGTCGTTGCCGACCGCGAGAATCATCGGCGAGTCGGCGGTAGGGAACACCTGGTAGGGCACGATGTTGGGGTGTCCGTTGCCCAGCCGGGTTGGCAGCTTGCGCTCGGCCAGGTAGTTGGTGCCCGCATTGACCAACCAGGCGATCTGCGTGTCGAGCAGCGAGATGTCGATATGCTGCCCCTGTCCAGTCTTGTCGCGATGCTGCAGTGCTGCCAGCATGCCGACCGTGGCGTACATGCCGGTCATCACGTCGGCGATGCCGACCCCCACCTTCATGGGCTCCCCGTTCGGAACGCCCGTCAGGCTCATGATGCCTCCCATGCCCTGGATGAGAAAGTCGTAGCCGGGCCTGCTGGCATAGGGGCCGGTGTGACCGAAGCCTGTGATGGAGCAGTAGACGAGGCGTGGATAGCGTTCACGCAGTTGTTCATAGGAGAGCCCGTACTTGGCCAGGCCGCCAGCCTTGTAGTTCTCGACCAGCACGTCGGCCTGGGCCAACAGCCGGTGAATGAGCTCGCGACCCTCTTCGCTGGCAATGTCGATGGCGATGGAGCGCTTGTTGCGGTTTGCCGCAAGGTAGTAGGCACTTTCGTTCGTGGGGCTGCCATCGCGATCGGCAATGTAGGGCGGGCCCCATTTGCGGGTATCGTCTCCTTCGTCGGGGCGCTCGACCTTGATCACGTCGGCTCCCAGGTCCCCCAGCAATTGGGTTGCACTGGGCCCTGCGAGGATGCGAGAGAGATCCAGTATCCGGATTCCACTCAACGCTCCTTCATGCGCTTGCTCTGGCATCGTTCTGCCTTCCTTCCAACTTCGAGAATGGGCTGCCTGGCCAGCGTCCATCGATGCACACGCCAGCAATGGCTTTGAAGTATGTTTCCGACTACCTTCATGCTCAATTGAGTTTTTTTTCAAACCAAGCGCTCTATGCTCTGTATGAGGCCTCTTCGAATAGAAGGCGCAACCCAACAAGTGACAGGAGGATGGAATGAAGGCAATTCAGGATTGCTACCCGCCGAAATACGCACACTGCTACGGTTGTGGGCACGGGAACCCGGCGGGGTATCAGCTCAAGAGCTATTTGCAGGAAGGAATCACGCAGGCGCGTTTTACGCCCGGAATGCAATACAGCGGAGGTGTACCTGGCCATGTCTATGGCGGCATGATTGCATCGCTGTTGGATTGCCACGGAACGGCCTCTGCCGCAGCCTTCGCAAGCCATGAGCGCGGCGTTGCGATGGAGGAGCAGATCGAACCGCCGCGTTTCGTGACCGCATCGCTGAAAGTTGATTTCAAGAACCCGACTCCCCAGGGTGTCGAATTGCTGGTGCGCGGAGAATTGATCAGCGTGGAGGGGCGCAAGGTACGTGTGGCGCTCAGCTTGCACGCGAATGATGTGGTGTGTGCGACCGGGGAAATGCTGGCGATTGAGTTGCGAGCTGGAGCATGACTGCGATGCCACCGACTCGGGGCAAGCCATTCATAGAGCCACTGAAGCCTCCTCGACTTGCGGGGCAATGCATTGTTGAAGATGAGATCGTGGCAATGGGTTCGGTTCCCGCACGGCCATGCCCTCCGTCTCGACCCGGCTTGAGCGCCACGCCGGAATAACCGCTCCAATCCTTATCAATGCAAAGGCCGCCCACTTGGACGGCTTTCTCACTGCGTCCACAGATAGACAACAAAAAACCCGCGATGCTAGATTGCATGCGGGTTTTGAGACTATGTTGGACTGCAAGAGATGGTGTCTTGGCCCCAGAGGGGCTAACATTTAAACGATTAGGCTGCATGGATGCTTGATTTGGTGTACGGACTTTGAAAAAGTACCGTCAAAAATACCGACAAAAGAAAAAGTGACCCTGCGATGATGCTAGTTCTCATCAGCAGGAGCGCGATGCCATGGCCATCTCGAAGCGAAAAAGCGAACTTCCAGCCCCGCAACGACCCCATCAGAAAACACCCCAACAGCTAAAGCAGTGGGATGCTTACTTGGCATTGTGTGAGCAGCGCGAGGCAGAAGCACAGGCAAAGGTAGCGCATTTGAAGCGGGCGAGTGAGCTTGCAAGTCAGGCGGGAAAGCATGCTCAAGCACAGCAGATTCGTCAATTCGCTGAAGATGTGCTTTCTAGACTCGATCCCAGCACATCGCTTGATGTTCGCTGTAAGGCCGAAGCGTGGCGGCAGGAAGTACTTGATCTTGCTGAACGCATCGACCCTATACCGCCAATCATCCTCGGCTTCAGCTACACCAATCCACGCCAAGACAAGTAACCGTGCGGCCTAGCCTCGCGGAATGAGGGCGCAGTCAGTGCCTCCCTAGAAAAACGAATTTTCCATCTTGACAGTGCAAAAATTCTGGCCGTGGCTCGGTTCTGGCGAGGAGAGGGGGCAACTTTTGATACCCCTTCGCAACGTTAACAAGAGACTGGCCAGCTTTAACAAGAATCAGCAAATCAAACGAATTCAAAGAGACCCCAAGCCCAGCATCCATGCGGGTTAGCGGCCATTTGCTGATTGATTCCATTTGATTAACAAATTCATAGGGGGGATTTTTTTCTGCGCGTGCGGAACAGCGGGGTTTCCGGCCAGAAGGCTCTAGCCTTTGAGGGCTACCCCCCATCAGCTCAGATGACCCCACCTCAACCCCGAAGCAAGCCGGGTTGGGTAGTACCGACTGACGCCGAACTCAACCGCCAATGCCTTGTCCGACTCACCAGAAGATCGCCTCTCACGGATCTGTTGAACCTGTGCATCGGTCAGCTTGCGATGACGCGCTCTCATTCCCCTCCCCAAGGTTCCGTGTCGAATTGCATCCTGTGCGTTGTCGCGGAAGCTTCCCCATGCCAAATTGCTGGCATGGTTGTCGATGCAGTTCCCATTGAGGTGACGTGCCAGATTGCGATCAGCACATGGTGGCTCACCATGGAATGCAAGACATACAAGTCTGTGCACGGGATATCGACGCCTGGCCTTCCTTCCTTGAATGTGAACACCGAGTGTCACATTTAGATAGCCATTTACCATCCTCTGTTTCAGCTCGCGCACGCCATCGCGCAATGAATGACGATGGCGACCGGGCTCCCCCAGTCCGACCTTTCGGCTTAACCAGCGCCCCAAAAACAAAAGGCCCCGACCATCTCTGATCGGAGCCTTGCCACCCTAGTTGCGGCCTCAGTCAAACAGACTGTCTGCGAGCATCTCGGCGAACTGCCGCCAGCTTCAGTCTTTCAGGATGCGTGTACATCCGCTGGAGCAACTCATATGTGAAATCCCTTATGTCAGCCGCATCTATTTCACTCAGCAGCCCCTGATGCGCTCCATCATTTCCATCCTCACGAATGCAAAGTGAAAGCTCTTCAAGAACGGGGTCAAGACGGTTTGTCTTTAGTAGCCAGTTGACGCGCAGCCCAAGAGATCGGCGAATTTTGCTATTCAAGCCATCAACATCTTGCGCCGGCAAAATATTAGATGTGGCCATATCAAGACAAAGCCTAAACATTGTTCCAGCCGCATTGAAGCACCTGAGCGACTCACAAACAGCCCCCTCTTTAAATATCTTAGCAATGTCGTCAGGGACATGCTCAGGAGGTTCTGAAGATGCGGAAAGATCACGAGGGGAGACAAACCCCCTAACTGAAACAGCATCATTGGCTGTTCTAGCAATTCCCTCACCAAAAAGATTTCGAAACGTTTTCACGTCCATTGGATGGAGTGATGCGCAGATAAAAACTGTGGATTTGCGACAGTGACGACAGATAGAGAAAACTTCACCGACAGTAGTCGTTAACGCTTTTGTATTGATATTTGCGACATTCAAAGCATCAAACGTTATCTGTTTAGCACCGCATCGCGGACAGTTATGAATCAGTTGAGTCATATGCGCATTCTGACACACCGACTCCTGATTTGACCTGCGCAATTGCCGCCACAAATGAAAACCCCGCTGGGAGAACCATGCGGGGTCTATGCCTGCCACGTAGCAAAGGTAGGTGCTACTGCTTGCTCTCGGGGTTTACTCGCTCAGGCCCACTCGCCGAGTAACGGCCAATGTTTAGGCCTTCACGCCTGTGATGACGGCCAGCGCTTTCGGATAGCTGATTGCGATGTCTGCACGGACATGGCAGATGAAGCCGACTTCACCAGTCCCGGCAAACAGCTCCTTAGCGAGCTGAATGCTGATTTGCTCACGCATCATGAAGTTCACCTTGCTGAAGTCACCCACATAGATCTCGGAACAGTCAGTGCCAGTGCCTACCGTCAGATCATTGGGGATCGCGGTGGTGCTGAGCAGGGCCAACTTCTCGATCATGTCTGGCTTGCGCAATGGCTGGCCTGTAGTGTCCACCAGGCCGCCGAGCTTCACCAGCGAGCGAGGGCTCATGATGGCTGCGGTGGGATGTGGCGCATTGGCTTGCAGGATGCTTTGAATGGCCGTGAAGAAGTTGCCATAGCCTGCCAGTGAAGCACCATTCGCACCATTGGTGATCGATGCTACGCCTGCGGTGTTGGAGATGCCAAGCGGCTCGGGGTTTGTGCCGCTACCACGCAAGGCAGTGCGATCCAACTCAACAGCAAAGGCTTGTGCAATTGCAGTGGTCAGCGCCTGAGAGAGATTCGGCGCATCGGCCAGCAGCTCGCGAGAAATCTTGAACATAAATGCCAGTGACTTCGGCATCGATTGCACGGCGCGGAACGTAGGTTCCGAGTTCGCCACGTTGCCCGATTCGAGTCGCCATGCAGCTTTGGGGATGGTGTCCATAGCCACGGTGGTGAACATCTTCGCACCAGAGTCCAAAGGCACGATTCCAGCCCCAGCGCTCAGCACTGACGATGCAGGCACCAGAGCTTCCAAAATGCTCGGCATCACGACGGATGGGAGTGCAAATCCGCCTGCGGTATCGGTGCCCGTAGACAGGGCGGCGCGGACTGCTTCGCTGCTGTTCATTCCCGCCACACCGCGCACGAAGTCATCGAGTGCGAACGGGGCGCCACCGCTACCGTGAATGCGATTCTTGGCCGCGTAGTGGCTGCGAATGTCGGCAGCAGAGTGCAGAGCCTTCAGTGGCGTACCGTCGCTGTTTTTCCAGCCACTGCCGCTCAGTGCGCATGCCGCGTGTTCGTTGCCGGCACGCTGATTCTGCTCGTTCTCGTGCTCGATCTTTCCGGCAATGCGCTCTGCTTCAGAGATCATTTGATCGACTCGGTTTGCGATATCGACGGGCATTTTTCCGGGGTGTTGCTCCATCAGTGCATTGACCTGAGCGACCTTCTGGTCATATTCGTGGCGCAGTTTTGCGAGTTCAGACATGGTGAAATTCAATACCAAAGTTAAGGTGCCTGTATCTTCTCTTGGTGCACCATAGCGCCGCAACGCGGCAACCGGGTGCATACATACATCAGGTGGTATCAGGCTGGTGCAGGCAGTGACTTCAGGCGCTTTTCGAGAAGCCAGCGATCAAAGTCGGCACGCGCAATCACAGTGATTCCAGGCGTGATCTCGAAGAAACGCGGGAACGATGGATCGCGTTTGAGCATGCGTGTCAGCGTGTGGCGGCTCACGCCCAGCTCGAATGCAACAGCCTGTTTGCGCATGAATTGGGAAATTGCTCGCTCTGTCATGGTTTGTGGTTCCTGCTCGGATATTGACTCTTGAAGTGATTGGCCAGATCAGCCCGCTGAAACGGGGGTATCTCCAGGCATTGCCGGCGCATTTCCTCTCGGGCCTGCGGACTGTCGTTGTGGTGGTCGCATGCACGCATGGCGGCGTCCAGCAGCTCGGCTGTGGTGCGGGCCGACTCCTGAATGCAGAGGATCAACGCGGCTTTGTTGTCCCGGATGGCGACGCGCTGGTCGGGTGTGAGCACTCCAGCAGGCACTGTGAGGTGCGCGCCGTCTTCGGTGACTTCTGGCTCGATTCCATGGGCCAGCAGATCGGCCAGGATTGCTTCGGCGCTCATCAAAACATCTCCTTAGATCTGGCGGCAAGCGGGGCATTGCCAACCGCGCATTGATCGGCAAGTTGCTCATTTCCGTCCGAAGATGCCCCGAAGGTGCCCAAGATGCCCTGTTTTGAAAGTTGGGCACCTTGGGCATCTTCGAGGGCATCTTCGCCTTCGCCCACTGCAGAAATCCATTCCATCTTTGGCATGAAGTCATCGGGAAGCGACCAGTACCAGCCCCCATCCAACCCACCTTTTCGAGGTTTGATTCCCATTTTTTCGCGCACAGTGCGGATCTGCTTTTTGCTGTACCCCATGCCGACAATCGCAGCTTCGACCTGTTTGCTCTGGCGGCAACCATCCTTGAGTTCGGCCCACATGAGCATGGGCAAATCCGTCTTACCCGCAGAGACTTCTTCCATCTCTTCATCGGGGTCGGTCAGCAGGTCACGCGCAGTACCTTGGACGGCCTTTCCCCAAGCAATGCAAGAGGCCTGAATGCCGGGAATCGGCTCGCGCTGCTCAAGGTGGTACTCAAACCCTCCATCGTCGGGGCCGATATTGGATTTGCTGCGGGCCAGAATGCGGCAGTCCTGGCCGTCAACCTCGCTCTTGACCTTGGCGGCGACCAGCACGATGCGAGCCACGGCAGTGAATGCCACACTTCCCACCACGCGCTGAGCCGGGTCTGTACCTTGCCCGCCTTTGGAGAAGTGGGTGATACCCAGCACCGCGCAATCGCAGGCATCGGCCAGGTCAACCAGCGGTTGCAGCGCCCGGCGCACTTCGGTGTTCTTGTGGCTGTCACCAGTCACGGCAGACACCACCGGATCCACCACCAGCAGGCGAACACCACCAATTGCATCGATGGCCTCACGCAACTGCTGCAGGTCTCGAGCGGGATCGAAGGGCACCACCACGCCATCACGCATAGCGCCCTTGACGAAGTGGCAACGCGAGCGATCAGCCCCAGCCGCCAGCAGTCGAGGCAGCAGCGTATCGGCGGGGTCGTCTTCACCGCTCCAGATGAGGATGTTGCCTTGCGCGCAGCGCTCACCATCAGGCCAGCGCCCGCCAACTGTCACCGTGGCAGCCATGGCCAATGCAATCGTCGTCTTGCCTTGACCAGGTGCACCGGCAAGAATGTGCAGCTTCTTGAGCGCGAGCCAGTACCTCCAGAGCCAGGCCACCGGTTGGGGCGTCAAGTCCGCACCGCTCACCAGCACCACACGATCCATGGGCACATGCTCAGCAATCTCAAAGGCTTCAGTAATGGCATTCATTGCGATGCCTCCTTTTCTCGAATCAGGCGGCGCAGATCGTTGAAATCCGTGTCCTTGGGGCCACGTTGCAGGTCTGTGAAGTCAGGCACGGCCAGCAGCCCACCGACAGCGCGAGCGGCTTCCGTTGCCGCAGTCATGCCGGGGTTACCTTCGGTCATCCAATCGTCATCAGCGGCCACGTAGAGATCGGTGCACGGATACTTGGCGCGCAGGGCTTTGGCGACCGGCAGCAAGTTGCCCGAGTTGAAGGCGATCGCCACCGCGTGGCCTGTGTCCTCATGCACGGTGGCACCAGTGGCATACCCCTCTGCGATCACGATCCGGCCAGATGGCCTGCCAATCGAGTGATAGCAACCCTTCACGCGGCCACCGGAAAGAAAGCGCTTGTGGCCAATGCGGTCGATGGTTTGCAGGCTGTGAAGCACGCCATTGGAGTCGCGCAGCGGCACCAACAGTAGACCACCATGAACACGCAGACCGTGGGCCTTCACGCTCTTGGCTGTGAGGTAGGAGTGATCCATAACCGGATCCGATGCAAGCCAGCGCTGTGCGGCTTCCGCCGCGGCCAGCGCCTGCCTCTCGCGCTGCTCGGCGTCGTGCTGCTTGCGCAGGGCATCCATGCGGCGCTTGTGGGTCTTGCGCTCGGTATCGGAAAGCTCGCGCTCGTCGCGCTTGCTGACGATCAGGCCGCATTTGAAGCAGTGCGCAATGCCGTGTTCGGGCGAGAGGATCGTCACGCCCATATCCTTCTTGCGGGGCTTGGTGCCGCACGCTGGGCAGCAGATCCGATGATCGCCGGGCTCCAGTTCATGCCACGGGATTTCATAGGTCATGCTGCCGCCCCCGCTGTGCAGGTTGATCCGCATGGAATCGCTGCCTTGGTGGTAGGTACAAGCAGCAGTGCGCCACTTGCCTTTGCGCTCGCGGAAGGTCAGTCTCAGGCTTTCGTAGTAGGTCGCGTTCAAACCCCATAGCGCACCTCCTCATCCACGAACTCGACCATTTGCACAAGCACCTCAAACTGGCGCTGTGTAGTGGTCAACCTGCGGTAGTACAGAGAGTCACGGCGGCTGAATGTCTGTGCGCCCAGATTGACAGCGGCGCCAGCCATGAACCATCGGTTCTCGAAAGTGCTGCGGTCCAGCGGTAGGTCTGCACGCAGCAGACGAATGTGTGCCAGCGCTAGATCCACGGTGAAGTCCACATCCACGTCCTTGTCATCCCATTCCTTATCGTCGAGGCGCGCCCGTATCAAGTGCTCTAGGGTGTGCTGTACATGGGCAACGGCAGTTAGCATGGCCTGGTCGGCGCTGGGTAGGTCAGGCTGTTTTTGGCAAGGCTCCGCCTGCACTGCCACGCGGGCAGCGTTTTTCTTGGTGCTCATGGGTTTATGCCTCCGCTTGCAATGTGTTGATTGCGGAGAGTGCTTGCGTCAGCTTGCGACGAGCTGCGGCGAAGTTACCGCGCTCGATGTAGCTGGATGCCAGATTCGCGGCATTGAAGGCAGCGAGCACGGCGTGCAGATTGGATGCTGGGATTGCGTCCTGCTTGGACGGTGTAGGCGCGAAGGTGCGCTGGGTGATGACGGACATGGGCTTGGTTCCTGTTGGACTCAAGAAACCCACTCGGCACGTTTTCAAGCATGACGGGTGGACGAGATGTTGAAAACACGTCAACAGCCGTGCGGCCATCCTCGCGGGTAGGCCCATCTCGCCCGTAAACATCTGGGACGGCGCGACGAAGCGCACCATTCCCGAAATTTTGGGCATGACAAAACCCCGCATATCGTTGGGGGTCGCAAACGCTGTTGATGTGGTGTTTTCAAGCACCGGGCCGCTAGGCTTGGCACCAGTGTACCGACTTTCGTCGGTTTCGTCAGTGCGCTCTTGGCGCTTTTGTGCAAATTCGACGCAGCTCATGCAGCCTCCTTACTTCGAGTCAGAAGCGAGATTGGCGATGAGTTTGTCGATGTCTGCGCTGCGCCAGCAGGTGGTGCGCGGCCCCAGCTTCACAGAGGCCGGAAACTTACCGGACTTAACGCCAGCCCACCAGGTGGCACGGCTGACCGGAACACGTTGGAGAACGTCGCGCAGACGCAGAAGCGTTTGAGAAGTAGTGCTGGCCATAGGTGCTTAATTTCCACAGTATGAAAAACAAACGCACCGGAGCCACAAAACAGGTCAAGAAAGTGCATGTAGCGCACACGCTGGACGCATGATCAGTACACGGCTTGCCTTGACCGGTGTACGATTCGATTGCTTTGGCCTGAGAAACTTAAGCACTCGCATCGGTTTTTCCGGTGCACCCCAGACCCCTTAAGCCGCACCCCGGTTTAGGGGGTTTGTTCTTTGTGGATCTGGCCTGTATCGGATGAACGTGTCACTCGATGGACTAAGTATCCAACACTCCGTGAGCGGATACACAACTGGCTCGAAATCGTTTCCCCAAAAACTTCCGCAAAACCGATGAAATTCACATGGATCTAAATGGAGCTTTTAGTACTCTACAGTACTCGGGAGTACTCAAGGAGATTCAAGACGGCCATAGGCGAGAACTGTATTGGTAGCGATAACTAACTTTTAAATTTACAAAATATTACCAATTGTCCGCTGCGTCTTGACGTTGTCGGCCGTGATGACGCCGAACAACTTGCCAAAGAGGTCGTACAGCTAATCGTCCTCATCGTAAACATATGCGATGAGGCCGTCTGAGTTGGTTTCGCTCTTCGCATCGTTCAGCGAGTCGAGCAGTTATGCGGACTTTAGTTGTGTGACTTCGCCACCTTGCTTGAGTCTGTCGAGGTAGTCGGCCCACTCAACCATCATCTTGCGCCGCTGGACCATGTACGCAGCTCGGTCATAGGCGGCGCCAAGCGGGCCGGATTTCCCATGTGCGAGCTGGGCCTCGATCACGTCAGCATCGATACCGGGTAAGCGTTCGACCATGAGCGTTCGTGCCATCGCCCGAAAGCCGTGTGCGGTCATCTCGTCACCAGTAAATCCCATTCGCCGCAGCGCTGCATTCACCGTGTTTTCGCTCATCGGGCGCTCGCCAGTGCGTAGGCTCGGGAACACGTATTTACCGTGTCCTGTGAATGGCTGTAAATCCTTGAAGATCGCCACGGCCTGCGGTGCGAGCGGCACAAAGTGTGGCCTGCCGTTGAGCTTCTGGGTTTTCGTGCGCTTCATGCTCATGGATGGAATGGTCAGCATGGCCTCGTCCAGGTTGACCCAGGCCCACTCCATTTGCCGAATGTTGCCAGGCCGCTGAAAGAGTAGGGCGGACAGTTGCAGCGCTGCTGTGGTGCTCGGCTGGCCGGCGTAGGCGTCGAAGGCCCGCACCAGTTGCCCAGCTTGTATTGGGTCTAGGACAGCGGCCATGTGTTTGACCGTCAACGGCTCCAGAGCACCTGCCAGATCGTTCACGGGGTTTATGGTGCATCGTCCGGTCTGGATGCCGTAGCGGAAGACCTGTCCAGCAGTCTGGCGCAGCGTGTGAGCGGTTTCCTTTGCACCTCGTTTTTCCACCTTGCGCAGATAGGTCAGCAGCATTGGCGCGGTGATGTCTTGTAGCTTCATGCGGCCAAGTGGTGGGAATAAATCCTTCTCCATGCGGCCTATCCACTTTTCCGCGTAGGTGTCGCTCCAGCCGCTTCTTTTGATGCCGTGGAACTCGCGTGCGATAGCTTCATAGGTGTTTTCGGCGGATACCGTCAGTGCCACTTTCTGGGCTTGCTTGACTACGCCGGGGTCAATCTCGTCTGCCAGCAGCGCCCGGGCTTCTTCTCGTCGCTGGCGGGCCTTGGCGAGTGTGACAGCGGGGTAGACGCCCAGCGCCAGTGTTTTGCGCTTCCCAGCGAATCGATAGTCCATTCGCCAGTATTTGCCAGAAGGCTTCACCAGCAGATACATGCCACCACCATCTGCATAGGAGTCGCCCGCAGACTTGCCGCTGGGCTTGACCTGCCGGACAAAGGTATCTGCAAGGGGCATGGCGGTATTTCCTCAGTTGACGGTATCTCATGCGACGGTACTCGGAAGTACCGTCAGAAGTACCGACATTTTGACGGTATCTCATTGGATGTTGCAAGACGAATATAGACAACAAAAAACCCGCGATGCTAGATTGCATGCGGGTTTTGAGACTATGTTGGACTGCAAGAGATGGTGTCTTGGCCTGCCCAGAGGGACTCGAACCCCCGACCTATTGCTTAGAAGGCAATTGCTCTATCCAGTTGAGCTATGGGCAGATTGGATGTTTGCAGCGGCCGGCCGCCTCGCGAATGCGAGAAGACGGCCGGCCGACTTGACGTCAACCCTTAATCATACCTTTTGTCAAAGGCGGTTCGGAGTTGACGGGCAAGTTTCGGTGTCGGGCACCGGCGCGCCGTGGTGCGCATCGCTCAGTCGTTGTCGTCGAATACCAGCGACGGAATGGCCATGATGCGGGCCACCGAGCCCAGGTCGTCGATGATGCGGTTGGCGAAGAAGCTGCTCTGGGTGTCGGGTTCCAGCGCCGCGACCACGAGGTTGGCGAGCGGCTGGTTGAGCGGCACGTAGTAGCTACCCTCCGGAATGTCGATGGAGCCGCGCATGGGAGTGACGCCCACGCGCACGATGGGCGCGCTGTCGGCCGCCGTGCCGCGCACGTCGGGGCGATCCATCGTCTGGCGGCTGTTTTCCGAGTAGGTATCGGCCAGCACGTTGCCGGGTTCGGCCACGCGCATGACCTGCACCCCCAGCATTTCAAGGCGTTCCGCAGCCGCACTTGCGTGGGCGGACAGCCAGTAGCCGCAGGGGCGGGGGCGGGTCTTCTGCGTGCGCAGGTGCAGCGAGGAGTTCCAGTCGAACTGCTGGGCCACGTCGGCGCCGGTGTTCGGGTCGAGCATCACCACTTCGCGCTTCTCGGGGGTCTGCACCGCCTCGATGGCGACATTGCCGCGGCACGCCTGCGAAGAGATATCACGGTTGACGAAGGAGCGCACCTGCTGAAGGTCGGATGCACGTTCGGCGGTAGTCTGCAGTGCGCTGGTGATGGCCGTGACCTGGGTGTGCACGCGGCGCTGGATGTCGGTGCGGCCGATGCCGACGCCGCGTGTTTCCACCAGCAGGCTGACGGCGTTCTTCAGGCCGTTGACGTTGCGGCCGGTGTCGGGCTGCGCGCCGCCCATCGAGAGTGTCCGGTCGTTGGGGTTGGTCGAGGTGGTGTAGTACCAGTCCGCAGTCAGTTGTTGATCACCCAGTGCCTTGCGCATGGGTTCAAGGTACCACTGGGTGGCCGCCTTGGTGACGAACTCGGGCTCGTTGACGGTGGTGGCGTGCTGCAGCAGGGCGTCGTAGCGCTGGATGGCGTTGAATTTCTGCAGATAGCGGCCGATCACGGTGTACTCGTGAGAGTCGATGACGGCCATCGGGCGGTACTTGGAGACCAGCTTGGCGAGCGCCTGGGCTTCCGGTGTGTTGAGCAGCAGGTGATCGCGGTTCATGTCGACGCCATTGGCCGTGACGCGCTGGCCGGCCTGCGCTCCATCGGGGTTGGCGCGCGGGACCACGATCACGTTGATGCGCTGCAGCATGGGCTCGAGCAGGCCCTGCGAAAGCTCGCGGGCCAGCACCATCAGGGCTTCGGCTCCTGCGGGTTCGTCGCCGTGCTGCTGGCCGATCAGCAGGATGGTGGGGCGCTTGCTGTTGTCGAGCGCGACAGCGTCGGTGCCCGAGGCCTGCGTGATGACCAGGGCGTGTATCGGCACACCGCGCTGCGATGTACCCATGGTGATCAGCTCGGTGAGGGTGGGGCGCCGGCTGCTGCCGGCAAGGGCATGCAGCCAGTCGGCGATTTCCGCGTTGGTGCTGAAGCTGCGGCGGCCGGGCTCGAGGCCTGGCGTGTCATAGCGTACGTCCGGTGCCGGGAAGCGGGCTGCCACAGCCGGACTGTAAGGCAGGTCGGCAGCGGGCGCCTCCTGGCCAATGTCGCGCGATTGCAGCGGTGAATCGGCTACGGGCGCTGTTTCCACCTGGCCACGCGACGTTCCCAGTGGCGGCGGCACGACGCGGCCGGTCGAAACCGGAGCCTGGGGTCGGGTGGCGGCAGCATCCTTCGATGACGACGAAGGATGGGTGGGCCATGGTGGCAGCGGTGTGCTGGCGCAGGCGGCCAGCAGTGCGGCAGACATCAGTACTCCAAGCCGCGAGGAAAGCATCGCATGCCGCTTGAGCGTGGCGGCTTCGGGCTGGTCTGCGGGAGGCTGAGTTTTTTTCTGTGTCATGGTGGTCGGAAGGCCGTGGGGCGGCCTTGAAACGCTATGAGGTCGGCAGATGTTACCGCGCGATGATTTCAGAAGGCCGTGCGGGGTGCCAAAGAGCATCAAGTCGCGGCGAATTCGTACAAAAAGACACCGTTCCGCGTGGCAATTGGACCATTGCCGCGATAGGCACGTAATAGGCACGCGATAGCAGACACCGTGCAGGCACCGTGTCCGGTGCAGATGTGAAAAGGCCCGGCGAAACTCGTCGGGCCTTTGTCGATTCTAGCGCAGGGGCTGGGTGCCCTGGTCAGCGGCCATTGCCGCCGAAGCGTCCGCCGCCCCGGTTGTTGCCGCCACCACCGTTGCCGCCACCGAATCCACCACGGAATCCGCCGCCGCCACGGCGATTGCGGTCGCCCATGATGTCGACGCTGGTGCGCATGGGGTCGGGCTGGGCCGGGCCGCCACGGCCATGGCGCGAGCCATTGCCCAAATGGCCGAACTGGGTGCCCAGGTGGGCATTCTCGCCCCGTGGCTGGCTGTCGTCGTGACGACGGCCACCATTGCCATTGCCATTGCCATTGCCATTGCCGCCGGCATTCTCGCCGCCCTGGCGGCGACGGCCGGCGTTGTTCTGCAGCGACTGGCCGGGGCCACGGCGTGGGCCGCGGCGACCTCCGTTGCCGTCCTCGCGCTGGCCGCTGCCCGATGCCTGGTTGCCGTTCTGGCGATCACCGCGGTCGTGGCTGCGTTCGCGGCGCTCGCCGCTGCGTTCATTGCGGGGCTGGCGTGCGCGGGGAGCCTGCTGCTCGCCATCTGCCTGAGCCGCTCCCGCCTCATCGCCTTGCTCTGCATTGCGGGGGCCGCGCTGGCCACCGCGCTTGCCGCGCGAGTCACCCTGGGAAGCCTTGTTGGAGCGGATGCGCTCCATCATTTCCTGACGGGCTGCCTTGGCTGCGGCCTGCATCACGTCGCGCCCTGGCGGCTTGCCCGCACCGCCCCAGATGGTCTGGCGACCCATGGCGATGGGTTCTGCCACTTCGTCGGGGGCGGGGCCGAAGCCCTCGAGCACCTGCACGGGGATTTCCTGCTTGGTGAAGCGTTCGATCTCCATCATGAAGCCTTCTTCGTCCATGCAGACCAGGCTCACGGCGTGGCCTTCGCGGCCGGCGCGGCCGGTACGGCCGATGCGGTGCACGTAGTCCTCGGGGACGTTCGGGATTTCGTAGTTCACGACGTGCGGCAGGTCGTCGATGTCGATGCCGCGGGCAGCGATGTCGGTGGCGACCAGCGCGCGGATCTCGCCCGACTTGAAGCCGCCGAGCGCCTGCGTGCGGGCGCTCTGGCTCTTGTTGCCGTGCAGCGCCATGGCCGTGACGCCGTTCTTGGTGAGGAAGTCGGCCACGTTGTTGGCGCCGAACTTGGTGCGCGTGAACACCAGCACCTGGCTCCAGTCGTTCTCGCGGATGATGTGCAGCAGCACTTCCTTCTTGCGGGCGCGGCCAACCGGGTGGATCACCTGGCTGATGCGCTGCACCGTGGTGTTGCGCGGCGTGACCTGGATCGACAGGGGCTCGCGCAGCAGGCCGTTGGCCAGTTCGCGGATATCGTCGCTGAAGGTGGCCGAGAACAGCAGGCTCTGCTTTTCCCGGGGGACCAGCTTGAGAACCTTCTTCACATCATGGATGAAGCCCATGTCCAGCATGCGGTCGGCTTCGTCCAGCACCAGGATTTCCACGGTGGACAGGTCGAGGAAGCCCTGCTGCTCCAGATCGAGCAGACGGCCCGGTGTCGCCACCAGCACATCCACACCGCGCTTGATGCGCTCGATCTGTGGGTTCATGCCCACGCCGCCGAATACGACGCAGGATTTGAGGTTCAGGTACTTGCCATAGGCGCGCACGGATTCCTCGACCTGCGCAGCCAGTTCGCGGGTGGGGGTGAGCACGAGGGCGCGAATGCCCTTTCCGCCAAACTTGTTCGAAGGTGCGGTACCCTTGGCGAGACGGGTGAGCATCGGCAGCGTGAAGGCGGCCGTCTTGCCGGTGCCGGTCTGCGCTCCTGCCAGCAGATCCTTGCCGGTGAGGACCGCCGGAATCGCTTGCTCTTGAATGGGGGTCGGGTTCTGATAGCCCTGTTCGGTCACGGCCTGCAGAATGGCCGGATCCAGCTCTAGTTCGTCAAATGTCATTTATTTTCGATTGGCGCCCATCCGGGGCGCTGGGTATCAGCCTGTTCCAGACGACTTAACCGGTCATCTGGCCAGCTCACAAGGCGGATAGGGTTTTCAAGTAGTGGGAGCGTGGAAAATAGCTTCCCTTGTCCCCAGCTGTGGTGCTGATGCGTCAGGCAAACTGGTACCTTCGGCTACGGATATTGTCGCATGGACCGATAATCCGGGGCTACGCGCGAAATTATGGCGCTTTTTTTCTGACTTCTGTACAAATAATTCATGGCTCAATACGTTTTTTCGATGAATCATGTCACCAAGACTGTGCCGCCCAAGCGACAGATCTTGAAGGACATCTCCCTCAGCTTCTTCCCGGGAGCCAAGATCGGCGTTCTGGGTCTGAACGGTTCTGGCAAGTCTTCGCTGCTGAAGATCATGGCCGGCATCGACAAGGAAATCGAGGGCGAGGCCATCCCGATGCCGGGCCTGTCGATCGGCTACCTGCCCCAGGAGCCGCAGCTCAACCCCGAGCACACCGTGCGCCAGGCCGTGGAAGAGGCGATGGCCGAGGTGAACAACGCCAAGGCGCGCCTGGAAGAGGTGTATGCCGCCTACGCAGAGGAAGACGCTGACTTCGATGCGCTGGCCGCCGAGCAAGGTCAGCTCGAGGCGATCATTGCCGCCGCCGGCACCGATTCCGAGCACCAGCTCGAAATCGCCGCCGACGCGCTGCGCCTGCCCGCGTGGGATGCCGTCGTCGGCAAGCTCTCCGGTGGCGAGAAGCGCCGCGTGGCGCTGTGCAAGCTGCTGCTGTCCAAGCCCGACATGCTGCTGCTCGACGAACCCACCAACCACTTGGATGCTGAATCCGTGGACTGGCTGGAGCAGTTCCTGCACCGTTTCAGTGGCACCGTGGTGGCGATCACCCACGATCGCTACTTCCTGGACAACGCCGCAGAGTGGATTCTCGAACTCGACCGCGGCCATGGCATTCCCTACAAGGGCAACTATTCCGAGTGGCTGATCCAGAAGGGCAACCGCCTGGAGGCCGAACAGAAGGGCGAGGAAGCACGCGCCAAGGCCCTGAAGAAGGAACTGGAATGGGTGCGCCAGAATGCCAAGGGCCGCCAGGCCAAGTCCAAGGCGCGTATTGCCCGTTTCGAGGAACTGAGCGACTACGAATACCAGCAGCGCAACGAAACACAGGAAATCTTCATTCCTGTGGCGGAGCGCCTGGGCGCACAGGTCATCGAGTTCCACAACGTCTCCAAGTCCTTCGGCGACCGCGTGCTGATCGACAACCTGTCGATGAACATTCCGGCCGGCGCGATCGTCGGCATCATCGGCCCGAACGGCGCCGGCAAGTCCACGCTGTTCAAGCTGATCGCCGGCCGGGAGCAGCCCGATTCTGGCAAGGTCGTGATCGGCCAGACCGTGAAGATGGCCTACGTGGACCAGTCGCGCGATGCGCTGTCCGATGACAAGACCGTGTGGGAGGACATCTCCGGCGGCCTCGACATCATCAACGTGGGCAAGTTCCAGATGGCCTCGCGCGCCTATGCGGGCCGCTTCAACTTCAACGGCCAGGACCAGCAGAAGAAGGTCGGCAACCTCTCCGGTGGTGAGCGTGGTCGCCTGCACCTGGCCAAGACGCTGATCCAGGGCGGCAACGTGCTGCTGCTCGACGAGCCGTCGAACGACCTGGACGTCGAAACCCTGCGTGCGCTGGAAGACGCGCTGCTCGAGTATGCGGGCACGGTGATGGTGATTTCCCATGACCGCTGGTTCCTGGACCGTATCGCCACGCATATCCTGGCTGCCGAAGGCGATTCGCAGTGGGTGTTCTTCGATGGCAACTATCAGGAATACGAAGCCGACAAGAAGAAGCGCCTGGGCGAGGAGGGCGCCGCACCCAAGCGCGTGCGCTACAAGGCACTGAAGTAAGCACAGGTGCGGGGGAGCTCCAGGCACCCCCTGCCGCCGGAAAACCGGGCCATCCCGCGAGGGGTGGGCCCGGTTTTTTATCGGACTTTTTATAAAAGTAACCGATCGTGCTTTTTCAATAAATAAAAATGATCGGGGAATGGTCGCTGGAGCGTCGTTTTGAGGGGTAAAACCGACGCTGAAGACATGATGCGGTAGTAGCATTCGTACATAACTATTTACATCTGCTTAGCCTTTTCCCGTCCATGCCCTTGCCCGCACCTCAGCTCACTGCGGTTTTTCGCGCTTGCATCGTCAACGCCGTCAAGGACGGCGAGGCGTTGATGGGGCAATTGATCCGCAGCACACGCTCGGAACTGGCCGAGGCGGAGCAGCGCGCGGGTGGTATCCATGAGCGGATGCATCTGAACGATGCGCTGCGGGCGCTGGACCAGCATGAGCCGGCGCTGGTCAAGAACTATCCAATCGCGCTGCTGGAGATCTTCGGCGAAGGCGCATCGTCCGAGCCCCAGTCCAGGTCGCGCGCAGCGATCGATACCGGCCTGGATTTCGGCGAGCTGTCGCTGGTGGACGACAACGCGGTCATGGCGCAGGTGGAGCTCGCGCGTGCACAGCAGATCGCCAGCCACGCCACCGATGCGGCGCTCTCGGAGCTCAATACCTATGTCAGCTCGGCCCAGGGTCTGAGCAACGTACAGCCCGAGCGCAATCCGCTGCGGCCCGAGAACTACATTCGCGGCCTGCAGCGTGTCGTGGACGAGAGCGGCGTGGGCCCGGAGATCCGCCAGCTCTGGATGGGGCACATGCGCGAATTGCTGGGGGCCGAGCTCATCACGACCTATCAGCAGATCACCAAGAGCCTGAAGGAGCACGGCATCCGTCCCGTGGGCTACCACGTGGCGGCGATACCCGGCGCATCGCGAGGCCTGCGGCATGGTGCCGCAGGCACGGACCACGGCCATGGGCACACCGAATTTGCCGCATCCCCCTTGCCAGGCTCTGGAGCCCAGCCTTTCAGGCATGTGCCCGGTGCAGCAGCGGCAGCGGACCCGCAGGAGGCGATGCTCACCGTCGGCATCCTGCGCCAGATGCTGGCCGCTGGCGGGGATCCCTATGCGTTCGACATGGCCAGCATGGGCCTGGGTGCGGCAATGAATCCGCGTTCATCCCTGCCGCCCATGATGCCGATGGGCGCAAGCAGCATGCAGGGCGGCATGCCTGCGTTCACTTCGACGCAGACGGCCGAGGCCATGGAGGATTTCGCGCAGCTCGAACGCCTGGTGGGCCGACTGGCGGGCAATGTGGCTCCCACGGGCATGGCGGGTATGCCTGGCATGCCGCATGGGGTGCCGGTCCATCATCATGGCCATGGTGCGATGGCTTCCATGCCGACCCAGTGGCAGGGCATGTCGGTGCCGGCGCAGTTGTCCAACTTCGGCGACATGTCCTCGCGCTCGGCCACGGAAGTGCTCAGCCGCATGATGGAGCACATTTCGCAGGACTCGCGCCTGCTCGCGCCGGTGCAGCGTGCCGTGCAGAACCTGGAGCCCGCGCTCAAGCAGTTGGTGCGCAACGATCCCAGCTTCTTCTCGAACGAGCAGCACCCCGCAAGGCGGCTCCTCGACGGCCTCACCCAGCGCAGCCTGAGCTTCAAGGCGGAGGACTCACGGGGGTTTCGCAAGTACATCCAGCTGGTGAACGCGGCGGTGCAGCACCTGTCCACGGTGCCGGTGCATGATGCCAAGGCCTTCGAACATGTGTCCGACGCCCTTGAGAGCGCCTGGAACACGCAGGTGCATCAATTGCGCAAGCACCAGGATGCCGAACAGAATGCGCTCGAGCAGGCCGAGCGCCGCGAGCTGCTGGCGGCGCGCATCGCGCAGCAGTTCCGTGTGCTGCCGGAAGCCTCCGGGGCACCCCAGGACATTCTCGATTTCGTGACCGGCGCATGGGCCCGGATCGCCGCGCAGGCGCAGATCCTGGCAGAGGAGAACGGCGCCGTGGATGCGCCCGACCCGAACACCTATCTGGCGGTTGTGCCGCAACTGCTGTGGTGCTCTCTGCCGGAGCATTCACCGGCAGATGCCAAGCGCATGCTGCCCCTCATGGAAGGCCTGTTCGCCACCATCCGCGATGGATTGCGCAATGCTGGCCATGCAGACGACGAAATCGTCCGGGTGCTCAAGCGCATTGCAGGCCTGCAGGTGCAACTGGCCAAGTGTGCCGCCATGGCCGAGCCGAAGCCCGAGGTGCAGGCAGAAGAGGTATCGCATGAGCCGGAGGACCGCATGCCTTCTGCGGATTCCGTCACGGTGCATGCTGCGCTGGACCTCGACCTGAGCGATCTGGACGACGCTCCCCTGGTCTCCATGCCGGCAGTCTTGCCCATGGTTGTGCAGGATGCGCCTGTTGTACGGGCTGTGCCTCAGGTGGCCGCCGAAGCGGAAACGCCCGCGTTGCCAGCGGCCGTGGAGTCCGCTGCGGCACCGATCGAATCCGTGGGGGCGCCCGCCACGGCCACGTCGGCGCTGCATGTCGCCAACCTGTTCGAACTGGGGCAGTGGATCGAGCTCACGACCAACAATCGCACGGTGCGTACGCAGCTCACCTGGGTGAGCCCGCACAACACCTTGTTCCTGTTCACGGCGATCGATGCCAGCACACAGTCGATGACACGCCGCATGCTCGACAAGCTCTACGCGGAAGGCCATGTGCGCCGCATCGATGACCAGCGTGTGGTGGCCCGCGCCCTGGGTGCCGTGCAGGCAGAGAGGCATCCTCGCTCCGGATTCCGCTCCAGTTCGAACGGCCCCGACAGCCGTACCCACTGAAGCAGCCTCGGCAAGGCATACGCGGCCATGATCACGGCCATGGCCGTCAGGTGGGTGCGGCTGCCTTCGTGTCTGTCGGGGACGCTGTCCCCTGCACCGTTCCTGGTGCGCGGTTCAGCTTGCGGCGTACCATCTGGATATGGTTGCGCAGCGCGTAGAGCTCGTCGGCATAGGAGAGCGGCACGCTGATCTTTTCCACCTGGGACTCGATGCGATCGAGCTGTTCGAGCAACTGGGCGCTGTCGCTTTCACCGAGCTCGAATTCGTCCTCGATCTCGCGCAGCTTGCCGTACCAGCGGAACACACGCGAGCGCACGCGGAACTGATAGAGCGGCGGAACAATACGCGAGAGCGGCAGCATGAAGGCGATCAGGATACCCAGGATCAGCCACATGCGCTCGATCAGGTTGGCGATCCAGAAGGGCAGGTAGCGCTGCATCACGGGCGTGGGTTCGTTGATGGCGCGGTCGGCCTCCTTGGCGATCGGCAGCTCGGCATGCAGTGTGCTGGGAAATTCGCGTGCGCGGTTGAACCAGCCTGCCGAGCCGTGGATCCGCAGCGCATTCTGCGCGAACAGCGTGAGCAGCGCGGGGTGCGTGTCCTCGCGCGCCAGCAGCGATGTGGTGGATGCCACGAGCCGTATGTCGCGCGATGGAATGTTCCGGGCCAGGTCGACCACGCCGCGCGGCAGTGTCACGGGCGTGAGAAAGGGGAAACGGCGGCTGTAGGCCTCGTTCTGCGCGAAGCTCATGAGCTGGATGCCGGGTGTCTGCAGCAGCATCTGCACCATCAGGGACTCGGGAGCCGAGGCGAACACGATGGCGTCCAGTTCGCCATTGAGAAAGGCCACCGTCGCGGGTGTCTGGTGCTCCTGCGTGAGCGTGAGTTCGTCGGTGCCGATGTGGTTGGCGTCAAGCAGCTTTTCCATCAGCCGGGGCAGGCCGCTGCCGGGCGAGCCGACATTCACCTTCATGCCGCGCAATTGGTGCAGGCCATCGAGCCGGTCACGGCGGGTGAGGTGCTTGGCGGAGTCTGCCCGGTAGAACAGCCAGATCGGCTCGACGAACAGGCTGCCGAGCGAGATCAGGTCGTCGCGATCCTCGGGGCGCAGCTCGGCCGTTCCGCCCTGCACGAACGCGAGATCCACCTTCCCGTCGCGCAGCAATTGCAGATTGGCGGCGGAGCCTTCGCTATGGGTGAGCGTGACCTTGATGCCCTCGGCGGCCAGCGCGTCCTGGTAGCGCTTGCCGAACTCCTCATAGGCGCTCTGCCCCGGACCGGTCGCCAGGATCACACTTTTGGGAGGCGTGGGCTTGAGCCACCAGTAGGCTCCGATCACCAGCGCCACGCCAAGAAAGGCCAGGGGGCCGGCGGACACGAGCAGGTCGCGAATGGACAGCAGCAGGTTGCGCACGCTGTGCGACATCTGACGGACGGATTTCATGGGTGTGCGGGGCTCCAGTCGGCCAGGCCGGGCAGAACGATGCCGTTGTCCAATGTGATCGAGCGCGCGCTGAGTACGGCCTGTTCGGTGGCCCGCGCAACGGCTTCTGCCGCCATGGCCGCCAGTACCAGCATGCCGGGGCCTTCGCCCGCGAGGCCGGTGCCCAGCGCGAACAGCGTGTCGCCATCGCTCATGGTGTGCACCGGGTTGATGCTGCGGGCAAGACCGTCATGGCCGACCACTGCCAGCCGATGGGCCTGCACCTTGGTGATCGCCGCATCGGTGGCGATCACGCCGATCGTGGTGTTGACGCCGGCCAACAAGGGGCGGGGTGCCACCCCTGCAAGCAGCGAGCGCTGCGTGTCACGCAGGCCACGGCCATCATCGGTGCGTGCCCCTGCGAGCGGCTGTGCGTTGTCCGGGCTGATCACATCACCCACGGCGTTGCAGGCGATGAGGGCACCCACCGTCACTCCGCCGACGCGAACCGATGCGCTTCCGATACCGGCCTTCATTGCGTTGGCAAGTCCGAACATCTTGCCGACCACGGCACCGGCGCCGGCACCGACATTGCCCTGCGGTGGCGGATTGCGCGAGGCTGCCGCACAGGCTGCGTAGCCGGCCGCCGCATCGGGCCGGATCTGCATGTTGCCCACGGTCAGGTCGAAGAGCACGGCGGACGGTACCAGGGGAATGCGGCCCACGCCCACATCAAGGCCTATGCCTTGCTCCTCCAGCCAGCGCACCGCACCGGTGGCAGCTTCGAGGCCGAATGCGCTGCCGCCGGCGAGCAGGATGGCATGCACCTGCTGAACCAGATTGGAGGGGTCGAGCAGGTCGGTCTCGCGTGTTCCTGGCGCAGCCCCCCTGACATCCACACCGGCCACCGCGCCGTCCCGCGCGATGACGACCGTGCAGCCCGTGGGGCGCCGCTGATCCGTGTGGTGGCCGACCTCGATGCCGGCGACGTCTGTGATGGCGCCCCGGGAGGCGTGGGCAACTGGTGCGGAACTGTGGTTCATAGCGCGCACATTATCAGCGCATGCGCGGCTTGCCTGCGGCTGCGACGGGCGCGCCCGGTCATCGGCATGAAAGCAGTTGTCACGGGCGGCTGCCAGGGGACCGCCATGGGCTGCAGACTTGGCGTGGCCGCTTACTTGGCGTTGGCGTTGCTCAGCAGGGCCTGGATCTCGGTCTTGCTCAGTTCCTTCAGGCGGGAGAGCTTGGTCACCATCTCTGCGGGCGGGCGGCCCTTGCCCTGTTCGTAGTTGTAGATGGTCTGGCTGGAGAGGCCCACCAGGGTTCCGTATTCTGCGGCCGACAGACCCAGCTTCTGGCGGTGGGCGGCCAGGCGCGCAGGGCTGAAGCGGCGCTGCACCTCGCCATCGATGGGCGCATTCAGATCGACGGCCGCTGCGCGCTGCGGTTTCTGCGCGTCCCGCAGCTCCTTGCGCAGCTCCGTCACTTCGCGCTTGAGCGCCGCGAGTGCCATGCGCTGCGAGGCGCTGGCCTTGCGAAGCGCTTCGATTTCGGCGCGCACTTCCTTGCGGGCGACGCGGGTGATTTCAGCTTTGAGGATGGATGCGATATTGGGCATACGTCTAAGGGAGGCATGGAATTCCGCAACGCGGATTGACATATTCAAAACGAATAAGCATCAAGATTTTAATTCGTTTGAAATCTTAGCAAGTCTGTCGATACTACGCTGCATTGGGTTAGGGCTGTCAAATATCGCCCAAGCCCGCCATTCAATCAACAAAAACGTGCTTGCTTGCAGCCGGAGATCACAATATGTCATTGCTTCACACCACCCGCCGCTCCTTGTTGTCCGCCGCTGCCTGCGTGGCGGCCATTTCTGCTGCCTCGTTTGGCTTGACGGCCGCAGCCCAGGCCCAGGATGCCGGCAAGAAGCAGATCATTATTGGCGGGACCGCCGGCTCCAACATCGACCAGCTGCAGGCCGGCATCGTGCCGCTGCTGCAGAAGAAGGGCTACAAGGTCAAGCTGGTCGAGTTCAACGACTACGTGCAGCCCAATCTTGCGCTGGCCGACGGTTCGCTCGACGCCAACTTCTTCCAGCATGAGGTGTACTTCAATCAGTTCAAGGGCGATCGCAAGCTGGACCTGGTGGCGTTGACGCAAGGCCCGATTGCTCCAATGGGGCTGTATTCCAAGTCGCGCAAGTCGTTTGCCGAGGCCAAGGCTGGCGACCGCATTGCCATTCCCAATGATGCAAGCAACCTTGCGCGCGCATTGCTGCTGGTGCAGCAGGCAGGGCTCATCAAGCTCAAGAGCAACGTGAACCCCTTGCGCGTGTCGGAGCTCGACATCGCCGAGAACCCGCAGAAGCTCAAGTTCGTGCCACTCGACGCGGCGCAACTCCCCCGTTCGCTCGACGACGTGCAGTTCGCCATCATCAACGGCAACTTCGCGATTTCCTCGGGCCTGAAGCTGCAGGACGCCGTGGTGCTGGAGAAGACACCCGACCATTACCTGAACATCGTCGCCGTGAAGACCAAGGACAAGGACTCCCAGTGGGCCAAGGACCTTGCGGCGGCATTCCACTCGGCAGACTTCAAGACCGTGGTGGACGCGAAGTTCGCAGGCTACGCCAAGCCTGTTTTTCTTCAGTGAGTCGTTGATCCAGAGGATTGAGACAGTGGGACTTGAGGCCGCCTTGTGCGGCCTTCTTTTTTCTGGAGCGAGGTGTTTTCGGACGGGATGACATGGATGACAGCTATTGCAGCCGCTTTTGCCATCGCTTGGTCATTACTCCGTCACGCAGCCTCTGAAGAATCGCGGCATCTCACCCGAGGGAGGGTGAGGCACTTCATCCAAGTTGCTCTCATGTCCAACGATTCTTCCAACTTCCACCGTACCCTCTCCACCCGCGCCCACCGGCACGCCTTGCGCGGCGGCCTGTTGCTATGCCTTGCCTACACCTCGGCAGGCCTGGCCGCCACGCCGTTCACTGGCGCCTACACGCAGAACTTCGATACGCTGCCAGGTTCTGGATCTGCACTGGCTTGGTCCAACGACAGCACGTTGCCCGGCTGGTTTCTGTTCAACAAGACGAAAACCGCGATCACACAGTACCGCGCCGGTACCGGCAGCGACAACAACGGCAGCTTCTACAGCTTTGGGACATCTGGAGCATCCGAACGGGCTCTGGGCGTCCTGGTGTCCAGCGGCACGTATTTCGGCAGTCCGGCCAATAATGAAGTGGCGGGCTGGATGGCGCTTGCCTTGAAGAATGGCACGGCCAGTACCATCGATGCGCTGACGATCAAGTACAACGGCGAAATGTGGCGCAATGGCGGAAACACCAATCCCCAGGCCATGACGCTCGAATATGCCGTCGGTGACAGTTTCGAAGGCATTGCATCCTGGAAGGTCGCGGGCGATGCCTTCGATTGGACGGCCCGGGGCGCTAACACCACGGCAGGCCCCCTGGACGGCAATAGCGCAGGCCTTGCATCCAACCGAGGCGGTGACCTGCGCGGCCTCCAGTGGGCCGCGGGGCAGACGCTTTGGCTGCGCTGGGTACAGACGCGTATCAGTGCGGGCGCCAGCCACGGCATGGCGATTGACGACGTCTCGATCGTCACCACAGGCGATGACACGACGCCGCCGGCCTTGCAGACAAGCAATCCTGCCAACAATGCAACCGGTGTTGGTTTGAGCAGCAGCATCACCTTGCAGTTCAACGAGCCCGTCAGGCCCGGTGGTGGCAGTTTCGAGTTGCGCAAGGGAAGCACAACCGTTGCCGCTTTCAGCGCAACCGATTCCAGCAAGGTCGGTTTCAACGGGAGCAGCGCGACGATCAGTCCCGGGATCCAGCTCGAGCCGAACACCGCATACAGCGTCGTGGCGGTTGGCACCCCGGTCCAGGACCTCTCGGGCAATCACTGGGATGGCGTAGCCCTGGCTCTGAACTTCACTACCGGAGCCCAGTCGGCGGTCACCCGCATTCACGACATCCAGGGCAGCGGTGCGGCATCGCCACTCAAAGGCCAGCCGGTCACCATCAATGCCGTGGTGACGGCCTACCTGCCCGAAATGAATGGCTTCTATGTGCAGGAGGAAGAAGCCCACTATGACAGCGACCCTGCGACGTCCGAGGGCCTGTTCGTGTATTACGGCACGGCGGCGGGAGCCAATCCTGGCGTGGATGCCGGCAGCGTGGGCAAGCGCGTGCAGCTGACCGGGACCGTTGATGAGTACAACCAGCAGACCCAGTTGAAGAACATCACGGATTTTCAGGTGCAAGGCGCGGGCGTGGTGCCGCAGCCTGCTTTGCTCACGCTGCCGATCAGCGACATGGCGCTGTGGGAGCGCTACGAGGGCATGCTGGTGAAGGTGAGCTCTGCCAACGCGGGCGGCAAGCTGGTGGTGTCCGACAACTACACCCTGGGGCGCTATGGGGATGTCACGTTGTCGCCCGATGCGGTCCTTCCGCAATTCACGGATGTGAGCCTGCCCGGCGTTGAGGGCTTTACCGAATACGTGACGTCCACCCAGCGCAGCCAGATCATTCTCGATGACACCAGCGGCAAGCAGAACCCTGCAAGCGTTCGCGGGCGCAACGGGCAACCGCTCTCGGCCGGCAACACGCTGCGGGCAGGGGACGCGGTAGACGCTGTTGTCGGTGTGCTGGACCAGTTCTACAACGACAAGGCACCGCCGGAGGCCTATCAGACTAGCTACCGGGTGCAGCCAACCCAGCCTCTCGACTTCAAGGGTGGCGAGCGTCCGACGGCAGCCGATCTGAAGAATGCCGTGGGAGCCGCCAACGTGAAGGTCGCATCCGCCAATGTGCTCAACTTCTTCAGCAAGGTGGGTGACACCAGCACGAACACCAAGGATGTCTTCACGACGCCGCTGGGCAATTCCATCGGCATCCGTGGCGCCAACAATACCGCCGAACTGGAGCGCCAGAAGACCAAGGTGGTGGCGAACCTGATCGGGCTGGATGCCGATGTCTACGGTCTCATGGAGGTGCAGAACAACGGCTTTGGCAACGATAGCGCGCTCAAGCTGCTGGTGGATGCGATGAACGCCAGCGCGGACAGGCCGGCAGGTGCGGTCTACGACTATGTCAAGGCGCCATTCAAGCAGGCTGCGGGTTCCACGGTCGCTGGTGCCGGCACGGACGCGATCACCGTGGCCATCGTCTATCGCAGCGACCGGGTCAAGCCGGTGGGGCAGGCGGCCGCGCCGGATGTAGCGACCTACGATGCGTTCACGCCCAATGGGGGCGGTGCGCGCGTGCCGGTCGCCCAGACCTTCTCCGCGAACACACCGGCTGGCGAAGAGCAGTTCACCTTCGTGGTGAACCATTTCAAGTCCAAGGGCAGCCTGCTCGCAACCGGCGGCAACGCTGACAAGCAGGACGGGCAGGGCAACAACAACCCGGCGCGGGTGAAGACGGCCACGCAGCTCAAGGAATGGCTTGCAACCCAGCCCACGGGGGCGGAAACGGCCAATGTGATCCTGGTCGGCGACTTCAACGCCTATGCGAAGGAAGACCCGGTCACCTACCTTGAGTCCAACGGCTTCAAGAAGGTCACGCAGGGCTACTCGTATTCGTTCAAGGGGCTCTGGGGTTCGCTGGACCACATTTTCGTGAGCCCCGCGCTGCAATCCAAGGTCGGCAAGGCCGTGAAGTGGGCCATCAACGCCGAGGAGCCCACGGTGCTGGACTACAACACAGAGTACAAGACGCCTGAGCAGGTCCAGAGCTATTACGCCGCCACAGCCTACCGCTCCAGCGACCACAATCCGATCGTGTTGGGTCTGAACTTGGGCGCCTTGCCCGTCAATCATCCCCCTGTAATTCATGGCGTGCCCGACGCCGCAACGCAGATCACCGCAGGAAAGCCTGTCAGCCTTGCCGGCATCACGCTCGAGGATGCCGACGAGGATGCGCTGGCACTCACCGTCACCACGACCAACGGCAGTGTGCAAGGGCTGACGGACGCGGATGCCGGACAGCCTGGAATCCAGCTCAGCGGCACGGCTGCGCAGATCGGAACTCAGCTCGCCGCATCCACGTTCACGGCTGCCGCGGAAGGTACCGCCAGCGTGGGCTTGAGTCTCAGTGACGGCACGCACCCGGCGGTCGTTGCGAACTATGCGTTCACCGTTGCCGCCGCGCCGACGAACGGCCATGGAACGGATTTCAGCCTGAGTCCAGTGGCGAATGTGAACGTCAAGGGCGAGTTGTCCGGCGCAGGCTGCCAGCTCGCATCCCCACCGCAGTATGTGACGCCGGCCAGCGTCGGTGTGACGGCCATGCCCAGCGATGGCGCGACCTTGCCGCATGGCCTGCTGACCCTGAATGCAACGGGTTGCGACAAGGGCGGCACGCTGACGGTGAAGATGACTTACGCGGATGCGCTGCCCAAGGGCACCGAGTATTGGAAATGGGGGCGTACAGCGGACAATGGCAACAAGCACTGGTACCGGATCCCCGCGACGGTGGCAGGCAACGTGGTGACCTTTGCGCTGAAGGATGGTGGGCTGGGAGACGATGACCTGGTCGAGAATGGCAACATTGCCGACCCGACGGCATTGGTGCTGCCAAAGGCCACGACTCCGACGACTCCGGCCGACACGGTTGCCGTGCCTGCGCTCAACGCCTGGGGCCTGTTGATGCTGGCACTGTCGTTCTTGCCGTTCGCGCCGCTGGTGCAGCGCTTCTCGCGCAAGCACCGGTGATTCAGTCACCCGCGCGAACATGGGGATCCCGTGTCGCGCGGCCTGCACCCGTGCGGCACGGTAGCAGGGCTTACTGCGCGACGACCTCGATGCGTGTGATCACCAGCGATCCATCGGCGCTCTCGGCATGAAAACGCACCTTGTCGCCCGCTTTCAGCGCGGCGCCATCATCGGGGTTCCTGAGCGCGAACACCATGGTCATGGCCGGCATGTCGAGGTTCTTGATCTCGGCGTGGCGGATGGTGACCTTGCCCGTGGCCGGGTTCCAGCGGGTCACCTCGCCATCGGTGAGCTCCATCGCATTGGCCGGTGCGGCGGCGCCTTGCGGAGCCATCTTGTGCATCGAATGATCGGAGTGATCCATGGCCTTGGCGTCCCGGGCATGCGCCCCCGTTGCCAGGCCGGCGGAGGCGAGTGCAACGAATGCCAAGGATGCAAGCCGCCGTGCGTGCACGGACGTCGGGAATGCAGGGGTCTTGAAAGTCATGATGGAGTCTCCTTGCCGTTTCAACGGTAGCTGGTGAATACGCTGGTCGATACGTCGCTGTTCATGAGGTTCTTCGTGACCAGCAGTACGTCGTAGGGGTCCTTGCGGCCGCCGTACTCGGGGCCGTCCATGCCCGGGCTGCCCACCGGCATGCCGGGAACGGCCAGGCCCATGGCCTTGGGCTTCTGCGCAAGAAGCTTCCTGACGTCGTCGGCCGGTACATGCCCTTCGAGCAGGTAGTTGCCGACGAGGGCGGTATGGCAGGAACCCAGTCGTGCGGGAAGGCCGAGCCGCGCACGGGCGGCGGTGTTGCCCTCGTCGTGCACGGTCACCTGGAAGCCGTTGGCCTCCATGTGCTTGACCCAGTCCGCGCAGCACCCGCAGTTGGGGTCCTTCCAGAGTTGCACCGGCACGCGCGCGGGCTTGCTGGCCAGGGAGGGCAGGGCGATCGCGGATGCGATGCCGGCGATCAGTTGCCGGCGGCCCCTGCGGAATGTGTTGATGTGTTGCATGCGTTTTTCCGTTGCGTTGTCGATAGGTGCGATCCTCGCCTTGTCTGGCGAGGACGCCCGTTGTCCAATGGGTTGGCGATTCATTGAGTCCTTCATTCCGTGACCGTGAAGATGCCGCGCATGCCGGCCTGGAAATGGCCGGCAATCAGGCATGCGAACTCGAACTGACCGGCACGGTTGAAGTTCCAGACCAGGTCCTCGGCCTTGTCCGGCGCCACGTGTGTCATGTAGGGTTCGGAATGCTCCATGCCCGGAAACTTGAGCATCATGTCGGCGTGCTGCTGCAAAGTGGCCGGTGTTCCCAGCACGACCTCGTGCATGATCCGGCCCTTGTTCTCCACGCGCAGCGTGACGGTTTCGCCTTTCTTCACGGAGAACCGGTCAGGCGTAAACCGCATGTCGTCGGTCATGCGCAGCGTGATGGTGCGCGTGGAGCGGGCCGCTTCGCCCGCGATGCCCCAGTCCTTTTGCTCCTTCGCCACGGGTGCATTGCTGGCATGGCTTTCGTTGCCATGTGCGACGGCCGTGCCCGTGAAGGCGAACAGGGCGCATGCCGCCACCGTTCTCCAGATGGCGATCTTTCTTTTCATCATGATGTGGCTCGCTTCCTTGTGTGTCAGTGGTGTTGGTCATGGCCGGAGTCGGTGCCGGGCTTTCGCACGCTGGGTGCACCGGATGCGCTGCCGGGTGGTGTCTGGCGCGGTGCATCGGCGCCGAGCGGCTTGCCCGTCCATTCCCATGCCACGGTGTCCTTGGGGTGCTTGAACCAGCCCGGATCGCGGTAGTCGTTGGCACCCAGCTGCGCGCGCACCTTGAGCGTGGTGAACATACCCCCCATCTCGAGCGATCCGAACGGGCCGGTGCCGCTCATCATGGGGAAGGTGTTGTCCGGAAGAGGCATTTCCATCGAGCCCATGTCTCCCATGCCGCGCTCGCCCATCAGCATGTAGTCGGGCACGATCTTCTGGATCTTCGAGACCAGCCCGCGATGATCCACGCCGATCATCGTCGGCACGTCATGCCCCATGGCACCCATGGTGTGATGGCTCTTGTGGCAATGCAGCGCCCAGTCACCCAGCTCGTCGGCAATGAACTCCACCTGCCGCATCTGGCCCACCGCGACGTCAGTGGTCACCTCGGGCCAGCGCGCGCTCCTGGGAACGGGGCCGCCATCGGTGCCGGTCACCTCGAACTCATGGCCGTGGATGTGGATCGGGTGGTTGGTCATCGTGAGGTTGCCCACGCGGATGCGCACGCGGTCGTTCTGTTTGGCGACCAGCGGCGTGATCGCGGGGAATACGCGGCTGTTGAAGGTCCAGATGTTGAAGTCCGTCATCTCGTTGACGCGCGGCGTCATGGCCCCGGGCTCCACGTCATAGGCCGAAAGCAGGAACGCGTAGTCGCGATCCACATGGGCGATCAGCGGGCTTGCGGCCTTGGGGTGCGTGATCCACAGGCCCATCATGCCCATCGCCATCTGCGCCATCTCGTCGGCATGCGGGTGGTACATGAAGGTGCCGGGCCGGCGTGCGACGAACTCGTAGACGAAGGTCTTGCCGGGCGCGATGTGGGGCTGCGTGAGCCCGCCCACACCGTCCATGCCGTTTGGCAGGCGCTGGCCGTGCCAGTGGATGGTGGTGTGCTCGGGCAGGCGGTTGGTCACATAGATCCGCACGCGGTCGCCCTCGACCACCTCGATGGTCGGGCCCGGGCTCTGGCCGTTGTAGCCCCACATGTTCACCGAGAAGCCGGGGGCGACCTCGCGCACCACGGGTTCGGCCACCAGGTGGAACTCCTTGACACCATTGCTCATGCGCCACGGAGTGGTCCAGCCGTTGAGCGTGACCACCGGCCGGTAGGGCCGGCCATTCGGCGGAACCAGGGGTGCGGCGGTGTCCGCCGACGACTGGCTTGCGGGTTCGGGCAGCGCGGCCATGGCCACGCGGCTGACGGAGGCGGCTGCAACCGCGGTCGTAACGGCGGTTGCAGCGCCTTTGAAGAAATTGCGGCGTTGCATGTCAGTGGCCTTGTTCGTTGGTGTTGCTGGCGGCGTTGGATGCGCTGCTGCCGAGCGCTGCGGTTTCGCCGGGCGACGTACCGGTCAGTGCCAACTGCAGATCGGTTTCTGCCAGCCAGAAGTCGCGCTGGGCATTGGTCGCATTCACCACGGCCTGCGTGGTGGCACGCGCTTGCGCAAGCAGTTGCCAGACGCTGTCGAACATGCCGTTGTAGCGCAGCACGGTCTCGTCCTGCACCAGCTTGGCAAGCGGCAGCACCTCGGCCTGCTGCTGGTGCGCAAGGTCCCATGCCGTGCGGTAGCGCGACCAGCTGGTCCGTGCCTCACCGCGCGCGCGCAGGGCGGTGGATTGCAGCAGCGCGGCACTGCGCCGGACCTCGGCGCGCGTGCGGGCCGAGGCGGAGCCTCCCCAGTCGAAAATGGGCAGCGGCAGGTCCAGTTCCCAGCCGCGCGTCTTCTCGACGTGGCCGGTTTCGCGATCCGTGCTGCGGTTGTTGGAGTACGTCGCACCGATATCGCCGAACACGGCACCCACGCCCGCCCAGCCTCCGCGATCCGCCGTCGTGTCCAGGTCCCGCCGCAGCGCGCGCAGGTCGAGCCGCTCGCGCAGCGCGGTGGCTTCCGCGTCGTCACCCGAACGCAGTTCGCCGGCACTGCGTGGAATGGCGGGCAATTGCGCAGGCAACTGGAACGCCGCCTGCGTGCCCCACAGGCCCATCATGCGCGAGAGCTGCTCGCGGTCGGTTGCCGCGGCCAGCCGTGCGCGTGCGAGCTGCGCTGCGGACTCCTGTGCGATCGACAGCTCGCGCGCCTGCTGCAGCTTGTTGAAGTTGCCCACCTGCGCCATGCGCCGGGCCAGTTCCGCACCCAGCTGCGCGGCGTCGTTCATCTTCACTGCGGCCGCCAGCGATTGCTCCGATGCCACGGCACGCAGCCACGCCCTGCGGGTCTCTGCGGCCATCAGCAGCACGTTCTGCGAAGCCTGCAGCGTTGCGCGCTCCATCTGCCAGCCAAGCCAGCGCGAACGCCAGGGCAGGGTGATCACGTTGACCAGGTTGAAGCCGAGCTGGCGCTCGATCTCGCGCTCGTGCCCGTTGGTGAAGCGTCCCAGCGTGAGCGTCGGATTGATCAGCGTGAGCGCCTGCGCGCGCTCGGCATCCTGTGCCGCCAGCTCGGCGAGCTGCGCATGCAGATCGGGATTGTTCAGGAGCGCAATGCGCACGGCCGTGTCCTGGTCGACAGGTTGCTTGAGCCAGTCGGCAATGCGGTCCTGCGCCTCCTTGCGCGCATCGGCATTCGCCGAGGCGAGCTGTGCGTCCTTGGGCAATCGGCTCTGTGTCTGCTGCTGCACGTCGCCGCGCAGGCCATCGCTTGCGACACTTGCGCAACCGGCGAGCACGAGCGCCGCAGTCAATGCCGACAGCGTGGTGGTTATCCGGCGCGTGTTCATGGCTTGGCTCCATCATGCATGTGATGCTGGTGGCTCGTGGGCCGGGACTTCGGCACGGCCGCAGGCGTTTTCGCGCCGCCCTGGGGCTGTGCCGCTTCCCATTTCAGGACATCTGCATGCCCGCGGGGAAACTCGGCGACGGCGCGATTGGCGGCACGCCAGTCACCGGGCTGTTGAACGATCTGGCCAGCGGGTTGCAGCGCCTCGTGTTCAAGCGCCAGGGTCGGTGCATGGGCATCCGTGATGGATGGTGAGGACGACGGTGGCGACGCGTCGCGACTCTGCGCGTGGGCCGCCGTGAGGCTGACGATAACGCCCAGCGTTGTCGCCATTGCCCGGAAAACAATGGAGGAAAAAAGAGAGGAATGCGCGGCGCGCATGGCAATCTCCTGAGAGCATGAATTTCACACAGCGTCCGCCGGGCCGGCATGCTCACCCCGGAGGGCAGCAGCAAACGGCGGACGCACCAAGGGCGTGAAAGCTCAGGAAATGGGTGGCTTGACCACCTGTGCAGACTGCGCGCTCACAAAGCGCGAGTTGGGAGCGGCCTGCAGGGATTGCGGTGCCGACTCGGTGGCCAGCACCTGTTCCGCAGGGGCGTGGAGGGATGAGTTGCAGATATCGCACGCCGAGCACGACGGGGTATGGTGCTGGGTGTTGCCGCAGTGTTTGAGGGATGCAGCATCACTCTTGCAATGCTTGGCCTGCTCCGTCGATGCGTCTACGGCGGCATGAAGCCCATGCTGCAGGTCGCTTTGCTCCGCGTGCGACGCGTGCTGCGCGGAGGCGGAATGCTCTGCGGCCGGCACTGCGCCCACCGGGATCACCCCCATGGCCATGGCGTCGCCCAGCAGGCCACGAAGGACCAGCAGGAAGACAAGGGCCATGGAGACTATGCGGTGCATGGGATGAATGATAGCCGGAGTTGGATTTAGTTCCGGTGGAGATGCCCTGAGGTATGGATTTCTCCCGCAGGCGTCTTCGCGAAGGCAGGTGATGTACCTCGGCCCATGCTGGCGCTGCGTGGAGTTCGCTAGTCTATTTGTACTATGGACTGCGCTTGCGTTCACTGCACATACTCTCGCTGGCAGACCCAAGCGTCTGCCACGAAAGGACTTCACTTATGGAAGGAATGATGCAGCGCTGCTTGATTGCGGCGTGCGGGTTGCTGCTTGCCGGGGCCGCACCCCTCGCCCATGCGGTGCGCATCACCGTGGACACGCTGGACGATGTGAGCACAGTGCGATGCACACTGCGTGATGCCATGATCGCCGCTACGAACAATGCAGCCACCGGCGCCTGTCCGGCCGGCGATGCCGACGGTGTGGCCGAGGATGAGATCGTCTTTGACACGGCATTGTTTGCTGGCGAAGGGCAACGCACGCTGACACTGAACAGTTCTCTGCCCTCGCTCAAGGGTCGGGTTGCGATCAGTGGGCCTGGCGCACAGAGCCTCATGGTCCGACGCGCGGACGAGGCTCCCTTTTTTCGCATCCTGACCGTTGAAGGCGGGCGGACCCGTCTCAGTGCTGTCACTCTGGCCAATGGCGCGGTGATGGATGACCAAGGCGGCGGCATCCGCAGTTCCGGTGATCTGGAAATAGCGCGCTGCATTGTGGAGGGGAACCAGGCTGTCCGCTCTGCCAGGCCCGGAACCGTATTCAATATCAATCCGACGGGCGGAGGGGTCTATTTTCGCGGATCCACTCTGTCTATTGTCGATAGCCGCATCGCCAACAACCGTACAGTCGCCAGCCATCAGGCACCAGGAGATGATGGCGGCGGCGGGGGTATCTATGTCGCTGAAGGAACATTGACGATGCTGCGCAGCTCTGTGGTCGGCAATCGTACGGGTGCGGGCGGGGGCGGCATCCATGGCGGGGCCATGACGATCGAGAGCAGCGAGATCGCATTCAATCAAGCGTCCAGCGGCGGTGGCCTGTTTGCCGGAGAGTCACCTCGGATCCGCACCAGTGCGATCCACGACAATGTCGCAACCGATGAAGGCGGAGGAATGATCGTCTATGGAGACGACATTCTCCTTGAACGCCTGAGCGTGTATGGCAATCGCGCAGGCCGCAGTGGCGGCGGGATCATGGTGCGCACGTTCGAAAACGACCAGTTCCGGCTTGTCAACAGCATGCTGCACGGCAACCGTGCAGACATGAATGGAGGCGGCATCGGCATCGACTCCAAGAGTCTTTTCGACAGGCTGAACCTCAGCCACAACACCATCACCAATAACCGCGCTGGCGTTGGCGGAGGATTGGATCTGTTCGTTTCCAACGACTCGCTCGAGAACGGCTTGACCCTGGCAGCTAACTTGATCGCTGGCAACAGTGCGGACATGTCGCCCGATGTGGATGCAGACCTCAACGGGGCGCCTGCACGCAACCTGTTTGGTGATCGTTCAGGGATAGGCAACTTTCAGCCCCATGATCTGGTCGCTGAGGCTCGTCTGGGGCCTTTGCTGGATGATGGTCTTGCACGCGTTCAAACCATCTTGCCCGCGAGCCCCGCGATCAATGCCACGGATTGCTATGAAGTTTCCGTGGACCAGACGGGTGGACCGCGTCCACTCGATGGCAAGTGCGAGATCGGCGCGCATGAGTTCCGCGGTCGCCTGGAGCAAAGCCTGCGCTTCGATGCGCCGTCCGACCGCCTGTTGAGTGAAGGGGCGTTTCAGCTGATCGTGGCGGCTACGCGGCCGCTGGGCTCCGATGCAACGGGACGGTTGAATCTCGTCACATTGACACCGCTGGTATGTGCCGCCTCGGGTTGGATGGTTACGCCCTTGGCCGTCGGCTCGTGCGTACTTGAAGTCTCGCTTCCTGCCGAAGGAGGCGGCGCGGATTTGCCGCGCATGGCCGTGCAGCGCAGCCTGCAAATCAGCAGCGCCCACACCAAGATCGCCCAGGGGATCGAGTTTCCTGCGCTCTCCGATCGCGTGCTCAGCGATCCACCTCAGGCGCTCAAGGCCGTCACCAGTTCGGGGCTGCCCGTGCGCTATGCCGCTCAAGGCCCATGTTCCCTATCGGGAAACACGGTGATCGCCGGCGGAGCGAGCGGCACGGGGATCTGCATCGTCACCTCCACGCAAGAGGGGAATGCGGAGTACGCCCCTGCAGTGCCGGTGACGCGCAGCTTTACGGTCCACCCTGACGGCAATACGGCAGCGATTGTCGTCACCACGCTGGACGATACAAGCACCACGCATTGCAGTTTGCGCGATGCCATCCGGTCCGCCAATGACAATGTGGTCCGCGGCGCTTGCTCGGCGGGTGACCCGAATCCGCTGGTGACCGATCGGATCGTTTTCGAGTCGGGCTTGTTCGACGGCACTCCCAAGCAACTGCTGCTGGCATCGGCGCTGCCTGCGTTGCGTGACCGCGTGGAACTGATCGGTCCAGGCCCGGACCAACTCGATCTGCATCGAGGCTACGGCTACGGCACACCGCAGACGCGGTTTCGTATTCTCGCCGTGGCCTCCGGTGCCAACGCTACTGTCGAGGGGCTGACCCTGAGCGGCGGGGTGGTCGGGGCCATGCCGCGTGGCGCGCCCGGCAGTCGTGCCTCCGACCCTGGCCACGGCGGGGGCGTGAATAATGATGGCACGCTCACCTTGCGCCATTGTGCTGTCAGGAACAACAAGGCATACGCGGGCTTTGTTCCCACCGGTGATCGCGTGGGCTACTCCAGTCCCGGGTCGGGAGGTGGTATCTACAGTCGAGGCGCACTGGTCATCGAGAACTGTGAGATTACCGGCAACGAAGCCGTCATCGGTGATGGCGGCGGTATTCATGCCTTCAATTCGCTTTCCGTGAGCAACAGCCTGATCGCCAACAACAACGCGGCAGGCCAGATCAACAAGCAACCCTACGTGGTGCAAGACAGCGCCGGAGGGGGGCTGCGTAGCGAAGGCCCATTGACGATCACCAACAGCACGATCACGGGCAACCGAGCGGATGGCGCCGGGGCAGGCGTCGCCAGCTTCGGTAGCGTCACCTTGCTGCATGCCACGATATCGGGGAATAGCTCCTACAGGCTGCGCCCGGACCTCGTAGCCAGCGGCGGCATCCACGCGCAGGGGGGTGGCACCGTGACCAATAGTGTGATCGCGGGCAACATCGAAGAGGGTACGAGCCTTCTGTCGAACCTGCATGGCAACCTGACGCAGTCCGGCTCTAACCGGATCGATGGCGATGCCGAACTCGCCACGCTTGCACACAACGGAGGGTTGACGCGCACATTCATGCCGCGCACCGGCAGTTCACTGATCGATGCCGCTCCTTGCCTGGAGGGCGTTACCCTCGATCAGCGTGGCCAGCCGCGTCCCGGTGCGAACTCCGTTGGGGGGCTATGCGACATCGGCGCGGTTGAAGTGCAAAAAGGTGCTGCCTCGAGCGGTGCAGACCAATACATCGACTTTCCCATCATCGGTTCGCATGTGCCGGGCATTCCGTTCATGCTCGAAGCCCATGCCAGTTCAGGATTGCCGCTGAGCTTTGCAGCGGGGCCGACGAGTGTGTGCACTGTTGCGGGCAATGTACTGATGCCGATCGCCTTGGGGGCATGCACGATCACCGCAAGTCAGGCTGGCAACGCCGAGTTTGCTGCGGCAGCGGACGTGTCGCAAAGCTTCGAGGTAGAGCTCCCCGTGCTGCTCGAGCAGGTCATCGTCTTCACGAGCGCGGCCCCTTCAGCCGCGCAGGTCGGTGACAGCTATGACGTAGTCGCCACCGGCGGCGCGTCGGGCAACCCGGTCATTCTTTCAATTGCTGCCGATACAGGCAACGTGTGCACTCTCGAACCGGGAAGTCATTCGGTTCGTTTTGTGGCGGAGGGCGTATGCACGATCAATGCGGATCAGATAGGCAATGTGCGCTACGCTCCCGCCTTGCAGGTACGGCAGAACGTACGGGTTGCCGCGCTGGTCCGGCCCGTCCCGCCGCAACTCATCTCGGCCGATGACGGCACCATCGTCGGCACCGCCGTACCGAAAAGCACGGTGGAGGTCTTCGATGGGGTGATTTCTCTTGGTGTTGTTGTCGCTGAAGTCGACGGCCGGTTTCTACTCTCCCAAGTCCTGAGCACCGGGCCGCACCGGCTGACCGCCAAAGCCAGCAATCGCGGCGGCACGTCCGATGCCAGCCTGGCGTTGGTGCTGGATATTCCATTGTTCGACGGACCGGTTGGTGGCAGCAAGGCTGAAAGGGTGCGTATCACCAGCGACATGAACGGCTGCGCACTGCAGGGTGCAGCGCCGCAATGGGGAGAGGCTCCCGGTCCGTTGCCTGCATACGCAGCGGCTCCGTTGGGGGCTCTGGCCTTCACGGCCATCACATGCCCTGGCGGTACCCTGACCGTGCAGGTGGACTATCCTGAAGGCAGCTTGGCAGATCTGACGGCCTACAAATACGGTCCGCACGGCTGGTTTGCCCATGGAAAAAGCGATACCGACAGTGGGCGGGTGACCTATACCGTGACGGACGGTGACGCAGGTGATGGCAACTCCGTTGCGGGCGTCATCCAGGATCCTCATGCCATGCTCCAAATCTCTGCAGCACCTGCTGCACTGCAGCCGGTACCCATGCTTTCCGCCTGGAGCATGGCGCTACTCATGGCCTTTGCTGTGCTGTTGGGTTGGAGCGGATTGCGTCGCCCCGGCGGGGCGTCGAATCCGCACTAGCCCGGACTGCAGCCCTGTCTTCGAGCAGGTGCCGTTCGGGGCGCGTCGAACCCGACGGCATATCCATGGCCGGAGTCCTTACTTTCCGCCCCAGTTCCTCAACCGCAGCCCATTGGCCACCACCAGCAGCGAAACTCCCATGTCGGCCACCACGGCCATCCACATCGTGGCCATGCCCATGAGTGCGAGCACGAAGAAGATCACCTTGATCCCGAGCGCCAGGCTGATGTTCTGCCAGAGGATGCTGTGCGCGGAGCGCGACAGGCGCACGGTGTCCGGGATGCGGCGCAGATCGTCGTTCATGAGGACGACGGAGGCGGTTTCCATGGCCATGCCGGTGGAGTGTGCACCGCCCATGGCGAAGCCCACGTCGGCCTTGGCGAGCGCCGGAGCGTCGTTGATGCCGTCGCCGGTCATGGCGGTGGGGCCCTTGGTCTTCTGGAAGGTGGCGAGCAGGTCGAGCTTGTCCTGCGGCAGCAGGCTGCCGCGCGCGTCTTCGATACCGGCCTCGGCCGCCACGGCACGGACGGTGGCGGTGTTGTCGCCGCTCAGCACGATGGGTTCGACGCCTACGGCCCTGAGCTGTTCCACCGCCTCGCGCGAGGTGCTGCGCAGCGGATCGGCCACGGCGAACAGCGCGCGTACCGATCGCGCATCGGCCAGCAGGGTGACGGTGCGCCCCTGGGTTTCCTGCTCGACGAGCTGCTTTTCCAGTTCGGGGGTGGCCAGGCCCATCTCGCGGATCATGCGCAGGTTCGCCAGGACATGGCGTGTGCCGTTCACCTGGCCTTCCACGCCGCGCCCGGGCAGCGCCTTGAGATCCTGCACGGTGTTCTCCAGGTTGGCGGGCAGGGTCTTGGCAAGACCCGCTGCAATGGCGCGCGAGACGGGGTGGTCCGAGCGGCTGGCGAGCTGCCATGCGATGTGCGCGGCGTCCGCGTCATCGCCAGCGGCCAGGGCCTGCCACTGCACGAGCGTGGGGCTGCCGGTGGTGAGCGTGCCGGTCTTGTCGAGCGCGATCACCTTGATGTTGCGTGCCTCTTCGAGCGCGCTGCCGCCCTTGATCAGGATGCCGCGCTTGGCGGCGGCGGTCAGGGCGCTCACCACGGTCACGGGCGTGGAAATCACGAGGGCACAAGGGCACGCGATCACGAGCAGCGCCAGAGCCTGGTAGACGGACTGGTGCCAGGTCCAGCCCATCACGAACGGTGCCAGCACGGCCAGCAGTACGGCGAGCACGAAGACGATGGGCGTGTAGACCTGTGCGAAGCGGTCCACGAAACGCTGGGTCGGTGCGCGCGAGGCCTGGGCCTCCTCCACGGCGTGAACGATGCGTGCGAGCAGCGTGTTGTCGGGCGGTGAGGTGACCTGCATCTGCAACTCGCCGTGCTGGTTGACGCTGCCGGCATACAGGTCGTCGCCGACGGCCTTGTCGGCGAGCTTGCTTTCGCCGGTGATGGGTGCCTGGTCGACCGTGCTCTCGCCCTGGGTGACCTTGCCATCGAGCGGCACGCGTGCGCCGGGTGCCACGCGTACCAGCGCGCCGAGGCTGACCTGTTCCACGGGCAACTTCTGCACGGTACCGTCGGCCAGCAGCACGTCGGCCGTTTCGGGGGCCAGGTTGAGCAGGCTGCGGATGGCGTTGCGTGCCTTGTCCATCGCCTGATCCTCGATGCGTTCCGCCGCGGCATAGAGCGCCATCACCATGGCCGCTTCGGGCCATTGGCCGATGATGAAGGCGCCCGTGACCGCCACGGCCATGAGTGCATGGATGCCGAGCTTGAGCTTCAGCAGGCTCTGGATGCCGGCCTTGTAGACACCCAGGCCCGACAGCGCAATGGCGAGAACCGCGAGCGCCATGCCCACATACTCGAGCTGGAACCAGTGGCTGACCTCTGCACCGAGGGCCACGGCAAGCGCTGCGAAGATGCGCGGCCAGCCGGGCAGCACGCCGTGGTCATGGCCGGCGTGGTCGTCGCCGCCGTCTTCGTTACCGTGCGCGTGCGAAGCCTGCGCAGGCCCCCGCAGCAGGCGCCGCAGCCGATGGCGGGCGGTGCAGCCCGTGCCTTCCGGGCGGGCTGGGCGTGGTCGTGCCCGTGGTCCTTGCCATGGTCGTGCGCGTGATCATGACCATGGTTGTGATCCAGGGGTTCCAGTGGCTTGGGGAGTGGGGTCATTTGGCTCATGCCATGATTGGAAACCTTGAAGTCACTTGAAGGTCAAGCGATGTCCCAGCAAAGCCCACAATACCGTATCGGAGATGCCGCCCGCCTCTCGGGCATTCCCGCGGCCAGCATTCGCTACTACGAGAAAGAGGGGCTGTTGCCCGAGCAGGCGCGTGGGGGCAACCTGTACCGGCTCTACAGCGATGAGGAAATCCACCGGCTGCGCTTCGTGCGCCTGTGCCGGGCGATGGACATGTCGCTGGGCGAGGTGCGCACTCTGCTCGCGCTCGATGCGGGATCCGAAAGCGATGCCCACGCCGCCTGCGCCACGCTCGACGAGCACCTGGTGCATGTACGCACGCGCCTTGCCGAACTGCAGACGCTGGAGCATGAACTGCTGTCGCTGCGCGGCCGCTGCGACGGCACCGGCGGCCATTGCCAGGTGATCGACGCTCTGCATGAGCGTGCCGATGCCGAGCCCGTGCCTGCTCCGCAGCCGGCGCACAAGCGTCATGTCTGACGCCGGAAGGTGCGTCCGCCCCGCTATGATCGATCCATGAGTGCAGCACAGGGCATCGTCGATCTGCCGCACCGCACGTGGAACATGCTGCGGCGCTGGGCCGTGGCCTGGTGGCGCATCATCTACCTGGGCGCGGTGGTGCTGGTGCTGATGCTCTCGCCCTCCAGCTACAACCGCGCCACGCGCTGGCGCCTGGCGCGGCACATGTACATGGAGACCGCCCCGATCCTTGTCGGTCATACCTTGCTTGCGGCGCTGCTGAGCCTGGTGATCACGCGCATCGTCGTGGTGACGGCGCAGAGCTATGGACTGTCGCGCTATGCGATGGAGATGGTGATCCGCGTGCTGGTGCTGGAGCTGATCCCGCTTACCGCGGCGTTGTTCGTGGCCATGCGTGCCACGATTCCCAACGGCACCAGGCTGGCGCTGATGCAGCAATCGGGGCATTTCGAGCGGCTGCGCGGTCATGGCGCGGACCCCATCCGCGTCGAGTTGCTGCCGCGCGTGGTGGCGGGCATCTATGCCAGCGTGACGCTGGCGGCGCTGTCCTGCGTGGTGGCGCTGGTGATGGCCTATGTGGGAGTCTATGGATTGAGCGTGGCGGGGCTGCCCATCTACACGCGCATGTTCGGCCATGTGTTCTCGCCGCAGGTCACAGCGATCTTCGCCTTCAAGACCGTGTGCTTCAGCCTGGCGATTGCGCTCATTCCAATGGCCGAGGGGTTGTATGCGGATGCCAGGACCCCATTGGCCGGCGGGCCGCGCAGGCTGGATTCCGAGCTGGGCGGGCTGGCGCGGATGTTCGCCGTGTTGCTGCTCATCGAGGCCGCATCGCTGGTGGTCAACTATTACTGAACTGAAACCACACTGGGTACAACAGGATGAATGATCCAGAGAACGAACCGACAACCAGGCAAAGGCCCCTGCTGGAAAGCGAGGAGCTGCTGCGGCCGGTCGCGCATCTGGAGCGCAAGGCCGTGGCAATGCTGCTGTTCACGGCGGCGCTCATCGTGGGCGCCGTCGTCTACCTGATGTATGCGCGCGGCGTATTCGAGCCCACGCAGCGCCTGATTCTCACGGCCGATGATTCGCAGGGCGTGTCGGTGGGCATGGACATGACGTTCCAGGGCTTTCCGATCGGCCGGGTGCGACGCATCGAACTGGCGGACAACGCCGAGGTGCACATCCTCATCGACGTGCCGAAGAAGGATGCGCATTGGCTGCGCGCGACCAGCGTGTTCACCTTGGTGAGCGGCATCGTCGGCGGCACGTCGATCAAGGCCTACAGCGGCATCCTGACCGACCCGCAGCTCGAGGACGGAGCCATGCGCCCGGTGCTGCGTGGCGATGCCACGGCGGAGATCCCCCAGCTCATGTCGTCCGCACGCGAGTTGCTGGACAACCTGAACGCCATGACCAGCCAGGGCTCGGCGCTGGGCGGCGTGGTCGAGAACGTGCGCACGCTGACCGACAGCCTCAACGGCCCGGGAGGCGCGATCAAGGTGCTGACCGGAAACGAGGCGGATGCGAAGAAGCTGGCCGCCGCGCTCGACCGCGTGAACCAGTTGCTGGTGCGCCTTGACGGCATGGTCGGCAAGGCCGACAGGCAGGTGTTCGGCGCGGGCAAGGACGCGGGGCTGGTGGCGGATGTTCGTGGTGCCGTGGTGCAGCTCAACGGGTTGTTGGCGGACACGCGCCAGAGTCTCACCAAGATCGATGCGGTACTGGTGGAGGCGCAGGCCGTGGGGGCCAACGCCCGCGAGGCGACGACCGATCTGGGTGCGTTGCGCGGAGAGGTCGAGGCCAATCTGCGCAAGGTGGAGTCGCTGCTTGCCGACATCAACCGCAAATGGCCGTTCGCCAAGGATTCGGAGCTGAAACTGCCATGAACAGAACCGCTGTTGCCGTCGCCGGGTCTTCCCGTGTTCCTATGAGGTTTTGCATGTCCCGGCAGCTGGCGCGCTTGGCGGTGCTCGGCGGCGCATTGATGCTGGGGGCATGCGCTGACAAGCCCCCCGTGCCCGACTGGCAGGTCAACGCCTTCGGCTCGGTGCAGCGCGCAAGCGATGCCTATCTCTCCGGCAGGAGCCGGGTGGCGGATCAGGAGTGGCGTGCGGCGCGCAGCGAGGCCGCGCGCACGGGTCGCCCCGATGTGCTGGCGAAGGTGGAGCTCAACCGCTGCGCTGCGCAGGCGGCCAGTGCGGAGGTGCTGGATTGCCCGGCCTTCGAGGCCTTGCGCGCCGACGTGCAGCCGGCCGAGCTCCTGGCCTATGCCGACTATCTGGCCGGACGCGGGCTCACCGCGCAACAGGTCGCGCTGCTGCCCGAGGCCCAGCGCAAAGCGGCGACGAACGTGGGTGCGATCGCAGAGATCGCCGATCCGCTGTCGTTGCTGGTGGCTTCGGGTGCCGCGCTGCGTGCCGGGCGGGCCACGCCGGAGACGTTGGTGAAGGCAGGCGATGTGGCATCGGCCCAGGGGTGGAGCAGGGCGCTGCTGGGCTGGCTGAGCTTGCGCGCCGAGCGGGCGCGTACCCTCGGGGACGAGGCGCTCGAGGCCTCCATCAAGCGCCGCATGGCGCTGGTCCGGACACAGGGGCAGCCTGTTCAGGCCGGGGATATGAAAGGCGACGGCAGCGCAAAAAATGAAAAGGCCCCTGAAAAGAGGCCTTGATGTGAAGGTGTGAAAGATCGGCGATCAGGAGTCGGCGGGCGGCGTGAGATTCGCCCGCCAGAACCCCTTGCGACGGAGTCGTCAGAAGCTCAATTGAACAATTCTGCGCTCAGCAGTTTGTCCAGTTGCGTGTTTGCTGTGATCAACGAATCGACGGACTGCACAGCCTCATCGGGAATCAGTGTCATGGCAGTGGCCGCTACAGCCAAAGCTACCGTTACCGTGAAGGCTGCCAGTGCGCGCGATCCTTGGCGGATGTTGCGGTTCATGACAGGGTCCTCGGAAAAAGATGGTTTGCAGGTAATCAACGTGTGAGTGCTTATCGGGGTTGACAAGCTGACTCTATTGGAGCATTCGATCTGGGAGAAATGTTGTCGGACGAGGGCTATTCCGCGTTGCGAACGTTCGAGTTCACCCTTGCTTGCAATTCGCGTTGGGCGGATGTCACATCGGTGAAAGTGCCCGGGCCAGGCCGGATGCAGTGAGGCCCCGGGAGAAAAGATCGTCTTCGGCCGCCCGGCCATGCTGCCAGCAGGCCTGGCAAGCGGCGAGGAAGGCCCGCCGGGCCAGGCCATCCTGCGTGTTGTCGAGGGCCGCGATTCTTGCGCCCAGCAATCCCGCCAGCACATCGCCGGTGCCGCCTGTGGCAAGGCGTGCATTGCCTGTTGGATTGATGAAGGGGGTCTCGCCCGGCGCCGTGATGATGCTGCCCGAGCCCTTGAGCACGGCGATGCAGCCATGGCGCTCTGCAAGCTCGCGCGCGGCGGCGATGCGGTCGGATTGCACGGTGCGCGTATCGCTGCCGAGCAGCCGCGCGGCCTCCAGCGGATGGGGCGTCATGGCGGTGACGAAGCTCGCATGGCGCGCGCGTTGTGCAAGCAATGCCTGCATGCCGGCATCGGTCGCGATCGCGTTGAGGGCATCTGCATCGAGCACCAGTCGACGGGCGGTCTTCAGGATCTGCGGGAGGACGGTCCTGACGGCATCGCCCCCACCGCAGCCGCAGACGATGGTGGCCGTCTCCAGGTCCAGCTTTTCGAAACGGCGCAGCATGATCTCGGGTGCCAGGGCTGGAGATTGGGTCAGGGCAGGATCGAGCGCGGAAAGCATCACCCGCCCGGCGCCCGCATGCAATGCCGCGGAGGCGGCCAGCAGTGCCGCACCCGTCATGCCCATGCCGCGTTCTTCCAGGCCTTCGCCGCCGACCACGGCGACGTCGCCCCAGCTTCCCTTGTGGCTGGCATGTGGTCGCGATGGATGGATGCCGTGAGGGGCGCATGCCAGCCATGCGCGGGGCGCGGCATCGGGGGACGGCAGTTGCAGGTCGTCGAGCCAGACCGTGCCGGCTGCATCGCGGCCCATGCCTGTGAAAAGGCCCGGCTTGAGCGTGAGCAGGCTCAAGGTGTGGCGCGGTGCAGATGGAGGGGACGGCAGTGGCTCAAAGCCCGCGGCCCACTGGCCCGAATCCGCCATCAGACCCGAGGGCAGGTCGACGCAGAGCACCGTGGCCCGCGTGCCGCGCACCACGTCGAGCAGCGACCGCAGTGCCGCAGACGGCGAACGGCCGCTGTCGTGCGGCGTGAGTCCGATGCCCAGCAGGGCATCAATGCAGAGGTCCTGGTCTTCCAGGTCGTGCGGAGGCTCGTCGACGAACAGTACACCTGCGGCGACTGCCTTGTGCCATGACTTCAGGGTGTCGGCCGATGCCTTCTCGACCGAGCCCAGCCAGCTCACCTGCACCCGGAATCCATGGGCATGCAGCAGCGCCGCGGCTTCGAGTCCGTCGCCGCCGTTGTTGCCGGCACCGCAGGCTATCCAGATCAACCGCGCATGGGGTGCCAGAGCCTGTGCGAGCCGTGCAACGCATGCGCCGGCCCGCTGCATCAGCACATGCGGGCCGGTGGCGGCGATGCCTGCCGCCTCGATTTGTCGCGTGGCTTGCAGGTCGTGAAGCGGGTGAGGATGATCGAAGGTGACGCGCTGCATCGCGCCATTGTGCCCCGGGGCGCGGACGCGTTCTCAGAAGCGGTGCGCGCCGAACGCGTCGATCTCCATGGCCATGGGAGCCCCGGCGATCTGGTCGGCCAGCAGCCTCGCGCTACCGCAGGCCAGTGCCCAGCCGCAGGCACCGTGGCCGGTGTTCAACCACAGGCCGGGAATACCGCTTGCGCCAAGGGCCGGCGCGCCATCGGGCAGGGTGGGGCGCGCACCGCGCCAGATCTGCAACTGCTGGGACGAGAGTTGCGCACCCCCAGGAAACCAGCCGGAGAGTGCCGAATACAGCTTCTGAAGAGTCTCGGCATGGTGCTCGCCGCCGCCATGGCCAAGCTCTGCGCCACCCGAGACACGCACGCGCTGTCCCTGGCGTGCGATGGTGATGCGGTGCACCGGATCGATCACCGTGCCCTGCGGGGCGTGCAGTTCCTCGCGCAGAGGCGCACTGATGGTGTAGCCATGGAGGGCGGCCACCGGCAGGTTCACCCCGTGCCGGCGCAACAGGCCGGCGCTGGCAAGGCCGGCGCAGAGTACGACTGCATCGGCCCTGCGCGGCGTGCTGTCGCCCCCGACCTGCAGGGTGACCGGGTGGCCGGAGATCGACTCCACCCGTGTATTGAAAAGGAACTTCACGCCATGCTCCTGCGCCGCATAACGCATCACCTGCGCGAACAGGCGGCAGTTGGCGGCTTCGCCATCGGGTGCATGGAGCGCGCCCAGCAGGGGAATGTCGGGGCAGAGCCCGGGCTCGATCAGCCGGGTGGTGTCTGCATCGATCTCGGTGATCGTGCTGCCGCCGTTGCGGAGCAGGTCGGGCACGGGCTGGAGCTTGCGCAGGTCATGCTTGCCGCGCAGCAGCACCAGCGTGCCATGGCTGGTTTCGATGTCGATCTCGAACAGCGCGGAGAGCTTGCGTGTGCGCTCGAGGCTGTAGCGTCCGAGCCGCTCGAGCGCGGTCAGTGTCGCTTCGGCGGACGGCGAGCGCGCTGCCTTGCGCCAGCGCAGCAGCCACGAATACTCGGCTCGGCCGGCCCCGCGCGCCATGCGAAACGCGGGCTGCCGTCCCCAGAGCATCGAGGTGGAGGCCGCGCCCACGCCCGCGGCTGCCCATGGAATCAGCAGGGACGGGGCCAGCAGGCCCGAACTCGCAAAGCTGGCTTCTTCGGCGGCGGCGCTACGCTGTTCATACACCGTCACGCGGTGGCCGTCACAGGCCAGTTCATAAGCAGTGGCAATGCCTACGATGCCAGCGCCCACAATCGCTATTTCCATGGAATCTCAATGTTTTCAGACAATCATGCAACCCGTCCGGCATTGCGTCACCCAGTCATGGCACCGTTTTGGTGCTCTGAATTTTGCGCGGCCCGTGGCGAACCGTGCATTGTCCTCTGAGTGCCGAGTCCCCGGAGCCAGTCGGGCACGCAATGACCTTGGTATCCGCAAACAAGCGTCAATCAATGTGAACCCGCACTATCGCGGAAGACGGTGACGCTGCCGTGGCGGAAACGCAAACGATGGTCTGCGGCGATGCCTGGCGCGGCCTTTGGTGGTGGGATGAAGGGAGTCCGAGCGGCGATGTACCACGGAAGTGGTGCAGGAATGTGCTAGAATCCTAGGGTTTTGCCGAGTGGTGCCTTGGGCTGAATGCGATGACTGTATATGGTTTCGCACCAGGAAGACTAAGGGGGCCGCCGGGCAAAACAATCGCAAACCAGGCCCGTCAAGGTGTCGCTGCTTCCGTTTTTGAATGGACGGCGATTAATCGGGGCTGGATTTAAGACCCAACCTTTGGAGAAATCTCATGTCCGTCACGATGCGCGAAATGCTCGAAGCCGGTGTCCACTTCGGTCACCAAACCCGCTTCTGGAACCCCAAGATGGCCCCGTTCATCTTCGGTCATCGCAACAAGATCCACATCATCAACCTGGAAAAGTCGCTCCCGATGTTCCAGGACGCGCAGAAGTTCGTCAAGCAACTGTCTGCCAACCGCGGCACCGTCCTGATGGTCGGCACGAAGCGCCAGGCTCGTGAAATCCTGAAGGAAGAAGCCACCCGCGCCGGCGTGCCTTTCGTTGACCAGCGCTGGCTGGGCGGCATGCTGACCAACTTCAAGACCGTGAAGACTTCCATCAAGCGTCTGAAGGACATGAAGGCACAGCAGGAAGCCGGCCTCGAATCCATGAGCAAGAAGGAACAGCTGATGTTCTCGCGCGAACTGGAAAAGCTCGAGAAGGACATCGGCGGCATTCAGGACATGAACGCCCTGCCGGACGCCATCTTCGTGATCGACGTGGGCTACCACAAGATCGCTATTGCCGAAGCCAAGAAGCTGGGCATTCCGCTGATCGGTGTGGTTGACTCCAACCACTCCCCAGAAGGTATCGACTACGTGATCCCCGGCAACGATGACTCGGCCAAGGCCGTGGCTCTGTATGCCCGTGGCATCGCCGACGCAATCCTCGAAGGCCGCGCCAATGCGGTGAACGAAGTGGTCAAGGCTGTCCAGGCCGAAGGCTCCGACGAATTCGTGGAAGTGGACGAAGCCGCTGCCTAATTGAAAGAAGGCCGCGCGACTCGTCGCGAAGAAAAGCGGGGCCTCACATGAGCCCCCTTTTTTTTAGCCTGCAATCCGTAACGAACTGAACTGAACTGGAGAAATACGATGGCAATTACCGCAAGCATGGTTGCTGAACTGCGCGCAAAGACCGATGCACCGATGATGGAGTGCAAGAAGGCTCTGACCGAAGCCGACGGCGACATGGCCAAGGCTGAAGAGCTGCTGCGCGTCAAGCTCGGCACCAAGGCCGGCAAGGCCGCTTCGCGTATCGCTGCCGAAGGCGTGATCACTGCATTCGTGAACGGCAACACCGGCGCGATGATCGAAGTGAACAGCGAAACCGACTTCGTGTCCAAGAACGACAGCTTCATCGCCATGTCGAACGCGGCCGCCAAGCTGATCGCCGAGAAGAACCCCGCCGACGTGGCAGCCCTGTCCGCCCTGGCCTACGAGCAAGACGGTTTCGGCCCGACCCTGGAAGACGTGCGCAAGGGCCTGATCGGCAAGATCGGCGAAAACATGTCGTTCCGCCGCTTCAAGCGTTTCGACGGCTCGAACCTGGCTGTGTACCTGCACGGCACCCGCATCGGCGTGGTCGTCGAGTTCGACGGTGACGCAGTAGCCGCCAAGGACGTGGCAATGCACATCGCCGCCATGAAGCCTGTGGCCCTGTCGTCCGCCGACGTGCCTGCCGACCTGATCGAGAAGGAACGCTCCGTGGCTGCCGCCAAGGCCGAAGAGTCCGGCAAGCCTGCAGACATCGCCGCCAAGATGGTGGACGGTGCGGTGCAGAAGTACCTCAAGGAAGTGTCGCTGTACAACCAGGTCTTCGTGAAGGCTGCCGACGGCAAGCAGACCGTGGAGCAGATGCTCAAGGCCGCCAACACCACGATCAAGGCGTTCACGATGTACGTCGTGGGCGAAGGCATCGAGAAGAAGGCTGACGACTTCGCTGCCGAAGTGGCTGCCCAGGTGGCTGCTGCAAAGGCCGGCGCCTGATTTCTTCAGACGCAGCGTCCCTGACCGATCACATTTATTTCTTTCATTTTTTTGTTGCCTAACGGAGAACCACTCATGACCCTCGCCAAACCAGCCCACAAGCGCATTTTGCTCAAGCTGTCTGGTGAGGCGCTGATGGGGGATGATCAGTTCGGCATCAACCGCGCGACCATCGTGCGCATGGTGGAAGAAATCGCCGACATCACACGCCTGGGCGTGGAGGTGGCGGTGGTGATCGGCGGCGGAAACATCTTCCGTGGCGTGGCTGGCGGTTCTGTCGGCATGGATCGCGCCACGGCGGACTACATGGGCATGCTGGCGACCGTGATGAACGCGCTGGCGCTTGCCGATGCCATGGACAAGCAGGGCCTCACGGCCCGCGTGATGTCCGCGATCGGCATCGAGCAGGTGGTCGAGCCCTACGTGCGCCCCAAGGCACTGCAGTACCTCGAAGAGGGCAAGGTGGTGGTGTTTGCGGCTGGCACGGGCAATCCCTTCTTCACGACCGATACCGCGGCCGCGTTGCGTGGCGCCGAGATCGGCGCCGAGCTGGTGCTCAAGGCCACCAAGGTGGATGGCGTGTATACCGCCGATCCGGCCAAGGATCCCACCGCGACCCGTTATTCCCAGCTCACTTTCGACGAGGCCATCACGCGCAATCTCGGCATCATGGACGCGACCGCATTCGCGCTGTGCCGCGACCAGCGCCTGCCGATCCGCGTGTTCTCGATCGTGAAGCCCGGCGCACTCAAGCGTGTGGTCATGGGTGAAGACGAAGGCACACTGGTGTACGCTTGAGGGTTTTTCAGCCTTCGTGATCCGCGCCCCGCTGAGGAGAACCATATGACCATTGCCGATATCAAGAAAACCACCCAGACCAAGATGGACCAGTCCATCGAGGCTCTCAAGAACAATCTCTCCAAGGTCCGCACCGGCCGTGCCAACCCGCAGCTGCTGGACACCATCCATGTCGAGTACTACGGCTCCATGGTGCCGCTGTCGCAGGTGGCCAATGTGTCTCTGCTGGATGCCCGCACGATCAGCGTGCAGCCCTGGGAAAAGAACATGGGCGCAAAGATCGAGAAGGCCATCCGCGAGAGCGACCTGGGCCTGAATCCGGCGTCCATGGGCGACCTGATCCGCGTCCCCATGCCTCCGATGAGCGAGGAGCGCCGCAAGGAGATGACCAAGCTTGCGCGCACCGAGGGCGAGAATTCCAAGATCGCGATCCGCAACCTGCGTCGCGACGCCAACGAAGGTGTGAAGAAGCTGGTCAAGGACAAGGAAGCCTCCGAAGACGATCAGAAGCGTTCGGAAGCCGAGATCCAGAAGCTCACCGACAAGCACATTGCCGACATCGACGTGCTCGTGGCCGCCAAGGAACAGGAAATCCTGGCGATCTGACGCGCGTCGGAACCTGATTTTCCCCTGTCCATGAATTCATCATCGAGTGCGGTTCCGCACCACATCGCCATCGTCATGGATGGCAATGGTCGCTGGGCCACACGCCGCCTGCTGCCGCGCCTTGCGGGCCACAAGCAGGGCGTCGATTCGCTGCGCCGCTGCGCCCGTGCCTGCGCCGAACGTGGCGTGGGCGTGCTCACCGTGTTCGCCTTTTCCTCCGAGAACTGGAACCGCCCGGCGGATGAGGTTTCGGGGCTCATGGACCTGCTGGCCAAGGCGCTGGCACGCGAGGTGCCCGATCTCCACAAGGACGGCGTGCAACTGCACTTCGTGGGCGACAAGGCGAGCCTCTCCGAGAAGGTACGTGCCGGCCTGCAGCAGGCCGAAGCCATCACCGCGGGCAACACACGGCTTGTCCTGAACGTATGCTTCAACTATGGTGGCCGCTGGGACATCGCGCAGGCAGCCGCGGCGCTTGCCGAACGCGGCGAGCCGATCACGGAAGCCGGCCTTGACCGCGCCATGGCGCTGTCGCATGTGGCCGATCCGGATCTGCTGATCCGCACCGGTGGCGAGATGCGCATCAGCAACTTCCTGCTGTGGCAATGCGCATACTCCGAGCTGGTCTTCAGCGACCGTCTCTGGCCCGAGTTCGATGAGGCTGCGCTGGACGAGGCGATCGCTGCATACGCCTCGCGCGAACGCCGCTTCGGGAAGACCTCGGCGCAGGTGCAGAAATCATCGCGGTCCGCCTCCGTGCAGACCTGATCCCGCAATCGACCGACGGAGGGCTGACGGATGCTCAAACAACGTGTCATAACTGCCCTGGTGCTGCTGGCCATCCTGCTGCCGGCGCTGTTCCATGCGAACACCGTGCCCTTCACCATCGTGCTGCTCGTCCTGGTGGCCGCCGGCGCATGGGAATGGGGACGCCTGAACGGCCTGGGCGGCACGGGTGCCGTCGCCACCGGCGCCGTGTGCCTTGCGATGTGCGGTGCGAGCTGGCAGTTCGGCTGGATACAGGCCCCGCTCGCCTCCCTCTGGACCCTTGCCGGCGCCTGCTGGGTGCTGGGCGGTGCCTTCCTGCTGCGCGGCGGCGTGGCGGGCTGGCCGAAGATTGCCCGTTCCGTACGCCTTGTGGGCGGCGTGCTCGCCCTCTGGGTGACATGGCTTGCCGTGGTGCAGGCGCGCCAGGTGGGTGTCAACTATCTGCTGTCGATCCTGGCCCTTGTCTGGGCGGCGGACATCTTTGCCTATTTCGCGGGCCGTGCCTTCGGCCTGAAGTTCACAAGAAACAAGCTGGCGCCCGCCATCAGTCCCGGCAAGAGCTGGGAGGGTGTCTGGGGCGGCATGGCGGGTGTCGCCGTATTGGCCATTGTCTGGGTTGCACTCGATGCCTCCAGTCAGGCAACGGTGGCCAGTTTCTATTCGCGCCTTGCGGCCAAGGGCTACTGGCTCCTGTTGCTGGGCGTGGTCTTCATGGCGGCGATGAGCGTCGTGGGTGATCTGGTCGAGTCGCTGGTCAAGCGAAGCGCCGGCATGAAGGACAGCAGCAACCTGCTGCCCGGCCATGGCGGCGTGCTCGACCGCATCGATGCGCTCCTGCCCACGTTGCCGCTCGCCATGATGCTCACTCATTTCGCTGCTGCATGAAACAACGTCTGACCGTTCTGGGCTCCACGGGCTCCATCGGTACCAACACGCTCGACGTGGTGGCTCGCCACCTCGACCACTATGAAGTCTTTGCGCTGAGCGCGTCCACGCGCGTCGAGCTGATGCTCGCGCAGTGTGCGCAGTTCAAGCCGCGCTACGCGGTGATGGCAAGCGCCCCGCATGCGAAGGAACTGGCAGACAGGCTCAAGGCCAACGGAATCGCGACCGAAGTTCTGCAGTCGGCCGATGCGCTGGAGTTGATTGCCGCGCACCCCGAGGTCGATGCTGTCATGGCCGCCATCGTCGGCGCGGCCGGGCTGGCGTCCTGCATGGCGGCGGCGCGGGCTGGCAAGCGCCTGCTGCTGGCGAACAAGGAGGCCATCGTCGTGGGTGGCGAGGTCTTCATGCATGCGGTGAAGCAGGGCGGCGCGACGCTGCTGCCCATCGACAGCGAGCACTCGGCCATCTTCCAGAGCCTGCCCGAGGATGCATCCACCTGGGCCCGTCGCGTCGACCACATCCTGCTGACGGCCTCGGGCGGTCCATTCCGCACGCGCGACCCGAAGACGCTCAGGGACGTGACGCCCGATCAGGCCTGCGCCCATCCGAACTTCGCCATGGGCCGCAAGATTTCCATCGATTCGGCCACGATGATGAACAAGGCGCTCGAGGTGATCGAGGCGCGCTGGCTGTTCAATCTCGCTCCCGAGCAGATCAAGGTGGTGATCCATCCGCAGCAGATCATCCATTCGATGGTGCAGTTCGTGGACGCCTCCATCATCGCGCAACTGGGTACCCCCGACATGCGGGTGCCGATCGCCGTGGGCCTTGCCTGGCCGGAGCGCATCGAAAGCGGTACACCCCGGCTCGACTTCGGGCAACTGGCGGCGCTCACCTTCGAGGAGGCCGACGCGGTGCGCTTCCCCGGTCTGCACCTGTCATGGCAGGCGCTGCGCGCTCCATCGGGCACGACGGCCGTGCTGAATGCGGCCAACGAGGTGGCCGTGGCGGCTTTCCTGTCCGGGCAGATCCGCTTCGATCAAATTCATCGTATCAATCTGGAAACTTTGGAGCGTGTGATACCGTCCAACCCGGATTCGCTGCAGGCTCTCCTGGCGCTTGACGCGCAAACCCGCGCAGCCGCCCAGGAGGCGGTCGCCAGGATCTGACAGCCCGGTCGATCCGCTTCATTTCGGGAGATGTTCTCATGCTGCTGACCATCGTTGCCTTCGTGGTGGCGCTCGGCGTCCTGATCGCCGTGCACGAGTACGGCCACTACCGCGTGGCCGTCGCGTGTGGCGTGAAGGTGCTTCGCTTCTCCGTGGGTTTTGGCAAGCCGTTGCTGCGCTGGCAGAGGAAGGGCTCGCCCACCGAATTCGTCCTGGCGGCATTTCCGCTGGGAGGCTACGTGCGCATGCTCGATGAGCGCGAGGCTCCCGTGGCGCCCGAGGAGCGCCATCTTGCCTTCAACACCCAGCCGCTCAGGTCGCGCGCCGCGATCGTCGCGGCCGGCCCGCTGGCCAACCTGCTGCTGGCGGTGATCCTGTACTCGGTGGTCAACTGGACCGGCGTGGAAGAGGCCAAGCCGCTTCTCGCCCATCCCGTGGCCGGCTCCGTGGCCGATCGCGCGGGTCTCAAGGGTGGCGAACTGGTAGTCGGCGCTGCGCTCGGAGAAGACGAGATCGAGCCCGTGCAATCCTTCGAGGACGTACGCTGGCTGCTCACGCGCGGCGCACTGGATGGCAGTGATGCGCGCTTGAGCATCCAGAGCCGCCCGGGCGCAGAGCCGCGCGAGATCACGCTGGGCCTCGCTGCGTTGAACGCCACCGATGCCGACCTGGAACTGTTCCGCAAGATCGGTATCCTGAGTCCCTGGACCAAGCCGGTGCTGGGAGAGTTGGTGCCGGACAGCGCCGCCGCACGCTCGGGCCTGAGGCAGGGTGACCTCGTGCATCGCGTCGGCGCGGTGCAGGTGGTCGATGCCCAGCAGCTGCGGGAGCTGATCCGTCATTCGGCGAAGGATGGCCAGCCGCTCACCCAGGATTGGCTGGTCGAGCGCGAGGGTAAGCTGGTCGAGCTTGCCGTGACGCCAGAAGTGTTGCAGGATGAAAATGGTTCCTTTGGTCGTATCGGCGCTTTCGTGGGCGAAGCGCCTGCGCTCGTGACCGTGCACTACGGCTTCGCAGAAGGCATCTGGAAGGGCGTGCAGCGCACCTGGGAGGTGTCCGCGCTCACGCTGCGCATGATGGGCCGCATGCTGATAGGGCAGGCGTCCGTGAAGAATCTGAGCGGGCCGCTCACCATTGCGGATTACGCCGGAAAGTCCGCCAGCATGGGACTCACGCAATACCTGATCTTCATGGCGCTGATCAGCGTGAGCCTTGGCGTACTGAACCTGTTGCCTTTGCCCGTTCTGGATGGTGGGCACCTGATGTATTATCTTTGGGAAGGCGTAACAGGGCGCGGAATCTCCGACGTCTGGATGGATAGACTGCAGCGCGGCGGTGTCGCGGTGCTCATGGTCATGATGTCCATCGCCCTGTTCAATGATGTTACCCGGTATGTAACCCGGCTTTTTGGCTAAACCTTTTGCCACTGGTGCTGCGGTGCTGGCTTCGATTCACACATGAAAAAACAATTCAATCGCTTGGGCATGCGTACCGCTACGGCAGTCGCAGCCATGGTTCTGGCGGCTCAGGCTTGGGCATTGGATCCGTTCCGCGTGCAGGATATCCGCGTCGAGGGTCTGCAGCGTGTGGAGCCAGGCACCATCTTCGCGTCGCTGCCACTGCGTGTGGGTGACGAGTACACCGACGAGAAGGGCGCGGCAGCCATTCGTGCGCTGTTCGCACTGGGCCTGTTCAAGGATGTCCGCCTCGAGGCCGCCGGCAACGTGCTGGTGGTGGTCGTCGAGGAGCGCCCGACGATTGCCGATGTGGAGTTTTCCGGCACCAAGGAATTCGACGGCGACACCCTCAAGAAGGCCATGCGCGACGTGGGCCTGACCGAAGGCCGTCCGTTCGACAAGGCCCTGGCGGACCGCGCGGAGCAGGAACTCAAGCGTCAGTACATCAACAAGAGCATGTACGGGGTGAACGTGGTGACCACGGTCACTCCGATCGAGCGCAACCGCGTGAACCTCACCTTTACGGTGGTGGAAGGCGAGCCCGCGAAGATCAAGGACATCCGCATCGTCGGCAACAAGGCGTTCAGCGAATCCACGCTCAAGGACCAGCTCGACCAGGACACCGGCGGCTGGCTGAGCTGGTACACCAAGTCCAACCGCTACTCGCGCGCCAAGCTCAATGCCGACCTGGAAACCCTGCGCTCGTACTACCTGTCGCGCGGCTATCTCGAATTCCGCATCGACTCCACGCAGGTGGCAATCTCGCCCGACAAGCAGGACATCACCATCACCGTGAATGTCACGGAAGGCAGCCCCTACGTGGTGCAAGCCGTCAAGCTCGACGGCAACTATCTCGACCGTGATGATGAATTCAAGTCCATGGTCACGATCCGTCCGGGCGAGCCCTACAACGCCGACAAGGTCGCGGAGACCACCAAGGCCTTCACCGATCACTTCGGCAACTTCGGCTTCGCCTTCGCCAAGGTCGAGGCCGTTCCCGAGATCGACCACGAGAACGACCGCGTCACGCTCACGCTGCGCGCCGAACCTTCCCGCCGTGCCTACGTGCGCCGCATCAGCGTGAGCGGCAACAACCGCACGCGTGACGAAGTCATCCGCCGCGAGTTCCGCCAGTTCGAATCCTCGTGGTATGACTCGGACAAGATCAAGCTCTCGCGCGATCGCGTCGACCGCCTGGGCTTCTTCACCGAAGTCGATGTCGAGACACAGGAAGTGCCCAATGCACCCGATCAGGTCGACCTCACGGTGAACGTGAAGGAAAAGCCGACGGGCTCGCTGACGCTGGGTGCGGGTTTCTCCAGCGCCGAAAAGGTGTCGCTGTCATTCGGTATCAAGCAGGAAAACGTGTTCGGTTCGGGCAACTACCTGGGTATCGACGTCAACACCAGCAAGTACCACCGCACGCTGGTGTTCAGCACCACCGACCCGTACTTCACCAAGGACGGCATTTCGCGCACGCTCGACCTGTACTACCGTACTGCCAAGCCATACGCCGACATGGGTGGTGACTACCAGCTGATCACGGCCGGCGGCAGCGTGCGCTTCGGTATTCCGTTCAGCGAGATCGACACCGTCTTCTTCGGCGCGGGCCTGGAAAACACCCGCATCAAGGAAGGCACGAACATTCCTGCTGCCTACCTGGCCTACATCCAGGAATACGGTGCCAGCAGCTTCGCGATTCCCCTGACCATCGGCTGGGGCCGTGACAGCCGCGACAGCGCCCTGGCGCCGAATTCGGGCCGTTACCAGCGTCTGAACTCCGAGATGTCGCTGGCGGGTGACGCCCGCTATGTGAAGGCGAACTACCAGTATCAGCAGTACGTGCCGCTGAACAAGAAGTTCACGCTGGCCTTCAACGGCGAAGTGGGTTGGGGCAAGGGCCTGAATGGCCAGCCGTTCCCTGTGTTCAAGAATTTTTACTCGGGTGGTCTGGGATCGGTGCGCGGCTTCGATCAAGGCACGCTCGGTCCTCGTGACGTGACGGGCTCCGTGCTGGGCGGCCCCAAGAAGCTCACGCTGAATGCTGAATTGATTGCGCCATTCCCGGGCGCAGGCAATGACCGTACGCTGCGCATCTTCGGCTTCGTCGATGCCGGCAATGTGTATGGTGAAAAAGAAAATTGGGAGTTGAGTGAAATGCGCGTGTCGACAGGTCTGGGGTTGAGCTGGATTTCCCCTCTTGGTCCACTGCGTCTTGCCTTCGCACAGCCGGTACGCAAGTTTGCCGGCGATAGAATCCAGAAACTGCAATTCCAGATCGGAACATCTTTCTAATGACATCCCTTTCCCGTCACATTCCCTTGGTCGTCCTGTTGGGTAGCCTGGCTGCTGCAGTGCCTGCGCAAGCCCAGGAATTCAAGGCCGGCTTCGTCAACACCGATCGCGTTTTCCGTGAAGCCAACTCCGCCAAGGCCGCTCAGGCCAAGCTTGAGCAAGAGTTTTCCAAGCGTGAAAAAGAGCTGGTCGATCTGGGCAATTCCCTGAAGGCTGCCACCGAGAAGTTCGAGCGTGAAGCGCCCACCATGGCCGAAAGCCAGCGCGCCTCCAAGCAGCGTGCACTGGCCGACCAGGACCGCGACTTCCAGCGCAAGCGCCGTGAGTTCCAGGAAGACCTGAGCTCGCGCAAGAGCGAAGAACTGGCCACCGTGCTGGACCGTGCCAACAAGGTCGTCAAGCAAGTGGCTGAATCGGAGAAGTACGACGTCATCCTCCAGGAAGCCGTGTACATCAACCCGAAGCTGGACATCACCGACAAGGTGATCAAGGCCATGAACTCGGCCAACGGCGGCAAGTGATTCTTGCCTGACTCAATTTGGTAGCGACGGATATTGCGTGAGCTTGCGTCTTGGAAAGATCATCGATGAACTGGGCGGAAGTCTTGAGGGAGGCAGTGGGGAGGCAGAGATCCTCCGCATCGCTCCCCTTGAGACGGCAGGCCCGGGAGATCTGGCCTTTCTGAACAACCCGCGCTACCAGAGTCAACTGGCCGCCTCCCGGGCGGCCTGCGTCATTGTGGCGCCCGCGATGCGGGAGGTTGCGCTGGCGCGCGGTGCGTGCATCGTCACGCCCGATCCCTACGTTTACTTCGCCCGTCTCACCCAGCTGTGGAAACGTGCGCATGCGGGCGGCGTGCAGCAAGGCATCCATCCGAGTGCCGTGGTCGATCCCGAGGCCTTCGTCGATCCCTCGGCCTACATCGGGCCGCTCTGCGTGGTGGAGCGGGGCGCACGCATCGGTGCGCATACGGTGCTCAAGGCCCGGGTGAATGTCGGCGAGCGCTGCACCATCGGCGAGCGCTGCATCCTCCATCCAGGCGTCGTGATCGGCGCGGACGGCTTCGGCTTTGCGCCTGACAAGGGCGACTGGGTGAAGATCGAGCAGCTGGGCGCGGTGCGCATCGGCAACGATGTGGAGATCGGCGCCAATACCTGCATTGACCGCGGGGCGCTCGAAGATACCGTGATCGAGGACAGCGTGAAGCTGGACAACCTCATCCAGATCGCCCACAACGTGCATATCGGACACCATACCGCGATGGCGGGCTGCACGGCGGTCGCGGGCAGCACGCGGATCGGGGCGCACTGCATGATCGCGGGTGCCGCATCGATCATCGGCCATCTCACGATCGCCGACAATGTGCACATCTCCACGAACACCGTGGTCATGCGCTCGATTCCCCAGGCGGGTCACTACACAGGAGTATTCCCGTTCGACGACAATGCGAGCTGGGAAAAGAATGCGGCCACGCTCAGGCAGCTCTACAAGCTGCGCGAGCGGGTCAAGGCTCTTGAACAAACAATCAAAAACGACGGGTCAGACCGCTGAAAACATGATGGACATTCACCAAATCCTCAAGCTGCTTCCACATCGCTATCCGTTCCTTCTGGTGGATCGCGTGGTTGAGCTCGAGCGCGGCAAGCACATTCAGGCGATCAAGAACGTCACCATCAACGAGCCATTTTTCACCGGCCACTTCCCGGCCCGCCCGGTCATGCCCGGCGTGCTGATGCTCGAGGCACTGGCGCAGGCTGCCGGCCTGCTGTCGTTCGACATGATGGGCGAGGCCCCAGGCGACGACAAGGTGTTCTACTTCGTGGGCATCGACGGCGCGCGCTTCAAGCGTCCTGTCGAACCGGGCGACCAGCTCATTCTCGAAATCGATCTCGACCGCATCAAGGGCGGCATCTACAAGTTCAAGGGCGTGGCCCGCGTGGGCGACAGCGTTGCCTGCGAAGCCGAGATCATGTGCACCATGCGTACGGTGGCCTGACCTTTTTGCGGAGCCTCCGGTTCGTGTCCAACATCCATCCCACGGCCATCGTCGATCCTGCTGCACACGTTGACAGCACGGTGACGGTGGGGCCCTATGCCGTCATCGGCCCGCATGTCCGCATCGCGGCCCGCACCAGCATCGGCCCGCATTGCGTCATCGAAGGCCACACCAGCATTGGCGAAGACAACAGGATCTTCCAGTTCGCATCCCTTGGCGGCGTGCCCCAGGACAAGAAGTACGCGGGCGAGCCCACGCGTCTTGAAATCGGCCACCGCAACACGATCCGCGAGTTCTGCACCTTCAATCTGGGAACGGTGCAGGACCGGGGCGTGACCAGCATCGGTGACGACAACTGGATCATGGCCTACGTCCACATCGCGCACGACTGCGTGGTGGGCAACCAGACTATCCTGGCAAACAACGCCACGCTCGCCGGCCATGTGCAGCTGGGGGACTGGGTGATCGTCGGCGGCCTGACCGGCGTTCACCAGTTCTCACGCATCGGCGCCCATGCGATGGCCGGCTTCGCCAGCCATATCTCGCAGGACGTCCCGCCCTTCATGATGGTGGACGGCAATCCGCTGGCCGTGCGCGGCCTGAACGTGGAAGGCCTGCGCCGCCGCGGCTTTTCGGCCGAGCGCATCACGGCGATCAAGCAGGCCTACCGGGTGCTGTACCGGCAGGGCCTCACGCTCGAGGCATCGATCGCGGCGATGAGCGCCCTGATCGAAGAGCACCCCCACGCCGCCGCCGACATCTCGCAGCTGCGCGATTTCGTGGCAGCCTCGCAGCGCGGTATCGCCCGCTGACCGCAGCAAGAGAGAGCACGCTCTTGTCGCCGAGCCCACGAATGCCTGCACACAACAGCCCCCAGGTCGCCATGGTCGCCGGAGAAACCTCCGGCGATTTGCTTGCTGGGCTGCTGCTCGACGGCCTGCGCGAGAAGTGGCCCGACGTGCGGTCCTTCGGCATCGGCGGTCCGCAGATGCAGGAGCGCGGGTTCGATGCCTGGTGGCAGAGCGAGCGGCTGGCGGTGCACGGCTACAGCCTGGAGCTGGTGCAGAAGCTGCTGGGCCTGCTCAAGGTGCGGAGGCAACTGCGCGAGAAACTGATCGCATCCCCGCCCAGCATCTTCATCGGCGTTGATGCACCCGATTTCAACCTCGGACTCGAAGGCAAGCTGCGCGAGGCCGGCATCAAGACCGTGCATTTCGTCTGTCCGTCCATCTGGGCGTGGCGCGCCGACCGCGTCGACACGATTCGCGCGAGTGCCGACCATGTGCTGTGCATCTTCCCGTTCGAGCCCGAATTGCTGGCCCGCCATGGCATTTCCGCGACCTATGTGGGCCACCCGCTTGCGCGCGTGATTCCGATGCAACCGGACAAGCTCGCTGCGCGTGCGCAACTGGGCCTCAACGCAGATGACCAGGTGCTCGCCGTGCTGCCGGGCAGCCGCTCGGCCGAGGTGAAGTTCATCGCCAGGCCGTTTTTCGATGCGGTGGCCATCCTGCTGCAGTCGCGCCCCGCGCTGCAGGTGGTCGTGCCGGCAGTGCCCCGGCAGCGCGAGAAGATCGAGGCCATGGCGCGCGAGTGCGGCATTGCCGATCGCGTGCGGATCGTCACCGGACAGTCGCATGCCGTGCTTGCGGCATGCGACTGCACCCTCATCGCCAGCGGCACGGCCACGCTGGAAGCGGCGCTCTACAAGCGCCCCATGGTGATCTCGTATCACATGCACCCCATCAGCTGGCGCCTCATGAAGCGCAAGCAGCTGCAGCCCTGGGTGGGGCTGCCCAACATTCTTTGCGGTGACTTCGTCGTGCCCGAACTGCTCCAGGATGCCGCCACGCCCGAGGCGCTGGCCGCGGCCGTGGCGCAGTGGCTGGATGCCTATTCCCGGCAGCCCGACAGGATCCATACGCTTGAAAAGCGCTTCACAGAGCTTCACGAGAGCCTGCTGCGCGATACTCCAAAACTGGCCGCAGATGCGATCGAAAAAATCCTTGCCGACACCAAAGGCTGAACAGGCCAGCTTTGACTGGCATCCACCAGGTCTTGTCGCGGGAGTGGATGAAGCAGGACGTGGCCCGCTTGCCGGGCCCGTGGTGACGGCCGCCGTCATCCTGGATGACATGCATCCGATCGCGGGCCTTGCCGATTCCAAGGTGCTGACGGCCGCCAGGCGCGAGAAGCTCTATGACGAGATCCGTGCCAAGGCATTGTGCTTCTGCATTGCAGAGGCGTCGGTGCAGGAGATCGATGAATTCAACATCCTGCAGGCCACCATGCTGGCCATGCGCCGGGCGGTGATGGGCCTGCGCCTGAAGCCCGTGCGCGTGCTGATCGATGGCAATCGCCTGCCGCAGCTCGACGTGCCCGCGGAGGCCATCGTCAAGGGCGATGCGCTGGTGCAGGCGATTTCCGCCGCATCGATTCTTGCCAAGGTCACGCGTGATCGCTGGTGCGAGCAACTGCATCTGCAGTATCCCCACTATGGGTTCGATGCACACAAGGGATATGGCACGGCCGTGCACCTGGCGGCCTTGCGCGAGCACGGCGCCTGTCCCGAGCACCGTCGCAGCTTTGCCCCCGTGGCCCAGGCCTGCCAGATGAAGAGAGAAACCGTTTGACGTAAGCTTGGGGCGCCGAGCCAGCCTCTGGCCGCGTCCGATGAAAGCCGAGGGGGAGGGAAGCCTTCCCGTCGACGGTGTGTTGTTGTGTTTGCTTTTTTGTTGGTGCTCGAGTCATGGCCGCTGCTCCCCTGTTGATCCAATCCCGAGAGAACACCCTGGTCAAGGACCTGCGCCGCCTGTCGCAGGACAGCACGGCCTACCGCAAGCAGGGCCGTGTCTGGCTCGAGGGCGACCACCTGTGCAGTGCTGCACTCGTACGCTCCATGAAGCCGCAGATCGCGGTGTTCGCGGAATCCTTCTGGCCGCAGGCACCCTCGGATCTCAAGCAGGCGGCCGAGCGGAACGTGCTGATGGCCGACGTGCTGTGGCGCGACATCAGCGGGCTGGAGTCGCCCGCCCAGATGGGCTTCGTGATGGAGTTGCCGAACACGGCCGGGCTGGATCCCCATGCACCGACGGTGGTGCTCGACCGCCTGCAGGATGCCGGCAATGTGGGCTCGATCCTGCGCACTGCATCGGCCTTCGGATTCACGCAGATTGCGGCCGTCAAGGGTACGGCGGCGCTGTGGAGCGCCAAGGTGCTGCGGGCCGGCATGGGCGCCCATTTCGCGCTGCGGCTTGTGGAGGGGCTGGGCAATGAGGACATCGAGGGCCTGCAGGTGCCGCTTCTCGCCACCAGCTCCCACCAGGGGGATTTTCTGCACCGGGCAGCGCTTCCGTGGCCTTGCGCATGGCTCATGGGGCATGAGGGGCAGGGCGTTTCCGAGGCGCTGCAGAGGCATGCTTCAGCACATATCCGCATTGCCCAGCCGGGAGGCGAGGAGTCGCTCAACGTGGCCGCCGCTGCCGCCATCTGCCTGCATGCCAGCGGCGCGGCGCGCAGCTGAAGGTGTGCGGTTCACTTGCCCGCGTCCAGGTAGCTCACGAAGCGCTTGTGAGGGTCGTAGTGCTCCCGTGCCTGGTGCAGCCTGAGCCATTTGCCGTTTGAAAAGCATTCGCGCACCAGCGAGGGAAAGCGCGTGAGGTCGATCTCGTTGATGTAGTAGCCCTTGGCCAGCGGCTTGAGCTGTGCATGCAGTTCGTCGGCGAGCTGGTAGTTTTTTGCGACATCCTGCTTGCTTGTGCCGATGAGATACCACGACAGGTAGTGCGGTGCGGCATAGGTGAAGCTGCAGGGCTCGGGTACCGTGGGGTTGGTGCCGAGCACCGAGAAGCCGAACGAACGTGGATCCAGCGCCTTGGCCGACAGGGTCTTCGCCAGCGAAGCGATGGCCTTGCCCGGCTCCTCTGTGAAGAGCGCGATTTCGCTGGTTCGGAACTGGCTGTAGAAGTCGGTGCTGAGCTGGCTGTACAGATCGAGGTAGGTCAGCGGCACGTTGCCTGCCGTATGGGCTTTGGCGAGCTTGCTGATGGCCGGGGCCTGCGTGAACACATTCGCCGCTGCCTGCGCTTCTTCCTTGGTCGCACCGTAGGACATGATGTTCACTACCCAGTGCCAGGCCTCCTTGCCCTTGGGTGTGCCCGGCGGGTTGAATTTGCCGATAGCGCCGAGTATCTCGGAGCGATTGGCGCTTTGCGGCAGTAGTTTGAGATACTCCGCGACCGCTTCCTCGACCTGTTCAATAGCGTAGAAATAGGTGTTCTTGACGACGACAGGGGCTTCATGAATGCGCAGCTTGTAGCGCAGAACGATGCCGAAGAAGCCCGGCCCCACGCCGCGCATGGCCCAGAACAGGTCGGGGTTCTCGATCTCCGACGTGGTGACGATCCTGCCGTCGGCAAGCATCACTTCGGCCGCCAGCACCGAGCCGCAACCCATGCCCCATTGCGGCATGTTCCATCCCATGCCTCCGCCCAGCAGGTAGCCGCCGATGGTGACGAAGCCCGTGTGTGCGGACGGAAAGGCGAAGCCCTTGGCAAAGAGTTGTTTGTTCAATGTCTCGCTGAGCACCCCGGGGCCGGCCCAGACAGATTTCTGCTCGGTGTCGAGCTCTTCGATATGGTCGAACAGCGACATGTCCACCGTGATCGCATCCTGCGCGAGCACCGGATTGGAGATGTTGTGGCCCGAGCTGCGGGCGACCAGGCGCTGCCCGCTTTCGTTGGCAAACTTCAACAGCAGTTGCAGATCCTCGCGGCTCGTGGGTTGCACGAACATGGAAGGAAAGCGGTGGGGCTTGATGCGGTACCAGGACATGGCCCAGAACCATCCCAGATAGCGTGAGTCGCTGCGCGTGACCACTTCACCCTGGAAGTTGGCAAGGCCAGCAGGACGCGTGTTCTTGTCTGGCGTCTTGCCGCGCGCCATTGCGAGCGCGCCGTGCGCTCCGGCACCCATCAACGCGGCGACCTGGAGCAGGCCGCGCCGCAGCGCGGAAGGGGTGTTGCGAGATGTGGCAGCCATGTGATCCCAGCCTTTCAGTTCATCTTTGTTATTTGCCCGCTCCCGTCTTGACGGGGGCGAGTTGGCTGAAATGTTCGGCCAGATCGGCCATGTCCCGGTCGCTCAGCGCCTGCACCATGGGCCCCATGGTCTCGCTCTTGCGGTGGCCGTTCTTGAAGGCGCGCAATTGCTCAAGCAGATAGGGCGCCTTCTGGCCGCGCAGATTCGGATTGGCGGGCATGGCCCGTGTGTCATGGCAGGCGACGCAGGTGGCCGCCGTGGCGGGCACCGCCCTGGGCTGTGCTGAGGGCGGCTTGGGCACGGAGGGTGCCTGCGCGCTGAACCATGCGGCCAGCGGCTGGATCTGCTGCCGGTCGATCACGGCGATGGCCGGCTGCATCATGGGGTGCACGCGCTTGCCCGACTTGAAGTCATTGAGCTGTGCGGCGAGGTAGGACTTGCTTTGCCCGGCCAGGTTCGGCCATTCCGGAATCTGACTGATACCGGTGGGGCCATGGCAGGCCAGGCACTGGCTTGCCACGGCCGGAGCCTTCGTCACGCCCTTGGGGTAGGCAGCCCCGTCGAACGGAATGCCGGTGCCATCCGACGGTGCGGCCAGGGTCGGCCACGCCAATGCGTGCAGCAGGCCCCCGAGAACCAGGGAGCGCATGCGTGCGCTGCGGGGGCGGGGCAGCGATAGGGCCGCATTGGCAAAAGTGTGTCGCATAGCGCCATGCTATGGGAAACTCACCGCATCAGTGTGGATGGGACATGGGCCTTGCTGTAGGCGAACTGCCTGACATGCCCACGCCCATAGCTATCTCATCGCCGCAGCAAGGCCAGTTGCTGCCTCAGCAGTTCCAGCAGTTCATCGCGCACACCGGCCTTGATGTGATTGGGAAAGAACAGCGGTGTATTGCCGTTCACCCGCATCTCCTTGCCGTCGTCGCTGTAGCGCAAGGTACCCGGCTCCACATCGGCGAGGGGAAGGCGCAGCGGGTTCTCCATCAGGTCCCGCGTGTACAACGCCTGTGCCGTCAGCGCGGTACCCCATGCCCCACCGAGGAAGGGGAAGTCGGCAAGTGCAAGGGTGATGGTCTCCCCTGCGGGAATCTGGAATTTGCCAGCCACCTTGGCCAGCTTTTTGGAGGCCGACGCATCGCTGCCGAGCAGCAGGGTATTGCCGAGCCCATGAGTGGCGACAAACTGGGTGGGCGATATCGGCTCGCTTGCCGCCACCTGGAGGCTTCCGTTCAATCGGTGATAGCCGAGCACGGCCTGCACCGCGGCCAGCAACGGCACCGTGATCTGTTCCAGGACCTGCTCCGGACTGGTGCCGCCCAGCTTGGCAAACATGGCCTTGTCCTTGAAGCGCTGCACCAGTCGCTCCACGAACGCCGGGGCTGTTTCGGCGTTGTGGGGCAGCGCGTGGGCCTGGGGCAGGGGCGCGTCGCTGAGAACGCTGAAATCGTCCTGCACATAGACGGCCTGATCGGACAGCAGGAATCCCTGTGCAAAGCGTGAGCCGGTGAATCGCGTCGCGACGTGGTAGCCCACGAACAGCAGGGGAGTCTCTTCGGTGGCAAGTGGCTTGCGCAGAAGCATCTGCGCGAAGGCCGCATCGAAAATCTGCGCAGCATCCTCGAACTGCGAAGGCCCGTTCTGTTCAGGCAGGAAAATGAAATCCGAAACACCTGCGGCATGGTGCATGGCGGCTTGCGCCACCAAGGGCTTGAGGGCCTCGCCATGCTTCCGGTGATGGGCGGACAGGGTGCTCAGATGGGCGGCCCACGAAATGTCTGTTTGGCTCATGAAAGTCCTTTGGACGGGGAGTCTCCAGTGGATTGGTGAATCGATGGTGACAGAGCCTGGCTTGGCCGCCTATCCAATTCCTGCTCATTTTTGCAATCGACCAACCCGCCATCCGTTTCGAGGCCGGCTGCCCGTATCAGCCCGTGGGCTGGAGAGATTTGCCGTCCGCCGACATCTGCTCCTGCATGAGCGCGCGCCACCATGATTCGCCCGGGTGCGGGGCATTGATGTCGAGCCGCTCGCCCATCATCGGTGTCGTGACCTGCACGCCGCGCTGGCGCCCGAGTCCGAGCACGCGCTCGAACGGGTCCCACCACGCATGCATGGAGAGGTCGAAGGTGCCGTTGTGAATCGGCAGCAGCCAGCGTCCGCGCAGGTCGATGTGCGCCTGCACGGTCTGCTCCGGGTGCATGTGAACATAGGGCCAGTGCTCGTTGTAGGCACCGGTCTCCATGAGCGTCAGGTCGAACGAGCCGAAGTGCCTGCCGATCTCCGCAAAGCCCGAGAAATAACCGGTGTCGCCGCTGAAGAAAATGCGCTGCTCGCCGCTCTCGATCACCCAGGAGGCCCAGAGCGTACGGTTTCCATCACGCAGCCCGCGCCCTGAGAAATGCTGGGCCGGGGTGGCTGTGAAGCGCAGGCCGTTGATTTCGGTGCCTTGCCACCAGTCGTATTGCTGCACCTTCTCGTGGGGGATGCCCCAGGCGACGAGCCGGTCGCCCACCCCCAGCGTGCAGAGAAACACCTGTGCCTTGCCGGCAAGCCGCAGTACCGCCGCGCGGTCCAGGTGATCGTAGTGGTCGTGGGAGAGCAGCACGCCCTGCAATGCAGGCAGCTCGTCGATGGACAGGGGCGGCGCATGGAAGCGCTTCGGGCCGGCAAAGGACAGCGGCGAGGCGCGCTCGGCAAAGACCGGATCGGTGATCCACCAGCCCCCGTGCAGCCTCATGAGCACCGTGGAATGGCCCAGTCGGTAGAAGCTGCCCTCGGGGGCGGCCTGCAACTCGGCCTGCGTGATGCGGCGCACGGGAATCGGCGCCGAAGGCACGGCATTCGACGGCTTGTTGAAGAACATGTCCCACATCACCTTCGCGCCCGGCTGCGGTGCATTGGCGGGGCGTGGCGTGATGTTGCGAAAGCGCTCGCCGCTGAACTGGGGCGATTCGGAGTAGTCGCCGAACGAGGGAGAAGAAGGCATGTTGATGAGCTCGAACGAGGTGGCTGGCAGGCCTTGGTTGCGGACCTTGGTTGTACTCCCTTCCAGGTGGGTCTGTGCGGCGAGGGGTTCAACCCGCGCGCGAGTTTCTCTTTGTAAAGGGGATGGGCCGGGGCAGGGCTCCCAGCGTGGCGCCTATCCAGCGGGCCACGCGCGGGAGCAACGAAAGGGCCGCGCCCGCCTGCGCATCCTGCGCCTGCACCTCCCGGGTGGCTCCGCCTTGCTCCACCCGCAGCGTGGCGCTGTGCGTGCCCAGCACGGAGAGGCGCACCCAGGTGCCGGGCGGGACGCCGTGGGGCTGCCAGGGCGCACCGCCGCCATAGAGCACGTGTTGGAACGTGATGCCGGCCTGCTCCCATTCGATGCTCATGCTGCCCTGGGTGCACAGCAGGGAGTCGATGTCGGAGATGCACAGCATGCCAGGCTGTCCGCGCCGGAGGGTGTGTGTGGTGAGGAGGGTGGAGTCCATGGTTTTTTCCAGTTCTCGATGCCGTGGTGGTATGGGCTGAAGCGTAAGTCGCGCGCCTGTTCCGGCACAGGCACACGCTTTCGCCCAAAGAGGCAGAACAGCACCGATGGCAAACCTCTGTTATGGTCATTTTTTGAGTGAGCTGTATCTGTTATCTTGATGCCGCGACTGGCAACATCGGCCGGCACCCGAAAGAACGGAGTTTTCATGGACAGCAGATTGTTGGCGGATGCCACCAGCGCCATCGGTGTCGGCATCGGTGTCGAAGCGGAGCACCTGCCCGAGGTCCCGGCAGACCTGCGGCAGGGCGGGGAGCATTCCCTTCACCTCTACCAGCGCTGGGCCAACCACTACGCGCAGGCGATCCATGCGGGCGTTCTGCAGGCCCAGGAACGCATGCCCTCGGTGCGCGAGATCCGTGAACGCCACGAGGTGAGCCACACCACGGCGCTGCAGATCCTGCGGGAGCTCGAATCCCGAGGACTCATCGAGGCGAGGGCGCGCATCGGCTACTTCGTGCGCTCGCAGGCGCATGCCATGCCCGCTGCGCGCGAGCCGATCGAGCTGGTGCCCTTCGATGCGCGTGGCAAGGGGCTGGAGTCCATCGGCGACCGTATCTCGGACTACCTCAACAAGGCGCGTCTCGTGGGAACGTTCAAGGCCGATCTGGGCAGCGCCATGCCCGCGCCCGAACTGTTCGATGCCTCCTTTCTCAACCGCCAGGCCGTGGCGCTGCTCAAGGAGCAACCCAACCTGCTGGTGCATGGCCCCTCCGCGCCGTTCACCCATCCCGAATTCCAGGCGGCCATGGCGCGCTATGCGCTCACCTTCGGCCTGAAGATTCCGCCGATGCAGGTGGCGGCCACGCTCGGCAACTCGGAAGCGGTGAACCTGATGCTGGACACCGTCACCCAGCCCGGCGACATGGTGGCCATCGAGTCCCCCACCTTCTATGGCATCGTGCAGGCTGTGGAGGCGCGCGGCCTGCGCTCCCTGGAGATTCCGTCGAGCCCGCACACCGGCATGTCGCCCGAAGCGCTGGAGCTCGCGCTGCGCACCTATCCGGAACTCAAGGCCGTGATCGTCGTCCCGCACCTGCAGATGCCGCAGGGCGCGACCATGCCCGACAGCCACAAGGAGCGCATCGTGGCCATGTGCTCCAGGCGCGGTGTGGCGCTGATCGAGGACGACATCTACCGCGAGTTCGTCGAGGAGCCTGGCGTGCACCGTCCCTGCAAGGCATGGGACACCGACGGGACGGTGGTGTACTGCGCATCGCTCTCCAAGAGCTTTGCGCCGGGCCTGCGCCTGGGGTGGATGAACGGCGGCCGCTGGCATGACAAGGTGCAGATGCTCAAGTTCACGCGTTCGCGCAACATGCCGCTGTGGCCGCAACTGCTGGGCGCGCGCACGGTGGGCACGCCGTTCTACATGCGGCATCTTGCGCGCCTGCGTGATCGCCTGCATCGCCAGCGCGAGCAGGCGGCGCAGGCGGTGGCGCGCTACTTTCCCATCGGCTCGCGCCTGAGTCTGCCGCGCGGGGGGCTGAGTATCTGGATCGAACTGCCCGAAAGCATCAGCACGGCACGGCTCTACGACGAGGCACTGGCGCTGGGCATCCGCGTCGCGCCGGGCGACATGTTTTCCAATACCGGTTCCTACGGCCACTTCCTGCGGCTGTCGTGCGGCATGCCCTTCACCGAGGCAATCAACGACGCCTACCGCGTGCTGGGCCAGTTGATGCATGCGCAAATGGGGTTGCCACCACGGGGCTGAGATCGTCAACACGCCTTGAAGGCCCCATCGCATTTGCATTTGCATCCTGCGGCGCGGCTTGGGTTCCAATGCTTGCCTCTCCCCAGAATGAATGGAATCGAAGACATGAACGACGACATGACCACGCGCCTGGAAGCCATGCTTGCCTCCGGAAAGGAAACGAGCCTGCTGCGCTTCACCCTGGGCAAGAACCACTTCGATGCCGGGCATTTCACCAAGGCACGCGAGCATCTGGAGCGGGCGGTGGAGCTCGATCCGAACTATTCGGTCGCCTGGAAGTTTCTGGGCAAGGCCTGCCTTGAGCTCGGCGACTTCCCTGCCGCACGCAAGGCGTGGGACGCGGGCCTCGCCTGCGCCGAGGCCAGGGGCGATGCGCAGGTGGTCAAGGAGCTCGGGGTCTTCCTTCGCAGGCTGGACAAGGCAAGCGGGTGAGCATGCGCGTGCATCTCGACCGTCAGAAGGCTGCGCTCTTCCTGTGAGTTTTACCTGTTGGTCAAATTGGTATTTTTTATTTCAAAAGAAACATAGTTAATCAAATTCAAACAAATTTGTCTCTATATGTGACATCATTTTTCTTAATGTTAATCAACATGGGAGACGTGATGCCATCGAAGTTGTTGCCTGCGCGTTCACAAAAGCCGGCCAAGGCGCGAAAAGGTACGTACCTTGGCGTGGGACGCTCTTTCACGAGGAAGGCGACTGTCGTGGCATTGGGGGCGTTGCTCGCGGGCGGTGCCCATGCTGCGGCAATCACCTGGGTTGGGGGCACCTCGGACGTCAATGACGGCACCAATTGGAATCCGCCTCAATTGGGGGGCTCTTTTACGGAAGAGGTATATGTCAATGGCGGAGGAGCGACGCCAGTGATGGATAGCCAGCCGCTACCCGGTTTCAGCAACGAACTCTTCGTGGGGAATGGGATTGGTGAGAGTGGCGAACTCAAAATTCTATTGAACGCGTCGGTAAGTAATGCATGGTGGTTTCTTGGCGGTCTGTCCAAGACATCGTTGGGGCCATTGGAGCCATTGTTCCGTTCGGGGAATGCGGGTGGGACTGGCGTCGTTTCCGTCGAGTTGGAGCCACCCACTCTGCCCTCAGGCAGTAGTCGGTTCCAAGTCTACTGGGGTGGTCTGGGGGTCGGCACGGAGGGCGATGGCACACTGTTAGTGAAGGGCTCGAGCGTTGCCAATCCTCTGACTTCTTCGGATGCCAGCCTGATGGTGTTTTCTCAGCAGTCCCGGCATGCGCAGATTGGCAGAGGCGCAGGTGGGGATGGCACCCTGAAACTGGATGGTGCAGCGCTGTTCTACGGACTTCCCTCTGTTCCGCCGCAAGCGACTGCCGCAGATCTTGCCCATTTTGAAGTGGGTGTTGGTACGGGAGGCCATGGAAAGGTCGAGGTTCTCGGGCAGGGCAAGCTGGGTTCGGGTGATTACTCTATGCCCACAAGCACAGTTGCTCCGATCTTTTCTCGTGGCTTCATCGGCAAGGATCAGGGCGTGGGCTCGATCACCATAGGAGATGCAGGAGCCCCAGGTATCCTCAATCGTGCCAATTTCATGAGCGGCCTTGTAGTGGGGGCGGATGGCGGGCAGGGATCGCTGGACGTGCTGAGCGGAGGCAAGGCGGGGGTGAGCAACGGCATGGCGATGTCCGCCTGCAGTTCCACTCCTGCTGCTCCTGCGCCGCTCATCGTGGGCGGGACGGGCACCGGGCTGGTCCGGGCGTCGGGCAGCGGTTCGGACCTGCTGGTGAGCGGCAAGTACGCAGCCGGCTTCGGGGGGACTACGGCCATACCGATTCGTTCCTACCATATCGGCAAGATCCAGGTGGGAAGCAACGGAACGCTCGTGGCCGAAAACAGTGCAGCCATCAAGGTTGGGGTTTCTCAACTCTCGAATGCCTCGATGGGGCCCTACGAACTCATCCATGAAGCCTACGGCATCGGGCCCATCGATGTGGAAGGGACCGGGCAGGTCTACTACGGATCGGAAACCGCCACTCCCTCGGCCCCGGGCAGCATCCAGGCGTCCCTCATCCAGCTGAAGGACCCCACCAGTGCGCTGCACTTCAACCATACCGGAAGCAATCTCAGTTTCGACGTTCCGCTCAAGGGCACGGGCCGGCTGGTGCAGGATGCCGGAACGACGACCGTCTCGCAGGTCGCCGCTCTTCCGTCCTATGCCACGGATGGCGCTTGCGATCCCGTTGTCGAACACCCCACCGACCAGCAATCCTTTAATGGCCTGGTTGAGGTGAACGCAGGAACCCTGGTGCTGCCGACAAACGATGTCCTGAGCAACGCCCAGTCGTTCACGGTGGCTGGCGGAACCCTGATGCAGGGCGGCACGAACCAGACGCTGAACCAGGTGACCTTGGGGGCCAATGGCACCTTGCAACTGACCGACAGTGGCCAGAGCACCAGCGACATTGCCAGGGCCAGCAGCTGGAGCGGCGGTGGCGCGGTGCTGCTCGACACGGTGCTGGGGGCCTGCGGCAGCGCCAGCGACAAGCTGGTCATCACCGGAGCCATCACGGGCGAGACCCGGCTGAAGATCACCAATGCGAGCGGGCCCGGAGCGGCAACCAGCGGCTGCGACGGCATTCTCGTCGTGGATGCGGCCGGTGCCAGCGGCGCAGGCACCTTCGTGCTCGATGGCGGGCCCATCACGCAAGGCGGATTCCAGTACCAGCTGGTGAAGGCGGGCAACGGCAACTGGTACCTGCAGGCCACCGAGGCGCCAGGGCAGATCATCATCCAGCAGACGGTGACACCCTCCGGCGGCGCTCCGGCATTCACCGGCAGCATTCCCTTCACGCTGAACTGCACGACGCCCAGCTACCAGTACAGCGGCAACATCACGGTGACCAACAACGTGGGCAACTCGGCTCCGATCACCGTGGCGGTGGGCAGCCAGTGCGCCGTCGTGCAAGGCTCGCCGATGCCTGCGGTGACGGGCTACCAGTGGAGTGCTGCCACCTACGGTCCCTCGGGTACGGCCATGCCCGTGGGAGGCTTGCAGACGCTCACCATGTCCAACAACCTGACCAGGAGCGGCGGCGGTACCGACAACGGCGGCAACACGCCGGGCAGCGCCACGCCGGTTCCCGCGCTGGGTGCCGGAGGGCTGGGCGCGCTTGCGGGGCTGATGATGGCCGCCGCGGCATTCATCGGCCGCCGGCGCAAGCAGGACCGGGCCTGACCATGGACGTGACGTGCCGATCCCTGCGGGCACGCGGGGATCGCGCAGAATAGAGGTTTCGGCCATGGGGGCCGAACACCCTCGGTTTGCAGCAAGGTTCATGAATACGTCCTCTACGCCACCCCTGCCCATGTTCTACCGCGAACTGCAGCCACTGGATCCTGCGCGGCATCTGGGCTTTGGCGTGCGAGGCACGCCGAACTTCCGCGCGGCATGCAACGCCAACGCGGTGCCCCTGGGCATCAGTGAGTTCGCGCTGGCCGCGCGCAGCTATCCGATCGTCTTCGGGCCTGCCGAGAGCGCGGGAATCCCCATCGCGGTGACTGCATTGGTGGAGGGGCGCAACCTGTTCGTGGATGCCGAGGGGCAGTGGTTGCCCGAGACCTATGTCCCGGGCTATCTGCGCCGCTATCCGTTCTGGATGCGTGTGGATGGCGATGGGCGCAGCGCCAGCTTTTTCTTCGATCCGCACGCAGGACAGGTCGTCCCCCTCGAGAGTGATGCCACGGCGCGCCCATTGTTCGACTTCCAGGGGCAGCCCAACACGGCGCTCGGCGAGATCGTGGGCTTCTGCCGGCAATGCCTGCAGGATGAGCAGATGACGCGGCACTTCATGGCGGCCCTGGAGCGCGAACGCCTGCTCGTGCCCCGACAGGCCCGCATCGAACTGGCGCCCGGACAGTACTACGAACTCGGCGGCTTTCGCGTGGTGGACATGGATGCCTACCACCGGCTGCCCGATGCCACGCTGGCCGACTGGGTCCGGCAGGGCTACGCGGCGCTGGTCGCGGTGCATCAATGGTCGATGGCGAACAACTGGCAGCAACTGCTGGCGCTGCACCAGCGTCAGGCACTCCCGGCGGCGGCTCAGGCGGAGACGGCATGAGCGGATTCTCGATCTCGCTGCAGCAGCCCGTGCAGCAAGCCTCTCAGGGCGGCCCGGTGCGTGTGGAAACCAGCAACTTCGTGGTGCGCAGCCTCACGGCAGCCGATGTGACCCCGGAGTTCGCACGCTGGTTCGACGACCCGCTCATGCTGCAGGGACTCAATCTCTCCGCGCTGCACTTTTCCGTGGAAGGACTCAGGGCCTTCATCGCCAGCTTCAACAACCTGGACAACTACTTCATCGGCGTGCTGGACAAGCACAGCCAGAGCCTGCAGGGGTTCTACAACTTCTCGGTCAACCGCGTGCACCGCGTGGCGACGCTCACCATGGGCATGGCGCCTCATACACAGGTGGCCCGGCAGATACTGTGGGAAGTCTCGGAGCCCCTTTTCGACGAGATGTTCTCCCGCACCGACATCGAGAAGATCTCCGCGCGTGTGCTGGCCAGCAACCGCCGCGTGCTCTTTGCGCTGGCCAACAACGAGCACTTCGTACCCGAGGCCCTGTTGCGGCAGGAGTGCCTGGGGGTGGATGGCAAGCGCCTGGATGTGCTGGCCATCGCGTGCTTCAAGGATCTGGCGCTGCGCCCACCCAAACGGCCGCTGGAGCGTCCCGCTTCCGCCGTGCCGGCAGGCCAGGGCGGCAATGCCTGAGCGTCAGGAGCGCCGCATCGGCGGGTTCGCGAACCTGCTGGAGGCTGCCGAGCATGCGGCATGCCTTCCCGACCAGGGCCTGACTTTCTTCGATGGCCTCGGCCAGCAGCAGGCATTCCTGAGCCATGCGCGGCTATGGCAGGCGGCGCGGCAGCTGGCGGGATATCTGCGCTGCACCCATTCCCTGGCGAAGGGGGCAAGGGTCGGGCTCGTCGCGCAGACCGGCCCCGACTTCATCACGCATTTCCTGGCCTGCCAGTTGCTGGGCTGGATATCGTGTCCGCTGCCGCTGCCGTCCGCGCTGCAAGGCAACGCGCGCTACCAGCGTGTGCTGCAGGGCATGCTGGAGGCTGCGGGCATGTCGCTTCTGGTGGCTCCCCGGCCCATGCTGCCCATCCTGCAGGCCGAGGGCCTGTCTGCACGCCTTCCATGCGTGGACTACGAGACGGCAACAGAGGCCATGGCCGCTGGAGCGGACCATCCCCAGGCATGTTCGTGGGAGATGCCGGCCCCGGGTGATATCGCCTATGTGCAGTTCTCGTCGGGGTCCACATCGCATCCCAAGGGCATCGCCATTTCCCATGGCGCACTGATGGCGAATGTGGACGACATCCTTTGCAGCGGCATGCAGTTGAGCGCATCGGACCGGGCATTCTCGTGGCTGCCTTTCTATCACGACATGGGGCTGGTCGGCATGCTGCTGGCGCCGCTGTGCGCGCAGGTCTGCGTGGACTATCTTGCACCCACTGCCTTTGTGCGCAGGCCCCAGCTCTGGACCCGGCTGATGAGCAGCAGGGCCAGCACCATCACCTATGCCCCCGGTTTCGGATACGCACTCGCGGCCGGCCGTGCGGCAGCCGAGGAGGATGCCTCCCTTTGCTTGCAGGCCCTGCGCATTGCCGGTGTTGGCGGTGACCGGATCATCCCGTCGCAACTGCAATCCTTTGCCGACCGCCATGCCGGGGCGGGCTTCCACGCCGACGCGTTCAGGCCCAGCTACGGCCTCGCGGAGGCGACCCTCGCCGTGACCGTGTGCGATCTTCCATGGGCACGGGCGCATCGGCGGTTCATCGTGGATCCCGCAGGTGGTGTTGCCGATGCGGAAAATGCCGTTTCCGGCGCGCAGGAGTTCGTCAATTGCGGCAGGCCGCTGCCCGGCTGGCGAGTGACGGTGCGGGATGAGCGCGGGGCGGTGCTTCCCGCCGGCACGGTGGGCGATGTCGTGGTGCAGGGTGCCGCGCAGATGTCCGGCATCTACGAACGTGCCAGCCTGCAGCCGCTGGAGCCCGCGGCCGGCGTGGCCACGGGCGACATGGGTTTTCTCGATGCACAGGGCGATCTGTTCATCACGGGCCGCAGGAAGGACGTCATGATCGTGCGCGGCAGGAATGTCTGGCCGCAGGATGTCGAGCAGGCCGTGGCGGAGATCCTGCGCTCGGAGACGGACGATATCCTGCTGTTCCAGGATCCGGGGGCGTTGCCTGAGTCCGACCTGTTCCTGCTGGTGCATGAGAAGGCGGTGCGCCAATCCGCCCATCCGCACGCGCTCGGGTCCATCGCCTCGACCGCCGCCGGCCTGCTGGGCGCTCCGCCCGCCGTGCACGTCGTCTCCAATGGTTGCATCGAGCGAACCTCCTCGGGCAAGAAGGCCCGGGCCGCGACGCGCGAACGTTTTTTGAGCGGGAAGATCATGACGCTGCCCGCATTGTCTCCATGAAGCCCAAGACCTATGAGCCAAGATAGCCTGGAAATCACCCGCCGCCTGATTGCGGAGACGCTGCTGATCCCGCAGGACAGCATCCAAGCGCATGACGAGATAGCGCAGCTGAAGAACATCGACAGCCTGTCATTCGAGATGATCATCGTCGCCATCGAGACCGAGACGGGAAAAGCCATCGACCCCATGCGCATGTTCGAGCTCAAGACAGTGGGCGACCTGGCAAGGCTGCTGTGATCGATGGAAAGACGGGAGCAGGGGCCGCCGATGAGCCAGCAGTTTTCCAATGATTTCTGGAATCGCATGTACGAGCTCGCGCATGAGGCGCCGGGCCGGAATGCCGAGGTCATGCATGACGGCGGCCGTGTGGTGGTGGTGCAGGACCTGGATGACGCCGATGCCGTGCTGCGCAAGCGCCTGGCCAACTATCCCAAGAATCTGCAATGGTTTGCCCAGGTGGGCGGGCAGTCGCGGCTGACCGAGGATGGCGACCAGTGGCGTTTCCGCTCGGGGCTGTCGCAGCCGTCCTTCAGCCGGTACGACCATGACCGCGGCTACGCCATCAGCGCCAGGCAGGCGCGGCGGATGGCCGGCCTGCTTGTGGCCAACACCAAGGCGCCGCTGCTGGACGAGGACGCGATCCATCACAGCATCCTGTCCATCTTCACGGAGATGTTCCTTGACGTGGAGCTCGACAGGATACCCATGGCACATGACGGCCCATCGCGGCTGATCGAGCTCGCGTCCAGGTACACCTGCATCCATCGCGGGCAGGGCCAGGACGCGCACACCAAGGAACATATCCGGCAGATTCTCGAATCGCGCCGACAGGTGTTCGGCGGCATGCAATGCCTGCGCGACGCAGGTGACTACGACAGTGCCATGATGCGCAGGATGCTGGCGGCAGAGGCCGTGCCGGGCTATGACTTCCGTTTTGAAAAGGAAATGACGACGCTTTTCGTTGCCGGGGCCGACACCGCATCGAACTCCACCGGGTGGGCGCTGCACCTGCTGGCAACCTACCCCGAACTGCAGGAGCGCCTGCATGCGGGGCAGCGCGCCATCCATGCATCCCTGCCGGATGGTCCCGAGCGTTGCAAAGCGATCCTTGCCGATCAGGACCTGAAGGCCTTCGTCTCCGAACTGCTGCGCCTGCATTCGCCGCTGCCGTTCGTGACGCGCGTGGCGAGGGCGGACGACCGCCTGTCGGACATCGACGTGCACGCCGGGGACGTGGTGATCGTGTCCCTCATCGGAGTGAACCGCAAGGCGATGGCGCGGCCGGATTTCTGGATTCCGGACATCGATGCCGCAGCGCGCGAGGGCGTGGGCATGGGAACCGGTATCCACTCCAGCTTCACCTGGGGCGCGAGAGTCTGCGGCGGGCGGAACTTCGCACTGCTGGAGTTGACGACCGTATTGAGCTTCCTGATCGCCGAGCTGCGCCTGGAGCTGTCCGAAGACCTGCCGGTCGAGAACGAGTGGGTGGGGCAGATGCGAAGAAAAGGCGGCCACCGCGTACGCGTGACCGCCAGATCATGAACCATCGCGGGCCGAGGCCGGAGTCTCGCTGAACGATCCGCGTCGTCTTCGAGAAGACCCGCGAACCCTTCGGCAAGAGGGCCGGTCAGTGCGCCCCGGAAGCCTCGGCACCCCCGCCGGCATGCGGCGCCGGACGCTTGGTGAACCAGATCAGCACGATCAATCCGAGGAACATGCAGGCCGACGCGAAGAAGATGTCGTTCGCGGCCTTGGTGAAGGCCTGCTGGTCGATCAGGCGGTTGATCTGCGCAAGCGCCTGCTCCTGATTCAGCCCCGTGGCCCGCAGGCCCCTGAGGGTGAGGGCAAACGGGCCCTGGCCCTGGATCATCAACTCGGTCAAGTGCGCATGGTGCATGGCTGCGCGGTTTTCCCACAGCGTGGTGGCGATCGACGTGCCCATCGCCCCGAGCGTGATGCGCACGAAGTTGCTGAGGCCGGCGGCGGCGGGGATGCGATCGGGCGTCAATCCCGCCAGCGTGATCGTGGTGAGCGGGATGAAGAAGAACGCCATCGCGCCACCCTGGATCAGCGTGGGAATCAGGATGTGCTGGAAGTCGGTGTCGGTGTTGAAGTGCGAGCGCATCCACAGCACGAGCGCGAACACCATGAACGCGAAAGTGGCCATCTTGCGCGGGTCCCACACCGAGACCTTGCGGCCCACGAGCGGCGTGAGAATGATCGCGAAAATGCCCACGGGTGCCAGCGCCATGCCGGCCGAGGTGGAGGTGTAGCCGAGCCATTGCTGAAGCCACAGCGGCAGCAGCACCACGTTGCCGAAGAACACGCCGTAGGCGATCGACAGCGCGATCGAGCCGGCCGCGAAGTTGCGGCGCAGGAACAGGCGCAGATCCACCACGGGGTGATCGTCGGTGAGCTCCCAGACGATGAAGACGGCGAAGCTCACCACCGCCAGCACGGCGAGCGTGATGATGGTGCTCGATGCGAACCAGTCGAGCTCCTTGCCCTTGTCGAGCATGAGCTGCAGAGCGCCCACCCACAGCACCAGCAGCGTCAGGCCGACCGTGTCGATCGGCAGCTTGCGCGTGGGAGTCTCGCGCTTGCGGTAGATGCTCCACGTCATGAATGCCGAGAGCAGGCCCACGGGCACGTTGATGTAGAAGATCCAGGGCCAGGAGATGTTGTCGGTGATCCAGCCGCCAAGCAGCGGGCCGACCACCGGCGCGACCAGCGTGGTCATGCCCCAGAGCGACAGCGCGATGCCGGCCTTGGAGGCGGGGTAGCTCGACAGCAGCAGCGTCTGCGACAGCGGGATCATCGGGCCCGCCACGGCGCCCTGCAGCACGCGGAACAGCACCAGCATCTCGAGCGAGGAGGCGAAGCCGCACAGCCATGAGGTGAGCACGAACAGCAGCACGCTCATCGTGAACAGCCGGACGGCGCCAAAGCGTTGCGTGAGCCAGCCGGTGAGCGGCACGGAGATCGCGTTGGCCACGCCGAAGCTCGTGATCACCCAGGTGCCCTGGCTGGGGCTCACGCCCACGTCGCCGGAGATGGCGGGAATGGCCACGTTGGCGATCGACGAATCGAGCACGTTCATGAACGTGGCAAGGGACAGCGCGAGCGTGCCCATGGCAAGCGTCGCGCCCTTGAGCGGCTCGGGCCGTGCGGGCATCGCGGGTGCGGCCGGCGGCGGTGCAGCTGGTGCGCCGGGTCCGGTGGATGCGGAGAGGGAAGACGACATGTGTTGTGCCTGCTGTCTCTATTCGCTTACTGGGCGTTGCTTGCGTCGGCTGCGGGCGACTGGGCGGCGGACGGCTCTGCCTGTGCGCCGATGGCCTTCACGGCCTGTTCGGACAGCGCAGGGAGGCGGGTGAGGGGCGGCAGGTTCTTGCCCGCGATGATCTGGGCGATGCGCGCTTCGGCCTCGGGCATGGAGGCGTCATACAGCGAAGTCTGCGCCACCGGTGCCTGGCGCTGGGTGCTGGCGAGCATGGTGCCGCTCTGGTCGCGGATGTCGGTTTTCACCTCCATCGACAGGCCCACTCGCAGTGGGTGCTTGGCGAGATCGGCGGGGTCGAGGCTGATGCGCACCGGGACGCGCTGCACCACCTTGATCCAGTTGCCGGTGGCGTTCTGCGCGGGCAGCAGCGAGAAGGCGGCGCCGGTGCCTGCGCCCAGGCCGACGATGGTCCCGTGGTAGGTGACCTTGTCGCCATAGACATCGGCTTCGAGTTCGGTCTTCTGGCCGATGCGCAGGTCGGCCAGCTGGCTTTCCTTGAAATTGGCATCGACCCAGAGGTTGTGAAGATCGACCACGGTCATCAGCGGCGAGCCCGCAGCGACGCGCTGGCCGAGCTGCACGCCGCGCTTGGCAACATAGCCGCCGACGGGCGAGATCAGCCGCGTGCGCTCCAGTGCGAGATAGGCTTCGCGCACCTTGGCTGCCGCGGCCAGCACGGTGGGGTAGTCGGCGGAGTTGCTGCCCTTGGTGGTGGCCTCTGCGGCGTCGAGTTGCGCCTGCGCAGCGCGCACGGCGGCCTGCGCCGCGGTCACGGCGTCCTTGGCGGACTTGGCCTGGGCCTGCGCGTGGTGGAACTCTTCCTGCCCGACGGCGCCGGTCAGCGTGAGCGGACGGCGGCGCTCCACGTCGTCGGCCGTGCGCGCGGCCTCGGCCTGCAGGCGCGACAGGTCGGCCTGCTTCGCCGCGACCTGCGCCATCAGCGGTGCGTTGTTGGCATACAGCGTGCGCGTCTGGCGGACGGTCTGCGCCAGTTGCGACTCGGCCTGCGACAGCGCCACCAGCGCGTCGGCGGTGTCGAGTTGCACCAGCAACTGGCCGGGCTTGACGAAGTCGGTGTCGTCGGCCCCGATGCTGATCACCGTGCCGCCGACCTGCGGCGTGATCTGCACCACGTTGCCGCCCACATAGGCGTTGTCGGTGGTCTGGTAGTTGCGGGCCACCATCCAGTGCCAGCCGCCCCAGGCGAGGGCTCCGACGATGCAGGCGGCGGCAACGATGGTCAGGCCCTTGCGGCGGCCCTGCGGATTGCCGGCCGATGCCGATGGTGCAGGGGCTGCAGAGGCGGATGCTGGTGCTGGTGCGGCGGTGTTGGGCTTGGTTTGGTCAGTCATGATTTCGGCGCTCTGTTATTCGTGAAAGTGGTTTTGCGACCGGGGGCGGCTGGCTGGCAGCAGGTGTGTTGCTGGCGTGTCCGTGCAGCCCGGGGTGGTGTGTTCAGTTCTTGGGAAGGGTGGCTGGGTGGGTCCGTGCCGGCTCAAGGGGTTGCTGCATACATCAATGGTTGCTGCTGACCTGCACCGTACCGGTGTCGTCCAGCCAGCCACCGCCCAGCGCCGACATCAACGCAATGCGGGTGTCGAGTTCGCGGGCGCGCAGTTCCACGGCCAGCTTGCGCTGGGTGATGACCTGGCCTTCGGTGTTCAGCACGACGATCTGGTTGGCGAGCCCCGCCTTGTAGCGCTGCACCGCGAAGTCGTAGGCTCGTTCGGCCTTGGACAGCGATTCGGTCTGCAGACGGTTCTGGCGTTCGAGCGATTGCACGGATGCGATTGCATCGCCCGCCGACTTCACCGCATCGAGCACCACGCCGTTGTATTGCGCGATGGCGGTATCCAGGTCGGCCTGCTTGCCCCGCAGTTGCGCGCGCAGGCGCTCGCCCTCGAAGATGGGCAGGCGCAGGGCAGGGGTCATGCCGAACTGGCGCGAGCTGCCCTTGAGCAGGTTGTCCAGGCCCAGCGCGTTGAGCCCGATGAAGGCGGTGAGATTGATGTCCGGGTAGAAGTCGGCGCGTGCGCTCGCGATGCCCTGCGTTGCGGCTTCCACGCGCCAGCGCGCGGCCACCACGTCGGGGCGGCGGCCCAGCAGGTCGGCACCCAGTACCGTCGGGATCTTCTGCACCTGCAACGTGTTGAGCTCGGGCGTGAGCGCGGCCTCTGCATCCGGCGCCTCGGCGCACAGCACGGCGATGGTGCGCCGCGCCAGGGTGATCTGCTCGTCAAGCATCTCGATCTGCGTGCCGGCGTCGGGCAGGCCCGCTTCGGCCTGTGTGAGCTCGACCTGGCTGTCCAGGCCCTGGCGCGTGCGCTGCTGGCTCAGCTCCAGAAGCGACTGGCGCTGCTGCAGCGTGCGCTCGGCCACCTCGCGCTGGGCCAGCAGGCGCGCCAGCGTGACATAGCTGCGGGCCACTTTCTCGGCCAGCTGGTTGGCGGCGGCCGCGCTGTCCGCCTTGGCGGCCCGGGCCTGGCCCAGGGCGGCCTGCAACTGCGCACCGTAGCGGCCGAAGAAGTCGGGCGTCCACGACAGCCCGGCCTGAAGATCGGCACTGTTGTAGATGTTGCCTGCGATAGGCGCGGGGATCATCCCGTTTTCCGTGTAGTGCTGGCGCGTGGCGCTGGCGCTCACCGTGCCGTGGACATCGGTGGCCGTGCTGCTGGCGGTGGCCAGCGCGGCGGCCTTGTCGAAGCGCGCGTGGCTGGCGGCGAGGCTCGGACTGCCCTCAAGCGCCTTGTCGATCAGGGCGTCGAGCCGGGCGTCGCCGAGCTGCTTCCACCAGTCGGGGGCCGCGATGGCTTCGGCACTGGAGGGATCGGCCGACGTGGTGAGCGTGGCCAGGCCGACGTCGGCCGCGCCGAGTTCCTTGTATGCCGGGTGATCGGGACCCTGCGATGCGCAGCCAGCCAGCGCCAGCGCCGCGGCGAGCGCGGTGATGGAGGCCAGAGGAGACAACAGTGCACGGGGTGATGTGCGGATGGGCTTGAAGGGCATGGTGTGTGCCTGCTTGGTGAGACGTGAAAGTGAAACTGGAGACTAAAAAGCGAAAGACGGAACTGAAGCGGCAAACGCGGGCTGGCGCCGTGTCCCGGTTCATTCAACCCGGCCCATGGGCGGGATGCTCGCCAGCGTAGTTGCAGCGCATGGCGTCGCCGTTGCGCAGCATGCGCTTGAGCATGTCGAGCATGAGCCTGCATTCATCGTGGGAGAAGCCATCGAGATGCTTGTTGAGCACGCGCGACAGCACTTGCGGAACCTCGGCCGCGATGCGACGGCCTTCGTCGGTCAGTGCAAGATGCACGACGCGTCGATCGGAGGTGGAGCGCTCGCGGCGCAGCAGCCCCTTGGCCTCGATGCGGTCCAGCGCCCGCGTGACCGAAGCGGGATCCATGCCCAGATCCTTGGCAAGCAGGGCATTGGTGGTCTCGGCGCACAGCAGCAGCTTGTAGAGCGGTAGCCATTGCACATAGGTCAGGCCGTGATCGGCCAGTTGGGCGTCGGCCTGTTGCAGGATCGAACTCAGCACACGCCGCATCAGAAAGCCGGCACTTTCAGTCGGGGTGTAGCTGCCGGGTTGGTAGAAGAACGTGCTCTCGTCCCCGGCATTCACGATCTGGCGGCCATCGGTTGTCATAACTTTGTCTTGACAATAGTTGTCATGTCAAATATATCGATGGCAATTATTGCACTTTGACCCATGTCGTCTTTTCTCTGCTCGGACGACACTAATGAGTTCGTGGTTATTGAGGAGCCTAAGTAAATGGGTGGGGTGCTGGTTCAGCTTCTGCTTTCTATGTTTGAGGGTGGAGGCCGGGAGTGCCCCCGGCGGGGCAGTAACTTTTTGGTCTTGCCCAAAAAGTCACCAAAAATGCGCTTTGAATGCGGGGGCACGCGGTAAAACTCACTTCGCGCTACGCGCTCCGTTCAGACAGCCACCGCGAGTCAGTCTGGAAGAGCTACGTACGGCACATCGCTGCGCTCGTGCCTGGGCTCGCCCGACTTCGGGCGAGCTGACTGCGCCCACTTTGAACGGCGAGGATGAATTGGGGCGCGACACATCTCGCGAAGTCGCGAGATGCCCCAGCACGAGCGCAGCGACGTGCCGAATGCTCCTCCCCTTCAACTGACTCACGGCGGCTGTTTGAACGGAGTGACGAAGGAACGAAGAGAGTTTTGCCGTGGGTATTAAGACGCCTTTTTGGTGACTTTTTGCGCGCGCAAAAAGTTACTGCCCCGCCGGGGGCACTCCCGGCCTCTACCCTCAACGAGACGCAGCCAACAAAAAAGCTGGCATTCTCACGCCAGCCTTGAGGGGAAGAGGGATAAGGGGGTGATGGGAAAGATCAGCCCAGCGGGAAGCGCATGGCCGCGATGATCACCAGCCCCAGGGCCAGGTTCAGGGCCACCAGCTTGCGGATGGAGGCGAGCGCGGCACCACCTGCGGGCCAGTCCCTGGCCTCGACTGCCGCGTTGAGCCGCTTGTACAGCGCGAAGCGGATGTGCCCGAACACGGCCATCATGATCACGCCCAGGACGGTCATGACGATCCAGGACAGGGGCATCGAGAACTGGGCGCCCACCTTGGCGGCCATGCCGTGCACCGATCCGATCAGGCCGATGCCGCTCAGGAGAATCAGCAGGATCAGTACGAGGACGGTCGAGAAGAACCGGCCCAGCACGTCGCGCATCAGCTTGACACGCACGGGTGCCTCCAGTTCCTGCGCTGCAGGGCGCAGGAAGAAATGGGCAAAGAACATGCCGCCCACCCAGATGACGATGGAGATCAGGTGGACGAGCTTGAGAATGATGAACAGCATGGGCGGTCTCTGTGGAAGGGGCGTCGTGGGGTGCGCGGTGGCACGGAGTCTACGGCAAACGACATGTCGCTTGGCAGTGGGGTCATCGCCTCGACTTCAGGCTCCACCATGCCAGCACGGCAACCATGCAAAGCAGTGCGGTGTTGACGGCCAGCACCACGTCGAATGCCTGCCCGAATGCGGAGAAGGCGGCGTCGGTCAGGCGGCGGATGCCTGTTTCGCTGCCCAGGGATTCGGCGAGCATCAATGCTTCGTCGAGGCTGTCGCGCACGGTGGAAGGCAGCGGAGCCGCGCCGGGCGTGGAGAGCTCGGCAAGGGGCGGCATCGCATGCGTGTAGACGGCCGACAGCAGCCCGCCGGAGAGCGTGATACCCAGCGCACCGCCGAGTTCGTAGGAAACCTCCTCGACCGAGGCGGCCATGCCGGCGCGGTCCTCTGGCGCGCTCAGCATGATGGTGCTCGATGCCGTGGTGATTGCCGCACCCATGCCGAGCCCCATCAGCACCAGGCTGCCGACCTGCCACAACGGCTGTTGCGCCGAGTGGGTGAGCACGAATGCCGCCATGCCGATACCTGCGACCAGGAGGCCGCCGGGCAGCATGCGCTGGTGGCCGATGCGCGAGAGCCAGTGCCCCGCGAGGGGGCCTGCCACGAAGGCGGCCAGTGGCAGCGGCAGGATCGCCCAGCCGGTCTGCAGGGGCGACTGTCCGAGCACGAGCTGCAGGCGCTGGCTGAACATGAGCTCCATGCCGATCAGCGCCGCGGCGGTCACCATGGCGCCTGCCACGGCGGCACTGAACGCGCGATGGCGGAACAGCGAGAGGTCGAGCAGCGGGTCGGCGCTGTCGAGTTGCCTGCGCACAAAGCGCCACGCGAACAGCGAGCCGATGACGAGCGCCGCGAGCGCAGCCAGCCAGTCGGGAGCCTGCTTGCCGGACTCCTTGACGGCGTAGGTGATGCCCACGAGCGCCACCAGGGCCTGCAGCGAGGCCACCGGATCCCATGGTCGGTCGGACGTCGGGCCGCCGCGCGGAATGAAGTACACGGCCAGCGGCAGCGCGATCAGCACGATGGGGACATTGATCAGGAACACCGACCCCCACCAGAAGTGCTCGAGCAGGGCGCCGCCCACCACCGGCCCGAAGGCCATGCCGCCCGAGGCGACCGAGGCCCACACGCCGATGGCGAAGGCGCGCTCCTGCTCGTTCGTGAACGTCAGCCGGATCAGCGAGAGCGTTGCCGGCATCATCATGGCCGCGCCCAGGCCGAGAAAGGCGCGCGCGGCGATCAGCCAGCCTGCGGTGGGAGAGAACGCCGCCGCCAGCGAGGCCAATCCGAATACCGCCAGTCCGGCAACGAACAGCCGCTTGTGGCCCAGCCGGTCGCCAAGCGTGCCCATGCCCAGCAGCAGCCCGGAAACGGCCAGCGCGTAGGCATTCATGATCCAGAGCTTGGCTGACGCGGATGCCGCCAGTTCATGGGTGAGCCGAGGCAACGCGGTGTAGAGCACCGTCACGTCGATCACGATCAGGAGCAGCGCCACGGAGACGATGGCAAGGATGAGCCAGCGTCGGGCGTGCAGCGCGGCCGGCGGTGAAGCGCCGGTGGCGGACGGGGAGGATGGGGTGCAATGGGCGTTGGTGCGCGTTTGCATGGGGATCTCTGACTCGGAAAGAACTGAAAAAAAGATGTCGATCCTATTTTCAATCAATTAAATGATTGAATAAAGTTTGATTTAATCAGTAAAATTGATGAATGAAGCCGGATTTCGAATGGACCCTGGATCGCCTTCGTCACTTTGTCGCTGTTGCCGATTGCGGAAGCATGACAGCCGCCGCGCGTTCGCTCGGGCGCGCGCAGTCGGCGGTCAGCATGTCGATAGGACTGCTGGAGGCCGATCTCGGGCTGGAGCTTTTCGAGCGCAGCAGCCGTAACTTGCAGATCACTCCTGCGGGCGAGGTGATGCTCGGCGAGGCGCGCGAGCTTCTGCTGCAGGCGCAGGCGCTGGAGATGCGCGCGCAGGTGCTGGCGCGCGGGCAACCGGCGCAATTGGCCGTCGCGATCGACGAGGCGCTGCCGTGCCTGCCGGTAGCCCAGTTGCTGTCGGAGCTGGCGCAGCGCAATGGCGCCATCGCGCTGAGCACGCTGTGCGGATCCTCGAAGGAGGTGGCGAACTACGTGATGCAGCGCCGCGCGCAGATTGGCTTCCAGATCGATCGCGGGGCCGCGCTGCCGGAGTGCGCGCAGCACTTCATGTCCACCGTGCCGCAGAAAATCTACGTGGCCGCGCACCATCCGCTTGCCGTGCCGGATGCGCGCGTCACCTGCAAGGCGCTCGCGGCGCACCGGCAGATCGTGGCGCAGATCGACGGCATGGACGAGAGCATCATCAGCCCGCAGGTCTGGCGCTTCGACAGTTCCTACATGATTGCCGACATGGTGGCGGCGGGCGTCGGCTGGGCGATTCTTCCGGAGAACGTGGCGAACTACGTGCGGCCGTACCACCGGCTGGTCGAGCTGCACTGCGAGGAAATGGTGATGCCGCCGCTGGTGGTGCGCATGCTGTGGCTGCAGGGCACGAGCCTGGACGAGACGTCGCGCTGGATGCAGGAGCGCTTTGCACAGTTGCAGGGCGGCGCGCAGGCTGCTTGAGCGGATCGGCTCATTCGTCGTCGATGGAGGCGCTCCAGCGATCGTCCCAGTCGTGGCGCACCTGATCGATCTGCCGGCGGTCGCGCTTCGTCGGGCGGCCCTCGCTCAGCGTGGCTGCCGGTTCGGGAGCGAGGCGGCGCCGTTCGGCCGCTTCGGCGCGGGCCTTCTGGCTGGCCTCGGTTTCCTTGTACAGCTGCTGGGCCACGGGCGCGGGGCCGCGCATGTTGCTGAGGGCCTGCACGACCACGATGCGCTCCACCACTCCCTGGCGCAGCGACACCGTGTCGCCCACGCGCAGTTCGCGTGCGGCCTTGGCGTTCTGCTGGTTGACGGTGACGCGGCCCTTGCCGATTTCCTCCACGGCCACCGAGCGGGTCTTGTAGAAACGGGCGCACCAGAGCCATTTGTCCAGGCGCATCGATTCGAGTGTTGAGTTCATCGCCTTCATTGTGCCTCCAACGCAGCCTGGCGGTGGGCGCATTCCGTTCGCTCAGTCAGTCAGTGCAGGGCAGCAGCACCCCTGCATCCAGTCCTTCGATCCCCCCGCGTGATCGAGCCGGTTCCCGAGGGTGATGCTGCCCCCCAGCGCCTGCACGATCTGCCGGCAGATGGCGAGGCCCAGCCCTGATCCGGTGCGCACGTCTCCGGCCGAAAAAGGCTGGAACAGGCGGCTGGCCAGTTCGTCATCGATGCCCGGGCCGGTGTCCGAGATCGTCATGCGCGCGAGCCCTTCGTCCGTCAACTGCAGGCTGACATTGAGCGTGCCATGCTCGGGCGTGTGGCGGATCGCGTTGTGCAGCAGGTTGCGGCACAGCTCGCGCAGCATCCATTCATGGGCCTGCACCCGTACCGGCACGGTGTGGATGCCGAAATCCAGGTCCTTCTGTGCGATCAGCGGCGAGATGTCGAGCGCCACGTCGCGCAGGATCTCGTCCCAGCGCGCCTGTCCCGGCTGGCTCTGCTGGCGCAGCTGTTCCACCTTGGCGAGCGCCAGCATCTGGTTGGCCAGTTGCGTCGCACGGTCGACCGTTCCGCCGATCTCCTGCAGGGCCTCGCGGTGCGGCAGGTCGTCGCGCAGCGCCGATTGCACCTGGGTCTTGAGTACGGCGAGCGGTGTGCGAAGCTGGTGCGAGGCATCGCGCACGAAGCGCTGCTGGTGCTCGAGCAGGTGCGACAGCCGCTGCATGACATCGTTGGTGGCGTCGACCAGCGGCTGCAGTTCCTGGGGCGCGGAGGCCGAGCCAATGGGGGACAGATCGTCTTCCGCCCGCTCCTGGATTGCATGGCTGAGCTGGCGCACCGGCCGCGTGGCACGCTGCACGACCAGTACGACGATGAGCGCGATCACCCCGAGCAGCACGAGCTGCCGCGCAATCGTCTCCTGCATGATCTGCAGCGCGGCGGCCTGGCGGATCTCGAGCGTTTCCGCGACCTGGATGACGGCCATGCCGCGCCCTTCGGCGCTCGCCACGGGCTGCAGCAGCACGGCTACGCGCACGGGCTCGCCGCGGAATTCGGCGTCATAGAAGTCGACCAGCGCCGCATAGGGTGGGCGCGGCGGTATCTGTCCATGCCACACGGGCAGTTCGGCAAAGCCCGAGATCAGCTCGCCATGCATGTTGGAGACGCGATAGAACATGCGGCTCTGGTTGTCGGCCTCGAAGGCCTCCTGCGCGGAGTAGGGCACGGTGGCGCGCAGTTCGGCCAGATCGTCGTAGCCGGTGACGTCCAGCTCCTCGCTGATGCTCTTGGCGGAAGCGAGCAGCGTGCGGTCATAGGCGGTGTTGAGCGCGACCAGCGTCTTGCGGTACAGGCTGTAGGTATTGAACGAGATCAGCAGCAGCGTGGGCACGAGGATGCCGACCAGCAACTGGCGGCGCAGCGACCAGCCGCGCCAGCTTGCCTGTTCGGCCTGCTCCGCCGGGCGCCTGCGCTCCTTCACTGATCGGCCTTCAGCAGATAACCCAGGCCGCGCAGCGTCATCAGCGACACGCCGGTATCGGCCAGCTTCTTGCGCAGCCGGTAGACCACGACCTCGATGGCCTCGTACTGCACGTCGGGCTGGCCGGGAAAGACGGCCTCGTACAGGCGCTCCTTGCTGAGGGCGCGTCCCGGGTGCGCGAGCAGGGCGCGCAGCAGTGCCTGCTCGCGCGGGGTGACTTCCATGGGCTCGTCCCGCAGGTAGAAGAGGCCGCTGCTCCTGTCATGGCGCAAGGCGCCCAGCGTCGTTTGCGAGGGCGCCGAGGGCTGGGCTTCCTGCTGATCGGCGCTGCGGCGCACGAGCGCCCGCAGCCGGGCTTCGAGTTCGTCCAGATCGAAGGGCTTGGGCAGATAGTCGTCGGCGCCTGCGTTGAGGCCGCGCACGCGATCGCCCACGGTGCCGCGCGCGGTCAGCACCAGCACGGGCGTGCGCAGCCCGCGGGCACGTGCCTGCTGCAGCACCTGCAGGCCGTCGAGCCCGGGCAGCGTCAGATCCAGGACCACCGCATCGTGTGGCTTGGCGAACAGTTCCGTGAGCGCGGCCGCGCCATCGCCGAGCGCGGTCACCTGAAAGCCGCGGCGCGCGAGCGAGCGCTGCAGCGTCGTGCGCATCGTGGGGTCGTCTTCAACCAGAAGCAATTGCATGGGCGGCACATTAGCAGGTGGCGCGGGTCGAATTGCTGCGGTGGTATCCGTGTTATCCCTCATACGGTGGACAGCGATTTGACAGCTTGATTGAGCATGATGGCATCCGTAATTCCATAAAACAGGAGAAGAGACACATGCGTCGCGATACCTTTCTGAAATCCATGGCCGCACTGGCCGCCGTCGGCTCGCTGCCGCTGTCCGCGCGCGCGGCGGTGGCAATGAAGATGATGCTGCCCGCCAACCCCGGCGGTGGCTGGGACACCACGGGTCGTGCGCTGGGCAAGGCGCTGCAGGACGCTGGCGTGGCTTCTTCCGTCACCTACGACAACAAGGGCGGTGCCGCAGGTGCCATCGGCCTTGCGCAGTTCGTCAACGGCTCCAAGGGCGACCCCAATGCGCTGATGGTGATGGGCGCGGTGATGCTGGGCGGCATCATCACCGGCAAGCCCCCGGTCAACCTGAGCCAGGCCACGCCGATCGCGCGCCTGACCAGCGAATACAACGTGTTCGTGCTGCCGAGCAACTCGCCGTTCAAGACGATGGCCGACGTGGTGGCCCAGCTCAAGAAGGACCCCGGCAGCGTGAAGTGGGGTGGCGGCTCGCGTGGCTCCACCGAGCACATCGCGGCAGCGATGATCGCGCGCGAGGTGGGCGTTGATCCCGCCAAGATCAACTACGTGGCATTCCGTGGGGGCGGCGAGGCCACCGCGGCCATCCTGGGCGGCAACGTCACGGTCGGTGGCAGCGGCTACAGCGAGTTCGCCGAGTACATCACCACCGGCAAGATGAAGGCGATCGGCGTGACTTCGGGCCAGCGCCTGCAGGGCCTTGATATCCCGACGCTCAAGGAGCAGGGCATCAACGTCGAGATCGGCAACTGGCGAGGCGTGTACGGCGCACCCGGCATCAGCGCCGAGCAGCGCAAGGCGCTGGTGGCCGCTGTCGAGAAGGCACTCAAGAGCAAGGCCTGGGCCGAGGCGCTCGAGAAGAACGGCTGGACCCCGGCATGGCTCGGTGGCGAGGCGTTCGGCAACTTCGTGGACCAGGAGTTCGCCAGCCTGCGCGCCACGATGGTCAAGTCGGGCATGGTCTGACGAATGCCTGAAAACCGGGCCTGAAAAGCCAGGCCTGAACCCCGCACGGGCGCACGGCGCCCGTGCCACAGAACCCGAAAACGCCGAGGAGCGCCCCCTGTTTGCAAGGGGTGTCGGGTGGCTGTTGTCTCTCCCTTTCATTCATTCAATCATCGACAAGCAGGCAGGTGCGGATCATGTCAGAAGCCTTATCCAATGCCGCTGCGGCGCCGCCCGCAGTGGAATCATCCATTCCTTCCCCCAAATGGCAGGCCGCGGTCGGCCTGGGGGTGCTCGCCGTGGCCGCCGTGATGGCGGCCGGTGCGCTGCAGATTCCGGGTGATTCCGGGTACGGCGGCGTCGGCCCCAACTTCCTGCCGTGGGCCTGCGCGGCCGTGCTTGGTGTCTGTGGCGTGCTGCTGGTCTGGGAAGCCCTGTCGGGTGGATACCGGCACATGGCCGATCCGGGCGGCGCAAAGCGTGCGCAGCTCATTCCGTTCGCGTGGGTGACGGCGGGGCTGCTGCTGAATGCGGCACTGATCACCCACCTGGGATTCATCATCGGCTGCACGCTGTGCTACGCGCTCGCCGTGCAGGGCCTGCGCCGCGCCGACGGCCAGACGGGGCTGCTCGCGCCGCGCCGCCTGTTCATCGATGTGCTCACTGGGCTCATCATCTCCGCACCGGTGTTCTGGGTGTTCACGCAATTCCTGGCGATCAACCTGCCGGGCCTGACTGAAACAGGGTGGCTGTGATGGATATCTTCAACGCATTGATGCAGGGCTTCGCCACCGCGATCACGCCCGCCAATCTTCTGTGGGCGCTGGTGGGTTGCGCCCTGGGTACCGCCGTCGGCGTGCTGCCGGGCATCGGCCCTGCTGTGGCGGTGGCGATGCTGCTGCCGATCACCGCCAAGGTCGACGTCACGGCCTCGATGATCTTCTTCGCCGGCATCTACTACGGCGCGATGTACGGCGGCTCGACCACGTCGATCCTGCTGAACACCCCGGGCGAGACCGCCAGCATGGTGACGGCGATGGAGGGCAACAAGATGGCCAAGAGCGGGCGCGCAGGCGCGGCGCTGGCCACCTCGGCCATCGGCTCGTTCGTTGCCGGCACCATCGCGACCGTGGTGGTCACGCTGTTCGCCCCCTCGGTGGCGGACTTCGCGGTCAAGCTCGGCCCGCCGGAGTACTTCATGCTGATGGTGCTGGCGTTCACCACGGTGAGTGCCGTGCTCGGCCAGAGCAGCCTGCGCGGCATGACGGCACTGTTCCTCGGGCTGGCGCTGGGCTGCATCGGCATGGACCAGATCTCCGGTGCGGCACGCTACACCGCGGGCCAGATGGAACTGCTGGACGGCATCGACATCGTGCTGGTCGCCGTCGGCCTGTTCGCCGTGGCAGAGGTGCTCTACAACGCACTCTACGAAGGCCGCGTGGATGAATCGCAGAACAAGCTCAGCAAGGTCTACATGACCAAGCGCGAGTGGAAGCGCTCGATCCCCGCATGGATTCGCGGTACGGTCATCGGCACGCCGTTCGGCTGCATTCCCGCAGGCGGCACCGAAATCCCTACCTTTCTTTCGTACGCCACCGAGAAGAAACTCGCCAAGGATGAGGACAAGGCCGAGTTCGGTACGACCGGCGCCATCGAAGGCGTGGCCGGCCCCGAGGCCGCCAACAACGCCACGGTGACGGCGGCGCTGATTCCGCTGCTCACGCTGGGTATTCCCACCAGCAATACCACGGCCGTTCTGCTGGGTGCCTTCCAGAACTACGGCATCAACCCCGGTCCCCAGCTGTTCACGAGTTCCGCCGCGCTGGTCTGGGCACTGATCGCCTCGCTCTACATCGGCAACGTCATGCTGCTGGTGCTGAACCTGCCGATGGTGGGCATGTGGGTGAAGCTGCTGAAGATCCCTCGTCCACAGCTCTATGCGGGCATCCTGATCTTCGCAACCGTGGGTGCCTACGGCATGCGCCAGAGCACGTTCGACCTGTTCCTGCTGTACTTCATCGGCCTCCTGGGTGTGCTGATGCGCCGCTATGACTTCCCGACGGCTCCGGTGGTTGTCGGCATGATCCTGGGCCCGCTCGCCGAGGCGCAGATGCGCAACGCGGTGTCGATCGGCGAGGGCAGCTGGATGATCTTCCTGCAGCGCCCGATGTCCGTCACGCTGCTGGTGATCGTGCTGCTGGTGCTCATCGTGCCGCGCGTCATGCGCTACCGGGCAAGCCGCAAGATCGAGATGATCGAAGCGCCGGCGAACTGAACTTTCACCGCGCTTCATCGAGCCGCCATTTCCTGGAGATGGCGGCTCTTTTTCATCGCCGGGCAGCCACAATATGAAAAGCGGCCGCTCGGGGGGCAGCGGGCGGAGAGCGCCGAGATACGTTTGGCGACCAGGATGTTGTTGCTCACAAACATGCGGTTGCGCTTTAATCAGCGACAATTGATATACGACAGAAATCGCCGAAGTCGATGCGGGGCGTCCGGGATGAGTGAGCCTAGACTTCGCGGCATGCCCACACGCAAGATCTGGCCTTCATCTCGTCGTTATCGGACCGTCGCGGAATTTGGCGATTTTTCTGCTGGCCGCCAGTCATTGCCAAACCGATTGCAGGAGTTCAGCATGAACGCAGAAGTGATTGATGATGACCGTGTTTACGAAAACGCTGCCGAGCTGTTCAAGGCCATGGCGGCACCCATGCGGCTGCGCATCATCAGCGCGCTGTGCAATGGCGAGAAGAATGTGTCGGAGCTGCTGTCTTCCATCGAAACCACGCAGCCCAACATGTCGCAGCACCTGAACACGCTCTACCAGGCGGGCATCCTCGGCCGCCGCCGTGAAGGCGTGAGCATCTACTACTACATCACCAACGAGAAGGTCGTGCAGATGTGCCGCAGCGTGTGCCTGCAAATGGCCATCGAGGACTGAACCTGACGGTTCGGCTCCCCCAAAAGCAAGGCAACCCGCGGGTTGCCTTTTTTTCGGTTCATGAATTGCCGGGGATTGCAATAAGGTGGCCTGTGCAGCGCGTGCCCGCTTTGAACCGGCCACCCCAATGCTGATATGGCCCCTCAGGGTTTCAGGTACACGTAGCCTTCCTTGGCCTGCAGGCGTGCAACTTCCGCCACGCCCGAGGGAACGATCTTCGTTTCCATCAGCAGGTTGGACGGGTCGATCTTGCGTGTCTGCAGGGTGTTGTTGCATACCTCGAAGGCCACGCCACGCGATGCCAGCGCGCTCACCTGGCCGCTGAATTCGCGGCCCTTGCTGTCCTTGGCGTCATTCAGCAGGAAATCGATGCCGGGGCCGTGCGTGACCACCACGATCTTGTCCTTGGGTGACGCGTTCAGGTGATTGTTCAGGTTGTTGAGGATGGCAGCGGCTGTCTCGACACCGGTGTTCACGTGGTAGACCACCTTCACATCCTGTGCAAGCGAAACGCTCGCGACCAATGAAAAGAGAAAGGCGAGAAATACGCGCTTGAACATGGGGAGCTCCTAAATGACTGTGTATTGCTATGGTGTTTTTCCAGCCCCAAAATATCGCTGGTAACTTATATTAGCACCTGCTTTTTCCCTCTCGAAGGGGCCTTTGCGGAAATGGCCGGCAAGCCAGCGGTCGATTCCACGGATGCAGAGACTCCCTTGAGGAATGGGGCGAACATCAGAATATCAGAGCAATGGGCCCTGCGCATGCAGGCAGGACCCTCAACAGGAGTCAATTGTCATGTCGAAGCCCGGCCATTCGTTGCGTTGGATTGCAGCCGCTGTGCTGATGGGACTGCAGATGCCGTCATTCGCGCATGGGGCCCACGGAAGCGAAGTTCCTGGCGCGCAGGTCGCGCAAGCGGGCGCTGCTGCTGCCACGGCCAACGGCGCCGCATCCGCCGCGACGGTGAAGATGGAGGTGAAGAAGGTCGCCCCCCATGCCTATTACGTCCAGGGGCTGTCGGCGCTGGGGTCGCCCGCCAACCAGAACTTCATCTCCAATGCGGGCTTCGTGGTGACGGACGACAGCGTGGTGGTGATCGACGCGCTGGGCTCGCCCGCTCTGGCGCAGGAGCTGGTCGAGCGGATCAGGACCATCACGCCCAAGCCGATCAGCACGGTCATCCTGACCCACTACCATGCCGACCACATCTATGGACTGCAGGTGTTCAAGGCGCTGGGCGCGAAGATCATCGCCAACGGGCTGGCCAAGGAGTACATCAACTCGGATACCGCCCGGCTGCGCCTGGAGGCGTCGCGCACCGAACTGGCTCCATGGATCGACGCGCAGACCCGCATGGTGAATGCGGACGAGTGGATGGCGGGCGATTCGAGCAAGCTCACCATCGGCGGCACCGAGTTCGTGCTGCAGCATATGGGCCCGGCGCATACGCCCGAGGACACCGCCATCTTCCTGCCCGGTACGGGCGTGCTGTTCATCGGCGACGTGGTGTTCCGCAATCGCATTCCCTACGTGGGCCAGGCCGACAGCCGGCACTGGATAGCGGCCCTGGATTCGCTGCTCAAGCTGCCGGTGAAGGTGATGGTGCCCGGGCATGGCCCTGCGTCGGAGGACCCGCGTGCCGACATGCAGCTCACGCGCGACTACCTGGGCTACCTGCGCGAGTCGATGGCCAAGGCGGCTGAGAACCTCGATCCGTTCGATGACGCCTACAAGGCAACGGACTGGTCGCGCTTCGAGAAATATCCGCTGTTCAAGGAGGCCAACCGCATGAACGCCTACAACACCTACCTGCTGATGGAGCAGGAGAAAAAATGATGGGCACTGCGAACCGGCGCGAGGCGCTGTCCGCGATGGTGTTGGGTTCCGTGGCGCTGCTGGCGGCGCCCGTAGCCCTGGCTGCGCCGGACGCCTCGGAGAGGCTGCTTCCGACCACGGGCAACCTCAAGGCCAGCCTGGATGAGGCGCTGGCGCGCGGCGAGCCGCTGATCGTGCTGGCCACGCTGCATGGCTGTCCGTTCTGCAAGGTGGCGCGCGAGAACTATCTGGTGTCCGAGCTGCGCAACGGCAGAGCGGTCACGCAGATCCATTTTCTCTCGCGCGATCCGGTCGTGGATCTGCGGGGCCAGGCGACGACGCATGGCGCGCTCGTCAAGCAGCTCGGCATCGAGGCGGCACCCACGCTCCTGTTTCTCGGCAGCGGAGGGCGTGAGGTAGCCCCGCGCCTTGTGGGCGGATCCACCTCGGATTTCTATGCGGCCTATCTGGATGAGCGCGTCGCGCAGGCACGCAGCAGCGTGCGCTCCTCGAGCCCCTGACTGACGGAGCGGAACCGAACCCGCTTCCCATGCGCCGGGGAGGAGGGCGCTGCCCGCACTTCACGGGCCAGCACCCACCCATGGTGCGCCGCCGGTTGCACTGATCTCATCGGCGCATTGCTCACGAACAACCGCCCTCGTCGAAAGTCCTTCCCGGTCTTTCGGCGGGGGCGTTTTTTGTCACGCACGAGCCGGTTCATGGATCCTCAGGCTCTTCTCTGCTTTGCCAATCGCTATTCTATTTGGGGATAACGAGGGATTTCCCTGAAGTTATGAGGCAGATCAGAAATAGATAATTCTTTACATAAAGATATGCTTATATATAGATAAAGGACAAGACGATGAAGCGGATTCGTGTTTACGTGATGGCGGCCCTGTGCGCAGCGGGTGGCCTGGCTTCGGCGCCTGCATTCGCCAACCTGGCTCTGGCCCAGAAGAATGCCTGCATGGCCTGCCACTCGGTCGACAAGAAGCTGGTGGGCCCCGCGTATCTGGAAGTGGCCAAGAAGTACGCCGGCCAGGCCGATGCACAGGCGAATCTGGCCAAGAGCATCAAGGCCGGCGGTTCCGGCAAGTGGGGCCCGGTGCCCATGCCGCCCCAGGCAGCGCTCAGCGACGCCGATGCCAACACGCTGGCTGCGTGGATTCTGGGCGGCGCCAAGTAATCTAGGGAACCTCTAGAGGAGCCACGCGCGGGTTGACCGCGCGCTCCCTTCGCGATGGGCTTGTGAAGACCTGAGGACAACTCAATGCACAACAATCAGATGACAGGTCGGGTGCGAAAGGCGCCGGAAAACTTCGTCCAGGGTGGCGATGTCGGCAAGGTGTTTGCCGAGGCCAAGGCCGGCCGCCGCACCTTCATTCGCAGCGCCTTCGCGGCGGCTGCCGCAGGCGTGACCGCCACGGCAGCGCGTGCGCAGAACGGCCAGAACGTGGGCGAGGGCGACCCCAATATCCTGGAGTTGCCCGCGCACTCCAAGGGCCTGGGCCAGCCGGTCGCGGCCGAAGGCTACGGCAAGCCCTCCAAGTACGAGGCCAATGTGCAGCGTCGCCAGAGCCCGGGCCTCACGCAGACGCGCCAGGCGTCGGTGTCGTTCGCGCCGCTGCAGTCGCTGTTCGGCATTGTCACGCCGAGCGGGCTGCACTTCGAGCGCCATCACCAGGGCTGGTGGGACATCGATCCTTCCAAGCACCGCCTGATGATCAACGGCATGGTGAAGAACCCCAAGGTGTTCACCATGGACGAGATCATGCGGCTGCCGGCGGTCTCGCGTTTTCACTTTATCGAATGCGGCGCGAACACCGGCATGGAGTGGGGCAACGTGGCCGTGCCGACCGTGCAGTACACGCACGGCATGATTTCCTGCAGCGAGTTCACGGGCGTGCCGCTGATCACGCTGCTCGAGATGGCGGGTGCCGACCTGAAGAAGGGCAAGTTCATCCTGGCCGAGGGCGCGGATGGCTCGTCGATGACGCGGACGATCCCCATCGAGCTGATCACCTCCGGCGAGGTGATCGTGGCCTACGGCCAGAACGGCGAGATGCTACGGCCCGAGCAAGGGTATCCGCTGCGCCTCGTGGTGCCGGGCGTGCAGGGTGTGAGCTGGGTGAAGTACCTGCGCCGCATCGAGGTGGGCGACATGCCCTACGCGGCGAAGGACGAGGCGGTGCACTACATCGACCTCATGCCCGACGGCCAGCATCGCCAGTACACCAGCATCCAGGAATGCAAGAGCGTGGTGACCACGCCCTCGGGCGGCCAGATGCTGCTCGACAAGGGGTTCTACAACATCACGGGCCTCGCATGGTCGGGCCGCGGCAAGGTCAAGCGCGTGGACGTCAGCGTGGATGGCGGCCGCAACTGGCGCACCGCGCGCCTCGAAGGACCGGTGATGAGCAAGTGCCTCACGCGCTTCAACATCGACTGGGTATGGGACGGCAAGCCCGCCATCATCCAGAGCCGTGCGATGGACGAGACCGGCTACGTGCAACCCACCTACCAGCAGAACCGCGCCGTGCGTGGCACGCGTTCGATCTATCACAACAATTCGATCCAGTCCTGGGCGCTGCGTGAGGACGGGGAGGTGGTCAATGTCCAGCTCGCGTAAAGCCATGATGAAGACGGTTGCGCTGCTGCTCTCGGGGCTGTGCGTCTCGGGCGCATTCGCGCAGGGCTCCTCCGACGGCAAGTTCACCGGCATCGGCCGCAATGCCACGCCCAAGGAAGTGCAGGCGTGGGACATCGACGTGCGTCCCGATTTCAAGGGCCTGCCCAAGGGATCGGGCTCGGTCGAGAAGGGCCAGGACGTGTGGGAGGCCAAGTGCGCCTCGTGCCACGGCGTGTTCGGCGAGTCCAACGAGGTGTTCTCGCCGCTCATCGGTGGCACCACCAAGGACGACATCAAGACCGGCCACGTTGCACGCCTGAAGGACGCGGCCTTCCCCGGCCGCACCACCTTCATGAAGGTGGCCACCGTGTCCACCGTGTGGGACTACATCAACCGTGCCATGCCGTGGAATGCGCCCAAGTCGCTGTCGCATGACGAGGTGTATGCGGTCACCGCCTACCTGTTGAACCTGGCGGACATCGTGCCGCAGGACTTCACGCTCAGCGATGCGAACATGGCCGAAGTGCAGGCGAAGATGCCGAACCGCAACGGCATGACGTTCGACCATGCGATGTGGCCCGGAACCGAGTTCGGCAAGACAGGCAAGCCCGCCAAGCCAGACACCAAGGCCGTGGCCTGCATGAAGGACTGCGCGCCCGAGCCGCAGGTGCGCTCCAAGCTGCCGGACCATGCAAGCAACAACCACGGCAACCTGGCGGACCAGAACCGTACGGTGGGCGCGCAACACGGCATGCAGACCGAGAGCAAGCCGGCGGCTGCTCCCGCTGCCGCACCGGCAGGCAAGTCGAATGCCGCCGCGGCGCCCACTGCCATTCTCGAGAAGAACGGCTGCGTGGCCTGCCACGGCATGGAGCAGAAGATCGTCGGCCCGGGCTTCAGCGAGATCGCGAAGAAGCATGCGGGACAGACGGACTATCTGGTCGGCAAGATCAAGAACGGCGGTTCCGGTGTATGGGGCAATATCCCGATGCCCCCTCAGCCTTCCTTGAGTGATGATGATGCGAAGGCCATCGCGAACTGGTTGGCCGGTGCTGGCGGAAAATGAGCGATGCGATGGCCTGAGCGATCGGGCCATCTGATGATTGGACGACTCTTTAAACGAATTGCAAGGAGAGAAAAATGATTTCACGTAGACAAGCGGTGAAGAACTCTGCAGCGGTTACCGGCATGCTGCTCGCAGCGGGCCTGTTGCCGCAGACGGTCTTTGCCTACAACAAGGCAGGGTTCGATGCCAAGACCGTGGCCGACGTGATGAAGGCGATGGGCGCAGGCGCACCCACCGAAAGCAAGGACGTGACGCTTACCGCTCCCGACATCGCCGAGAACGGTGCCGTGGTGCCTCTGGGTGCCGCCACCTCCCTCGCCAACGTGAAGCACATGCTGATCCTGGTGGAGAAGAACCCTAACACGATGGTGGCCTCGTTCGAGGTGAGCGATGCCGTGGAGCCGAACTTCCTGACCCGCGCCAAGCTGGGCCAGACGTCGGACGTCTATGCGGTGGCCATCACGGCCGATGGCAAGGCGCTGTACGCCAAGAAGGAAGTCAAGGTCACCCTGGGTGGCTGCGGCGGCTGATCGTTCGCACGACACGAACACGCGATTTATCTGAATAGTCAAGGAGAAGAACATGCCTGATCCGATGCGCATTCGCGCTCAAGCCTCTGGCGACAAAGCCACCGTCCGCGTCCTGATGTCCCACGAAATGGAAACCGGCCAGCGCAAGGACGCCAACGGCCAGGTGATCCCGGCCTGGTTCATCCAGGACGTGACCGCGTCGCTGAACGGCAAGCAGGTCTTCCACGCGGAGTGGGGCCCTGCGGTCTCGAAGAACCCGTTCCTGCAATTCAACGTGAAGGGTGCCAAGGCGGGCGACAAGCTGTCCGTGACCTGGAAGGACAACCGCGGCGAGACCCGCACGGATGAAGCCACGGTCAGCTGATCGATCTGCCGATTCGCTGCAATCCACGAGAGCCTGTTGACGCGCCCCCGCCGCGAACAGGCTTTCCTGCTTTTGCCGCAGTGCGCTTTTCGAGCCGTGCTGCAACCGCGTTTTCCGACAACAACAGAGGAGATCCCATGAGACAAAACACAACAGGCGCCTTGTCGCTGGTTGCCGTCGCCATGTCGCTGGCATGTGCGATCCAGCCGGCCATGGCGCAGAAAAGCACAGCCGACGGCATTGCGGAGTACCGCGAGATGCTGCAGGACGGAAACCCCGCCGAACTCTTCGAGATGAAGGGCGAGGAACTGTGGAAGCAAAAGCGCGGATCGAAGAATGCATCACTCGAACGCTGCGACCTGGGCAAGGGCCCGGGCGTGGTCAAGGGTGCGTTCGTCGAGCTGCCGCGCTACTTTGCCGACACGAACCGGGTGCAGGATCTCGAGTCGCGCCTGCTGACCTGCATGGAGACGCTGCAGGGTCTGGATGCGAAGAAGATCGCGGCCACGCCCTTCGGCAAGGACGAACAGAAGAACATCGAAGGCCTGGTGGCCTGGATCTCCGCGGAATCCAAGGGCATGAAGTTCAACCTGCCGCAGAACCATGCGCAGGAAAAGCAGATGTATGAAGCGGGCAAGCGCATGTTCTACATGCGCGGCGGCCCGCATGACTTCGCCTGCGCGAGCTGCCATGGCGCGGATGACAAGCGCATCCGGCTGCAGGACCTGCCCAATCTCACGAAGAACCCGGGCGCGTCCGCGGGCTTCGGTGCCTGGCCCGCCTACCGCGTGTCCTCGGGCGAGCTCTGGAGCATGCAGCGGCGCCTCAATGACTGCTTCCGCCAGCAGCGGTTCCCCTATCCGGGTTACGCAAGCGACGTGACCATCGCCCTCGGCGTCTTCATGGGCGTGAACGGGCAGGGCGGGGAAGCAACGGCTCCGGCCATCAAGCGTTGAATCGGGAGGCGACAGACATGCAAGCACAGCAACACAATTTCTGGCTGCCCGTGGCGGGCCTGGCCTCCGCGCTCGTCGTTCTCGGCTGCGCGTCGGTGGACAGTTCGGCCGACGCGGACAAGCTCACGCAGCAGATGGTGCAGGCCTCGTTCCGTGACCAGGGCATCGCCAAGGTCGACCGCCTGAAGCAGGATGAGAACAATGCCGCCTGCAGCGCGGCCGATGCCAGCGGCAAGCCGCTCGATGCCAAGGTGTCCGCGAAGCTGGAGGCCGATGCACTCAAGGCCGTGAAGTGGCCCTCGGACGGCAAGTTCGTGGGTGACTGGAAGGTGGGCGAGAAGATCGCCCAGGATGGCCGCGGCATGACTTGGAACGACAAGCCGGGCGCGACCAACGGCGGCAACTGCTACAACTGCCACCAGATCAGCAAGCAGGAGATCTCCTTCGGCACGCTGGGCCCGAGCCTCTACAACTACGGCAAGATCCGCGGCATCACGGATCCGAACAGCGCCGAAGCCAAGGCCATCGTCGAGTACACCTGGGGCAAGATCTGGAACGCCAAGGCCTACAACGCATGCTCCGGCATGCCGCGCTTCGGCCACAACGGCATCCTGACCGAAGGCCAGGTCCGCGACCTGGTGGCGCTGCTGGTGGATCCGCAGTCCCCGGTCAACAAGTAAGCTGCCCACGCCCTCGTCCCTACCGGGAGAGGGCCGGGGCGAGAGGCATCGGCCCTTGTCCGTGCAAGCCTGGCCGATCCGCCTCCGCCCCATCTCACAACAACGATTCGAACCGACAACACCCCATGAGCCTCTCCAAACGTGAATTCATGCAAGTGCTGGCCGCCGCTGGAGTGGCGGGCATGGGCCTGCAGCGCTATGCGCACGCCGACGGCAAGACCGCGGATGGCGCGATGTACGACGTGCCGCGATACGGCAACGTCAGCTTCCTGCACATGACCGACTGCCATGCGCAGCTCAATCCCATCTATTTCCGCGAACCCAATGTGAACCTCGGCATTGGCGCGATGAAGAACCAGCGTCCCCATCTGGTGGGCGAACACCTGCTGAAGTCGGCGGGCATCCGCCCCGGCACGGCGTCGGCGCATGCGTTCAGCTATCTCGATTTCGAAAGCGCCGCCAAGCGGTATGGCAAGGTGGGCGGCTTCGCGCACCTCGCCACGCTGGTCAAGCGCCTGAAGGCCTCGCGCCCCGGCTCGCTGCTGCTGGATGGCGGCGACACCTGGCAGGGCTCGGCCACGTCGCTGTGGACCAATGCCCAGGACATGGTCGATGCCTGCAAGCTGCTCGGCGTGGACGTGATGACCGGCCACTGGGAATTCACCTACGGCATGGAACGCGTGCAGGAAATCATCAAGAAGGACTTTGACGGCAAGGTCGACTTCGTCGCGCAGAACGTCAAGACCACCGACTTCGGCGACCCGGTTTTCAAGCCCTATGTGATCCGCGAGATGAACGGCGTGCAGTGCGCCATCATCGGCCAGGCCTTCCCTTACACGCCGATTGCAAACCCCCGCTACATGGTGGCCGACTGGAGCTTCGGCATCCAGGACGAGAACCTGCAGGCCATGGTGGACGAAGCGCGTGGCAAGGGCGCGAAGGTGGTGGTGGTGCTGTCGCACAACGGCATGGACGTGGACCTGAAGATGGCCTCGCGCGTGCGCGGCATCGACGCGATCCTGGGCGGCCACACGCATGACGGCATGCCCGTGCCGACCATCGTCGAGAACGCGGGTGGCAAGACCATCGTGACCAACGCGGGATCGAACGGCAAGTTCCTGGGCGTGCTGGACTTCGATGTGAAGGACGGCAAGGTCGTCGACTTCAAGTACCGCCTGCTGCCGATCTTCGCGAACATCCTGCCCGCGGATGCCGACATGCAGGCGCTGATCACGAAGGTGCGCGCGCCCTACGAGGCCAAGCTGGCCGAGGTGCTGGCGCGCACCGACGGCACGCTGTATCGCCGCGGCAACTTCAACGGCACGGGCGATCAGCTGCTGCTCGATGCGCTCATGGCCGTGCAGGATTGCCCCATCGCGTTCTCGCCGGGCTTCCGCTGGGGCACCTCGCTGCTGCCCGGCCAGGACATCACGCGCGAATGGCTGATGGACATGACGGCCACCACCTATTCGTACGCCACGGTGACCGAGATGACCGGCGCGACCATCAAGACCGTGCTCGAGGATGTGTGCGATAACCTGTTCAATCCTGATCCGTACTACCAGCAGGGCGGCGACATGGTGCGCGTGGGCGGCCTGCAGTACCGCTGCGACCCGACGGCCAAGGCCGGCAGCCGCATCACGGAGATGCGCCTCAAGGGCGAGCTGCTCGATGCCGATCGGAAGTACAAGGTGGCCGGCTGGGCACCCGTAGCGGAAGAGGCACGATCGGCCGGCAACAAGCAGATCTGGGAAGTCGTGGAACCCTGGTTGAAGGATCAAAAGGTGCTGGCACCACGCAAGCTCAATGAGCCTGCGCTGCTCAATGTCAAACCAAATGACGGCATAGCCTAGTAGGGAATTATGGCTAATGCCATTGCGCGAATGGGGTTGAAACGCTCCAATACGCGCCATGAGTGTTACTGAGTTCGATTCTTTGCTCGCCACCATCCTGGTGGCGGTTTTTTTGCTGGCCGCTGTTCTGGGGGCGGTCATGCGCGAAACCCGCTTCTGCACCATGGGTGCGGTCAGCGATGTCGTCTACGTGGGCGACTGGATGCGCATGCGCCAGTGGGCGCTCGCCATCGGCGTGGCGATGTGCGGATTTTCCGTGCTGGCCTATGTGGGCTGGGTGAATCCGGCCGACATCGTCTATGCCATGCCGCAGGTGATCTGGCTGTCCGCGCTGGTCGGCGGGCTGCTGTTCGGATTCGGCATGGTGCTGGCCTCGGGTTGCGGGGCGCGCAATCTCACGCGGCTGGGCGGCGGCAGCCTCAAGTCGCTGGTCGTCTTGGTGGTGCTGGCGGTGAGTGCGTTCGCCACGCTCAAGGGCATCACCTCCGTGCCGCGCGCACGCTGGTTCGACAGCGTGAACGTGACGCTCTCCGTGCCCGCGCTGCTGCCCGAATGGCTGGCAGGCAAGGGCTGGGGCGCGGTGGCCGACATTCGCCTGTGGCTGGGCTGTGGCCTCGGGCTGGTGCTGGTGCTGCTGGGCCTTTCGGCTCCGCGCCAGCGGCGTGACTGGCATGTGCTGATGGGCGGCGTGCTGGTGGGGGCCTGCGTCGCCGCGGCCTGGGCGCTCAGCGGCCATTTCGGCGAGGTGCAGGAGCATCCCGAAACGCTGGAGCATATGTATGCGGCCACCTACACCGGGCGCATCGAATCGTTCAGTTTCGTCGCGCCCGTGGCGCATGTACTCGACTGGCTGCTGTTCTTCAGCGACAGGAGCAAGGTGCTTACCTGGGGCGCCGTGGCCGTGTTCGGTGTGGTCTTCGGAGCCTTCGTGCAGGCGCTTGTGCGGCGCGAGTTCCGCTGGCAGGGATTTGCAGACACGGCCGATCTGTCGCGTCACCTGGTGGGCGCCACGCTCATGGGGATCGGCGGCGTGATGGCGCTGGGATGCACGGTGGGGCAGGGCATCAGCGCGGTCTCGGCGCTGCAGATCGCGAGCTTCATCGCCATTGCAGCGATCATCGCCGGTGCAGTCATTGCGCTGCGCGCGCAGCAATGGTGGCTGGAGCGCCAGTCGTGAGCCGGGCCACCTTGCCTCCGTCATCCTCGCTTCCGCAGGACGGGCAGAGCATCCGCGAGCTGGCTGCGCGCTCGATGTTCGGCCTGTTCTCCTCGATGAGCCAGGGCATGTTCCTCGTGGACAAGACCGGGCGCATCGTTTGGGTGAACGAGGGCTACAAGAGCTTCCTGCCGCGCCTGGGCGTGGCCTCGGTGGACGACTTCGTCGGCCACATGGTGGAGGAAGTCATCCCCAACACGCAGATGCGCCAGGTGCTGGAGACCGGCAAGCCGGTGTTCCTCGACCTGCTGGCCAACCGGGCCGGCAATTTCGTGGTCAGCCGCATTCCGCTGCTCGACGACGATGGCGCGATCATCGGCGCCATCGGCATGGTGCTGGTGGACCAGCCCGAGACCACGCTGCAGCCGCTGATCCGCAAGTTCTCGCTGCTGCAGCGCGAGCTGGACGACGCGCGGCGCGAGCTGGCGGTGCGCCGGCTTGCGAGCCTGGAGGGCGTACAGGAAGGCGGCCGGCGTGCCAAGTACACGTTTGCGAGTTACGTGGGGGCGAGCCCCGCGGCCACCGAGGTCAAGCGCCAGGCGCGGCGTGCGGCCTATTCGGGCAGCACCGTGCTGCTGCTGGGCGAGACCGGCACGGGTAAGGAACTGCTGGCGCACGCGATCCATGCGACCTCGCAGCGCTCGGGCGGGCCGTTCGTCGGCGTGAACATCGCGGCCATCCCCGACACGCTCCTGGAGGCCGAGCTCTTCGGCGTTGCGCCCGGTGCGTTCACCGGCGCGGACAAGCGCGGGCGCGACGGAAAGTTCCGCCTCGCGCATGGCGGCACACTGTTCCTCGACGAGATCGGCGACATGCCCGCCACGGTGCAGGCCAAGCTGCTGCGTGCGCTGCAGGAGGGCGAGATCGAGCCGCTGGGATCCAACCAGCTCATACCGCTGGACCTGCGCATCGTCGCGGCCACTTCGCGCGACCTGCATGCGATGGTGCGCAGCGGCGCATTCCGCGAAGACCTGTTCTACCGCCTGCATGTGCTGCCCATCCGCGTGCCGCCGCTGCGCGAGCGGCGCAGCGACATTCCCGCGCTGGTCGACGTGCTGGCCGAGGAGATCGCCGCGCGCGGGGCCGGCGGCGTGCCGGAGTTCACGGCCGATGCGCTCGACCTGCTGGCGGGCCAGACCTGGCGCGGCAACATCCGCGAACTGCGCAACGTGATCGAACAGGCCAGCATGCGCTGCGATGGCCTGAGCGTGGATGCGCAGCTTCTCAGCGCCATCCTGCGGGAGGCGGGGGTGGAGCCCTCCGCGCCGGTCTCGACCGCATCGCAGGGCCTGCATGCGGGCCGCGCGCAGGACGACGACCAGCTGTTGCTGCGACCGCTGGCCGAGCAGGTGGCGGAGCTCGAACAGCGCGCGATTGCGGCCTCGCTGAAGGCCAACAAGGGCAACAAGCTGGCCACGGCGCGACAGCTCGGCATCTCGCGTGCAACGCTCTATGAACGTCTGGTAAACCCTGTGTGAAATTCAGGCAATTGGCTGAAAATCAGGCATGAAATTGTCTGTTTTTCAGTCGTTTTGACGCTCATTCCGGAGCGCCTTCGCTGCGGTGCGGCGGCCTATGTGCCGCAACCCGTTGGCTGGCCTGCGTTCCGCGATGTTGGCATGGCTTGTGCGTTGCCTTGGTCCTGTCAACGCCTATAAGAACGGAGTCAACCATCATGCATCGTCGCAGTCTGCTGGCCAGCGTGGCCCTTGTTTCCCTTGCAACCGCACCGGCCTGGAGCCAGGCGCAGGAGGTCCGCATCGCGCACGTCTACAGCAAGACGGGCGCGCTCGAATCCTATGGCAAGCAGACCCAGGCCGGCCTGATGATGGGCTTCGAATATGCCACCGGCGGCAGCATGACCGTGGCAGGCAAGAAGATCGTGGTCATCGAGAAGGACGACCAGGGCAAGCCCGACATGGGCAAGAGCCTGCTCGCCACGGCCTACTCGGACGACAAGGCGGATCTCGCCATCGGCCCGACGGCATCGGGCGTGGCGCTGGCCATGCTGCCCGTGGCCGAGGAATACAAGAAGATCCTGCTGGTCGAGCCCGCCGTGGCCGACTCGATCACCGGCGACAAGTGGAACAAGTACATCTTCCGCACCGGCCGCAACTCCAGCCAGGATGCCATCAGCAACGCCATCGCGATCGACAGGCCCGGTGTGCAGATCGCCGTGCTGGCCCAGGACAACGCCTTCGGCCGCGACGGCGCCAAGGCCTTCAAGGACGCGATCAAGAAGGGCAAGTTCGTGCACGAGGAATTCCTTCCTGCCGCGACCACCGACTTCACCGCCGGCGCGCAGCGCATGATCGACAAGCTCAAGGACCTGCCGGGCAGGAAAGTCATCTGGATTCTCTGGGCGGGCGCAGGCAACCCCTTCAAGATCAACGACATGGATCTGAAGCGCTACGGCATCGAGATCGCCACCGGCGGCAACATCCTGCCCGCGATGGCCGCCTACAAGAACATGCCCGGCATGGAGGGTGCGACGTACTACTACTACGGCATTCCCAAGAATCCCGTGAACGAGGCACTGGTGTCGATGAACTACAAGCAGTTCAAGGCTCCTCCGGACTTCTTCACCGCGGGCGGGTTCTCCGCCGCGATGGCCATCGTGACCGCGCTGAAGAAGACCAATGGCGACACCAAGGCCAACACGCTCATCAAGGCGATGGAGGGGATGAGCTTCGATACGCCCAAGGGCACGATGACGTTCCGCAAGGAAGACCATCAGGCGATGCAGAGCATGTACCACTTCAAGGTGAAGAACGACCCGGCCGTGACCTGGGGCGTGCCCGAGTTGGTTCGGGAGATCAAGCCGGAAGAGATGTCGGTTCCCGTCCGGAATCAGCGCTGATCTTCTGCCTTGCCTGTTGCCTGGGTCGGCCATGGCGCCTGGAGCGCCGGGGCCGGGCCCCGTCCCGCCTCGCCTCGGAATCCACGCGATGCGGACCGCCGAAAACAAGACATGCTGCGAACAGAAAACCTCACCATCCGCTTCGGCGGCCACGTGGCCGTCAACGGCGTCACCTGCAGCTTCCAGCCAGGTACGCTGACCGCCATCGTCGGCCCCAACGGCGCAGGCAAGACCACCTATTTCAACCTGATATCGGGCCAGTTGAAGGCCACCGAGGGACGGGTCTGGCTGGGAGACTCCGAGCTCACAACGCAACCGGCCTCGGCCAGAACCCGGGCGGGCCTGGGCCGCGCGTTCCAGCTCACCAACCTGTTCCCGCATCTCTCGGTTGTGGAGAACGTGCGCCTTGCCGTGCAGGCCATCCACGAGGGCAGGCATCGCCATGGCCTCAATCTCTGGAGCATCTGGAGCGACCACAAGGCCCTGCAGCAACGCGCGGAGGAAATCCTTGCGGGCGTGGCCCTCGACGCCCGAAGAGACGACCCGGTGGCGTCGCTGCCGCACGGCGACCAGCGCAAGCTCGAGGTCGCGCTGCTCATGGCGCTTGCACCCCAGGTCTACATGTTCGACGAGCCCACGGCAGGCATGAGCCATGACGAAGCGCCCGTGATCCTGGACCTGATCCGCAAGCTCAAGCAAGACAAATCCAAGACCATTCTTCTCGTGGAGCACAAGATGGACGTGGTGCGCGAACTGGCCGACCGCATCATCGTGCTGCACAACGGCACGCTGGTGGCCGATGGCGAGCCGGCCGAGGTGATTGCATCACCCGTGGTGCAGCAGGCCTACTTGGGCGTGGCGAACGTGATGCCGGGCAGCGAGGTGAACGCATGACCGCAAGAACCGACCTGCTCCTCGAACTCAGGGGCGTTCACACGCACATTGGCGCGTACCACATCCTGCATGGCGTCGATCTTGCCGTGCCGCGCGGCGAGGTCACGATGCTGCTCGGGCGCAATGGCGCGGGCAAGACCACCACGCTGCGCACCATCATGGGCCTGTGGCGTGCATCGCAGGGATCGGTGCACTACGCGGGCCGAGACATCACGCAGCTGGCGACGCCCGCGATCGCGACGCTGAACATTGCCTATGTGCCGGAGAACATGGGCATCTTCGCCGACCTCACGGTGAAGGAGAACCTGCTGCTCGCCGCGCGCGGCGCAAGCCACGCAGGCCAGATGGACAGCACCCGGCTGGACTGGATCTTCGCGCTTTTCCCTGCCGTGAAGAAATTCTGGAACCACCCCGCGGGCAAGCTCTCGGGCGGGCAGAAGCAGATGGTCGCGGTGGCGCGCGCCATCGTGGAGCCGCGCGACCTGCTCATCGTGGATGAGCCCAGCAAGGGTCTTGCTCCCGCAATGATCAACAACATGATCGATGCGTTCTCGGCGCTCAAGGCCGCGGGCTGCACCATCATCCTCGTGGAACAGAACACGCAGTTCGCCAAGCGCCTGGGCGACGAGGTCGCCATCATGGACAACGGCCGCATCGTGCATGCGGGGCGCATGGCGGCGCTGGCGCAGGACGAGGCACTCATGCAATCACTACTGGGGCTGAGCATATGAGCGCCAACGACCCGATCCACCCCAACGACGACATGCCGCTTGCGCGGCGCGACCTGGACTGGAAGCCGCTGGCGCTCGTGCCGCTGCTCGCACTGGCGGTGCTGCCCTTCATCGGCTCGCCAAGCACCTGGCTCACGCTCACGGTGGCAGGGCTGGCCATGGGCATGATCATCTTCATCATCGCATCGGGCCTCACGCTGGTGTTCGGCCTGATGGACGTCCTGAACTTCGGCCACGGCGTTTTCATCGCGCTTGGGGCATTCGTTGCCACGAGCGTGTTCGCGCTGATGGGGGACTACACGCAGTCGGGCGAGCTCTGGCGCAACCTGATGGCCGTGTTTCCGGCAATGCTGGTGGCCATGCTCGTGGCCGGGGCACTGGGGCTTGCGTTCGAGCGCTTCATCGTGCGCCCCGTGTACGGCCAGCATCTCAAGCAGATCCTGATCACCATGGGCGGCATGATCATCGGGGAAGAACTGATCAAGGTGATCTGGGGGCCCGAACAGGTGCCGTTGCCGCTGCCGGAGGCCGTGAAGGGCGCGTGGCTGCTGGGCGATGCGGCGGTGGAGAAATACCGCGTGTTCGCCGTGGCGGTCGGCACCCTGGTGTTCGCATTGCTGGCCTTTACGCTCTCGCGCACCAAGATCGGCCTGCTGATCCGCGCGGGCGTGCAGGACCGGGAAATGGTCGAGTCGCTCGGCTACCGCATTCGACGCCTGTTCATCGGCGTGTTCGTCGCGGGTTCGGCACTTGCCGGGCTGGGCGGGGTGATGTGGGGCCTGTACCAGCAGAACGTGGTGCCGCAGATGGGCGCGCAGGTGAATGTGCTGATCTTCATCGTCATCATCATCGGCGGCCTGGGCAGCACCGGAGGTGCGCTGATCGGGGCGCTGCTCGTGGGTTTGATGGCGAACTACACCGGGTTTCTCGCCCCCAAGGTCGCCCTGTTTTCCAACATCGCCCTGATGGTGGCCATCCTGCTGTGGCGGCCGCAGGGCGTCTATCCGGTGACGAGCCGTTGAGCAAGGGAGTGCAGACACCATGTGGTTCATGAACCGACTGCTCTCCGCAGACTTCCCGCGCAGCCGCATCCTCGCGGTGCTGCTGCTGGCCGTGCTGGTGGGACTGGCCGTGGCGCCGTTCGCGTTTCCGGGCGTGAAGGCGCTCAACGTGGCGGCCAAGATCCTGGTCTTCATCGTCCTGGTGGCGAGCTTCGACCTGCTGCTCGGCTACACCGGCATCGTCAGCTTCGCCCAGACCATGTTCTTCGGCATCGGTGCATACGGCATCGCGATAGCGACCACGCGGCTGGGCGCGACCTGGACCGCGCTGTTCACCGGCGTGGGGGCTGCGCTGCTGGTGTCGTTGGTGCTGGCGCTGGCGATCGGCCTGTTCTCGCTGCGCGTGCGCGCCATCTTCTTCGCGATGATCACGCTGGCCGTCGCGGCTGCGTTCCAGACGCTGGCGTCGCAGCTCTCGGACTGGACGGGCGGCGAGGACGGGCTCACCTTCAAGCTGCCGCAGTGGCTGTCGCCCAGCTTCGAGCCTTTCGAGAACGACGTGCTCGGCGTCACCATCGACGGCCGTATCCTCACGTACTACCTGCTGTTCGTGCTGGCCGTGGTCCTGCTGCTGGCGCTGCTGCGCATCGTGAATTCGCCGTTCGGCCGCGTCCTGCAGGCCATTCGCGAGAACGAGTTCCGCGCCGAGGCCATCGGCTACCGCGTGGTGGTGTACCGCACGCTCTCGAGCGTCCTGTCCGCGCTGTTCGCCACGCTGGCCGGCGCCATGCTGGCCCTCTGGCTGCGCTACAACGGTCCGGACACATCGCTCTCGTTCGAGATCATGATGGACTGCCTGCTGATCGTCGTGATAGGCGGCATGGGCACGATGTACGGGGCGGTGATCGGCTCGGTGCTGTTCGTCATTGCCCAGAGCTACCTGCAGGATCTGCTGCGCATTGCGCATGACGCGACCAGCGGCCTTCCCTGGCTGTCCGCCTTGTTGTCGCCCGACCGCTGGCTGCTGTGGCTGGGCGTGCTTTTCGTGCTTTCCGTGTACTACTTCCCCACCGGCGTAGTGGGGCGCCTGAGATCCGCGCGTGCCCGGTCCTGAGCGGGGCTCGTGCGGGCACGCGTGAAGATTGTTCTGTGACAGTGCTTATTCATCCAACCCAACCCGAGGAGACAACAGCATGACAACTGCCTGGAAGAGAAAGAGTGGACGGTGGAGCTTCACTGCGCTGGCCTGCGCCACGCTGGCGGCCTGCGGAGGCGGCTCGTCCCATGTGAGCAACGACCTGCCCGGAGGCATCACCGAGCTGAGCACCACGGCCTATCCCGCCACTGCGGCCGGCACCGGAAGCACGGCCGCCGCGCAGGACCTGCTCACCGGTGGCATCGGCAAGACCGGCCTGGGCGCGGCTGCCGCCCCCGCCTATGCCGATCCGGCCAACCCGACGGCTGCCGAACTGCGCCGCAACGCACTGTATTCCAACTACCGCGGCATTCTCGATCCGACGGTAGGCGGTGGCTACGGCACCCTCTACGGGCCGAACGTGAAGCCCGATGGAACGGTCACGCAGGGCGAAGGCCTGATTCCGGGCCGCGAATACCTTGCCGTGCTGGATGATGGCTCGGGCCGCAAGCAGACCGCGATTGCGGTGCAGGTGCCCGACAGCTTCGACAGTGCCAATCCCTGCGTCGTGCTGGGCCCGTCCTCGGGATCGCGCGGCCTGTATGGAGCCATCGGCACGGCGGGCGAGTGGGGGCTGAAGAAGGGCTGCGCGGTGGTCCTGACCGATGCGGGCAAGGGCGTCGGCCTGCACAATCTCTCGGACGATACCGTCAATCGGATCGACGGCACGCGCGCCACGCGCACCGCTGCGGGCAAGCTTGCGCACTATGCCGCGAACCTGACGGATGCGGCGCGCTCGGCATACAACGCGGCATTCCCGAACCGCATCTCGATCAAGCACGCGCACTCACAGCAGAACCCCGAGAAGGACTGGGGCAACGACACGCTGGCCGCCGCGCGCTATGCGATGTACGTGATCAACAAGCAGTTCGGCAAGGCGGACAATCCGGTGCCGTTCAACAAGGGCAACACGCTGGTGATCGGCGGGTCGGCATCGAATGGCGGCGCGGCCGTGCTGCGGGCGGCGGAGCTCGATGGCGACGGCCTGATTGACGGCGTGGTCGCATCCGAACCCGTGACCGAAATGCCGAACTCGACGGCCTACGGCATCCAGTTCGGCGGCGCGGCGGTGAGCGGCTACGGCAGGACCCTGGCCGACTACACCACCTACGGCAATATCTACCAGCCATGCGCTGCGCTGGCGGCTGACGCGGCGATCAACGAAACGTCGATCTACAACTACATCGGCCTGACCGCGATGACGGCCCGCGCCACCGCACGCTGCGACGGCCTGGCCGCCAAGGGACTGGTGCAGGGCCAGACCACCGCGCAGCGTGCGGCCGATGCGCTCGCCAAGCTGCGTGCCTATGGATGGACCAGGGACAACGACCAGATGCACAACGCGCACTATGCGCTGGGCAACGGGCCGATCCTCTCGGCCATGTACACCATGGCCTACGGCCGCTTCGCCGCGGACGCGAACCTCTGCAACAGCAGCTTCGGCGCGGCCAACGCAACGGGTGACGTGGTGCCTGCCGCATCGGCGGCGCTCGCGCAGAGCTTTGCGATCGCCAACGGCACCGCCAACGGCACGCCGGCCACGGTGATCTACAACGACTCGGTCGGCGGGGCGAAGTCCTGGGCGTTGGCTGTTTCGCCATCGACCGGCGTGGCCGACCTGGGCCTTGACAACGCGCTGTGCCAGCATGCGCTGGTCAGCGGCAAGGACCCTGTGACCGGCGCCGCGCTCACGGCGGAGAGCAAGCCGTCGAAGGGGCAGAGCGACGCCGTGCGCGCGGGCATTGCAGAAGTGCTGGCGAGTGGCAATCTGCGTGGCAAGCCGGCGATCATCGTGGCGGGGCGCAGCGATGCACTCGTGCCGGTGAACAACAACGCTCGCGCCTACACCGCGCTCAACCAGACCATCGAGGGCGCGAAGTCCAACCTGCGCTACATCGAGGTGACGAATGCCCAGCACTTCGACGCGTTCCTGCTGTTCGCCGGCTTCGACACGCGCTTCGTGCCGCTGCATCCCTATTTCAACCAGGCCATGGATGTGATGTGGGATCACCTGAAGAGCGGCAAGGCGCTGCCGGGCAGCCAGGTCGTGCACACCACGCCGCGTGGCGGCACGCCGGGCGCGGCCACGGCGATCACCGCGGCCAACGTGCCCGCGTTTGCAATGACGGCGGCAACGGCGAACCAGATCGGGTTTGCCGGAACGTCGATCAAGGTGCCTGAGTAACCGGCGCACGCCGGTCGGTGCATCGGGTGCGGTGCTCCTCGTTGCCCAGGGGATCCCCGGGGCGCCCGGAGCACCGCTTAGGAAGAAGGATGGATGGAACTATGGTGGCTTGCCTCTCTCGATACGTGCACTGTGCCGGTTATGAGGTTCACTTCATGGACTGGGGCAAGCCGGATGCGCCCGTCGTCATCGCGTGGCATGGCCTGGCGCGCACGGGCCGCGACATGGATGCGCTGGCGCAATTCCTGGTGGGCCTGGGCTACCGGGTCATCTGCCCCGACACCATTGGCCGCGGGTTCAGCCAGTGGAGCCGGGACCCGCGCGAGGAATACCGGCTGCGCTTCTATGCACGCGTGGCACGCGAGCTCATGGATGCGCTGGGTATCGAGCGGGCGCACTGGGTGGGCACGTCCATGGGCGGGGCGATCGGCACGGTCTGCGCCTCGGGCCTGTTCGAGCCCAGCTTGCGCGGGCGCATCGTCTCCCTGGTGCTCAATGACAATGCACCGCAGCTTGCAAGCGCCGCGCTGGATCGCATCAGGCAGTATGCGGGCACCCCGCCGGCCTTTGCCACCATGGCGGAGCTGGAGGCCTTCTTCCGCACGGCCTACGAGCCGTTCGGCTGGCTGTCGGACGCGGAATGGCGCAAGCTGACCGAAACCAGCACGCGCCGCCTGGCCGACGGGCGCGTGACGCCGCACTACGATCCCGCGATCACGCAGCAATTCACGGAGCACGAGAACGACTACCTGATCTGGCAGCACTACGACGCACTGGACATCCCGGTGCTGCTGATGCGCGGCGTGGACTCCGACCTGGTGCTGCGCGAGGTGGCGGAGCAGATGCGCACGCGCGGCCCCGGCGCCACCGGCCTGCTCGAATGGATCGAGGTGCCCGATTGCGGCCATGCGCCGGCACTCAACGTGCAGCCGCATTTTGATGCGGTTGTGCGCAACCTGCAACGCGCGGGGGCCGTTTGATCAACCTTGATTCGACAAGGTCACTGGTGCGCGGATAGCATGGCGGCTTCACTTCTTGAAGCCCACTTCAACCTATCCAATCCCCTGGGAGCGCCATGGCCTGGCTGGTCGACCTCATCCGTGAATTCGGTTTTGGAATCGTGTTCCTCAATGTGCTGATCGAGCAGTTGGGTGCCCCGATTCCTGCCTATCCGGTGCTGGTCGTGACGGGAGCGCTGGAAGGGGCCGATGCCGGGCGGCTGGTCATGCTGGTGGGTATCGCCGTGCTGGCCGCGCTGATCGCCGATGTGGTCTGGTATCGCGCCGGTCAGGCCTACGGAGGTGCCGTGCTGGGACGCATCTGCCGCATCTCGCTCTCGCCCGATGCCTGCATCCGCCAGACCGAATCGGTCTACGGACGCTGGGGTCCCAAGTCGCTCCTGATCGCCAAGTTCGTCCCGGGCTTCGCCTCCATCGCCAGCGCGCTTGCGGGAACCGTGGGCACGCCGCTCGCCACCTTCATCTTCTTCGATACGCTGGGTGCGCTGATCTGGGTGGGGTCGGCCGTGTTCCTGGGGTCGCTGTTCAGCAGCACGGTGCAGGATCTGCTGGATGTGCTCACGGCGCTTGGCCAATGGGGCATCCTGCTGCTGGCGGTGGCCTTCGTCGTGTTCCTTGCGCGCAAGTGGTGGCAGCGCACGCGCACCCTGCGTTCGCTCAAGATGCCCCGTATCTCCGTGCAGGAGCTCGCGGGACTGAATGCGCAGGGCGTGTATCCCACGGTGATCGACGTGCGGGACCTCTCGCAATACCAGCGCGGACGCATTCCGCGCGCGCAGTCATGGCGCACGCTCTCCAAGCAGTCCGATCTGCCGCACGAGCCGCTGATGCCCCAGCAGCAGCACCCGCATGGCATGGTGGTGTATTGCGACTGCCCTCACGAGATCTCCGCGGCACGCGTCGCCAAGCAACTGCAGCGCGCGGGCTTCACCAATGTGCGGCCGCTGGTGGGGGGGCTGCACGCATGGCAGGCCGCCGGGTTTGAGGTGGAGGGCAAGGACCTACCGGAGCAGGGGACCGAGGCCGTCGAGTCGCACGGGCCTCTGATTTCCTGAGGCAGTCTGGTTGCGGGGTCTGCGATGGGGGGCTACTTCTGCTCTCTTTCTTTGTTTGAGGACAGAGGCCGGGACAGCCCCGCCGGGGGCTCCCGGCCTCTGTCCTAAAAAAGACCTAGGCAAAGAAAAACCGCCCCGAGTGGCCCATGCCATTCAAGATAAGCCCAAACGTTCCCTACAAAGAAAATGCCAGTCAGCGCTTAACTGACTGGCATTGACCGCAAGGGTGTGTCGTCCGTCTGCCAGGCCCCAGAGAGCCTGGCGGATCAGGCTCGCTCTTACTCGACCACGCGCGTGATCTTGGAGCCGTTCAGCGAGACGCCGGCTTCCAGGCCCACGTTGGTCAGCACATAGCTCACCACCGGCTCCTGCGCGGTCGTGGTGTCGATCGAGGAGTTCGCGCCCACGCGGCCGACGGTCACCTGTGCATCGGCACCGGCGGTCCAGCCGTTGCTGGCCTTGAACTTGGCAAGGGCTTCCGCGGTGTTGAACACATAGATCACGGCCTTGGACTGGCCGCCGATCTGCCAGCCGATGGAGGCACCCGTCGTGCTGTAGAAGGCCGTGTTGGTTCCATGTTCACGCAGCACGCCGCGGCCATGCTCCACGCCCACCACGAAGCTGCCGCCCACCACGGACGGGAAGATCAGCACGCCCTTGGCCTTGGCGATCATTTCCTTGGATCCCGGGGCGGTGGTGTAGAGGCGTTCCAGCGCTGCATTGGCGCGGGTGTTGATCGTGGTGCTGTCCATGCGCGGGGCAGCGGCGGTGTCGGTCTTGGTGGTGGTGCAGGCCACCATCGACATGCTGCCCACGGCAACTGCAGCAGCCATCACAACGGTACGCAGGGAAATAGTACGCATAACAGTCCTTCCTTATCTGTTTGAGGGGATGCGCCCACCGGTAGCGTGGGGGTGCATGTCCTTATCGAAGAGCGCGACCTGCAAGCGGCCCTGTGTGCCGGTTGCAGGTCCACTGCCTGATTCAGGATGACTGATGCTATTGCGTTGTTTCAAATTTGTACTGATGTGCACACCACTATGCGACTTTCGCCTACAAAATGCGCCGCGGCTCAGTTGCTTTGGCATCCACTGGTGTCCTCCAGAGCGTGTTTACGGGCTCAGGGCCTCACTTGGCTCCGGGCATGGAGCAATGGCCGCCATGGATTTCCTGGCCCGATCCGGCGGCGATCAGCGGCGCCTCGAAGCGCAGGTCCACGGGCGGGGAGGCCCAGTAGTCCCACGCGAGGAAAGCCACCAGCACCAGCCAGAAGCCGGTGCGCAGAGTTGTGTAGGGTGTTCGCGCCATGATGTCGATGTGCAAGCGTGTTCGTTTCTTTGCTGCCGGGTGCCTGGGCATCACATGCCGAAGTGGCGGCGGATGCGCAGTCCGAAGATCGTGCCGATGAAGGCGAGCGGAACCCAGATCCAGCCATGGATGCTGCCCGTGGAAATGCCCGAGAACATCGCCCCCACATTGCAGCCGAAGGCCAGGCGCGAACTGTAGCCGAGAACCAGCCCCGCCACGAGCGCGACGATCCATTGCGTGCCGGTGAGGGCCTTGGCCGATGCCGGCTTGCCGGCAGAGATCCACAGCGCGCCGCCCAGGATGCCGATGTTGGTGATGCTCGTGACATCCAGCAGCACGGTCTCGTGCAGTCGCGCGGCATTGCCGGGCTGGCTCCAGAACCAGTTCTGCGAAAGGTCCATGGCTCCGGTCGCACCGGCCATCTTCGCTGCCCAGAGCCCGAAGCCGTAGACCACGCCCCAGGGCTGGCCCGCGACGACGAGATTGAGCGTGGCAAGCAGCGCCAGCAACACGGCGCCCAGCATCCACTTGCGCAGGAACAGCGGCTTCTGGCGATGCCCCGCCCGGGCGTTCGCACTGCGCGTGTAGAGCACCACACCGGCAGCCACCAATGCCAGCGCGCCGAGCGTGGCGGCCAGCGCCTTCTGCCAGCCCCATGTGGTCACAAGGCCCACGGGCTGCATCGCGCCGAGGTCGAGCCACCAGCCCAGGTGCAGGCTTCCGAGAAAACTGCCGATCGCGAACATCGGCAGCACGGCCGTGTTCATCGGGATGCCCATGCCCGCCTTGTACAGCGTGCCGCTGCCGCAGCCGTCGGCAATCTGCATGCACAGGCCGAACACGAAGGCCCCGACCAGCAGGCTCACGCTGGGCGGGCCCAGCGCTGCGGTCAGCTCCGGATAGTGCCCCAGCAGCGGCATCGCCATCGCGGCCGCGAGCGCGAGCAGCAGCAATTGGCCCAACACGCCGCTGGCCTCTTTTTGCTCGATGAGGATGCGCCAGCCGGTGGTGAAGCCAAAGCGCTGGCCGGCCAGCACCGCCCCGAGCCCCAGCCCGATGGCGAACAGGGCCGCCTGGCGCACGGAAACGGTCCAGAGCAGCCAGCCAAGGAACACGGCCAGCAGGACCGCGAGCGGAAGTCGTTTCATAGTCTTGTTATTCGGGGCAAGGGGCGTTTACTTGAATTTCCGGTTCCACCACTGGCGCGCGTCATAGGCGAGTGATTCGGCCCGGCTGGGCTGGTTGTCCATTGGCGGTGGCTCCTTGGACTGCGTCCAGTCCACCGCCGAGCCCGCATACATGCGGACGTCCTTCCGGCCCAGTATTTCCGAGAACGCAAACCAGTCCGTCGCCGACCAGTAGCCGGTATTGCAGAACGTGATGAGGGGCTTGCCCTGCGGGTTCTGGGTGCTCTGGAACTGCGTCGCGACCTGGCGGGTCTTCTCGACGTCGGCGAAGCGGGCGGTGCCGGGCACGAACCATTGGTTGAAGTCGAGCTGCTTCGCGCCCGGCAGGGTGCCTGCGACCAGGGCCATCGGCGCACGGAACTTGCCCAGGTAGAACACGTCGGGCCGCGCGTCCACGAGCAGGGCGCTGTTCTTGCGGAGGCTCTCCTTGACTTCGTCGCGCGTGGCCAGCCACTCGGGGTTGAAGCGTGGCGCGAACTGGCTGGGTGCCACGGGCGTGCCCGGGCCCATGTCGGTCATCTCGCCCTCGCTGTCCCAGTCCATCATGCCGCCGTTGAGGATGGACAGTTCCGTGAGCCCGAGGCTCTTGAGCGTCCAGTAGACGCGCGCCGTCGCTCCGAAGTCGCCCGCGTCCACGCCACTGGAAACCACCACCGCATGGGTCCTGGGCGTCAACCCGGCGGACTGCACGAGCCGCGTCAGCGCCGCGAGTTCGGGCACGATGCCGATGTTGCCCGCAGGCCCGAGCCACTGGCCGTAGGGTGCATTCACGGCACCTTCGATGTGGCCCATCTCGAAGCTCTGAGGATCGCGGATGTCGATCACGCGCAGGTCCGGATTGCGCAGCATGGGCTGCAGCTGCGCGGGCGTCAGCAGCGGCTGCGCGGCCCACGTGGCATGGGCCGCTGCCAGGGCGGCCGTGAAGACGAGAATGGCTTTCATGGGTGGAGCGTGGGCGTGCAGGGGCGCGGTGCGGGGTTTCTGAGCGGCAGTTCAGGGCGTGGGCGTCGCCGGAATCAGCAACCCGCGCTGCACCGCGGGGCGCGCCACGAAACGCGCGAGCGCCTTCGCCAGATGCTTGAAGTCACCGAAGCCGACGAGGTCACCCGCTTCATAGAAACCGTTCAGGTTGCGCACCCAGGGCAGGATGGAGATGTCGGCGATGGTGTAGTCGTCGCCGGCCACCCACTGGTGGCGAGCATATTGCGCGTCGAGCACGCCGAGCAGGCGGCGCGACTCCGCCACGTAGCGATCGCGCGGACGCTTGTCCTCGTATTCCTTGCCGGCGAACTTGTGGAAGAAGCCCAACTGGCCGAACATCGGCCCCACGCCGCCCATCTGGAACATCAGCCATTGCAGCGTGTGGAACTTGCCAGCCTCGTCCTGCGGCAGCAACTGGCCGGTCTTGCCCGCCAGGTACACCAGGATGGCTCCCGATTCGAACAGTGCGAGCGGTTGGCCGTCCGGACCGTTCGGGTCGAGGATGGCCGGGATCTTGTTGTTCGGGTTCAGCGACAGGAACTCGGGCGACATCTGGTCCTGCGTGTCGAATGCCACGCGGTGCGCCTCGTAGGGCAGGTCGGTCTCCTCCAGCATGATCGACACCTTCACGCCATTGGGCGTGGGCAGCGAATACAGCTGCAGCAGCCCGGGATGCCGGGCGGGCCATTTGCGCGTGATCTGGAAAGCGTCGAGGGCGGATGAGGTCATGGTGTGGATGGGTCTGGGAGTCTGGGTCTGGGGGCGGATGCACACGGCTCAGCGCCCGGTCCAGCCGCCCAGGTGTTCCTGGGCGATGGTGCTGAGCGCGCTGATCCATGCGTGGTTGTCGTTCAGGCACGGAATGTAGCGAAACTCCTTGCCGCCTGCATGCAGGAAGGCTTCTCGTGCCTCCTGGTTGATTTCCTCGAGCGTTTCGAGGCAGTCGCTGGTGAAGCCAGGGCACATCACGTCGACCCGGCCGATGCCTCGCCTTGCCATGTCGACCAGGGTGGGCTCGGTATAGGGTTCCAGCCATTTCGCCTTGCCGAAGCGCGACTGGAAGGTCAGCTGGTATTGCTCGTCGGGGAGACCGAGCTCCTCCGCCAGCAGGCGCGCGGTGGTGCGGCACTCGTCCGCATAGGGGTCACCCAGGGCCACGTTGCGCGCGGGAATGCCGTGAAAGCTCATCACCAGCCTGTCGGCTGGGCCGCCTTGCTGGCTCCAGTGCTTGCGCACGGTCTCGGCCAGGGCCTTGATGTAGGCGGGATGATCGTGGTAGCTGTTCACGAAACGCAGCTCGGGCATGCGGCGCTTCCTGGCAAGCCAGGCGTAGACCTCGTCGACGACGCTGGCCGTGGTGGTGCTGGAGTACTGGGGGTACAGGGGCAGCAGCAGCATGCGGTCCACCCCCTGGTCCTGAAGCGACTGCAATTGCGCCGCAAGGGCTGGATTGCCGTAGCGCATGGCATGCACGACCTGCACCGTGCGCAGGCCGGCCTCGCCAAGCCAGCCGCGCAGCATCACGGCCTGCCGGGCGGTCCAGACGGCGAGCGGCGATCCTTCCTTCATCCAGATCGAGGCGTACTTGGCCGCCGAACGGGCCGGGCGCGTGCGCAGGATGATGCCGTGCAGGATGGGCAGCCATGCGGCCCGGGGGATTTCCACCACGCGAGGGTCGCCGAGAAACTGTGCCAGGTAGCGCCTGAGCGCAGGTGCCGTGGGCGCGTCCGGCGTGCCCAGGTTGACAAGGACGACGGCGCAGTTCGAGGGAGCGGATTTCGCGACTTGGGAAGCTTGCATGCCCTGCATTGTCGCAGGCCGGAATGCCGTTGGGCGTACATGGGCACGGGGAAGGCTTCGTGGGTTATTCTTCCAAGGCTATGCCAGAGATCACATCACCGCAGCCCACGGCCTCAGGCGCCGTGGCCCATACGCTGGAGCTGGACCGTATCCAGGCCATCACCATCGACCTCGACGACACGCTGTGGCCCGTCTGGCCCACGATCACGCGTGCCGAGGAAGTGCTGGCCGATTGGTTGCGCGAGCACGCGCCGGCGACGGCGATCGCCTTTCCCGATCCGAAGTCGCTGCGCCGCATCCGCATGAAGGTGGAGGCGGAGCGCCCCGAACTGTTGCACGACCTGAGCGCCATGCGCCGCGAGTCCATCCGCGAGGCGTTGCTGCAATGCGGCGACGATCCTGCCCTGGCAGAGCCTGCGTTCGATGTGTTCTTCGAGGCGCGCCAGCAGGTCGTGCTGTTCGACGACGCACTCGAGACGCTGGAATTCCTGGCGGGCCGCTACCCCGTGGTGGCGCTCTCCAATGGCAATGCGGACATCCGACGGGTCGGCATCGACCGTTTCTTCAAGGCTGCCTTCAACGCCCGTGATTTCGGTGTGGGCAAGCCCGATGCACGCATCTTTCACGCCGCCGCGCAATCCGTGGGACAGGCACCCCAGGCAACGCTGCATGTGGGCGATGATGCGGCGCTTGACGTGCAGGGCGCCTTGAATGCAGGCATGCAGACCGCGTGGGTCAATATGGATGCCAGGCCCTGGACGCTGGACGTGCGTCCGCATGCCGCGGTGGGCACGCTCTCCGAGCTGTGCGCGTTGCTGCGCTGATGGGCTGACGCCGCCCATGGCGGCGCCACGACTTCAGCGCGCGAGAAAGTCGCGGATGGCGAACAGCGTCTCGTCGGGGGCCTCGGTCATCTGGTTGTGGCCGCTTGGCAGCTGCGCAACGCTGACCTGCTTGCCCGCTGCCTTCGCCGCGTCAATCAGGCCTTTCGCGGCCCTGGCGGGCGTCATCTGGTCTTCGGCGCCCAGCGCAAACAGCACAGGGCAGGCGAGGGCGGCCATGGCTGCATCGCCGCCGGCGTAGCTGTCGCAGGCCTTGAATCCGGTGTAGAGCAGGTTGGTGTCCTGGTTGCTTGCCAGCACCCGGCGACCCAGCGCCATGCCGCCACCGAAGACCCAGCTTCCCGCACCATGGGGGGGGGACAGCGTGGCGCGCGAGAACACATTGATCATGCGGATGGCCTGCTCGGGCGACTTCACCGCCGATTCGAGCAGCGCGGGAGAGACCTTCATCGGCGATGCGGTTCCCACCAGCACAAGGTGGCTCACGCGCTCCCCGAGCTGCGCCGCGGCCTGCATGGCAATCAGGCTGCCCCAGCTATGGCCGATGAGCGCGGCCTTCCGCAGGCCGGCCGCATCCATCAGCTGGCCGATGAACGTGGCGGCGTCCTCCACGGTTTGAGGCACCTTGCCGCCGCTCCTGCAGTGGCCCGGCAGGTCGATGGCCAGCACGTTCCAGCCGTGGTTGGCCAGGTAGCGGCTTTGCAGTGCCCACACGCTGTGGTCGCACAGCACGCCGTGGATGAAGATGGCCGTGGGCTTGGCGGCATCGAAAGGCTTGCCGCCGGTGTAGGCGTAAATCTGGGCGCCATGGACGTCGATGTGCATGCGCGGGTCTCCTCAATTTCTCGAAATGCGAATTCAGTGTCTGCAGGCGGGACGGTATGGGGCCGCAACAGGCTTACGCAGCCTTCTCGGCGGCCTTCAATGCGCGCTTCAGGTCGTCGATCAGGTCGTCTGCATCCTCGAGGCCGATCGACAGACGGATCGTGCCCTGGCCGATGCCGGCCTGTGCCAGAGCCTCGTCGGTCATGCGGAAGTGCGTGGTGCTGGCGGGATGGATCACGAGCGAGCGGCAGTCCCCCACATTGGCCAGGTGGCTGAAGACCTTGAGCGTCTCGATGAACTTTTTGCCCTGGTTGCGGTTGCCGTTGATGTCGAAGCTGAACACCGAGCCCGCGCCGCGCGGCAGCAGCTTCTGGGCGAGCGTGTACGACGAATGCGTCTCCAGCATCGGATGGCCTACGCGGCCCACGAGCGGATGGCTGGCAAGGAACTGCACCACTTTCTCGGTATTGCGCATGTGCTTTTCCATGCGCAGGGGCAGTGTCTCGATGCCCTGCAGGATCAACCAGGCGGTGTGCGGGCTCATGCAGGCGCCGAAATCGCGCAGGCCCTCGCGGCGGGCGCGCAGCAGGAAGGCGCCGGTCGTGCTTTCCTCGGTGAAGACCATGTTGTGGAAGCCGTCGTAGGGCTCGGTCAGCTCGGGGAATCGGCCGGATTTTTCCCAGTCGAAGCTGCCGCCGTCGACGACGATGCCGCCCACCACGGTGCCGTGGCCTGACAGGAACTTGGTGGCCGAGTGGTAGACGATGTCCGCGCCATGCTCGAAGGGCTTGATGAGCCAGGGCGAGGTGAGGGTGGAGTCCACCAGCAGCGGCACGCCCGCCTCATGTGCGATCTGCGAGACGGTCGGGATGTCGAGCACGTCGAGGCCCGGATTGCCCACGGTTTCGCCGAAGAACAGCTTGGTGTTGGGACGCACGGCGGCCTTCCAGCCGTCGATGTCGCCGGGCTTCACGAAGGTGGTCTCGATGCCGAAGCGCGCCAGGGTGTAGTGCAGCAGGTTCTGGCTGCCGCCATAAAGTGCCGTGCTCGCCACGATGTGGCTGCCCGCACCCATCAGCGTGGCGATCGAAAGGTGCAGCGCGGCCTGGCCACTGGCCACCGCGATCGCGCCCACGCCGCCTTCGAGTGCCGAGACACGTTGCTCCAGCACCGCGTTGGTCGGATTGCTGATACGGCTGTAGACATGGCCCGGGCGCTCCAGATTGAAGAGACTGGCCGCGTGGTCGCTCGACTCGAAGACGAACGATGTCGTCAGGTGGATCGGCACGGCGCGCGCGCCGGTGGCAGGATCGGGCTGCGTGCCGGCATGAAGCGACAGCGTATCGAAGCCGGGGTCGGAATATCCGGGCATTCATGTCTCCAAAGTGTTCAAACTGGCCGTCATTGTGGGCTATATTTCTGGAAGATTCGGCCAGCAGCCGCTCGTATGCGACACATATGCGTAGCAGGCCCTAAGGAGATACCCCATGAAAGTCAGCGATATCCTGCGTGTCAAAGGCAACACCCTCTACACCGTCACCCCCGACGAGCCCCTGGCGCGCGCAGTGGATGCCATGTCCGAGAAGGACATCGGCTCGCTGGTCGTGATGGAGCACGGTGACCTGGTGGGCATGCTCACCTTCCGTGAAGTGATCCAGGCGCTGGTGAAGAATGGCGGCAGCGTCGGCACCATGCTCGTGCGCAGCGCCATGGACGATGCGCCGCTCACCTGCACGCTGGAAACCGACATGGACGAGGTGCGTCGCATGATGCTCAACCGCCATGCCCGCTACATGCCGGTGATGGACAAGCGCATGCTGATGGGCGTGGTCAGCTTCTACGACGTGGCCAAGGCCGTCGTGGACAGCCAGAACTTCGAGAACAAGCTGCTCAAGGCCTATATCCGCGACTGGCCGGAGCAGAACCAGTCGGTCTGACCTTGCGTGACCGCGGGGTGGTCACGCGTGTTGACCGCCCCGCTCGTCCTAAGCCAAAGCTGCAGTTCATACGGGGGTGGCCTGCGGACCCGCGAAGGTTGGCCCGGTGCGTTTCCCCACCCACTGCATCAGGGCCTTGCGGGTCCATGAGGACAGGGGCACCTCCACTGCACGGTGGAACAGTGCGCCGGCAAGCACGCCGCACGCGAGGTGGATCGCGAAACCCACCCAGTCACGGACTCCCGCGTCACGGATATCCAGCCAGCTGGTGATCTGTGCAGCACCAAGAAAGCCCAGCTTGTGCGTGAGGTAGAGTGAGTAGGAAATCGTTCCCAGCCAGACCAGCGCCCGGTTCACGGGGAGCTGCAGCGTCTTGCTGGCGAGCGCGATCATCAGGAAGATGGCGAAGACCGTGAGTCCGCCGTATTCGATGGTGGGGCCGTAGAGCGTGGCCGTGTGCGTGGCGGGAATCGTGGCGAAGGCTGCGGCGGATGCCAGGATGAGGGCGATGGCGAGAGGCCGCGGCGGAGCGGACCACTGTGCGGTATAGAGCCACCCTGCGAAGAGGCCCAGCACGAACTCCCAGACCATCGGATTGACCACCAGGTTCAGGTAGTGGCTCAGAAGAATGGCCGGCTGGTGATAGAAGGACAGATTGACATCCTGCTGGAGCAGCGGATAGAGGACCAGGCCCGGCGCCAGCAGCGCGGCGACGATCCACCAGCGCCACCTGCGGGACAGTAGCGAGAGGCCGATCACGACGTAGAAGAAGGCCTCGAAGCACAGCGTCCATGCCACGCCGACCGGCAATCCAAAGAATTCCGACGCCTTGGGGCTGACGGGCCGGAATACCAGCTGGCTGGCCGTGCTCGCGACCTGCTCAAGCGGCAGTGCTCCTGCACGCCACCATGCCATGCCCAGGTAGACCATGCTCACCACGAAGAACAACGGCCAGATGCGTGCAAACCGCTTGATGCCGAATTCGGCCGCATAGCGGCGCGAACCGTCGCAGCCGCGCGTGGTGAGATACATGATGAAGCCGCTGATCACGAAGAACAGGTCGACCCCGAGCGCGCCATGGGCGAGGTAGTTCCATGCGATCTCGTTGTTGGACGCCTGCACCATGGTCCAGCCGGCGTGGGTGATGACGACAGAGAGTGCGGCAAAGCCGCGGAGAGCCTGCAACCAGTCAATGGTTGCCTCTGGCCTGGAAGTGCGCATGGACGTGGAGGGCTTTCGCGGGAGAGCAGTCGCCTCGGACCACTTGCGCAACAAGAGGGCGGCATCTGTCGCGCGGGGCGCGGCGGACGGCATCGGCAGGAAATCGATGCCGATCTTGGAAAGCAAGAAACAAGGGGCGCTACGAACGCTGTAACGGGTTGCCAGACCACGATCTGCATCGCGGCCCGGGCCCATTATCCATGCAAATTGTTACCGGGAAGCGGGGAAAGAGCTTCGTGGGAGTAGGGCAAACACCAGAGCAGGTTGTCGCCTTCAGCGAAACCGCACCATGCGCGAGGAGGGCAGGGGCTGCGCCTTGGCCGGGGCATTTTCGAGTTCGGCCTCGCCTGCGGCATAGATCGCACGGGGCCGGATCAGTTGCCCGCTTTCGGACTGTTCCCGGGCATGCGCGATCCAGCCCACGGTGCGTCCCAGTGCGAACAGCAGGAACGCCGCGCCCTGCGGCAGTCCCAGGCTGCGCTGCACGGCGACGAGCGCATAGTCCAGGCTGGGATGCAGCCCGGTCTGCTGAAGCACGGTTGCCGTCAGGCGACGTACGGCGGGCAGGGGCGGCATGGCGGCGATCAGTGCCATGCTGCGCGGATCACCATCGGGATAGAGCGGGTGGCCGAAGCCGGCGCAATAGCTGGGCGTGCTGCCGGTCTGGGTTTCGTGCAGCAGGCCTTGAAGATGCGGAGAGATCGGCGGCGGAGAACCGCTGTGTTCCTGCTGCCGATCGCCGCCGCCGTGCCACTCGTCCCAATGGGCATCGATCAGCTGCGTCATTCCTCCGTGCCGGGGGCCCGAAAGCGCTGCCAGGCCGGCGCCCAGGCTGGCATGCAGCTGCGCGCCCGTCGATGCCACCACGCGCACGGCAAAGGTCGAGGCATTGAGCTCATGGTCCGCGCACAGCACCAGCGCGCGGCGCAGCAGATCCGCCGCGTGGTCATCCAGTTTCCAGTGGCGCTGGAGGATGCGATGAACAGGCATGGAGCCCACGGCCGGCATGTCGTGCGGGAGGCCGAGCAGGGCCGCGCACATGCGATGCACCAGTGCCATGTTGCGCGCCATGTCCTGTGCCATCGAGGAGGCGCCGTCGGCCTGGGGCAGGACTCCGGGCTCCAGGCTCAGCCGGTGCCAGTGGCCCAGCACGGCCTCGGGTTCCGGCAGGCGGCCGGGGGGTACGGCCACCTGCGCATCCTGCTGGGGGCATGTGGGCGATTGCGGCATGTCGGCAGACGCGCATTGCCAGAGCAGGGCTGCGGTTTCCTCCAGTGTTGCGCGCTCCGCAAGCGCGACGGCATTCCGGCCCCGGTAGTGGAATTGTCCGTCCTTGACCAGCGTGATCGACGAAGGCAGCACGGCCTGTCCCCAGTCCAGGGCAGACTGGGCGACCTTGGACGGATTGCGGATGGCCGAACGCTGGCGTGCCAGCCGGGCCACGTCGGCCAGCATGTAGCTGCTGCCCCTGTGCTGCGGCAGGCGTTGCGCGCGCAGCAGTCCCCGGCTCACATAGCTGTAGAGGCTGGAGCGCTTCACGCCCAGCATGGACGCGGCCTGCTCCGCGGAAATCCATGGAGTCTCGGCCGGGTCGGCGGGGCCAGGGGCCGCCATGGGGGAAGAGCGGGTGGTCATCTCCGGTGGTTGGTGGTGAATGCGAGATGTGTCTGCCATGCATTATCCGGCGGGGCGATGCGCGATGCAGGCATTGATCGGCCCGATCAAGATTGACCCACCTGTCCACGGCTGCTGCAATGAACGCATTCCGAATGCACGTAGAACCTCATCCATGAACACATCTTTCCTTCCTGAACCGAAGACCGCACGGCAGGCTCTGAGCGAGCTCTGGCGTGATGCGCAGCTGCCCGATACCGCGCTTGAGCGTGTGACGCTGCTGGGGGCGGAGCACGGTTTCCCGAGTAGCTTCGCGGTAGGGGTGGCAACCCAGGCGGCGCAGGCAGCCGCCGCGCTGGCCGCCACCGAAATCGATCGCTTGCGATCACCCGGGGTCGAGGCGCAGTGCGTGAGCGTCGATGTGCAGCATGCGCTGGCCGAGGCCACGGGCTATTTCACGCTCGACGGCAAGCGGCCGGACATCTGGTCGCCCGTTTCCGGTCTCTACCCCTGCGGCGAGGGCATCGGGCGGACTGGGCATGTGCGCATCCATGCCAATTTCGCGCATCACCGCGACGGCGTGCTTCGCCTGCTGGGGTTGGCGGAGGGCGAACAGACCACGAAGGCGCAGGTGGCCGCGGCACTGCGAGGCTGGGATGCCATCGATTTCGAGACGCGGGCCACCGGCGCGGGCCTGGTGGTGGCGGCACTCCGATCCTCGCAGGCATGGCAGACCGGCGAGGTGCAACAGGCCATTGCCCTGCAACCCCTGGTGCGGATCACGCGTACGGCCGACGCACCGCCGCTGGCGTGGCCGGGCAAGACCGAAAGCGAGCGTCCCCTCGAAGGGCTGCGGATGCTCGACCTCACGCGCATCCTGGCGGGCCCTGTCGGTGCGCGCACGCTGGCTGCCTATGGTGCGGATGTGCTGATGATCAACTCGCCGCTGCTGCCCAACATCGAATCGATTGCCGACATGAGCCGGGGAAAGCGATCGGCGCTGCTCGATCTGCAGGCGTCATCCGATCGCACGCAGTTGCAGCGCCTGATAGCGGATGCGCATGTCTTCATCCAGGGCTACCGGCCCGGCAGCCTGGAGCGCATCGGGTTCGGCGTGGACGAAGTCGCGCGACTGCGCCCGGGCATCGTTCACGCCAGCCTCAGCGCCTATGGCCGCAGCGGCCCGTGGGCGGACAAGCGAGGGTTTGATTCGCTGGTCCAGACGGTGAGCGGCATCAACCGCGACGAGGCCGATGCGTTCGGCGAGACCACGCCGCGCGCCTTGCCCATGCAGACCCTCGACTTCTGCGCCGGGTTCCTGCTGGCCTTCGGTGTGCAGGCGGCGCTGTTACGGCAGGCAACGCAAGGCGGCAGCTGGCATGTGGAGGTGTCGCTGGCGCGTGTTGCGCAATGGCTCCGCAGCCTGGGACGCAGGCCGGTGCAGCCTTCGCCCGCGGCGGGTGCGCCGCAGGACCTGGTGGCTCCCTGGCTGCAGCGCAGCGAAAGTGGATTTGGCGCTCTGGAAGCCGTCAGCCACGCGGCGCTGCTTTCGCGAACGCCTGCGCGCTGGACGCGTCCTTCGATGCCGCCGGGCCATGACCTGCCGGCCTGGCTCTGAAGACCTCTCCGATCTGGAATGACGCTTGCCAGTTGCGCTGTACAAAGGGCGCTTGGACGATAATGCACGCCTTATGAGCGGCAACACACTTGGCACACTTTTCTGCGTCACCAACTTCGGTGAATCCCATGGACCGGCCGTCGGCTGCGTGATCGATGGATGCCCGCCGGGCATGAGCCTCACCGAGGCGGACATCCAGATCGACCTGGATCGCCGCCGTCCCGGCACCAGTCGCCATGTCACCCAGCGCAACGAGGCGGATGCGGTGGAGATCCTCTCGGGCGTCTACGAAGGCAAGACCACCGGGACGCCGATTGCGTTGCTGATCCGCAATACGGACCAGCGCAGCAAGGACTATTCGAACATCGCGCAGAGCTTTCGCCCCGGCCATGCGGACTACACGTATTTCCAGAAGTACGGCATTCGTGACCCCCGCGGCGGAGGCCGCTCGTCCGCGCGCCTGACCGCACCCACGGTGGCCGCGGGTGCGGTGGCCAAGAAATGGCTCAAGGAAAAGTACGGTGCGCAGTTCCGGGCCTGCATGACCCAGATCGGCGAGCTCGAGATTCCCTTCGAGAACTGGGATCACGTGCCGAACAACCCGTTCTTTGCTCCCGTTGCCGATGTGCAGGCCTACGAGGACTACATGGACCGGCTGCGCAAGTCGGGCGACTCCTGCGGCGCACGGGTGCGCGTGCAGGCCACGGGCGTGCCGGTGGGCCTGGGCGAGCCACTGTACGACAAGCTCGACGCCGACATCGCGCATGTGATGATGGGACTGAATGCGGTGAAGGCCGTGGAGATCGGTGCGGGTTTCGAGAGCATCGTGCAGCGTGGGACCACGCATGGCGATTCGCTCACGCCGCAGGGTTTCGAGACCAACAATGCCGGCGGCATCCTGGGCGGCATCAGTTCGGGGCAGGACATCGAGGTGACCATCGCCATCAAGCCGACCAGCTCCATCATCAGCCCGCGCAATTCGATCAACACGCTGGGCGAACCGGTGGAAGTGATCACCAAGGGCCGCCACGACCCCTGCGTGGGCATCCGTGCCGCGCCGATCGCCGAGGCGCTGCTGGCGCTGGTGATCATGGACCATGCGCTGCGTCATCGCGGCCAGTGCGGCGACGTGGATTCGGGGCTGGCTCCGATCGCCGCGTCCACCCGCTCGGTCTGATCCTGGTCCGGCTCCTGTCCTGGCCGCCGCGCCATGGGCAGGCCCGTTCTGCGTGAGGCGGCGTTCGTGGCCAGCATCCTGGCGCCCGACCCGGGGGTTCCGGCGCCGTGGCTGCGGACATTCAGCCTGAACGTGGCCACCAGCTGCGTCAGCGTGCCTGCCTGATGGCTCAGGCTGGCTGCCGCCGCCGCGCTCTGTTCGACCAGCGCGGCATTTTGCTGAGTCACCCGGTCCAGTTGCGCCACGGCATCGCTGATCTGCGAGATCCCCTCGCTTTGCTCCTGGCTGGCCGTGTTGATTTGTCCCACCAGCGCCGCCACGTCGCGGACCTGGGTGGTCAGGGTGCCGATCGTCTGCGTCGCTTCGTCCACCAGCTGCGCGCCATCACTCACTTCGGCAACGCTCTGGTTGATCAGGGCGCTGATCTCCTTGGCGGCGTCCGCGCTGCGCCCGGCCAGCGAACGCACCTCGCCGGCCACCACCGCGAAGCTGCGGCCATGCTCGCCTGCGCGTGCGGCTTCCACGGCCGCGTTCAATGCCAGGATATTGGTCTGGAAGGCAATGGTATCGATCACGTTGATGATGTCCGCTATCTTTGCCGAGCTGCCTGAAATGTGGGCCATGGTCCGGTTTACGCGCTGCATGGCTTCGCCGCCGTCGACCGCGGTCACGGAAGCGGCGGCCGCCAGTTGCTTGGCCTGGGCCGCGTTGGCGGAATTCTGCTGTACCGTCGCGGCCAGTTCCTCGAGGGAGGCTGCCGTCTGTTGCAGATTGCTGGCCTGTTCCTCGGTGCGGTGAGACAGGTCGTTGCTGCCCGCTGCGATCTGGGTTGATCCCGTCGACACCGATTCGCTGCTCTCGCGGATACGGCGAACAATCTGCGTCAGGTTGTCGTTCATGGCGGCAAGGGCACGCAGCAGGCGGGCGATTTCGTCATTACCAGTCACGTGGATCTGACCCGAAAGGTCGCCCCGAGCCACACGCTCGGCCACATGCACCGCGTGGTCCAGGCTGCCGGTGATCTTGCGGATGAGCATGAATGCCGCCACGAGACACGCCGCCAGCGAGACCAGCAGCGCCGCTCCGATCGCGGTCAGGGTGGCTTGCATGGCGGAGGCAGAATCCTCCGAGGTCTGGCGGCTGTTGACCAACTGCATGTCGGAAATGCTCTCCATGCCCGCCAGGATGCTCACCATCAGCGGGGTGAGCACGGACTCCTTGAGTGCGGCGGCTTCCTGCACGGAGCCTGCCTGCAGCTTCTCGATCATCTCCGATATGACGATGTTGGCCTGTCGTTGCAGCGGCTGGATCTTGTCCACCGCCACCTGCTCGTTTGGAAAGAGCCGGGTCTGGAGGAATGCGCTCCAGCTCCTGTTGGCCCGGTCGCGGCCTTCTGCGATCAGCGCGGCGCCTTCTGCAGGGCTGATGGAATTGGCGATCACCCTGTCCAGGGGCACCAGCACGCCGTCGCTGTATCCCGATGCCGCTTCGCTCATCTGCCTGAGCGGCATCACCTGGTTCTCGTGCACGCTCGCCAGACTGTCGTTGGCTGCCTGAAGCTGCTGGAACAGGACCGCTGAAACGACGGCCAATACGACAAGCAGGCTGAGGACGAGCAGCCAGAGCCTGCTCTTGATGGATAGGTGGGTCATATGGATCGATGCTGGGCAGAGGACGGCTTGACGTAGGCGCTACCACGACTCATTCGGCACACGGATGGCAAGCCTTACGTTAAAGCAAGTGCCAGTGCGCGTCTATCGATATCTTTTGGGGTGGTTTGGGTTTGCAATAGCTGTGTTCCCTCGCGTCATGTGGGCCGGGAGGGGACGGAGGATAGGGCGTGCAGACATGCCACCCGAGGTGAGAGGGACACCGTCACCGGGCCTTCGAGGAGGTCCGTTGCTTCGCGATGAAGCCTGTGTCTTCTCTTCTTACTTCTGCGGCCTGACTTCATCCACCAGGGCACGGAAGTCATCGATGTCCTCGAAGCTCCGGTACACGCTGGCAAAGCGGATGTAGGCCACCTTGTCGAGCTTCTTGAGCTCGCGCATCACCAGCTCGCCGAGGCGGGCGGAGAGGACTTCGCGCTGCCCGAGGTTGAGCAGCTTTTCCTCGATGCGCTCGATGGCGGCATCGATCTGCTCCACACTCACCGGTCGCTTGCGCAGCGCGAGCTTGAAGGATCCGTGCAGCTTCTGGTGGTCGAATTCCACGCGCCTGCCGTCTTTCTTGACGATGGCGGGGAAATTGACCTCGGGCCGTTCATAGGTGGTAAAGCGCTTGTCGCACGCGCCGCAGCGGCGGCGGCGGCGTATGAAATCCCCGTCTTCGGACACACGGGTTTCCGCAACCTGGGTTTCCGGGTGGCCGCAGAAGGGGCATTTCATGGGATGGCTCCGCAGGTAGACCGGAAATCAGCGGTAGACCGGGAAGCGCGAGGTCAGTGCGTGAACCTTCTCGCGAACGGCGGCGATGTTCGCCTCGTCGCGCGGGTTGTCCAGCACGTCGGCGATCAGGTTGGCCGTGATGCGGGCTTCTTCTTCCTTGAAGCCGCGCGTGGTCATGGCGGGCGAGCCGATGCGGATGCCGCTGGTGACCATCGGCTTTTCCGGATCGTTCGGGATCGAGTTCTTGTTGATGGTCATGTGGGCGGCGCCCAGCACGGCTTCGGCCTCCTTGCCGGTGATGCCCTTGGCGCGCAGGTCGACCAGCATGACGTGGCTTTGCGTGCCGCCGCTGATGATGCGCAGGCCGCGCTTCGTCAGCGTCTCGGCGATCACTTGCGCGTTCAGCTTCACCTGGCGTGCATATTCCTTGAACTCGGGCGACAGCGCTTCCTTGAAGGCCACGGCCTTGGCAGCGATCACATGCATCAGCGGGCCACCCTGCAAGCCGGGGAACACGGCGCTGTTGATGGCCTTCTCATGCTCGGCCTTCATCAGGATCACGCCGCCGCGCGGGCCGCGCAGGCTCTTGTGCGTGGTGGTGGTCACCACGTCGGCGTGCGGAACCGGGTTGGGGTACTGGCCGCCGGCGATCAGGCCGGCATAGTGGGCCATGTCCACCATGAAGATCGCACCGATTTCCTTGGCGACCTTGGCGAAACGGGCGAAGTCGATCTCGAGCGAATAGGCGCTGGCACCGGCCACGATCAGCTTGGGGCGGTGCTCGCGGGCGAGCGCTTCCATCTTGTCGTAGTCGATCTCTTCCTTCTCGTTGAGGCCGTAGGACACAACGTTGAACCACTTGCCGGACATGTTGAGCGGCATGCCGTGCGTCAGGTGACCGCCTTCGGCCAGGCTCATCCCCATGATGGTGTCGCCGGGCTTGAGGAAGGCGAGGAACACGGCTTCGTTGGCCGAGGCACCGCAATGCGGCTGCACGTTGGCGGCATCGGCGCCGAACAGTTCCTTCACGCGGTCGATCGCCAGCTTCTCGGCGATGTCCACGTATTCGCATCCGCCGTAGTAGCGCTTGCCTGGATAGCCTTCGGCGTACTTGTTGGTGAGCTGCGTGCCCTGGGCCCACATCGCCGCCGGCGAAGCGTAGTTTTCGCTGGCGATCAGCTCGATGTGCTCTTCCTGGCGCTTGTTTTCGGCCTGGATGGCTGCAAAGAGTTCGGGATCGGTCTGTTCGACAAGAATATTGCGTTGATACATGGCAGTCCTATGCATTGGAAGTCCCTTGGCCGTCGACATTGACGACAAGGGCTGCCCAGGCGAACGGCGGAACGCAGCAGGCCCTCACAACGATCAACTCACTAACCCATGGCCTGTGCGGCACGCTCCCCAGTGGTTTGCAGAAGGGACTTGCCTCCCGACATGATCCACGTCAGCGGCGAGGCGCGTCTCGAACGTCTGCCTCGCGCCTATCGCCAGTCGCGTACTCCGCTAGTGTAACTGACTGGGCAGAGGCGATCAGGATGTCAGTGGGCCAGCATGGCCACTTTTTCGGAGGTGGGAGCGGGGGTGTCGGAAGTGGCCGTGGAAGGCGCCGCTTCGGCAGATGCTGCTGCGGCAGCGGGCAACGCGGCCTTGGTCGCTACCACGGGGGGCGTGGCCACGGGTTTGGCCACCGGCAGCGGGGCGGGGGTCACGTTGGTGGTCGGGATCGATTGGCCGTTGGCCACCTGGCGCAGGCGGAAGTGCTCGGCCAGCACCTTGGTGGAATAGCCACCGTCGTCAGGCAGGTTGGCCGCACCCACGTAGTAGCGCAGGCCGCCCTCGAGCGAACCCGCGCGGGAGATGCACTCCTGCAGCACCTTCACGCCGACGCGCATGTTGGTGATGGGGTCGAACGCTGCCAGGTTGCCACCGAAATCGTCGTACTTGTCGTTGTGCACGCGGGTCATGACCTGCATGAGGCCCTGGGCGCCCACGGAACTTTGGGCAAACGGATTGAAGCTCGACTCGACCGCCATGATGGCGAGGATCAGCGTGGGGTCGAGCTTGGTGCGCGCGCCGATGGAATAAGCCTCGGAGACCAGGGCGGCAATGGGCTCGGGCGCCACGCGGTACTTCTTGCTCAGCCAGAAGGCCACCTTGGCCTGCTCGCGGGGCAGCTCCTTGGGATTGGCCGCGGTTGCGCGATCGACGGCACCAGGTTCCACCGGGAAGCCGATGACGGCGACATGGCGGTCATGCAGCCAGGTACGCAGGCGATCTTCTCCCATGCTGCGCAGGTCAGGGCGGGCTGCCAGCGTGATGCAGGCAAAGGCCACGGCGAGGCCGATGAGCGCGAAGCTGCTGTGGGTGAGCTCCATGAAACCGTCCACGACGTCTGAGCCAAATGTCCGAATGCCGGCGAGCACTGATCCTGAAGCTGTCACAGCTTTTCCTTTCTCGAGTTGAAGAGATCCTGAGTCGAGGATGGGCGTCGTCATCACGCGCATCCTTGCCAGGCTTCTTCGCCTGGATGGGGGTCAAGTTCGAATCTGGCTCGCACGCATCGTGGGTGGGCGAGGAAAGATGAACTGACACAAAGCCGCTGTCAGCAGCATGTAGTCGGGTTGGGGTAAACCCGTTTTTTTGTGAATGGCGGATTCTAGGAGGTCTCTAAATTCTAGGTCAATACTAAAAAACACGTTTGTTAGAATGAAATTGTCTATAAAAATATGTGTTTATCCACAGTTTTGCTGGATTCAAGGGGCTCGCAAGGCGAAAAATGGCCTGAGGCAACAAGTGGCGAAAATCGTGCAAAAACGAAACCATCAATCAATAACGATCTTCAATTGAGATAAACATCTGGCACGTTCCAGGCTGCAGGAGTAACGTTGTTCCTGCCTGCTTGAATGCATGGCATCGCTGAAAAGACTCCTAAGCGTTCTTGTGCAAGGCATGCAGTGCCACCTTGAAAGTACGGAGTTTTTGCAGCCCCCATGAGGGCAATACCTTGTCCTCTGCACGTTGGGACGCAACTCTCCCGGCGAGCAAAAAGGTGGCAGAGGGCCGTTGTGTCCGCCATCGAGCCCGGAGATTGGTGACGCCAGCCTCCGGGCTTACTTTTTGGGGCGCTTCCTCGGGCTGGTGTGCAGCCCCGATGCTCTCACCCATTGCCTTGAGCCCTGGAGCCGTGAAAAGGCGCTGTACATCGGGGATCCGCCCGACTTTTGCGCTTGTTTACAAAACAAGAGGCGCGTTTTCTGATGCAATCCCGTTATCGCATAAGAAAGCGTTAAGAGAGTGTCCAAATCTCCTGCTCAAATTTTCCGCTCCCACAAGTGGGTTCGACGTGTCGTCTGGCTGCTGGCGGCCATCCTGCTGCTGGGGGTGATTTCATGGCTGGCCGTGCCGCCCTTGCTTCGCAGCAATGTCGAGAAGTACGGCTCCGAGTTCCTCGGGCGGCAGGTCAAGGTGGGGGAGGTGCAGTTCAAGCCCTGGGCGCTGCAGCTCACGGTTCGTGATGTATCGATCGCCAGCGCGGATGGCGCCGCGAGGCAACTGGAGATCGGCCGCATATATATAGATGCCGCTGTGCAATCCCTGTGGAAGCTGGCGCCCGTGCTGGATGCCGTCGAGGTCGATGCGCCGCGCCTGCGCGTGGCCCATGTGGCCGAGGGCCGGTTCGATTTCGACGACATCCTCAAGCGCATCGAGGCGCAGCCCAAGTCGGAGAAGAAGGGCGATCCCCAGCATTTCGCGCTCTACAACATCGTGCTGCGCGATGGTTCTATGGAGTTCGACGACCGTGTGGTGGACCGCAAGCAGGAGCTGAGCAAGCTCGAGCTCGCCATTCCCTTCCTGAGCAATCTCGACGCGGATCGCGCAGTGAAGGTCACGCCACGCCTGGCGTTCGCGCTCAATGGCAGCCCGTTCGAGTCGACGGCGCAGGCCACGCCGTTTGCGGACAACCGCAAGGCGGATGCGAACTTTCGCATCGACGGCTTCGATCTGGCGCCCTTTGCCGCCTATATTCCCGCGTCCATTCCGGTGCGCCTGCAGTCGGGTCTGCTGGATGCCGACCTGAAGCTGGTGTTCGAGCAGAAGGCGCAGGCCGAAGTGGGTGTGAGCGGCATGCTCGCGCTGCGTGACGTGAAGGTGGCGGATGCCCAGGCGGAGTCCCTGGTCGCGTTCGAAAAGCTGGACGTGGCACTGGCGGACGCGCAGCCGCTCAAGGGCCTGGTGCATGTGTCGTCGGTGCAATGGCAGGGCCCGCATCTTGCGCTGCGGCGTGATCGCGAGGGCAATCTGGTGCTGCCGGGCATGGGGGCTTCCGCTTCCGCGCCTGATTCCTCCACGCCCGCCCCTGCATCCACGGACGCGGGTGAGCGGGCCAAGGATGACAAACCGGCACGGGCTGCGTGGAATGTGCGGGTCGATGCGTTTGGCCTGCAGGGAGGCTCGGTGGACTGGCGCGACCAGGCTGTGGCCGGGGAGGCTGCGCACCTTGCACTGCAGAATCTGGAAATCGGCGCGAAGGCCATCCTCTGGCCGATGAAGCAGCCCGTGGTGTTCACGGGCAAGACGGAAATCACGCCGGTCGATGCGAAAGGCGCAGTGGCCAAGAGCCCGGCCACGCTGGGCTTCGACGGCAGCGCCGATCTGGAGCAGGCCAAGGTCGCGGCCAGCCTGCGTGCCCTGCCGCTCGACTGGGCCGCGCCGTATCTGCGCGGTGCCATCGTGCCGCTGCTGGGAGGGCAGCTTGACGCCGACGTGGGCATTGCCCGCAATGGCGACCGTCTGGTGGCCGGCGTGGGCGAGGGCAGGCTGCGCAATGTCGCCCTGACCTGTGCGACTGCCGGTGATCGCTGCCGAACGCTGGCGGCCGCGGGTGTGCCCGGAGCGCAGCGCAACACGCTGGTCGAACTGGGCGAGCTGGAGCTGAAGGACACGCTTGTCGATCTCGCGCGCCGCGAAGTCCGTCTGGGCAGGTTGGCGCTGGCCCAGCCCAGGCTGTATGTCGAGCGTGCCCAGGACGGCCGCCTCATGTACGAGGACTGGCTGGTGGCCTCCAAATCCGCTGCGTCCCCATCGACCGCGGATGCCGGAGGTGCCGCATGGACTGTGGCTCTGGGTGAGGTCGACCTGAAGGACGGCGCTGTTGTCGTGCGCGACGCGGTCAATGCACAGCCGATGCTCCTGCGCGTGAACGCGCTGCAGGCCAATGTGCGCGATGTCGGTTTTCCGGCGAAGAAGGGTGGCGTTTTTCCCGTGAAGGTGTCGGCGCGCGTCGCCGGCTCCGGGCGTGCCGAGCCGGGCAGCCTGCGCTACGACGGCAATGTCGGGCTCGAGCCCCTGGCCGTGAATGGCAAGGTTCAGGCCACGGCATTGCCGTTGCACGTGGCTCAGCCCTATCTGCCCAAGGACCTGAATCTGCGCCTGCTCCGGGCGGACGGCAGCTTCAATGGCGACGTGAAGGTCTTGATGGGGGAGAAGGGCCCCACGGCGTCGGTCAAGGGCCATCTCTCGCTCGATGATGTGCGCGTGCGCAGCGCCGATGCGGCCGACACGGCCACGAAGGGGTTGGCGACGGGACGCGATGCGCAGGATCTGCTCAACTGGAAGACGCTGGGCCTCAAGGGGCTGGCGGTGGAGGTGGTGCCCGACAGGCCGCTGTCCGTCGACGTGCAGGAAACCACGCTGAGCGACTTCTTTGCCCGCGTGATCATTCAGGAGAATGGCCGCATCAACCTGCAGGATCTGCAAGGCAGGCCCGTGACGGAGGAGGGCAAGGCAGTCGATGCCGCCGCGCAGGCCTCCGCACCGGCGGCCTCACAGGATGCCGGGAAACAGGTCGCGCAGGTGGTGCCTCCCGTTCAGGCGCCTGATCCGATGGCACCCGTCATCCGCTTCGGTCCGGTGAACATCGTGCGTGGCGCGATGTATTTCACGGACCATTTCGTGAAGCCGAACTATTCGACTGATCTGACGGAACTCAATGGCCGCCTGAGCGCATTCTCGTCGGTCCGACCGGCGGGAGCCGAGAGCTACGACATGGCGGACCTGCAACTCAGCGGCAAGGCCGAGGGCACCGCTGCCGTCGAGGTGTCCGGCAAGATCAATCCTCTGGCGAAGCCGCTGGCGCTGGATATCCGGGCGCGCATGCGCGACCTGGAACTGCCGCCGCTCTCTCCCTACAGCATCAAGTATGCGGGGCACGGCATCGAGCGCGGCAAGCTCAGCATGGACGTGGCCTACAAGATCGATCCGAACGGCCAGCTCACGGCCAGCAACAAGCTGGTTCTGAACCAGCTGGCCTTTGGCGACGAGGTCAAGGGCGCGCCTGCCAGCCTTCCCGTGCGCCTCGCGGTGGCGCTGCTGGCGGACCGCAATGGCGTGATCGATGTGGACCTGCCCATCAGCGGCTCGCTCAACGATCCCCAGTTCAGCCTCGGAGGGGTGATCCTCAAGGTCATCGGCAATCTCATCATGAAGGCGGTCACCGCGCCTTTCTCGCTGCTGGCCAACGCCTTCGGCGGCAGCGACGAGCAGGGGGGCGTGCCATTCGAGGCAGGCAGCGCCGAACTGGGCACTGCGGCGCGAGAGAACCTCGACAAGATCGCCACATCGCTGATCGACCGTCCCGCGATCAAGATGACCGTGGTGGGCTGGGCCGATCCGGAGGCGGAGAAGGAGGCGATCAAGCGCCAGCGCCTGAACGAGATGGTGCTCGCGCAGAAGCGTCGCAAGGCGTCGCGCGATGGCGAGGATGCCGCTGGCGTGACGGTGGTCGAGCCGGCGGAGTATTCCTCCCTGCTCAAGGACACCTATAAGCGCGCGGACATCAAGAAGCCGCGCAACATGGTGGGGCTTGCCAAGGACCTGCCGGATGCCGAGATGGAGTCTCTGTTGCTTGCCAACATACAGTTGCAGGACAATGCAGCCCAGGAGCTCGCCTTGCGGCGCGGCGTGGCGGTGCGGGATTACCTTGCCAGCCGCAAGGTGCCGATCGATCGTCTGTTTGTCGGCGCGGGCAAGCTCCATACCGAGGCTGCTGCAGAATCCACATGGTCGCCCAAGGCCGAACTGACGCTGGCAGCGCAGTGATTTTTATGATTTATTGACGCCATCGGCCACCCGGAGACGGACTCCTGAAATGGTTTCCCGGGAGGGTCGGGCGAAAACCGGGTCAAAATAGCGGTTTGGCGAAACTTTGCCGGCATGTGCCGCGGCCGGAAGGCCGGCCGCAGCGCTTTGCCTCATTCATATCCAATAGGTTTCATGTTCCCCTTTTCTTCTCGCAACAAAATGTCTGACGCACCCGAAGCGGCACCGACGCCCGCCAAAGCCAGTGAACCGCATCCGCTTGATGCGCTGACGGGTGGCGCCTTTTCCGCTGCAACGTCCGGAGAGCGCGCATCGCGCATTCGCGAGTGGCTGGCGTCGCAGCCCGCGCCGGAGCAATTGCAGGAAGTGTTCAAGGAGTTGAGCGCACGCGACAAGGGTGCTGCCCGTGCCGTGCGCGAGCGTCTCGACGAAATCAAGCGCATGCAGGGCCAGGAAGCCATCGCGGCGGAATGGGCGGACAAGGCATCGAAGCTGCTGGCGGCCACGCGCCTGTCCATCGCCGACGCCCTGGCGTGGCAGCGCGATGCGGCCAAGGCCGGCGCACCGCTCTCGCGCGAGCCGCTCTCGTTGCTCAAGACGCAGATCGCGGATCGCGTGAAGGTCATCGAAGACCTGCAGCATCGCGTGCAGGTCCAGCGCGAGACGGCCGTGCTGCTGGCGCAGCGCATCGAGGTGCTGTCCACCAAGTCGTTCCGCGATGCGGAGGCGGCGCTCGAAGGCCTTACCACCGACGTGGGTCGCTGGCAGGAACATGCCGGCGAGCTGACCTCCGATACGTCGTGGGCCAGCGTCGAGGCGCGTTTCCCGCCCATGCTCGAGAGTTCGGGCACGCAGTTGCTCGCCGTCTGGGATGCTTTCCAGTCTGCGCTGAAGCAGACGGTGGCTGCGGCCGCCAGCGCAGAGGCCCCATTGCCTCCGGTGCCCGTCTGGGCTGACGAAATCCGTGCGGCGCGCGGCCTGCCCACCGAGGCGGAGACCGCCGCCAAGGCGGCCAAGGTCGCTCAGGAGGCCGCCAAGCCCAAGGTCGATCCCGAGGTGCGCAAGAAGGCGCAGGCCGCGGTTCGCGAAGCGCTGGCGAAGCTCGAGACCGAAACCAAGGAAGGCCATGGCAAGGCCAGCATTGGCGCGGCTGCCGCGCTGCGGGCCGTGCTCAAGACCCATGGCCGCCATGTCGAGGGCGAACTGGAGCAGCAGGTGAATGCCGCTCTGATCGCAGCGGGCGAACTCGAGGGCTGGCAGCGCTGGAGCGCAGACCAGGTCCGCGAAGACCTGGTCAACCGTGCGGAGGCGCTGCTCAAGCGCCCCGAAGGCCAGGAGCTTGGTGGCCGCAAGATGCAGGAAACCCTGCGCCAGCTGCGCGAGCAGTGGAAGCAGTCCGATCAGGGCGCTCCTGCCAATCACGCGCTGTGGAAGCGGTTCGACGAGGCGTGCAACACCGCGCACAAGGTGGTGGAAGGCTGGCTCGACAAGGTGCGAGCCGAGGCCGCGGAGCACAAGGGTGCCCGCGTTGCACTGATCGACGAGCTCAAGGCATGGGCTCAGGAGCACGCTGCGTCGCAGGACTGGAAGGCGCTCAGCCGTGGCCTGCACCAGTTCAGTGAACGTTGGCGCAATGGCGGCCATGTGAGCGAAAAGGTGTTTGCCGAGCTGCAGCCGCTGTGGAAGCAGACGCTGGCCGAGGCCTCCAAACCGCTCGAAACCGCGCAGAAGCTGAGCCTTGACCGTCGCCAGGCGATGATCAACGAATCCGCCGAGCTGAGCGCGCAGGTGCCCCTGCGCATCGATGCCGTGAAGGCGCTGCAACAGCGCTGGCAGGCAGAGGCGCAAGCCGTGCCGCTGGACCGCAAGCGCGAACAGAAGCTGTGGGATGCGTTCCGCAAGCCAATCGACGATGCCTTCCAGCGCAAGAGCGCCGACCGTGACCGCCAGACAGCCCAGGTCAGCGCGCGTGACAAGGCCGTGCTGGATGCTGCCAAGGCGCTCGAGGTGGCCAATGCCACTGGCGACGCTCAGGCGATCCGCACCGCAATCGAAACACTGGAGGCTGCGATCAGGCAGCAATCTGCCGAGGCGTCTGCGGCTTCTGCAGCATCCGCCGAGCCTGCACCTGCGGCTGCTCTGGATGCCGGCGCAGCTGAGGCGGCAGACTCTGAAACCGTCGCGCCGGAAGACGGCGAGGCCAAGCCCGTGGCGGCCAAGCCTGCACGTCCCGTCATCGCGGTTCGCGGTGACGACCGTCCGGGTGCCAACAAGCCTGCACCTGCAGCACAGGGTGCGGCCGCCCGTGGTCCTCGCCAGGGTGATCGCAACGACCGAGGCGGCCGTGGGGATCGCGGCGGCGACCGTACGGGCGGCCGTGGCGAGGGACGCTTCGGCCGGGATGGCCGCGATGGTCGTGATCGCGGCGATGCGCCGCGCGCACCGCGCCTTGGCGACTCTGCATTCCGTGCGCAGCGCGACGCGATGGACCATGCACAGAACGCACTGCGCAAGCTGGCCGCACAGGCGCATGGCGAAACGCTGACGCGCCTGCTGTCCGCATGGGAAGGCCGTGACGCGGAAAAGCTGCCGACGGTTCAGGAACTGGGCCGGGTACAGCCCGCCGTGCGCGCTGCGTGGGCACAGGCGCTGGGTGGCGGGGCCAAGCCGGTCGATGGCAATGCGCTGCTGCGCCTGGAAATCGCGGCCGATGTGCCGACACCTGCCGATCAACTGACCGCACGCCGCGCCTACCAGCTGCAACTGCTCACGCGTCGCAATGACCCCTCGCCACAGGAGACCTGGGGCAAGGATGTCGCGAGCGTGCTCAGTGCCGCAAGCGACGAGGCAACGGCGCGTCGTCTGCAGAATGCGCTGAAGGTGCTGCTGAAGAAATAAGGCGCGCCGATCTGGTGCCCGCCCACGCCCTGCATGAAAGTGCAGGGCGTTTTTTCATGCCTGCAGGGGAGGGGCTGCTGAGAACCTGTACGTGTCGTATGGCGCATAGACGACCGGAGGAGTGGCAGGTGCGTGTGCGCCTGCACAAACAAAAAACCCGATCACACATGTGCATGATCGGGTTTCGGTGTTTGGTGCCCAGGAGAGGACTCGAACCTCCACGATGTTACTCGCTAGTACCTGAAACTAGTGCGTCTACCAATTCCGCCACCTGGGCTTTCAGGGAAGCTGAAATTATAGCGTGATTTTTCGGGGTGGCTGGAAAAATTGCAGATTTTTTGAAATGCCTTTTCGGTGGCTTGATCCGCCTGCCGTCGCGGATCGACTCAGAGACCTGCGATGGGTAGGCTGCATCGGTCTTTCGACGCGCCAAACGAAAAACCCGATCACGCAATGCATGATCGGGTTTTTGTGTTTGGTGCCCAGGAGAGGACTCGAACCTCCACGATGTTACTCGCTAGTACCTGAAACTAGTGCGTCTACCAATTCCGCCACCTGGGCTTATAAAGCGTCTGCTATTGTAATTTAACTTTTGAGCTCAAAAATCAAATCCGCAAACTTTCTTTGATCTTCACTTCTTGCGAAGCAGAGCAAAGTTTTCCAGAGAAACAAAAAAGCCGCTTCACTTTCAGCGGCCTGCCGTCCGAAGTCGTTAAACTTGGTGCCCAGGAGAGGACTCGAACCTCCACGATGTTACTCGCTAGTACCTGAAACTAGTGCGTCTACCAATTCCGCCACCTGGGCATCTCAGGAAAGATTTAGATTGTATATCAAAAAAATGCACTCGCAGCCGTTTCCCTCAAATCCGCTGGAAGAGATCGAAGGAACCGTGCAGGGACACCGTGATGGCCACGGCTTCGTGATTCGTGATGATGGCGAGCCGGACATCTACATTCCCGCAAACGAGATGCGAGCGGTTCTGCACCGGGACCGCGTGCGGGTGCGCATTGCGCGGCTCGACAAGCGCGGGAGGCCCGAAGGCCGTGTCCTGGAGATCGTGGAGCGCCCGCACCACCCCGTCATCGGTCGGCTGCTCAACGAGAGCGGCGTGTGGCTGGTCGCGCCCGAGGACAAGCGCTATGGCCAGGACGTCCTGATTCCCAAGGGTGCAACGGGTACGGCCAAGCCCGGCCAGGTCGTGGTGGTCGAACTGACGGAGCCGCCTGCGCTCTACGGCCAGCCGGTCGGCCGCGTGACCGAGGTGCTGGGCGAGGTGGATGATCCCGGCATGGAGATCGAGATCGCGGTGCGCAAGTATGGCGTGCCGCACGAGTTCTCGCAGCAATGCCTTGCCGAGGCCAAGGCCCTGCCCGAGAAGGTGCGGGCGCAGGACAAGCGCCGCCGTGTCGACCTGACCGATGTTCCGCTGGTCACCATCGATGGCGAGGATGCGCGCGATTTTGATGATGCCGTGTACTGCGAACCGGCCAAGGTGGGGCGTTCCAAGGGGTGGCGCCTGCTGGTGGCCATTGCCGACGTAAGCCACTACGTCGAAAACGGCAACGCGATCGATGTGGATGCCTACGAACGTGCGACCAGCGTGTATTTCCCGCGCCGCGTGATTCCCATGCTGCCGGAAAAGCTCTCGAACGGCCTGTGCTCGCTGAATCCTGAGGTCGATCGCCTGTGCATGGTCTGCGACATGCTGATCACGGCCGATGGAGAGATCCACGCCTACCAGTTCTATCCGGCCGTGATGTGGAGCCATGCGCGCTTCACGTACACGGAGGTCGCGGCCATCCTGGGCAACACGCGCGGCCCGGAAGCCGCGCGGCGCAAGGATCGCGTGCAGGACCTGTTGAACCTGCACGGTGTCTATACCTCGCTGCTCGGATCGCGCCAGCGCCGGGGCGCGGTCGATTTCGAGACCACGGAAACCCAGATCGTCTGCGACGAGAACGGCCGCATCGAGAAGATCGTGCCGCGCGTGCGCAACCAGGCGCACCGCCTGATCGAGGAGGCGATGCTGGCGGCCAACGTCTGCAGTGCCGATTTCATCCAGCAGTCGAAGCGCCCGGGCCTGTTCCGCGTGCATGATGGCCCGACGCCCGAGAAGGTCGAGATCCTGCGTGCCTACCTCAAGGCCCTCGGGGTGGGACTGACGATCAGCGACGAGCCGAAGACGGCCGAGTTCCAGATGATCGCCAACGCGACGAAGGATCGCCCGGACGCCCAGCAGATCCACACCATGCTGCTGCGATCGATGCAGCAGGCGATCTATTCGCCCTACAACAGCGGCCACTTCGGGCTGGCGTTCGAGGCCTACACGCACTTCACCAGCCCGATCCGGCGCTACCCCGATCTGCTGGTCCACCGCGTGATCAAGTCGATCCTGAACAACACCAAGTACAAGCTGCCCACGCTGCCGGAGCAGGGCGAGGCGTACGACAAGCTGGTCAAGCGGCTGGCCGGGCGCGTGAAGGAGCCCGAACTCAAGCCGCTGTCGATGTCCGCGCGCCGCGAGCTCGAGGCCTGGGAGGCCGCGGGCCTGCATTGCAGCGCCAACGAGCGCCGCGCCGATGAGGCCAGCCGCGATGTGGAGGCCTGGCTCAAGTGCCGCTACATGCGCGAGCACCTGGGCGAGGAATACAGCGGCGTCGTCACCGCGGTCACCACCTTCGGCGTGTTCGTCACGCTCGATGAGCTCTATGTGGAAGGACTGGTGCACATCACCGAGCTGGGTGGCGAATACTTCAAGTTCGACGAGGTGCGCCAGGAACTGCGCGGCGAGCGCACGGGCATCCGCTATGCCATTGGCGCACGGGTGCGGGTGCAGGTCAGCCGCGTGGACCTGGATGGCCGCAAGATCGACTTCCGTCTCGTGCTCGACGATCTCGAGCTTTCCGCTGCGACATCGGCCCGGCAGCGCACCAACGTGGGGCATACTGCGCGCTCCGCACCGCGAGGAGCCACGCGCCCCGAGGACATGGCCCGCGCACGCGAGAAGGATATGCCCCGCGCCGGAAAGGCCGGTCATGCCAAGGATGGCAAGCAGGACAAGTCCGCGCGGGCGGCCAAGCCGATCAGCAAGAAGGGATCGCGCAAGGCAGCCGGCAAGGGACGCAAGTCCCCGCGCTGATGCTCCGGTGTCGGCGCATGCGTGCCGGCACCCGGGAAGGCAGGCCGAGCGGGCGTGGGCAAGACGATCGCACGAATCGCACGAATGAACAGGCAGGCGGCGAAGAGCGCCTGCACACAGGAGATGACGCAGAGATGGCGGACAACAAGGCTAAGTCGAAGGTGGCGCTGGTGACGGGCGCGGGTTCGGGTATCGGCAGGGCGGCAGCGCTGGCGCTGCTGGCCGATGGCTGGCAGGTGGTGCTGACAGGGCGTCGCGAGGAGCCGCTCAAGGCAACCGCGGAGCAGGCGGGCGCTGGTGACCGAGCGCTGGTGGTGACCTGCGACGTGACCGATCCGCAATCCGTGCGCAGCGCTTTCGATGCCGCCGTCGCCCGGTTTGGCCGCGTGGACATGCTGTTCAACAACGCGGGCATCGGCGCTCCGGCCATCCCTCTCGAAGACCTGTCGGTCGAGGACTGGAAGGCGGTGGTCGATACCAATCTGAGCGGTATGTTCTATTGCCTGCAGAACGCCTTCCGGGTGATGAAGTCGCAGACGCCCCGGGGTGGCCGCATCATCAACAACGGTTCGATCTCGGCACACGCGCCGCGCCCCAACTCCATTGCCTACACCGCCACCAAGCATGCGGTGATGGGACTCACCAAGACCGCCTCGCTCGATGGCCGCAAGTACGACATTGCCGTGGGGCAGATCGACGTGGGCAATGCGGGCACCGAACTCGCGCAGCGCCTGACCCAGGGCGTGATGCAGGCACATGGCCAGGTGGCTGAGGAGCCGTTGATGGATGTATCCATCGTCGGCCAGTCGGTGCTCTACATGGCAAACCTGCCGCTGGAAGCCAATGTCCTGTTCCACACCGTGATGGCCACCAAGATGCCATTCGTCGGCCGTGGCTGAGTCTTGCGTCCGTGTCGCAGGGTCTGCGGCATGAGGCGGTTGCAGGCATGGCTTCGCCCGCTGCTCGCCGGCGGCTTGCTGGCGATGGCGGTGGCAAGTGCCTACGCGCAGGTTGCCAGTGCACCGGATTTCGCGGCCAGGGCGCATGACCCCGATGGCATGGCGACCCGCACGCTGGCCTGCACCACCTGCCATGGGGTGCAGGGGCGATCCACGCCCGGAGGCTATTTCCCGCGCCTTGCCGGCAAGCCCGTGGGCTACCTCTACAACCAACTGTTGAACATCCGTGATGGTCGGCGCAGTTACCCGACCATGTCGTATCTGCTTGAAAACCTCACGGATGAGTATCTGCTCGCCATGGCCGAGCACTTTGCGTCGCTCAAGGTGCCGTATCCCGAGCCGGTGCCGCCACAGGAGCCAGCCTCGCTGCTGGAGCGGGGGCGCAAGCTGGTGTTCGAAGGCGATACGGCCCGTTCGCTGCCGGCGTGCGTGCAGTGCCACGGCAAGGCGATGACCGGCGTGAATCCTTTTGTTCCGGGGCTGCTGGGTCTGCCGCGCGACTACCTGAACAGCCAGTTGGGTGCGTGGCAGTCAGGGCGGCGCCACGCGCAGCAGCCCGATTGCATGGCCGCGGTAGCCAGGTTGATGAGCGCGGAGGACGTCAGCGCCGTTTCCGCGTGGCTGTCTGCGCAGGTGGTTCCGGGTGATGGTGCTCCGGCTGCGCGGGCGGAGCAGCCCATGCCGATCCGCTGTGGAGGTGTGGCGCGATGAGGCGATCCCTGAAGCTTCTGGTGGGCGTGCTGCTGCTGGGCGCCGTTGGCGCGGCGGCCGTGTACCGGCTCAATCGCCTGGACGAAGCGCCGATTCCAGCAACCGAGACCGTGCAGATCAGTCCCGAGCTGATCCGCAAGGGCGAGTACCTTGCACGTGCCGGCAACTGCATGGCATGCCACACCGTGGCGGGCGGAGCGCCCTTTGCGGGAGGCCGGGCGATCGAGACGCCGTTTGGCATCATCTACTCGACCAATCTGACGCCCGCGCTGAGTGCCGGCATCGGCGAATGGAACTCGGCGGAATTCTGGCGCGCGATGCATAACGGCCGGGCACGCGATGGCCGGCTGTTGTACCCGGCGTTTCCCTACACCAGCTACACCCAGATGACGCGCGAGGATTCGGATGCGATCTGGGCCTACCTGCGCAGCCTTCCGGCCGTCGATCAGGCCAATCGCCCGAATGCGCTGGACTTCCCTTTCAATTCACAGCTTGCGCTGGCCGGCTGGCGGGCAATGTTCTTTCGGCCTCAGGCGTTCGCGCCCCGGCAGGAAAAATCTGCGGACTGGAACCGCGGTGCCTACCTGGCCCAGGGCCTGGGGCACTGCGCTGCCTGCCATACGCCGCGCAATGTGCTGGGTGCCACGCAGGAAGGCGCCGCGTTCCGTGGCGGATTGATCCCGGTGCAGAACTGGTATGCGCCCGCGCTCAATTCGCCGCTCGAGGCGGGTGTGGCGAACTGGTCGGTCGAGGATGTGGAGCGGCTGCTGAAGGTGGGCACGACGTCGCACGCGAGTGTTTCGGGCCCCATGGCCGAAGTGGTGTTCCGCAGCACGCAGTACCTGAACGATGGCGACCTGCGCTCCATGGCCACGTATCTGCGCGCGCTTCCTCCGCATGAGGCACGGGAGGGCGGGGCTCGTGCGGAAAATGCTCCGCCACCCGCCGAGTCCACCATGGCGCTGGGAGCCACGATCTACCGCAACAACTGCGCGGAATGCCATGGCGACCGGGGGCAGGGTGATGGCGAGTCATTCCCGGCCCTGGCGGGCAATCGTGCAGTCACGATGCACAGTCCTACCAACGTGGTACGCATGGTGCTGCAGGGCGGCTACATGCCTGCGACCGCGGGCAATCCGCAGCCGCAGGGCATGCCGCCGTTCCTGCACGTGCTCGACGACAGGGAAATTGCCGCGGTCGTCACGTACATACGCAACGCTTGGGATAATCGTGCTTCTTCTCTGGACGCGGCGGATGTGTACCGTACACGCGAGCGCCGTGGCTCCTGAGCATCCTGTGTGACTTCCTTCGAGCCGATGATCGACATGCCCGTGAATGCCGCTCCTGACACTGCCGCCGCTGTGGGGCCGGTGCAGCGCGTGATCTGCCTGTGTGCGCAGTGGTGCGTGGTCTGCAACCAGTACCAACCGCAGTTCGAACAGCTTGCTGCGCAGTTTCCAGGGGTGGAGTTTCGCTGGGTTGACGTCGAGGATGAAGAGGAGTCGATGGGCGACTATGAGGTTGAGACCTTTCCCACCCTGTTGATTGCAGAAGGGGGCGAGGCGCGCTTCCTCGGGCCGGTGCTGCCGCAGCCCGCGCTTGTGGGCACGTTGCTCAAGCGACTGATACAGGAGGGTGCACGCTCACCCGACGCGCAGGCCGATGCATTGCTGCAACGAATTGTAAATTCGCAGCGCTGAACTGCCTTCGCATGGCCGTGCCGGCGGCTTCTTTGTCTATGCATAAACCCGCATTCGGGCTATAATGGCATCTTCACGACCAAACGGGCGGATTACTAACCGCCCTTTTTTTTTGGGCGTTTGCTTTGTGAGTTGTTCTTGCAGGCAGGCGTCCTGAATGCGCATTCGGGATACAGGAACGAGCACATACGTGGCATTGCAGCAAATCGTTGAACAAACCGTGACCGGGCTGGGCTATGACCTGGTGGAGATCGAACGCTCCGCAGGCGGCCTCTTGAGAATCACCATCGACCTTCCGTGGCAGCCGGATGCCGGGCAGGAGCCATCGGCTGAGCAATTCATCACGGTGGAAGATTGCGAGAAGGTCACGCGCCAGCTGCAGTTCGCGCTCGAGGTCGACGCTGTCGAATACACCCGCCTTGAGGTGTCCTCCCCGGGGATTGATCGTCTCCTGCGCAATGAACAGGATTTTCAGCGTTTTGAGGGCGAAGAAGTCGACATCACGCTCAAGGAGCCGGTGGGTGCAGCCGGCGGCGCACTGGTCAGCGCCAATCGAAAGAAGTTTCGCGGAACGCTGGAGCGTGCCGATAACGGTGGATGGCAGGTCGTCTGGAGCGATGCGCCACCGGTCAAGCCCGGCCAGCGCGTGAGCAAGAAGCGTGAGCCGGCGCCACTGCAGGCACTGGGCTTCACGTTCGATGAATTGCGCGAGGCGCGTCTTGCACCCATCGTGAATTTCAAGGGTCGCAGCGCCAAACCAGGCCAATAGGCGGGTTGAACGTTTGAAATATTCGGGTATGCCAAGCCACGAAATGATGCTGGCTTCGCCCCAAAGTGATTGAAACAGGAGAGTCGTCGAATGAATCGCGAATTGTTGATGTTGGTTGAGGCCATTTCGCGTGAAAAGAATGTTGAGCGCGATGTGGTGCTGGGCGCCGTCGAATCCGCCCTCGCGCAGGCCACCAAGAAGCTCTATGCGGGCGAGGTGGACATCCGCGTGGCTATCGATCGTGATAGCGGCGAATACGACACTTTCCGTCGCTGGGTGGTCGTGCCCGATGACGCAGGCCTGCAGAACCCCGACGCCGAAGAGCTGCTGATGGATGCGCAGGACCGCGTGCCCGGCATCGCCGTGGGCGAATACATCGAGGAAGAAGTCGAGTCCGTGCCGATCGGCCGTATCGGCGCGATGGCTGCCAAGCAGGTCATCCTGCAGAAGATCCGCGACGCCGAGCGCGAAATGCTGCTCAACGACTTCATGAGCCGTGGCGAGAAGATCTTCACAGGCACCGTCAAGCGCATGGACAAGGGCGACATCATCGTCGAGTCCGGCCGTGTCGAAGGCCGCCTGCGCCGCTCGGAAATGATCCCGAAGGAAAACCTGCGCAATGGTGACCGCGTCCGCGCCATGATCATGGAAGTGGACCTCACGCTGCGTGGCGCTCCGATCATCCTCTCGCGCTCCGCGCCCGAGTTCATGATCGAGCTGTTCCGCAACGAAGTGCCGGAAATCGAGCAGGGCCTCCTGGAGATCAAGAGCTGCGCCCGCGACCCGGGCAGCCGCGCCAAGATCGCCGTGCTGAGCCACGACAAGCGCGTGGACCCCATCGGCACCTGCGTCGGCGTGCGCGGCACCCGCGTGAATGCGGTGACCAATGAGCTTGCCGGCGAACGCGTGGACATCGTGCTGTGGTCCGAGGACCCGGCGCAGTTCGTGATTGGCGCACTGGCGCCCGCGAACGTGACGTCCATCGTCGTTGACGAGGAAAAGCACGCCATGGACGTGGTGGTCGACGAGGAAAACCTCGCCATCGCCATCGGCCGCGGCGGCCAGAACGTGCGCCTGGCTTCCGACCTCACCGGTTGGAAGATCAACATCATGGACGCAGCCGAATCCGCCCAGAAACAGGCGGACGAGACCAGCGCCGCGCGCCAGTTGTTCATGGACAAGCTGGACGTGGACGAGGAGATCGCCGACATCCTGATCGAGGAAGGTTTCACCAGCCTCGAGGAAGTGGCCTATGTGCCGCTGCAGGAAATGCTGGAGATCGAAAGCTTCGATGAAGATACCGTGAACGAGCTGCGCGTGCGTGCCAAGGACGCACTGCTCACCATGGAAATCGCACGTGAAGAGAGTGTGGACGGCGTGTCGCAGGATCTGCGTTCGCTGGACGGCCTGACGCCTGAACAGATCGACAAGCTGGTTGCCGCCGGCGTGAATACCCGTGACGATCTGGCCGATCTGGCCATTGATGAACTGACCGAACTGACCGGACAGTCTGCTGAAGAAGCGAAAGCCTTGATCATGAAGGCACGCGAGCACTGGTTCACAGGTCAAGAGTAAAGGTCAGGGAGGTACGAGCACAATATGTCGAGTAACACAGTCGCCGAGTTCGCCACCGAGCTCAAGAAAACCCCCGCCATGCTGCTGGACCAACTGAAGTCCGCAGGTGTGGCAAAGGCATCTCCCAGCGATGCCCTGACCGAGGGTGACAAGCAGAAGCTGCTTGCCTATCTGCAGGCCAGCCATGGCACGTCAGGTGCAGATCGCAAGAAAATTACTTTGGTGAAAAAATCCACTAGCGAAATCAAGCAGGCCGATGCCACGGGCAAGGCTCGCACCATTCAGGTTGAAGTGCGCAAGAAGCGTACCTTCGTCAAGCGCGAAGATGGCGTGGACGGCGCTGCAGCCGAAGCCGCCGCAGAGGCCCATGCCGCAGCGCAGGAAGAGCACTCCGCAGAGGACAAGGAATTGGTCCGCCGCGAAGAAGAGGCTCGCCGCAATGCCGAGCTGATCAGCCGCCAGGAGCAGGATCTGGCCGAGCAGCGCCGCGAACGCGAAGAGCGTGAGCGCCGCGAGCGCGAAGCCGAGGAGCGTGCTGCCGCCTACATGGCCCAGGAAGCCGAGAAGAAGGCACAGGCCAACGCCGCACGCAAGGAAGCCGCCGCGGAGGCCGCGGCCGAAGCCGAAGCGCGTGCCAAGGCACAGGCCGAGGCGCGTGCCAAGGCCGAAGCGGAATCGAAGGCGCGTGCCGACGAGGAAGCCGCACGTGCGGCCGACCTGGACGATCGCCGCAAGAAGGCCCTGGCGGAAGCCGAGGCCATTCGCGCGATGATGGCTGCTCCCAAGAAGGTGCTGGTCGCGAAGAAGCCCGAGGAGCCGAAGCCGGCCCCCAAGGCTGCCGCCGACGCCAAGAAGGGCACGTTGCACAAGCCGGCCACGGGCACGGGCGGTGCGCGTGGCGCTGCGCCTGCTCCGGCGGGCGCTGGCGCGGCTGCGGGGGCAGGCAAGGAAGTGAAGTCTTCCAAGCTGTCCTCGAGCTGGGCCAACGACGGTGCGAAGAAGAAGGAAATCAAGACCCGCGGCGATGCCTCGGGTGGCGTGAACAACCGCTCCAACTGGCGCGGTGGACCGCGCGGTGGCCGTCGCGGCAATGATCGCAACGACCACCAGCAGAACGCTCCGGTGGAATTCCGCGCGATCGAAGTGCATGTGCCGGAAACCATCACCGTGGCCGAACTGGCGCACAAGATGGCGGTCAAGGCTGGCGAGCTGATCAAGGTGCTGATGAAGATGGGCCAGATGGTCACCATCAACCAGTCGCTGGACCAGGACACCGCCATGATCGTGGTCGAGGAAATGGGCCACACTGCCAAGGTGGCGGCGCTGGACGATCCGGAAGCATTCACCGACGAGGAAGTCTCCAACTCCGAAGCCGAGCAGCTGCCACGCGCACCGGTGGTGACCGTGATGGGTCACGTCGACCACGGCAAGACCTCGCTGCTGGACTACATCCGCCGCTCCAAGGTGGCGGTGGGCGAAGCGGGCGGCATCACGCAGCACATCGGCGCATACCACGTCGAGACGCCGCGCGGCATCGTCACCTTCCTGGATACTCCGGGTCACGAGGCCTTCACAGCCATGCGTGCCCGTGGTGCGCAGGCTACCGACATCGTGATTCTGGTGGCTGCCGCCGACGACGGCGTGATGCCGCAGACCAAGGAAGCCATCAAGCACGCGAAGGCGGCTGGTGTGCCGATCGTGGTCGCCATCACCAAGGCCGACAAGCCTGAAGCCAACGTCGAGCGCGTCAAGCAGGAACTCGTGGTCGAGGAAGTGGTGCCCGAAGAGTACGGTGGCGATTCGCCATTCGTGGCCGTGTCGTCCAAGACCGGCATGGGTATCGACGAACTGCTCGAGCAGGTGTTGCTGCAGGCGGAAGTGCTGGAGCTCAAGGCTCCGGTCGACGCCGCCGCCAAGGGTATCGTGATCGAAGCCCAGCTCGACAAGGGCCGCGGCTCCGTGGCGACCGTGCTGGTGCAGTCCGGTACGCTCAAGGTCGGTGACGTGGTGCTGGCAGGCCAGACCTTCGGCCGCGTGCGCGCCATGCTGGACGAGGACGGCAAGCAGACCAAGGAAGCCGGTCCGTCGATCCCTGTCGAAATCCAGGGTCTGAGCGAAGTGCCGCAGGCAGGTGACGACTTCATGGTGCTGGCCGACGAACGCCGCGCCCGTGAAATCGCGACCTACCGCGCAGGCAAGTTCCGCAACACCAAGCTGGCCAAGCAGCAGGCGGCGAAGCTCGAGAACATGTTTGCCGAAATGGGCGCGGGCGAAGTGCAGACTCTGCCCCTCATCATCAAGGCCGACGTGCAGGGCTCGCAGGAAGCGCTTGCCGCATCGCTGCTCAAGCTGTCCACCGACGAGATCAAGGTACAGATCGTGTACTCGGGCGTTGGCGGTATCAGCGAGTCCGACGTCAACCTGGCGATTGCCTCCAAGGCCATCGTCATCGGCTTCAACGTGCGTGCGGATGCCCAGGCCCGCAAGACCGCTGAAGGCAACGATGTGGACATCCGCTACTACAACATCATCTACGACGCCGTGGATGAAGTGAAGGCAGCGATGTCGGGCATGCTGGCTCCGGAGCAGCGCGAGGAAGCCATCGGTACGGCCGAGATCCGCACGGTGTTCGTGGCGTCCAAGATCGGCACCGTTGCCGGTTCCTACGTCACTTCCGGCGAAGTCAAGCGCAACTGCAAGTTCCGCCTGCTGCGCGACAACATCGTCATCTACACCGGCGAAGTCGAGTCGATCCGCCGCCATAAGGACGATGTCAAGGAAGTCAAGGAAGGCTTCGAGTGCGGTATCAAGCTGCGCAACTACAACGACATCAAGGAAGGCGACCAGCTCGAACTCTTCGAAATCAAGGAGATCGCGCGTACGCTGTAAGGCGTCGTGCACGAGCGGAGCAAGAGCATGGCAGCGAAGAAATCCTCCACGCCCAACCGCGGCTTCAAGGTCGCGGATCAGATTCAGCGCGATCTGGCTGAACTGATCCGCGAGCTCAAGGACCCGCGCCTTGGCATGGTGACCCTGCAGAGCGTCGAGGTGACGCCCGATTACGCGCACGCGAAGGTCTTCTTCAGCGTGCTCGTGGGCGATCCCGATGCGACGGAAGAGGCACTGAATCAGTCCGCCGGCTTCCTGCGCAATGGCCTCTTCAAGCGTCTGCACATCCATACCGTGCCCACGCTGCATTTCCACTTCGACCGCACCACCGAGCGTGCGGCCGACATGAACGCCTTGATCGCCAAGGCCGTCTCGTCGCGCGCCAAGGAAGACTGAGCATGAACGCGCCACGCACAAGGGTGCAGCGGCGCCCTGTGCATGGGGTGTTGCTGCTCGACAAGCCGCTGGGATGGTCCAGCAACGACGTCCTGCAGAAGGTCAAGTGGTTGCTGCGCGCCGAGAAGGCGGGTCATACAGGGACGCTCGATCCATTGGCCAGCGGCGTTCTGCCGCTGTGCTTCGGCGCGGCCACCAAGTTCAGCCAGCTGCAACTGGAAGCCGACAAGACCTACGAGACCATCGTACGCCTGGGCGTCACCACCAGCACGGCGGACGCCGAGGGCGAGGTGCTGCGCACGCGTCCCGTGCAATGCACTCTGGGCCAGGTCGTTGAGGTGCTGGACCGCTTCATGGGCCCGATCGCTCAGGTCCCCCCCATGCACAGCGCGCTCAAGAAGGATGGCAAGGCACTCTACGAATATGCCCGCGAAGGCCGGACGGTCGAGCGCGAGGCGCGCAATGTGGTGATTCACGAGCTGGAAATGCTGGATGTGCGACTGGAGGGTGACGAACCCTTCCTGCACCTGAAGGTTCAATGCTCGAAGGGCACGTATATCCGCACACTGGGTGAAGACATCGGCGAGGCACTGGGCTGCGGCGGCCATCTGCGCATGCTGCGGCGCGTGGACACGGGCGGCATCCATGTGGATCGCTGCGTCGGGCTCGCCGATCTGGAAGCCATGACCGAAGAAGAGCGCATGCAGCATGTGCATCCGGTCGAGACACTTTTGAACAAGCACACAACTGTCACGCTTGATGGCGAAAATGCCGGGCGTTTTCTCTCGGGCATGCGTCGTCGCGGCTCCTGGCCCGATGCGGCGGCTGTTGCGGTGTTCGGGGAGCAGCCGCGTGCGCTGCTCGGAGTCGGTCACGTCACGGGGGGAGAGCTGGTACCAGACCGCTTGCTCAGCCCCATTGAAATTCAACAAATTCTGGAAAGCTCGCCGCGGGCTGAACGCGGCACATTGGAAACAACGCTATGAGCACACAAATCCGCAATATTGCGATCATCGCGCACGTTGACCACGGCAAAACCACCATGGTCGACCAACTGCTGCGCCAGTCCGGCACCTTTGCCGAACACGAAAAAGTCGTGGACACCGTCATGGACAACAACGCCATCGAACGTGAGCGCGGCATCACGATTCTGGCGAAGAACTGCGCGGTGAGCTGGCAGGGCACGCACATCAACATCCTCGACACACCCGGTCACGCGGACTTCGGCGGCGAAGTGGAGCGTGCGCTGTCCATGGTCGATGGCGTGGTGCTGCTGATCGATGCGCAGGAAGGCCCCATGCCCCAGACGCGCTTCGTGACCAAGAAGGCACTGGCCCTGGGTCTCAAGCCGATCGTCGTGGTGAACAAGGTGGACAAGCCCGGTGCGCGCCCCGACTACGTGGTCAACGCGGCATTCGACCTGTTCGACAAGCTCGGCGCGACCGACGAGCAGCTCGACTTCCCGGTGGTGTATGCATCGGGCATCAACGGCTGGACATCGCTGGAAGAGGGTGCTCCGGGCGAACAATGGGGTCCCGACATGTCGGCCCTGTTCGACACCATCCTGAAGCACGTGCCTTCGGTGAAGGGTGATCCGACTGCTCCGCTGCAGATGCAGATTTCCGCGCTCGACTACTCCACGTTCGTGGGCCGTATCGGCGTGGGCCGTATCAACGCCGGTACCCTCAAGCCCGGCCAGGACGTGCTGGTGATGGCAGGCCCGGATGGCAATACCTACAAGGGCCGCGTGAACGAAGTGCTGAAGTTCCAGGGTCTGGATCGCGTGAAGGTCACCGAAGCCGGCCCGAGCGACATCGTGCTGGTCAACGGTATCGAAAACGTCGGTATCGGCGAGACGCTCACCGACCCGACCAATCCGCAGCCGCTGCCGATGCTCAAGATCGACGAGCCCACGCTGACCATGAACTTCTGCGTGAACACCTCGCCGCTCGCGGGCCGCGAAGGCAAGTTCGTGACCAGCCGCCAGATCTGGGACCGCCTGCAGAAGGAATTGCGCTCCAACGTGGCGCTGCGCGTGAAGGAAACCGACGAAGACGGCATCTTCGAAGTGGCTGGCCGCGGTGAACTGCACCTGACCATCCTGCTGGAAGAAATGCGCCGCGAAGGCTACGAGCTGGCTGTCTCCAAGCCGCGCGTGGTGTTCCGCGACATCGACGGCGTGAAGCACGAGCCGATCGAACTCGTCACGGCCGACCTCGAGGAAGGTCATCAGGGCGGCGTGATGCAGGCCCTGGGCGAGCGCAAGGGCGAACTGGTGAACATGGAGTCCGACGGCCGTGGCCGCGTTCGCCTTGAGTACCGCATTCCGGCCCGTGGCCTGATCGGCTTCACCAACGAATTCCTGAACCTCACACGCGGTTCCGGCCTGATCTCCAACATCTTCGACAGCTACGAGCCGCACAAGGGCGACATCGGTGGTCGCAAGAATGGCGTGCTGATCTCCATGGACGACGGTGAAATCTTCACCTACGCCCTGGGCAAGCTCGACGACCGTGGCCGCATGTTCGTGAAGGCCGGCGATCCGGTGTACGAAGGCATGATCGTGGGCGTGCACAACCGCGACAACGATCTGGTGGTGAACGCCACGCGTACCAAGCAGCTGACCAACTTCCGCGTGTCCGGCAAGGAAGACGCGATCAAGATCACGCCTCCGATCGACCTCACGCTGGAATACGGCGTCGAGTTCATCGAGGACGACGAACTGGCGGAAATCACGCCGAAGTCGGTGCGCCTGCGCAAGCGCCACCTGAAGGAACACGATCGCAAGCGCGCATCGCGCGAGTGATCGATGGATGGGGAGGGCAGCGGGATGTCCCGCAGCTTTCCCCATTCGCAATAAGAAAAGCGCACCTCGCAAGAGCGTGCGCTTTTTTCTTGGGTGATCGGTTCTCGCAGGATCCGCCCCGCCGCCGGGCGCGGCTTAAAAGGCTTTCGCTGATGTCGCCTCGCTTTTCAGGGCTGCCGCGCACGCGCGCCGAAGTATCCGAAGCTTGATCGGGCCAATGCCCTTGATTCCCAGCAGCTCATGGTCCGACGCCTGCATCAGGGATGTCGGCAAGACCAGCTTTCTTTCCCGCAAGACCTTTCTTGCGCCTATCGGCAGGTGCTCGATGTTGGTCAAAAAATCCATGGCTGGTCCCTCATAGTCAAATGGATAACGCAGGCTTCCTACGCAGTAACCGTGCCATGGGGTGGAATGCCGGCTGAGCCCTGTCTCTGGGGGCGGTGGCAGGTCTGTCTGACCTTATTTCGCTGGTTAACCCTGATCGGTATTCATACAGTTGTCTGATGTTTAGGCATTGCAAATGTCCGAGTATTGGTCAGTTATTTCATCCGCCTGTCATCTTTCCTTCATGTTCAAGGTGCCGTCTCCTGGCACGGAGCGTGCATTGGGCCTGCAACACAACGGGAGGGATTGCATTCCGTTTGGCGAGGCTCGGGGCATCTTCCATCCGGATGCGCCGGGACACATCCCGCAGGCGCGGCCGCGCCTTTTTTCCAGCGACTTCCATGAAGCGGAACCCCGGGCTACACGGGGCATCTGGAGGGCCTTCACGTACGAGGAACAGTGCGGGAAGGCCCCTGACGTCAGACCACATCAGGAGACAGACACATGGCTTTTTCACTCTTCCGCCCGGCGGCGCTTGCGGCTGCCTGCGCACTCTGGGGCGCCAGCGGCGCCTTTGCCGCGGTCAATCTGCCGGCGCTGAACATCGACAAGACCCAGACCACGGTATCGGGCCTCTCGGCGGGCGGCTTCATGTCCGTGCAGTTGCACGTGGCCTACTCGGCCACGTTCGCCAAGGGTGCCGGCATCGTGGCTGGCGGCCCGTTCTACTGCGCCGAGGGCTCCATCGTCAATGCGACGGGGCGCTGCATGGTCACGCCGACGGGCATTCCGACCAGCACCCTGGTCAGCACGACCAACACATGGGCCGGCCAGGGCAGCATCGATCCGGTGAGCAACCTGCAGAACTCGCGCGTCTACCTGTTCTCAGGCTCGCTCGACTCGGTGGTCAAGCCTGGTGTCATGGATGCCCTGCGCAGCTACTACGGCAGCTTCGTTCCAGCGGCGAACATCGTCTACAAGAAGGACCTGGCCGCAGAGCACGCGATGGTGACGGATGACTATGGCGGCACTTGTTCCTACAAGGGCGCGCCCTACATCAACAACTGCAATTTCGACCTGGCCGGCACACTGCTGCAACATCTGTACGGCCCGCTCAACGCACGCAATGCCGCGGCGCTGCCAGAGGACAACTTCGTCGAGTTCAACCAGGCCGAGTTCATTGCCAACCACGGGATGGGAACCACGGGTTGGGCCTATGTGCCCCAGTCATGCAAGGCGGGCAGCACCACGGCCTGTCGCCTGCACGTGGTGCTTCACGGATGCAAGCAGAACCTGACGGACGTGCAGCAGAAGTACGTGCGCAACACGGGCTACAACCGCTGGGCGGACACCAACAACATCGTGGTGCTGTATCCGCAGACAGGCACGGGAGCCACCAACAGTTGCTTCGACTGGTGGGGTTATGACAGCGCCAACTACGCCAAGAAGAGCGGCCCGCAGATGGTGGCCATCAAGGCCATGGTGGACCGCCTCGCGAGCGGCGGCGGCGGAACGACACCTACCGATCCCACGCTGCCCGCGCCCACGGGCCTGACACTCTCGGGCGCCACGGCGACCAGCATGAACCTTGCATGGACCGGTGTACCGGGGGCCAGCGGATACAACGTCTATCGCAATGGAAACAAGGCCAATGCGCTGACTGTCCCTGCCACCAGCTACACCGACACGGCGCTCGCCGCATCGACCACCTATGGCTGGACGGTGCGAGCCGTGGGCACCAGTGGCGCCGAAAGCGAGGCCTCGGCGGCCGTGAGCGGAACCACGCTGGCATCGACCACCCAGCCAGCGACCTGCACCACGGCCAGCAACTATGCCCACACGCAGGCGGGGCGAGCGTACCAGCAGGGAGGCTATGCGTATGCCAACGGCTCCAACCAGAACATGGGCCTGTGGAACCTGTTCGTGACCACGACGCTCAAGCAGACCGCATCGAACTATTACGTGATCGGCACCTGCCCCTGAGCGTCCGCGAAGCCGATACGAAACTCGTATCGGCTTCGCACTTTTTAGAATTGGACGCATATTCGGCCAATCCCAATAATCCCCTGACACGATAGACCGAGATGTCAGGAGACACTGCAGATGCAAGCAGATTCGCCCTACGCCGGGCCACTGGCCGGCGTGCGCGTGCTGGATTTGTCCAGCGTGATCTTTGGGCCCTACGCCAGCCAGGTGCTGGCGGACTACGGTGCCGAGGTCATCAAGATCGAGCCGCCCTCGGGCGACTCCACACGCCATACGGGTCCGGCGCGGGAGAAGGGCATGGCCGCCATGTTCCTCGGCAGCAACCGCAGCAAGAAAAGCGTGGCACTCGATCTCAAGCAGGCCGATGCGCAGCAGGCTCTGCAGGCGCTGCTGGCCACCGCCGACGTGTTCATGCACAGCATGCGCCCGCAGAAGCTGGCAGGGCTCGGGCTCGACGTGGCCACGCTGCGCAAGCGGTTTCCGCGGCTGGTCTATGTGGGCCTGCATGGCTTTGGTGAAGACGGTCCCTACGCCGGCCTGCCTGCTTACGACGATGTGATCCAGGGCATGAGCGGCCTGGCCGACCTGATGGACCGGCAGACAGGCGAGGCGCGCTATCTGCCGACCATTGCGGCGGACAAGACCTGCGGCCTGGTGGGGGCGCATGCCATCCTGGCCGCACTGTTCCAGCGCGAACGCACGGGCGAGGGCTGCTTTGTCGAGGTGCCGATGTACGAGACCATGGTGGGCTTCAACCTGGTCGAGCATTTCTACGGCATGCACTTCAATCCGCCGTTGAGCGCGCCGGGCTACCCGCGCGTGATGGCCGCCTCGCGCAGGCCCTACAGGACGCGCGATGGCTACGTCTGCATGATGCCCTACACCGACCAGCACTGGCGAAGGTTCTTCGAATCCATGGGCCGGCCCGAGTTGGCCTCGGACGAGCGCTATGCGAGCCAGGCGGCACGCACGCGGCATATCGATGAGCTGCTGAATCTGCTGGGCAGCTTTCTTGAGCAGAACGACACGGCGCACTGGCTTGCGTTGTGCGATCGGCTCGAGATACCCGCCGCGCCCGTGGCCCGGCTGGACGACCTGCCAAGCGACGAGCACCTGCGGGCCACGCAGTTCTTCGTATCGTTGCAGGACAAGGCCATGGGCGAGCTGCGTTTTGCGCGCTCGTCCGTGCGCATGGACGGCCGGCAGGCCCCGATGAGCGTGCCGCCGCGGCTGGGTGAACACACGGACGAGCTGCTGCGGCAGGCCGGCCTGAGCGATGCGCAGATCGCCGCGCTCAAGCGCTGAGCAACCCCATGAACAAGGACAGCAATACATGACACAGACCGCATTGCCCGATCCCGCCACCCTGAACGCCATCCCGCGCATGGGGCAGGGCGTCTATTGGCAGGACATTTCCGTGGGTCAGCAATGGCGCACGTTCCGCCGCACCATCACCGAAGCCGATCTGGTGGGCTTCATCAACGTGACGGGCATGGTGGAGGCCATCTTCATCGACGCCGCCTTCGAGTCCGGTGCCATCAACGGCCGGCCGGTGCCGGGCGCTCTCACGTACACGATGATCGAAGGCTTCATCCTGCAGTCGATGATCCAGGGAACGGGCCTTGCCATGCTGGAGCTGCACCAGAAGATCCTCGGCCCGGTGCTGGTGGGCGACTCGGTGCAGGCCCTGGTCGAGGTGACCGCCATACGTCCCACGAGCAAGAGCAACCGCGCCGTGGTGACCTCGCAGATCACGGTCTACAACCAGCGGCAGGAAGTGGTCATGGAGTACACGGCCACCCGGTTGCTCGCCGGACGGCCCTGATTGACTCTCTCTCGAACCCTGCGCATTCGATCCATTCAAGACATTCAAGACATTCAAAAAAAGGAGACAGACACCATGCATCATTCCGCTTCCCGGCGATCCACGGGCGCGCAGCGCCGGCTTGCCCTGCAGCTCATCGCAGCAGGCCTCGGCATGGCCGCCCTGGCCGGTGGGCCGGCCGCACGGGCCGACACCTGGCCTGCCAAGCCGATCACGCTGGTCGTGCCGTTCCCGCCAGGAGGCCCTACCGACATGGTGGCGCGTGTGCTCGCGCAGAGCGTGGGCGAGCAGCTCAAGCAATCGGTCATCGTGGACAACAAGCCGGGGGCCAATGGCAACATCGGCAATGCCTTCGTGGCCAAGGCAGCCGCTGACGGCTACACGGTGCTCTACAACACCTCCTCGATCGCGCTGAGTCCGTCGCTCTACAAGAAGCTCAGCTACAACCTGAACACCGAACTGGCCCCCGTGGTGCTGACGGCGGTGGTGCCGTTGGCGCTGGTGGTGAATCCGGGCAAGGTCAAGGCGGACACCGTGGCCGAGTATGTGCAGTTCGCCAAGGACCAGAAGGGCCGTATTTCCTATGGCTCGGCGGGCAACGGCAACGTGACGCACCTGGCGGCATACCAGTTCGTGCAGCACTACGGCATCGAGGCGACACATGTTCCCTACAAGGGCAGCGCGCCCGCGGACGTTGATCTGGTGGCCGGGCAGATCGATTTCCTGACCGACACGATCAATTCCGTGTCCGCCTTCATCAAGGATGGCAAGCTCAAGCTTTTGGCGGTGTCCACGCCCAGGCGCCTGCCCAATTTCCCGCAGGCGCCGACGCTCGCGGAGAGCGGCATGACCGGCTATGAGTCCGGCGCATGGCAGGGTGTGATGGTGCCCGCAAAGACGCCCAAGGAAGTGATCGACAGGCTCAACCAGGCATTCAACCATGCACTCAAGGACCCGGAGGTGCTCAGGAAGCTCGCCATCCAGAGCACGGAGCCGCTGGGTTCGACACCCGCCGAGTATGGCGACTACATCCAGAAAGAGCTCAAGCGCTGGGCGGGAGTGGTCAAGAGCACGGGCGTGTCCCTGGAGTGACCCTGGACGAGGGTTGTCGCGGATTGCCCATGAAATGGCGCAATCGAGGATGCGGCATCTGGAACGCTGTTGCACCAGGTGCCCATGTAGCCTATAGACTATCCGGTTGAGACAGGCCGCGCGGCGAACGCTCGCGGCCATTCGTGCAACCTTGATAGCTTCCCCTGGAAGGACGAAAAATGACGGAGATGGCGGCAGAAGTTCTGACCGAAGTACGTGGCCAAGTGGGCTTCATCACTCTCAATCGCGCGAAGGCGCTGAATGCGCTTTCGCTGGGCATGGTACGCGATCTGCTCGCCACGCTGCTTGCATGGCAGAAGGATGACAAGGTGCTGGCCGTGGCCATCCGCGGCAACGGCCGGGAAGGACCGTTCGGCGCGTTCTGCGCGGGTGGCGACATCCGTTTCCTGCACAAGGCGGGCTCGGTCGGCAACCCCGAGATCGAGGACTTCTTCACCGAGGAATATGCGCTGAACTACCTGATCCACGAGTTCGGCAAGCCCTACATCGCGTTCATGGACGGCATCGTCATGGGCGGCGGCATGGGCATCAGCCAGGGCGGCTCGGCGCGCATCGTCACCGAGCGCACCAAGATGGCCATGCCGGAGACCATCATCGGCCTGTTCCCCGACGTGGGCGGCGGGTACTTCCTGTCGCGCTGCCCGGGCCGCGTGGGCGAGTGGCTGGCGTTGACCGGCGACACCATCGACGGCGCATCCGCCATCGCCGCGAAGCTGGCCGATGGCTTCATGCCGTCCGACAAGCAGGCTGCCGTCTGGGAGCAACTCGGTGCAGAGAAGTTCGCCGACAGCGCCGCCGTGCAGAAGTGGATAGCATCGCAGTACGTCGCCGCGGGCGAAGGTGCGATCGGCAACCTGCCGCACATCGAGAAGTACTTTGCGCTGCCCACCGCGCGCGACATCGTGCAGGCGCTCGAGAAGGATGGCGACGAGTGGTGCCAGAAGACCGCCGCCGCGCTGCGCAAGCGCTCGCCGCTGATGCTGGAGGTGGTGCTCGAGCAGGTGCGCCGGGCCCGCGAGATGACGCTTGCCGAGGACCTGCGGATGGAGCGCGACATGGTGCGCCACTGCTTCTACCTGCGCCCCGGCCAGAGCGAGACCATCGAAGGCATTCGTGCGCTGGTCGTGGACAAGGACCACGCACCCCGGTGGAATCCCGCCCGCGTGGAGGAAGTGGATGCCGAGCTGGTGCAGGCCTTCTTCAAGAGCCCCTGGCCGGCGCACTCGCATCCGCTGGCATTCCTGGCCTGAGAACGTCATCGCGTTGCTTCAGGCTCCGGCCTCAGCCCCCTGCCTGTTCGCGGGCGGGGGTGCCAGTGACGACGGGGACAGCGCGGGAGTGAAGGACGGCACGACAAGGCCGGGTGGCTTCACGTTCGGCAGCCCGCCCAGGAAAAGATCTGCCACCACGGGCCCCATGGCGCTGTAGTTGAGCTCGCCATCGGGCCGCATCCAGGTGAACATCCAGTTGATCATGCCGAACAGCAGCATGGTCAGCGGCTTGGCCATTCCCGCCATATTTTTGCTGCCGTCGAGCTTGCCCGACTCGGCCACGGCCCGCGCGAATCCCTCGACCACGACGCGTTCCTTGTCGAGCACGCGCCGGCGGTCATCGTCCTCGAGGAACTTCACGTCCTCGGTCAACACGCGGTGCGCGCTCTGCGCATCGGCATATTCCTCGACGATGCGCTGGATCAGATGGCGCAGCCGTGCCTCGCCCTGCAGTTGCCGAACCTGCTCATCCTCGATCAGCGCCGCCAGTCGGGTGACGTGATCTTCCGCGATGCACACCAGCATCGCGTACTTGTCCCGGTAGTAGTGGTAGAGCGACGCCTTGGACAGGCCGCAGGCCTCGGCGACCTGGTTCATCGAGGTGGCCGAGTAGCCGCGCCGCGCGAACAGCTGCGCGGCCTGCTCCAGGATCATTTCGCGCTGATCGTCATAGTTGGCTGCGCGTCCGCGTGGCATGGAGGGAGTCCTTTGGTTGTCTCTGCAGGGGGCTGAATCAGGTCTTGGGATCAATCGCCTCGGCGGGTCTCGATCAGCGATTTCACCTCCACGGACTTCACGCTCGGGCGATTCGTCTCGACGGCCGTGAGCGGCTCGACCTCCTGCATGCTGGCCTGGCAGCGGCGCGTGAGATCCTGGTAGGTACGGGTGCCTTCGAGCTTCCAGGCGATCTCGTCGTCGGAGAGCTCGCGCCTGACCTTGGCGGGCATGCCGGCGACCAGGCTGCGCGGTGGAACCTTCATGCCCGCGGGCACGAACGCGCAGGCCGCCACGATGGATGCCGCGCCGACCTCCGCCTCGTCCATCACCACCGCATTCATCCCCACCAGCGCATCGCGCCGGATCACGCAGCTGTGCAGCACGGCCCCGTGGCCGATGTGGCCGTTTTCCTCGATCACCGTGTCCTGCCGCGGGAAGCCATGCACCACGCAGGTGTCCTGCACGTTCGCGCCGCGGTGCATGACGATGCGCCCGAAGTCGCCGCGCAGGCAGGCGGCCGGCCCCACGTAGCAGTCCGGGCCGACGATCACATCGCCGATCAGCACGGCGGTGGGGTGCACGTAGGCGCTGGAGTCGATCACCGGAATGACGCCTTCGATGGAATAGCAGGGCATGGGGGTCTCCTCACGGCAGCAGGGCAGGGTATGCACCTAATGCGGGTGGCTTGAAAGTTTGATTTGAGTCATCTTAAAATAAACCGAACGGTCGGTCAATTATGTTTTCATGCGACTTATCAAGCTGCAGCCAAGGAAGCGGTGAGCCGATCGACAGCAGATCCCTTCACGATGAAAGGCGAGTGATGACGATGGAGTCACTGGTTCTGGTGGAAGATGCCGGCGCGGTACGCACGCTGACGCTCAATCGCCCGGCGGCGATGAACAGCTTCACCTCCGAGATGCATGCGCAGTTGCGCGAAGCCCTGGACGCTGCAGCAGCCGAGGCTGCCGTTCGCTGCGTGGTCATCACGGGGGCCGGGCGGGGCTTCTGTGCGGGGCAGGACCTGGGAGACCCGCAGGCCGCGCCAGGGCAGGATCTGGGTGCATTGATCGCGCGGAACTACCTGCCCCTGGTCGAGACCCTCCGCGCCATGCCCGTTCCGGTCATCGCGGCCGTGAACGGGGTGGCGGCTGGAGCCGGAGCCAATCTCGCGCTGTGCTGTGACGTGGTGATTGCCGCGAAGTCGGCCAGCTTCATACAGGCGTTCGCCAGGATCGGGCTGATTCCCGACACCGGCGGCACCTGGCTGCTGCCTCGCCTGGTGGGCCACGCACGCGCCATGGCGCTGGCACTGACAGGCGACAGGCTGCCCGCCGAGCAGGCCGCGCAGATGGGCATGATCTGGCAATGCGTGGAGGATGCCGAACTGCGCGATGCCGTGCAGGCGCTGGCCGCGCGCCTTGCCGCGATGCCCACGAAGGCGCTGGTGGCCACGCGCCGGGCCTTGAATGAGGCGCAGCATCTCGACATGCGCGGTGCGCTGGAAATGGAAGCACGGGTGCAGGCGCAATTCGGCAGCTCGCATGATTACCTGGAAGGTGTGGATGCGTTCCGCGGCAAGCGCGCACCTCAGTTCACCGATCGCTGAGGCGAGAGCGACATGACGGCAGCCACCCCCAGCAGATCGCGGAACATGTGCGCGACCACATGTTCGGCAATGACCGCGCTTCGCGTGCGCTTGGCATGGAGGTCACGGCGATTGCGCCGGGCCGCGCAACGCTCACCATGCGGGTGCGGGGCGACATGCTCAACGGCCATCAGACCTGCCATGGTGGTTTCATCACCACCCTCGCAGACTCGGCATTCGCGTTCGCGTGCAACTCCTACAACGAGCTCGCGGTGGCCTCGTCGATCACGGTGGACTTTGTCGCGCCGGGCCGCGAAGGCGACGTGCTCACCGCGCATGCGGTGGAGGTTTCCCGCTCGGGACGCACCGGGCTCTACGACTGTGATGTCCGCAACCAGAACGGGGAGCGCATCGCGGCATTTCGCGGGCGCTCGTACACGATGAAGGGCAAGCCCGCTGTCGGTGAGCCGGTTTGATGATGCAGGAGACCAACCCATGACCGTGAAGATCCCGGACCCTGCCGACCTCTGCGACATCGAGAAGGCCAGCCGCGACGAGATTTCCGCGCTGCAGCTCAGGCGCCTGAAGGAGACGCTGCAGCACGCCTACGACAACGTGCCGCACTACCGCCGCGCGTTCGACGCCAAGGGCGTGCACCCGGACGATCTCAGGCAGCTCTCCGATCTGTCGAAGTTCCCGTTCACGGTGAAGGCCGACCTGCGCAACAACTATCCGTTCGGCCTGTTCGCGGTGCCCCGCGAGAAGATCGCCCGCATCCACGCATCGAGCGGCACCACGGGCAAGCCCACGGTGGTCGGCTACACATTGAACGATATCGGCACCTGGGCCGATCTGGTGGCGCGTTCGATCCGTGCGGCGGGAGGCCGGCCGGGCGACATGGTGCATGTGTCCTATGGCTACGGGCTGTTCACGGGCGGCCTCGGTGCCCACTATGGCGCGGAGCGTGCGGGCTGCACGGTGATCCCGATGTCGGGTGGGCAGAGCGAGAAGCAGGTGCAGCTCATCAACGACTTCAAGCCCGACATCATCATGGTCACGCCGAGCTACATGCAGGTGCTGATCGAGGAGTTCACGCGGCAGGGGCTGGACCCGGCCGCCAGTTCGCTGAAGGTGGGCATCTTCGGTGCCGAACCCTGGACCGAGGCCATGCGTCACGATATCGAGCGAAAGGCCGCGCTCGATGCTGTCGACATCTACGGGCTCTCCGAGGTGATGGGCCCGGGCGTGGCCAGCGAGTGCGTGGAGACCAAGGACGGCCCGGTGATCTGGGAAGACCATTTCTATCCCGAGATCATCCACCCGGAGACCGGCGAACCCGTGGCGGACGGCGAGGAGGGCGAACTGGTCTTCACCTCGCTCACCAAGGAGGCCATGCCCATCATCCGCTACCGCACGCGCGACCTCACGCGCCTCCTGCCGCCCACGGCACGCTCGTTCCGCCGCATGGGCAAGATCGTGGGCCGCAGCGACGACATGATGATCATCCGTGGCGTGAACGTGTTCCCCACGCAGGTCGAGGAAATCGTGCTGGCCCATGCCAAGCTCACCGGGCTCTATCAGATGCACCTGAGCCGCGAAGGCCTGCTCGATGAAGTCGAAGTGCACTGCGAGCTGCAGCCTGAGTTGCGCGGCACCGACGAGCGCGAGCGCGGCGAGATAGCGCAATGGGTGCAGCAGCGCATCAAGACGCTGATCGGCATTTCCACCCGGGTGCGGGTGATGGAGCCCGATTCCATCGAGCGCACGCTCACCGGAAAAGCCCGACGCGTGATCGACAAGCGCCCGCGCTGAGCAGCGCCGGGCCATCTTCATCAAGGAGCTTCCGTCATGTACACACAAGCCATGGACACGATGGGCAAGGAGCCTGCCGAAGGCGCTCTGCGCGCGGCCGAGGACCCACGTCTGCAGCAGCGCTTTGACGAACGCATCGATGCGGGCGAGTTCATCGAAGCGAAGGACTGGATGCCCGATCACTACCGCAAGACGCTGCTGCGCCAGATCAGCCAGCATGCGCACTCGGAGATCGTCGGCATGCTGCCCGAGGGCAACTGGATCACGCGTGCCCCCACGCTCAAGCGCAAGGCCATCCTGCTGGCCAAGGTGCAGGACGAGGGCGGGCACGGCCTGTACCTCTATGCGGCGGCGGAGACGTTGGGCACCTCGCGCGACCAGATGATCGATGCGCTGCACACCGGCAAGGCCAAGTACAGCTCGATCTTCAACTACCCCACGCTCACCTGGGCCGATATCGGCACCATTGGCTGGCTGGTGGATGGCGCGGCCATCATGAACCAGGTGCCGATCTGCCGCTGCTCGTATGCACCCTATGCGCGCGCCATGATCCGCATCTGCCGCGAGGAGAGCTTTCACCAGCGGCAGGGTTTCGATGCGTTGCTCACCATGATGACGAAGGGCACGCAGGCGCAGAAGGACATGGTGCAGGACGCCGTGAACCGCTGGTGGTGGCCGTCCATCATGATGTTCGGCCCGCCCGATGACCAATCCCCCAACAGCGCGCAGTCCATGCGCTGGGGCATCAAGCGCGTGAGCAATGACGAACTGCGGCAGAAGTTCATCGACGCCACGGTCGAGCAGGCGCGCATCCTGGGCGTGACCCTGCCGGATCCGGACCTTCGATGGAATGAAGAGCGCCAGGCCCACGACTTTGGCGCCATCGACTGGAACGAGTTCTGGCGCGTGATCGGCGGCGACGGCCCGTGCAACCGTGAGCGCCTCGCCGCGCGTGTGAACGCATGGGAAGAGGGCGCCTGGGTACGCGAGGCCGCACTCGCCCATGCCCGCAAGCAGCAGCAACGCAGCATCAAGGAGGCCGCATGAGCGCTACCGATACCACCAAGGCAGGCAACGCAAGCAATGCAAGCACGGAGTGGCCGCTGTGGGAGGTCTTCGTGCGCAGCAAGGCGGGCCTGGACCATAAGCACTGCGGCAGCCTGCACGCGGCCGACGCGAAGATGGCGATCCAGATGGCGCGCGACGTCTACACGCGCCGCCAGGAGGGCTCGAGCGTCTGGGTGGTGCAGTCCGACCAGATCGTCGCGAGCGATCCCGGCGATAAGGACATGTTCTTCGATCCCGCCGAAGACAAGGTATATCGCCACCCGACGTTCTTCCAATTGCCCAAGGAGGTGGATCACATGTGATCCGCCAGCAAGACCATGTCCAACGCATCCATACAACTCGAACTCACGCCTGCCGTGCAGTACCTGCTGCGCATCGGCGACTCGGCGCTGATCCTGGCGCAGCGCCTGGGCGAATGGACGGGGCGCGCTCCCATCCTTGAGGAAGACATCGCCATGGCGAACATCGCGCTCGACCTCATCGGCCAGTCGCGCGCGCTGCTCACGCTGGCGGGCAGCCTGCAGTCGCCGGCCCTGGACGAAGACCAGCTCGCGTTCCTGCGCGTGGAGCGCGACTATTTCAACGTGACCATGGCCGAGCTGCCGCGCGGCGATTTCGCGTTCTCCGTGCTGCGCAACGCCATGCTGTCCACCTGGTTCAAGCTGCTGTGGGCCCGGCTGGCGGAGGAGAGCGTCCACGATGAACTGCGGGCGATTGCCGCCAAGGCGCTGAAGGAGGCCCGCTACCATCAGCAGCACAGCGCGGACTGGGTGGTTCGCCTTGGTGACGGCAGCGAGGAGTCGCACCGCCGCATGCAGGTTGCGCTCGATGCCCTGTGGCGCTATGCAAGCGAACTCTTCGACACCGACGCAGCGGACGTTGCCGCGGCCGAAGCGGGCTGGGGGCCGCGCTGGTCCGAACTGCGCGAGGCCTGGATGCTGGAAATGAGTGCCATGCTGCAGGAAGCCACGCTGCCTGTGCCCGCGGACAGCAAGTTCCAGAGCGACGGCAAGCGCGGCCGGCACAGCGAGCACATGGGCTTCATGCTGGCCGACCTGCAGTACCTGCAGCGCGCGTTTCCGGGCGGAGCCTGGTGATGGCCGCTGCCGCCATCTCGGGCCAGGAGCGCATCGCCGCTGCCTGGCGTGTGCTGGGCGAGGTGCCGGACCCGGAAGTGCCCGCCATCTCGGTATGCGACCTGGGCATCGTGCGCGACGTGCAGGTGCTGCCCGATGATGTGCTCGAGATCGTGCTGACGCCTACCTACTCCGGCTGTCCGGCCACCGAGGTGATCGAGCAGGATGTGCTGAGTGCCATTCACGCCGCGGACCTGGGCACTGCACGCGTCACCTTGCGCCGTGCACCCGCGTGGACGACCGATTGGATCAGCGATGCCGGCCGCCGCAAGCTTGCCGAATACGGCATCGCGCCGCCCGGACCGGTGCATGCGGATGGTGCCGTGCCGATCCGTTTCTTTGGGCGTGCCCTGGCGGCATCGCCGCAGTGCCCGCGCTGCGGCAGCGCACAGACCGAGCGTCTTTCCTCCTTTGGTGCAACCGCATGCAAGGCACTCTACCGCTGCCTTGCATGCCGCGAGCCCTTCGAGCATTTCAAACCCCTCTAGCAGAGCTTGAAAGTGGTGCAACCATGAGCATTCTGTTCCATCCGCTGCGCGTGCGCGCCATCGAGCCCGACACCCACGAGGCCGTGATCGTCTCGTTCGACGTGCCTCCGGAACTGCGCGAGGTGTTCGGCTTCACGCAGGGCCAATACCTCACGCTGCGCTCCGAGATCGACGGCCAGGACCTGCGCCGCTCGTACTCGATCTGCGCGGGCGTGGACGATGGCGAACTGCGCGTGGGGGTGCGCAAGGTGCGCGGCGGCGTGTTCTCGAACTGGATCAATGAGCACCTGAAGCCCGGCGACACGCTGCAGGTGATGGCTCCGCAGGGGCGCTTCTTCGTTCCCATAGCTCCCGCATCGCGCCGCCACCATGTGGGTATCGCGGGCGGCAGCGGCATCACGCCGATTCTCTCGATCATGAAGACCGTGCTGGCGCGCGAGCCGGGAAGCCGCTTCACGCTCATCTATGGCAACCGCCAGCTGCGCTCCACGATGTTCAAGGAGGAGATCGAAGACCTCAAGAACCGCTACATGTCGCGCCTCGTGCTGCAGCATGTGTTCTCCGACGAGCACACGGACGCCCCCATCAACAGCGGCATGATGAACCGCGAGAAGATCACCGAGTTCCTGACGAGCGTGGTGCCTGTGGACAAGATCGATCATGTGTACATCTGCGGTCCGTTCCAGGTGAACGACGAGGCCGAGGCCGCGCTGCTGGCGGCGGGCGTCCCCGAGGAGCGCATCCATATCGAACGTTTTGGCGTGGCGCTGCCGGTGACCGGCCAGGCGAACGGTCAGGCAGGCGGCCAGGTCGGCGCCGTGGTGCATGAGGCCAGGCCGGGCGACGCCGAGACGGCGCGCATCACCATCATTCGTGACGGCCTCTCGCGCGAGATCGCCTACAGCAAGGGCCAGCCCAGCATTCTCGATGCGGCCTCTGCCGCGGGCATGGAGGTTCCGTACTCCTGCACCTCGGGCGTCTGCGGCACCTGCCGTGCCAAGCTCGTGGCGGGCGAGGTGCGCATGGAGCGCAATTTTGCGCTCGACAAGAAGGAGGTGGCCAACGGCTATGTGCTCACCTGCCAGTCCCACCCGCTCACGCCGCGCGTGGTGCTGTCGTTTGATGACCGCTGATAAGCTGGTGATCTCCGGCTTCAGATTTCGATCGTCGATTCAACCCAAGGTAACTTCATGATCAAATTTTCCGTCTTTTACCCGAATGAAGAAGGCAGCACCTTCGACATGGACTACTACGTGACCAAGCATATTCCGTTGTGCCGACAGCTCACCGGCGATGCGATGCGCAGGGCGGAAATCGACAAGGGCCTGGGTGGTGCGGCTCCCGGCTCCAAGCCGCCCTTCGTGGCCGCCGTGCACATGTATTTTGATTCGCTGGAGGCCTTCCAGGCCTCGTTCGTTCCCCACCGTATGATGCTGGCCGATGACGTGCCCAACTACACCAACATCCGGCCGGTGCTGCAGATGGCCGAAGTGCTCTGAAGGGGCTCAGTCCGTCGCGTCGGGACGGACGTTCGAGCAGTCCTTTTTCTTCTCATCGCCCTTGGCGGGCGTGACCAGGCAGCGGATTCTCGCGTCCTGGTTGCCCACAGAGGTCTTCGATGGGCTGATGCTTGTCGAACCGTCGGGATAGCTCACCAGATAGCGGTAGCGGTCCTTCGGGATGGACCGGGCCGTGACGGGCTTGTCGTCATGCACCTTGAAAACCAGGTACATCGTGCCCGAAGCCGATGGATCAAAGGTCGGCGGTAGAAAGAAACCGAGCGGCGCCAGCCGCAGCTCTTTTTCCGGAATGTCGTCGTCCGTGATGATCACCGGGACGTAGGGAAAAACCATTCTCACGTTGGGCGCGCGGATCGCGTCTTTCGCCTTCGCGAATTCAAAGCTGATCCGATGGGCCTGCACTTCCCTGCCTTGGACCAGCGGGTGCCGCGAGGTGTAGGCGAACGCGGTTTCCAGGGATGTCAACATCCATTGGCAGGGCCCGCCGGCATCAATGGCAAGGCGGGCCTTGTACTGATTGCCCGTCGGCTCCTTGACGAGTTCCAGGTCCTCGTAGTGGGAGGCCCGCATCATCGCGACGCCGCTTTGCGACTGTCCGCCCACGCCATAGCTGCGGGGCTCCTTGCATCGTGCCGAATCGTAGTGGAGCTTCACGGGCAGCGGTCTGGCATCTTCGGGAAGCGTCACTGCCAGCGTCAGCCAGCGTGCGTCGGCGGCAGGGCTTTGCGTGCGGTCGGCCTTCTGGCTGGTATCGAGCGCCGATGCGCAGCCCGCCATGAGGAGGCAGGCTGCGAGAAGTGGGGCACCCCAGGCGCGTTTCATGAGATTGGGCTGCGATTCAGCGGTGACGGCTCTTCATCGCGCGCTCGACCTCGCGCTTGCCTTCGCGGTCCTTGATCACGTCACGCTTGTCGTGCTCGGCCTTGCCCTTGGCCAGGGCGATGTCGCATTTGGCGCGGCCATCCTTCCAGTGCAGGTTGATGGGCACGAGCGTATAGCCCTTCTGCTCGACCTTGCCGATCAGGCGCTTGATCTCTTCCTTGTGCAGCAGCAGTTTCTTGATGCGCGCGGCATCGGGGCTGACGTGCGTGGAGGCTGTCTTGAGCGGATTGATCTGGCAGCCGATCAGGTAGAGCTCGCCATCCTTGATGATCACATAGCCATCAGTGAGCTGGGCCTTGCCTTCGCGCAGGGCCTTGACTTCCCAGCCGTGCAGGACCATGCCGGCCTCGTAGCGTTCCTCGAAGAAATAGTTGAAGCTCGCCTTCTTGTTATCCGCAATGCGCGACGATGTATCAGGTTTGTTTGCCATAGTTGAATAGTTGCGGGCGCACAGGAGGAATGGAAGTCCTCTCTACAATATTTGTCGTCTCGCACCGTCGGATTTTAGGCCCAGTGCGCCATCGGCACTCTGGAGCGCCGACAATCAGCCATTTGTCAACCCGCAGAGGTGCAGGGGTTCAGCAGTCTTTTCATGAAAACAGTCAACAAGTCCGTCCTGATCTGGTACAGCCCCGAGGAAATGTTCAAGCTCGTGACCGATGTGGCCAGGTACCCCGAATTCCTGCCATGGTGCGACTCCGCCAAGGTGCTGGAGGAGGACGAGCAGGGCATGACAGCCGAGGTCGGCATGTCGCTCGGCGGATTCCACAAATCGTTCATCACGCGCAATACGCACGAGCTCAACCGGCGCGTCGGCATGCGCCTGGTGAAGGGGCCGTTCTCCAAGCTTGAGGGCGACTGGTTCTTTCACCCCGTGGGCGATGGTTCGCAGCGCGCGTGCAAGGTGGAACTGCAGCTGACCTATGGCTTCGACAACTTCACGCTGTCCGCCATTGTCGGTCCGGTGTTCGACAAGATTGCGGGCTCCATGGTGGATGCCTTCATCGAGCGTGCCGAGAAGGTCTATGGCTGATCTCAAGGTGCCGAAGGTTGCTGCTGCTGTGCCAGTGCGCGTCACCGTTGTCACCTCCCCATCGGCGCGCGAAACCCGCGAGTGGCAGCTCGAGCTGCCAGCGGGCGCCACCGCACAGGATGCGCTTGTCGCTTGCGGTGTCGAGGGGGCGCGTGATGCGGACGACAAGGGCGGCTACAGCATCAGCATCTGGGGGCGCATCGCCGCGCCGCAGCGGCGCCTGCGCGATGGGGACCGCGTGGAGTGGTGCCGGGGCCTCAAGGTCGATCCGATGGTCGCGCGGCGCGAGCGCTTCGCCAGCCAGGGCAGCCGAGGTGCGGGGCTGTTCTCCAAACGCAGGGCAGGGGCCAAGTCAGGGTACTGACTTGCCACAGTCGGAGGCGATCACGCCGTCCGCTCGCTTGAGTTCGGCCTCCCGGGTGGCATCGTCCATGAATCCGCGTTCGCCCTGGGCATTCACGTGGCCGATCAGCCCGCCGGAGGTCAGCGTGTCCCTGGCCCGGCGCGCGCGCGCGCAATTGTCCTCGCGTGCCTTGGCTGTGCGATCGGCGTCTGCCTTCTTCTTGGCGGCTTCTTCGGCATCGGCCTTGGCCTTGGCTTCTTCCAGTTTCTTGTCCTTGCCCGAACCCAGCGCCGGGGCGGAGGCCGCGCTGGCAGGAGCGGCTGCGGCGCTTGCCGCATCCGCTGTGCCGGCGGCCTGCGGCGCCGGCCTTGACTGGCCCTTGCTGCCGCCTGGCTGCCTGAGGATGTTCTTCTGCGGCACTTCGATGGGTGGGGGTTGGTCGCTGAATACCTTGCGTCCGTCCTTGTCGAGCCATTGCCATTGCGCGGAGGCTGCCAGCGCCCACGTGCAGGCGATGGTCACCAGGAGAATCTTGTGGAGTTTCATGTGACCGAGTGTAGCGGTGGCCCGGGCCGCGATCCAAGTGCTTTTCATCGGCTTTCTGCAGAAATGTTACCTGGCGGGTACAATCGTTTTTTTGGAGCTTTCACATGCGCCTGCTCGGTAAAGCGCTCACCTTCGACGATGTGTTGCTGGTGCCCGCGTTCTCCCAGGTCCTGCCCAAGGACACTTCCCTCTCCACGCGCTTCACGCGCAACATCACCCTGAACCTGCCTCTCGTGTCCGCCGCCATGGACACCGTGACCGAAGCGCGCCTGGCCATTGCCATCGCCCAGGAAGGCGGTATCGGCGTCGTTCACAAGAACATGACTGCCGAGCAGCAGGCGGCCGAAGTCGCCAAGGTCAAGCGCCACGAATCGGGCGTGGTTCACGATCCCGTGGTGATCACCCCCGAACATACCGTCCTGCAGGTGCTGCAGCTCTCCGAAGAGCGCGGCATTTCGGGCTTCCCGGTGGTCGATGGCGGTAAGGTCGTCGGCATCGTGACCAGCCGCGACGTGCGCTTCGAGACGCGCTACGACGTCAAGGTCAAGGAGATCATGACGCCGCGCGAGCGCCTGGTCACCGTGAACGAGAAGGACGGCACCACGCCCGCCCAGGCCAAGGCGCTGCTGAACAAGCACAAGCTGGAGCGAATCCTCGTCGTGAACGACGCGTTCGAGCTCAAGGGCCTGATTACCGTGAAGGACATCAACAAGCAGACCAGCTTCCCCAATGCCGCGCGTGACTCCGCCGGCCGCCTGCGCGTGGCCGCCGCCGTGGGCGTGGGCGCTGGTACCGAAGAGCGCGTGGCCGCGCTGGTCAAGGCCGGTGTGGACGCGATCGTGGTGGACACGGCGCACGGGCACAGCAAGGGCGTGATCGATCGCGTTCGCTGGGTCAAGCAGAACTACCCGCAAGTCGACGTGATCGGCGGCAACATCGCCACGGGCGCTGCGGCCCTGGCACTCGTGGAGGCGGGTGCCGATGCGGTCAAGGTCGGCATCGGCCCGGGCTCCATCTGTACGACGCGTATCGTCGCGGGCGTGGGCGTTCCCCAGATCATGGCGATCGACAGCGTGGCCCAGGCCCTGCAGGGCACGGGCGTTCCGCTGATCGCCGACGGCGGCATCCGCTACTCGGGCGACATCGCCAAGGCCATCGCGGCCGGTGCATCCACCATCATGATGGGCGGCATGTTCGCGGGCACGGAAGAGGCTCCGGGCGAGGTCATCCTCTACCAGGGCCGTTCGTACAAGAGCTATCGCGGCATGGGCTCCATCGGCGCGATGCAGCAAGGCTCGGCAGACCGCTACTTCCAGGAAGCCACGACCGGCAACCCCAACGCCGACAAGCTGGTGCCGGAAGGCATCGAAGGCCGCGTCCCCTACAAGGGCTCGGTCATCGCCATCATCTTCCAGATGGCCGGCGGCGTACGTGCGGCCATGGGCTACTGCGGTTGCGCCACGATCCAGGAAATGAACGACAAGGCCGAGTTCGTGGAAATCACCTCGGCCGGTATCCGTGAATCGCACGTCCATGACGTCCAGATCACCAAGGAAGCGCCGAACTACCGTGCGGATTAATCTGACCTGAATTTTTAAAATTCTGGTCAGAATGATAGAATCTGGTCTGAGCTAATTGTTCAGGCCAGATTTTTTTATTTTCGGACCATGCAATCTGTCGGCATCTACGAAGCAAAGACCCGTTTTTCCGCTCTGATCGAGTTGGTCGAGCAGGGCGAGGAAGTGCGCATCACCCGCCACGGCAAGGAGGTGGTGCGCATGCTGCCCGTGCGCCGCCGCCCGGTGATCTCTGACGAGCAGATCGCGCGCGAGCTCGGCCAGATCGCCTCGTTGCAGGCCACCATCGCGCCTGCCGATGACGTGAAGCCATCCGCGGAGACGCTGCGCAGGGCGGGAAGGAGCCAGGCCGCATGACTGCCTTTGTGCTCGACGCCTCCGTCACCGCTGCCTGGCTGCTGCCCGACCATGCCAGCGAGGCCACGCAGCGCCTCTATGCGCGCATCCGCCGCGATGAACTCGATCCGCAGGCGCCCAATCTCTGGCAATGGGAATGCGGCAACCTGATTGCCAGCGGTGTGAACGCGGGCCGCATTCCCCATGGCTCCGTCGAAGGCCTGTGGGGGTGCTCGAAGCCATCCGCCATCGCGTGGAACTGCACGAACTGGCGCCCGCACAGCACAAGGCCGTGCTGGATGTGGCGCTGGAGACGGGCCTGCCCGTCTATGACGCGGCCTACCTCTGGCTTGCGCGTTCGCTCAAGCTGCCGTTGGCCACCTTCGACGAAGCACAGGCCAGGGCCGCCAGGAAGAGCGGCGTGGCCCTGCTGGATCTGACCGAACTCTGAACCACCCCATTCAACCCGATTTTTTTCTGCCCTTAACCACCATGCAACACGACAAGATCCTCATCCTCGATTTTGGCTCGCAGGTCACGCAGCTCATCGCACGCCGCGTTCGCGAAGCCCATGTGTACTGCGAAGTCCATCCCTGCGATGTGACAAGCGACTGGGTGCGCGAGTTCGCCGCCGACGGCAAGCTCAAGGGCGTGATCCTCTCGGGCAGCCACGCCAGCGTCTACGAGGTGGACGATCGTGCACCCGATGCGGTGTTCGAACTGGGCCTGCCCGTGCTGGGCATCTGCTACGGCATGCAGACCATGGCCACCCAGCTCGGCGGCAAGGTTGAAGGCTCCAACACCCGCGAGTTCGGCTACGCCGAGGTGCGAGCGCACGGCCATACACAACTGCTCGAAGGCATCGAGGACTTCAGCACGCCCGAAGGCCACGGCATGCTCAAGGTGTGGATGAGCCACGGCGACAAGGTCACCCAACTGCCGGAAGGCTTCAAGGTGATGGCCTCCACGCCGAGCTGCCCGATCGCCGGCATGGCGGACGAAGCGCGTCGCTACTACGCCGTGCAGTTCCACCCCGAAGTCACGCACACCGTGCAGGGCGCTGCCATGCTCAACCGCTTTGTGCGCGGCATCTGCGGTGCGAACGCGGACTGGATCATGGGCGACTACATCGAGGAAGCCGTCGCGAAGATCCGTGAGCAGGTGGGCGACGAGGAAGTCATCCTGGGCCTGTCCGGCGGCGTCGATTCCTCTGTGGCCGCTGCGCTGATCCACCGCGCGATCGGCGACCAGCTCACCTGCGTGTTCGTCGACCACGGCCTGCTGCGCCTGAACGAGGGCGACATGGTCATGGACATGTTCGAAGGCAAGCTGCACGCCAAGGTCGTGCGCGTCGATGCCTCCGACCTGTTCCTGGGTGAGCTCAAGGGCGTCACGGATCCGGAGCAGAAGCGCAAGATCATCGGCCGCCTGTTCGTCGACGTCTTCAAGGCGGAGGCCAGCAAGCTCAAGGCCGCCAACGCTCACGCCAAGGGGGCTACCTTCCTGGCCCAGGGCACGATCTACCCGGACGTCATCGAGTCCGGCGGCGCCAAGAGCAAGAAGGCCGTCACCATCAAGAGCCACCACAACGTGGGCGGCCTGCCCGAGCAGCTTGGCCTGAAGCTGCTCGAGCCCCTGCGCGACCTCTTCAAGGACGAAGTCCGCGAGCTTGGCGTGGCCCTCGGCCTGCCGCGCGAGATGGTCTACCGCCACCCGTTCCCCGGCCCGGGCCTGGGCGTGCGCATTCTTGGCGAAGTCAAGAAGGAATACGCAGACCTGCTGCGCCGCGCGGACGCGATCTTCATCGAAGAACTGCGCAACTGGATCGACGAAGCCACCGGCAAGAGCTGGTACGACCTCACCAGCCAGGCCTTCACCGTCTTCCTGCCCGTCAAGAGCGTGGGCGTGATGGGCGACGGCCGCACCTACGACTACGTGGTGGCGCTGCGCGCGGTGCAGACCAGCGACTTCATGACGGCGGACTGGGCAGAACTGCCTTACGGCCTGCTCAAGAAGACCTCCGGCCGCATCATCAACGAGGTGCGCGGCATCAACCGCGTGACCTACGACGTGAGCTCGAAGCCGCCGGCGACGATTGAGTGGGAGTGAAATAGCATCGTCTCAGGCGTGAAGTAGTGCCAGCCGGATGCACCAGGGTGCTTTATCCCAATGCATCCAAGCTCGTGCATTCGGCGTTGCCATAACGTGGATGCGCCTATTTCAATTCCAAAGTCGATTCCCGCTGATGTTGGATACAGCGGAAGGCAAGCGTTCCCCTTTACTGACTGAGCCCTGCGGTCTTGATCACGACTTCGTACTTTCGTGCTTCCTGCTGCACATAACTTTTGAACTGCGCATTGCTGCGCTCGTCGGGGTCTGCGCCCATGTCGTGCAGGCGCTGCTTGATTTCGGGTGTCTGCATGACCGCAGAGAGTTCCTTTCCGAGTCGCTGCTGCGCGACCTCGGGGGTCTTGGCGGGCGCGAACAGTGCGAACCAGGCGCTGACCTCGTAGTCCTTGAGACCGCTTTCGGCCACGGTGGGAACGTTGGGCAGCAAGGCACTGCGATGGGATGAAGTCACCGCCAGCGGCTTGAGCTTGTTCTGGCGGATGTTGGGCACCGACGTGCTCTGCAGGTCGAACATGATGGGTACATGCCCGGCCAGCACGTCCGCGAGGGCTGGCGCGCTGCCGCGATAGGGCACGTGCAGCAGCTTGACCTTGGCCGCCGTGGCGAACATTTCTCCCGCAAGGTGGTTGGAGGTGCCCGGTCCGGCCGAGGCATAGCTGATGGTGCCGGGCGCGGCCTGTGCCGCCGAGATCACATCGGCGAGTGTGTTGTAGGGCGACGCAGGGTTGGCGACCAGCACGAACGGAATCGAGGCGAGTGGAGCCACGGGCACGAAGTCGCGCACCGGGTCGTAGCCTACCTTGGTCATGGCGGGATTGATGGCGTGCGAACTCACCGTGCCCAGCAGCAGGGTGTATCCATCGGGGGTGACGTCGGCCACGTAGCGGGTACCAATGGCCGTGCCCGCTCCGGCCTTGTTTTCGACGATGACGGGTTGCCCCAGGCGTTCACCCAGCTTGACGCCCACCGCGCGTGCCAGCAGGTCAGCCGTGCCACCGGGTGGATAGGGCACCACGATGGTCACGGGCTTGGAGGGAAAGGTCTGTGCCGCGGCCTGGGCGCCGACGGCGATCAGCAGTGCCGCAACGCAGCGGGTCAGGTTGGGGGAGCGACGCAACTCGCGTGTCGTGGGCATGATCGATTCCTCGTGGTGTTTGGGACGGAGTGCTCTTGCGATTTCCGTGCCATTCATGATGAAAAACGCGCTGATTTGCGTCAAATACCAAGAAAGAATTACGCCATACGTTTCGTGATTCACTGCGCTTGACATGCCTGCGGCACGGGAGCAGAGGTGCGGCAGCGGCTGTTCATTCCGTGCTCTCCAGGCATTCCCGCACGGTGGCAAGGAACGCGTGGATGACGGGGTTGTCGTTGGCTTCGGCACGGGCCAGCACCAGGTCATAGGTGTGCACGATGTCGGGCTCCTCGATGTCGAGCAGCACGACGTCGTCCATGTGCAGCCGGCGCATGGCGGCAGGCACCAGTGCGATGCCGAGCCCGCCGGCCACCAGGGTCAGGATGGCCTGCATCTGCGAGGCCTCCTGCACGATATGGGGTGTGAATCCGGCCTGCCTGCACACCATCAGCAGGGCAGCGGTGAATCCTGCGCCCTCGACATTGGGGAAGGACACGAACGGTTCGTTGGCGAGATCCCGCACTCGTACGCTGCGGGCATTGCACGCCAGCGCGTGATCGGCGGGCATGGCCACCACAAAAGTCTGCGGCTTCAGTGCCTCGATGAGCAGGCCGCCAGCGTCGTGCACGGGCCCCACCACCAGCGCCAGGTCGGTGCGCCCGTTGCGCAGATCCTGCAACTGGCGTGTCGTGGTCTCGGCAGTCAGGTGCAGGCGCACGCCGGGGTAGGCCTGCTGGAACTGCTTGAACACTGCGGGCAGCACGTCCAGCGCGGCGCTCGGAACGAAGGACAGGCGCAGCGAGCCCTCGTGCCCCATTCCGGTGAGCCGCGCACGCTCCCGGGCTTGAGCGGTGTACTGCAGGATGCGCTTGGCCTCCTGGTAGAACACCGCGCCCGCCGGGGTGAGGCGCACATGGTGCTTGCTGCGGTCGAGCAGGGACACGCCCACGGCGTCCTCCAGGTTGCGCATGGCCACGGACAGTGGTGGCTGGGTCATGTGCAGCCGCTCGGCTGCACGGCGAAAGTTGAGTTCTTCTGCGACGACAACGAATTGCCGCATGAGTCGTAGTTCCAGCATCGGGCAGGTGAGTTCGGCAATTGAGGGGCGAAACTGATTCTGATACGTTCAATGTATATAGACCTATCGCAAATAGTATTTCAAATATCACGGATGCGTCGCTAGGATTTGTGCCAACCCCATCAACGATTCAGGAGAAATACATGCAGGCTTCGTTGCTCGAAGAGATCGTCACTGTTCCCAACCCTTACCCGGTCGTCGCTACGGTGGAGTACCCCGATGTCTGGCGGCTTTGCACGCAGGCACGTGACCTCGCCTGGGACCCCTTGTCCATCGACTGCTCCGATCTGCGGGACGCCGAACTACCGCCCGAAGTGCGCAAGGCCGGTGCCGAATGGTGGAGCCTGCGCGCCTGGATGGAGCATGGCGCGACGCCCTACGGCGCGGAGCGCCTGCGCGAGGCGATCTTCGACCACCAGCCGTTTGAGGTGAAGCAGCACATCACCAATTTCATCGCCGAGGAGTTTCGCCACCACGAGGCGAGCTTTCGCATTGCCCAGGCGCTGGATGTGTACGAGTCCACGCCGCGTGCGGATTATTTCAAGGACATCATTCCCAAGTTCCACAACGAGGAGGACGAGAAGGCGATGAGCTTTTTCGCGGGGCTCTCCGTCAACACCCTGTTCGAGCAGCTGTCGGGCGAACTGCTTCAGGCACGCTACGAGAACGCGCGCTTCGAGTCGATCCGCAAGTCGTGCCAGCTGATCCTGCGCGACGAGGCACGCCATATCCAGTTCGGCCGCATCATCATGCGCCGCTTCTTCAGCGAACTCTCCAGCACGGAAAAGCAGACCATCGGCGCCAAGGTGGCCAAGAAGTTGCGCGGCAGCCTGCTCAATGGCGTGTATGCGGTGGTCAATCTGCCCGCAGACGAGCGCGCGCGCTCCGGCCGCAACCGTGCACTGGCTGCGGAATACGGACTCGGTGCGACCCACCCCGATGAGGAGATGGACATCATCCGCCGGGGCGTGAACCAGATCCGCGAGGACGTGGGCGTGTATGGCGTGGAGATTCCGCACATTCCCGAACTGGATGGCGCGGCGTCGCCCGTGCATTGATGAAGCGTTGCGGATCCCACAGGGCAAAGGAGAGCGATACATGCGTCAGATAAATCCTCGGAACATTGCGCCGCCGGTGGGCGCATACAGCCACGGCATGGAAGTGCGGGGAGGCGGGCAATGGCTGCACGTAGCCGGGCAGATCGGCGTTGCGGCGGACGGTGAACTGTGTGAAGGCTTCGAGGCCCAGGTGCGCCAGGCCTGGGCCAACCTGATGGTGGTGCTGGCTGATGCGGGCATGGACGCGTCGCACCTGGTGAAGGTGAACAGCTTTCTGGTGGATGCCGCTCATTTGCCGCTGCTTGGGCCCGTGCGCCAGGGTTTCCTGGGAACGGCGCGCCCGGCTTCCACCCTGTTGGTGGTGCAGGCGCTTGCCAGGCCGCAATGGCTGTTTGAGGTCGATGCCGTGGCGTTCAAGCCGGACTGAAGGCTCGTCATGAGGGAGACGAGTTGCACATGCAAACGACCTTGCTGAGAGAGCCTGCCTTGACCGCGCAATTGCGCGCGCTGGGCCTGGCATGGCAATCCGACATTCGCGACGCCGGGGACCGCACCAAGGCGCTGTACGCGCCGCTGCTGGCCGCAGCACCCAAGGACGGCGTATCGACGATCAAGAACCTGCACTACGGTCCCGATGAGCGGCAGGTACTGGATATCTATCGTCCCGAAAAAGCGGCGGAGACGCCCGCGCCGGTCTTTGTGTTTGTGCATGGAGGTGCCTTCCTGCGCGGAGCCAAGGATATCAACGGCGAGATGTATGGCAACGTGCTGACCTGGTTTGCGCGGCAGGGCTGCGTGGGGGTGAATGTCGAGTACCGGCTGGCTCCGGGCGCTGCCTACCCGGGCGGCGCACAGGATGTTGCGCTGGCCTGCGACTGGATTGCCGCGAACATCGAGGATTGGGGCGGCGACGCGCGGCGGATCTGCCTGATAGGCCATTCCGCGGGGGGACGCATGCGGCGTCCTATGCGTGCGATCCGGCGTTGGGGCTCGCACCCAGGGTGCAAGCTCTGGTGCTGGTGTCGGCGCGGCTGCGCGCGGACGTGCGGGCCGACAACCCCAACGCGGCGGGTGTGCGGTCCTATTTCGGGGAGGACTCTGCACTGTATGGCGCGTTGTCACCCGTCGCCCATGCGGCGCACCTGCGCCTGCCCGTGATGGTGGTGAATGCCGAGTTCGAAAACCCCTGGCTTGACGTCTACGGGTTGGAGTTCGCGCACGCGGTCGGGATGGCGCGCGGGGCTGCGCCACTGCATCTGACGGTGGCCGATCACAACCACGTCTCCATCATGGCGCACTTCAATACACAAGAGCAGTGGCTGGGGGAGCAGATGCTGCAGTTCTGTGCCCGCGTGTTCGCGGACTGTCGATAGGGCCCAACGCACCAGGGACGGATGCGCCGCGGCGTGGATGCATGGCCGACCGCTGCTGTCACGTCTGCTATTTCCGGTGCCTCCATGCTGCCCACCTTTCGCCCATCGCATTGCGAAGTCGCCACGCTCTATATCGATCACCACGGCTGGCACAACCTGTTCGACAAGATGTACCCCAGCGCGTGTGGACGGCCTATGGCTCCAATCACTACGGCGAGCCGCGCAACGTGAGGGTGACGCTGCGCGGGCGGTTCTGATCCGGGCAGCGCCGGCAGGAAGCATGGTGGCGGGTAGGGGCAGGCATGCTGCCTTCTGAAATGAGTACAATCAAATGATATTGATTCGTATTTAAAAACTTCACCGCCGTTTGCCGGAACGCGGTGCGCGTGCCATGTCCACTGCTCCCAGTTCCCCGCATGCCGAGATCGCAGCGCTCTATGTCGATCACCACAGCTGGCTGAGGGGCTGGCTCCGCCGCCGCCTGGGATCGGCCGCTGAGGCCGCCGATCTGGCGCATGACACCTTTTTGCGGCTGCTCACCGGCAGGACGCAACGGTGCTTCGGCAGTGTTGGCGAGGCCCGGGCCTACCTGCGGACCACGGCGCAGAACCTGTGCATCAATCTCTGGCATCGCCAGGAGATCGAGCGGGCCTGGATGGACATGCTGGCGGCCACGCCGCAGGCCGGCTATCCCTCCGCGGAGCGCCAGGCCATCGTGCTGCAGGCGCTTGAGGAGATCGGCCGCATGCTGCAGTCGCTGTCACCCAAGGCGGCGCGGGCGTTCACACTGGCCGTGGTGTGCGAGATGACGGACGACGAGGTGGGCGCGGAGCTGGGTGTTTCCGGGCGGATGGTCCGCAAGTATGTGGCGCAGGCCATGCTCGGGTGCCTTGCGCTGAGTGCCCGCCAGACAGCCACGGAGTTGCGGCAGGAGGCCCTGCCGTGAGGCTGGGGCGGGCAGCGCAGGCTGGCGCGGCGACACCGTCCCATGCGGTTCTGGAGCAGGCGGCCCGCTGGTACGCCTGCCTGCGCGACGGCAACGCCAGCGTGCGCCAGCAAGCGGCCTGGCGGGCATGGGTGTCGGCTGCGGATTCGCATGCCACCGCATGGCAGTATGTGGAGGACATCAGTCGCGCGTTCGAGCCGGTGCGCTCGCTGCCCAACCCGCGCGACATCGCCGATCAGCTTCGTGCGGTGGATGACCGCATGCGTGCGCGAAGGCGTGTGCTGGCCGGCGTGGCGTTGCTCGGCAGCGGTGGCCTCATCGGCGCGCTCTGCTGGCGTCAGGCCTGGCTGCCGGGCGAGGTGATGGCCCTCGCTGCCGATATCCGCACCGCGAAGGGCGAGCAGCGGCGGGTGTTGCTCGACGATGGCACGACGTTGTGGCTCAACACCGCGAGCGCCGTCGATATCCGCTTCACTGCGCAGGAGCGCCGCATCGTCCTGCTGACGGGCGAGGCCTTCGTGGAAACCGCGCGGGACGAACGGCCGCTGCTGGTCCAGACACGGCAGGGCAGCATGCGTGCCCTGGGCACGCGCTTCAACGTGCTGTCGGATGGGGCGGCCACTCGCCTGGCCGTCTATGGCGGCGCGGTGGAAATCCGGACCGCGGCAACGGACGCGTCGCGCATCGTGGAGGCAGGACAGCAGACCTCCTTCACGGCGCACGGCATCGGGCAGGACGACGCGGCGGATGGGGCCCGGCTGGCATGGACGCAGGGCTCGCTGTTGGCGGACAACCTTCCGCTGCGCCGATTCGCGCAGGAGCTCGGCCGCTACCGCAAGGGGCATCTCGGCGTGGCCGACTCCGTGGCCGACCTGGTGGTCTACGGCAGTTTTCCGGCTGGCGATTCCGACCGGGCGCTGCAGATGATCGCGTCCGCATTGCCCGTGCGCATCGAGCAGACGCTGCCCTGGTGGACCACCATCGAAGCGCGGCGCTGATTTTTCAAGATTTTTCTGGAAATTTGTTGCCTGGAGGTTCCGGGTTGGGGCTCCTCGTTGGTTTCCCTTCATGAGAAGCCCTCGTTGCCATGGCTTCCGGCGCCCATTCACGCCTGGGTCGCCGGAGGGGTGGCGATCAGGGGGCTTCGCTTCATCGAACCTTTCCCAAGCCGGAGCAACCCGTCCATGTCCGTACCCAGAGCCCCGCGCGCCAGCAACAAGCTGCGCAGCAAGAATCCAACCCGCATGCTGGCCGTCCCGCTGCTCCTCGCAGCAGGCAGCCTGGGCATGGTCGCGCATGCGCCGCTTGCCGCAGCCCAGACGCCCGCCGCAGCGCAGGCCACACGCAGCTACGACATTCCCGCGGGACCGTTGAGCCAGGCGCTCACGCGCTTTGCTGCGGAGGCCGGCATCTACCTGGTTGGCAACGGCAGCATGGCCGCGGGCAAGAGCACTGCGGGACTCAGGGGCAGCTACAGCGTTCCGGCTGGGCTTTCCGCACTGCTTGCGAACACGGGGCTGGAGGCCTTCGTGCAGGCCGATGGCAGCTACGGCCTGCGCACGCGCGAGAGTGCGGCCCCGGCGGCCACCGGCAGTGCGTCGGCCCTGGGCACGGTGACGGTCACCGCGCAGGCCGACACGGGAGGGGCGTCCGAAGGCACGGGCAGCTACACACAGAAGGGCCCGAGCCGCACCGCCACCGGATTGAATCTCTCGCTGCGCGAGACACCGCAGTCGGTCTCGGTGATGACGCGCCAGCGCATGGACGACTTCAAGCTCGAGACGCTGACCGACGTGATGGAGCAGACGCCGGGCATTGCGGTCTACCGCCAGAACAACGCCTCCGACTTCCAGGCGCGCGGCACCAGCGTGAATCTGCAGACCGACGGCATGACGCAGGTGACCAGCGGCTGGTACTACCTCACCAGCACCATGTTCTCGCTCGACGACATGGCAGAGATCGACCGCGTGGAAGTGCTCAAGGGATCGTCGGGTCTCGTGGTGGGCAAGGGCAACTACGGTGCCACGGTCAACATGATCCGCAAGCGCCCCACGCATGACTTCCAGGCCAATGTGCGCGCGAACGCGGGCAGTTGGGACACCTATCGCGCGCAGGCCGATGTGAGCGGGCCGCTCAACGAGGCGGGCACGGTGCGCGGCCGGATCGTCGCCTCCGCCATGGATTCGGGAGGGTTCCGCGACTACGAGAAGGCCAGCAGCAAGATGCTGTTCGGCACGGTGGAGGCAGACCTCACACCCGATACGCTGCTCAATGTCGGGATGACCTACCGCGAACGCGATGCGAAGGGCATCGGCACCACGCAGCCGATCCAGCGCTACACGCGCGCAGGGGGGGAGGTGGCGTGGATGCCGCGTTCATTCAATACCGGTGCGCCCTGGGGCGGGTATGAGCAGAAGGGCCTCAACCTGTTCGGCAGCCTGGAGCAGCGGCTGGCCGATGACTGGACCGCTGCGCTGAAGTTCTCGCACCAGCGCGTGACCATGGATGACATGATCGCGGGCTACTACTACGATCAGGACCGTGCGAGCTTCGGCCGGTGGCGCAACATGGAGACCGACAACTGGACGGTGAACCTTGACGTCAAGGGATCGTTCGAGCTGCTCGGCCGCTCGCATGAGCTGCTCGCGGGTGCAGGCATCTCGCGCTTCTACAGCAACGTGCAGTTGCCGCTGAATTCGCTGAACCTCGTGCCGCTGGGCGAGCTTGGCGTGCGCATGGCGCAGGGCGGTGCCGCACTGCCCAAGCCCGACTACAGCGGGTTGATCTATGGCGACAACAGCTTCAGCCAGAAACAGCGCTATGCCTATGCGGCAGGGCGTTTCCGGCTCGCCGACCCGCTGCAGGTGATCGCGGGATTGCGGGTCACGCGGTTCGAGGAACGCGACATCACGCCGTACTGGTGGAACTACGACATGAAGGAGAACGGCGTGGTCACGCCCTACGCGGGCCTGGTCTACGAGGTCCATCCGAACGTGTCGCTGTATGCGAGCTACGCCAACATCTTCCAGCCGCAGACCGCGCAGGATGAGCGCGGCGCCACGCTTGCGCCCGAGGAGGGCAGCACCTACGAGATCGGGGCCAAGGGCGAGTTCTTCGACAAGCGCCTGAATGCGAGCATCGCCCACTTCTGGATGAAGACAAAGAACACCGCTGAAGAGAGCGGCGGGCTCACCCCGGGCGGCGACACGGCATACCGTGCGGTCTCGTCGGCCACGCGGCGGGGCTGGGAGCTCGAACTGTCGGGCGAACTCGCGCGGGGCTGGCAGGCCCAGGGCAGCCTGGTGCAGCAGGACAGCTCGCTCAACAATGCCAGCAAGTACCCGAAGTACCAGTTCAAGCTGGGCACCACCTACCGATTTGACGGCGGCATGCGGGGGCTGACCGTGGGCGCCTCCACGCGCTGGCAGGCAAAGACATCGGTGAACAACAGTGCCGCAGTGCTGTCCCAGGGAGGCTACGCGCTGCTGGACCTGATGGCGCGCTATCAGGTGGACAGGCACCTGTCCTTCAGCGTGAACGTGAACAACGCATTCGACAAGAAGTACCTTTCGGGCCTGACCAATTTCACCGCAGCGGGTCTTTTCTATACCTGGGGTGCCCCGCGCAGCGTGAACGTGGGCATGCGTTATGACTTCTGATGCCGAGCTCGCCGACGCCTTCCCCTGGGCAGTGCCGGGTGTGCTCCGGCCTGCTTCGCCGGCATGGGGGACGCGGCGATGAAAGAGGGATTCCGCCAATGCATGGCCTGGCTGCATACATGGACCGGACTCGTGGTCGGCTGGGTGCTGTTCTTTGTCTTCGCGACCGGCACGCCGGGGTACTTCCAGTACGACATCACGCGCTGGATGCAGCCCGAGCGGCCGCAGGTGCAGCGCGTGCAAATACCCGAGGCAGACAGGGCGCTCGTGCTTGGCAGGGCACTCGACCGGCTCGACCAGCTTGCGCCGACCGCCAATGGCTGGCGCATCACGCTGCCGCATGAATCGCTGTCTCCTCGCGGCTGGCAGGAGCTTTCCATCCGCTGGGAGGATGTGCCCAGGCCGGGCCACGAGCGCGGCGCCAGTGGCAGCGAGAGGCTGGATCCGCTGACGGGCGCGCTGCAGCCCGGCGAAGTGCAGCCGCGCGCAACCGCGGGCGGCCTGGGCCTCTACCGCATGCACTACATGCTGCACTACCTGCCGTATGACTGGGCGATTCGGCTGGTCGGGGTCTGCACCATGCTGATGCTGCTGGCGATCATCAGCGGGGTGATCGCGCACAAGCGGATCTTCAAGGATTTCTTCACCTTCAGGCCGGGCAAGGGCCAGCGCAGCTGGCTCGATGCGCATAACGCCCTCAGCGTGATGGCGCTGCCGTTCTTCCTGATGATCACCTACAGCGGCCTGGTGTTCTTCCTGTTCACCTACATGCCGGCGGGGCGCGACGTCCAGTATGGCAGCCACCAGGCGGCCAACAAGGTGTTCTATGACGAACTGCTGGAGCGCCATGCGCATGCGCCCATGACGCGCCCGAAGGCCGATGTGGCCGCTCTGGTGTCGCAGGCGGAAGACGCATGGGGCAAGGGCCGCGTTGCCTCGGTGTCCATCGAACGCCACGAGGGCGGGGCGGCCGAGATCGTCGTCACCCAGGCGGGCGCAGGCGATGGCGGCAACGGCGGCAGCCTCGATTTCTGGAATCCGCCCCGATTGCGCTTCGACGCAGACACCGGGGCACTGCTGCCCGAGGAGCCGAACCCCGGCGGTGGGGCACGGCTCACGCAAAGCGTGATGCTGAACCTGCATGAAGGCCTCTTTGCAGGCATCTGGGGACGGTGGCTGTACTTTGCGGCGGGGTTGCTGGGCTGCGCGATGATCGGCACGGGGCTGGTGCTCTGGACCGTCAAGCGCCGCCGTCACCACCTTGTCAGCGGACGCGAGTCCGCAGAGCATCCGGGCGTTCGGGTGGTGGAAATACTGAATGTCGCCACGATGGCCGGCCTGCCGCTGGCCATCGCTGCCTATTTCTGGGCGAACCGGCTGCTGCCGATCGACATGGCAGACCGGGCCGCGTGGGAGTTCCACAGCCTGTTTGCCGCGTGGCTGGGCACATTGTTCCTGGCCATGGCCCGGCCGCTTGCGCGTGCCTGGGTCGAGTTGCTGTGGGGCAGCTGCGTTGCGTTCGCGCTGGTGCCGGTGATCAATGCGCTCACCACCGACCGCCATCTGGGCAACAGCCTGCGCGCGGGCGATTGGGTGTTTGCGGGCTTCGATCTGACACAGCTGGGACTGGCGGCCCTCTTTGCCCTGATGGCGGTGAAGGTGCAGCGCCGGGTCATCCTCGGAAAGTCCCGCGATCCCGAGGTGTCCAGAGTGTCCAAGGTGCTCGGGGCGCGTCCTGCAGCGCGGGCGGAGGAGGGCCTGTGAGCACATCGACCACTACCGCCCGCCACCGCTGGGCGGTCGCATCGCGCGTGGCTGCAGCGGCGTTTGGCGGCTATGCGCTGGCGTCCGCCGCCACGGTGCTCATGGCGCTGCTGTGGCCCGCGACGCGGGCACAGGCGCTGCTGTGGGCCAGCATGCTGAGCTTTGCGGTCTATGGCATGGCCGTGATCTGGGTCTTCTGCACGCGCAACGCCTGGCGGGCATGGGCCGGCGTGGTGCTGGCAACCGCCGTGCTGGCAGTGCCCGCATGGGTTCTTACCACGGGAGGAGGCGCATGACACCCGATGTACAGACCGGAACGCACCTGATGATGCTGGTGCTGGGCCTGGCGGGGCTTCTCTCCCTGGCTTTCGCATCCGAGCGGCATGGCGAGCACCTGCTGGGCCGCATGCCCGACCCGCGCTGGCGCTGGTCCGCGCGCGCCGCGGGATGGCTGCTCCTGGCGCTCTCGCTGGCCTTGGGCATGGCCGCCATGGGCGCCGGTATCGGGAGCGCGCTGTGGCTGGGGTGGCTGAGCATTGCGGGGCTGGCATGGGTGTTCGTCTTTCCGCACTGGCCGTGGCGGCCGGCGCTGCGAGAGCGGCCGCCACGCGTGGTTCGGGAGGGCATCCGTGCAGAGGCAGCGGCCTTCCCCGATCCTGCTCGCCGGATGGGCCGCCGCATCGCTGCGGTGCTGCTGGTGTTCACGATCGTCCCCTTCGCCGTGGGTGTCTCGCGCGTGCAGATCCCGCCGCTTGAAAGGCCCGATGCCATCCAGGGCCAGATCGGCCCCTGGGCCTTCACGCTGGCGGAGTCCGACCGCAAGGCTCCGGAGATCGTCGACATGGACATTCCCATGAAGGAGTTCCGCCTGCGGTTCTGCGATGAATGCGACCGGCATATCCGCCAGGCCACGCTCAAGGTGAACAGGCCGCGCAGCGAGCGAGCCACCGGCATGGGCTTCGTGGGCCAGCGCTGGGAGCGCAAGGCGGAGATTCCCCTGCCCGCCACCCTGCGTGCCGACAGCGAGCTGTGGTTGACCGTGACCGGCAAGGACGGCAGCGTGCACCAGGCCTCCTGGCGCATGGACAAGGTTTCCCCCGCCACGGTGGCGTGGTTCGAGCAACAAAGGAGCGCACATGCCATACCCTGACCGCAGGATGCTGCGCCGCCTCCTTGCCGCCGTGCTCCTGTGTGCAGGGGCCGCCGCGGGAGCTCACGAACCCGTTGCCCGCTGCGTGCTGCTGGACGCCCAGACGGTGCGCTGCAGGGGCGCAAGCAACGACGGGGACGAGATGGCCGGTGCGCGCATGGACGTCATCGCGCACAGCGGCGAAACCTTGCTGGAAGGCCGTCTCGATGCCCGCTCTACGCTGACCTTCAAGCGCCCCGCGAAACCGTTCTACGTGCTGTTCGACATCGGACCCGGACTGCAGGCCGTCGTGGAGCAGGAGGAGATCGGCCCTGCGCCGGCGCGTGGTGCGCGCTGGATGCGGTAGGAAGAAATGAAAGGCCATCCGAGAGGCCATCCGCAGCGTCCTTCGACGCGACGGATGGCCGGGATGGTCTGTTGTCACGACCGGGGAAGCTCCCGGAGTTCCACCGTGCCGCCCGCCTCATACACGGGGTTGCCCGGCAGCAGCAGTTCCTTGGCGGCGGACAGCGATTCGGCGTGCACGCGGACGAATCCGCTCAGGTCATCGTCGCAGGGCCGGCCCGGCGTGCCCTTTCGCAGCCGCTCCCCAGGCCCGATCGCGCTGCCGCCGTCGAACAGCCCGGTGCCGCGCAGCCGCGCAAGGTAGCGTGCCCAGAGACCCGCATCGCTCGCGGCATCGGTGCCCGCGGCATCGTGGTGCATGAAAAGGATGTAGTCGTTCAAGGCGTGCGCGTCCAGGTGCGTTGATGGAGAGGGTGAGGGAGAGGGGGATACACCGCGCTTCAGCCCGGTTCAGCCCAGTGCCGTATCGAGGATCATCATCAGCACGAAGCCGACCATCAGTCCCGCGGTGGCGAAGGACTCGTGCCCCTTGCGGTGGGACTCGGGAATGATCTCGTGGCTGATCACGAACAGCATGGCACCCGCGGCGAAGCCGAGTCCCCAGGGAAGCATCCAGGCCGTTTGGCCGATGATCGACGCACCCAGCACGGCACCCACGGGCTCCACCAGGCCCGACAGCATGCCGAGGGCGACGGCGAACCCGCGTGTATAGCCTGCCGCCAGCAGGGCTGCGGCCACCACGAATCCCTCGGGAACGTCCTGGATCGATATGCCGATGGCCAGCGCATTCGCACGCAGCCCTTCGTTGGCCGCATAGCCCGCGCCGATGGCGAGCCCCTCCGGAATGTTGTGCAGCATGATCGCGAAGACGAACAGCCAGGTGCGCCGCACTTGCTCGGCGGATGCGCCTTCACGGCCCTTGATGAAGTGTTCGTGCGGCAGCAGTCGATCCATGATGAGCAGCGCCAGTCCGCCCAAAAGGATGGCGCTGCCCACCAGGCTGCCACCCGTCCATGGACTGCCTCCCGGTGCGCCTGAGGCCTGCACCGCGTTCAGCGCGGGAATGATGAGCGAGAACGCGCAGGCGGCCAGCATGACGCCGGCGCCGAATCCGAACAGGGTGTCCTGCGTGCGTACCGACGGCCTTTGCGCGAACAGCACCGGCAGTGTTCCCAGCGCGGTGGCCAGGGCGGCGAGGGAGCCGCCGGCGAGCGCCTGGCGTGCAAATGGAAGCTGCTGCAGGCCGTTCCAGATCACCGTGCACAGGATCAGCAGGCCCGCGGCGCAGATGATCATCCCGACGCGGGTGCGCCAGCGCATCGGGCGTGCCGTTTGCCCATGCTGCCCGTGCGCACAGGTGTGCGAGCCGGTGTTGGCCGCCGGGTGTTCCACAGGGGTGTCCAGAGCGCTGGAAGTCAGTTCGTTATGCATGTTCGCTCCATTCCGTCCTTTCCAGCCATCGTTCTCCGGCTGCATTCCCGCGGCCCGTATTCACTGCGGCGCGGCAAGGGCGTGGCGCCGCGCCACCTCGTCCCAATCGACCACGTTGTAGAACGCGGCGATGTAGTCGGGACGGCGGTTCTGGTAGAGCAGGTAGTAGGCGTGCTCCCAGACGTCCAGGCCCAGGATGGGCACATGGCCCGAGCCGATACCGTGCATCGCGGGGTTGTCCTGGTTGGCGCTGCTCTCCACTGTCAGCACACCCTCCGGGGTGACGCACAGCCAGGCCCAGCCACTGCCGAAGCGGCTCAGTGCCGCCTTGGTGAAGGCGTCCTTGAATGCATCCAAGCCGCCCAGGTCGCGATCAATGGCGCGGGCCAGCGCGCCTTCGGGGGCCGACCTGGCGCGAGGCGTCATCACCTGCCAGAACAGGCTGTGGTTGGCATGGCCGCCACCGTTGTTGCGCACGGACATGCGCAGCTCGGGAGGCAGGGACTCGACCTGCGCGATCAGCTCCTGCAGCGGCATGTCGGCGTAGGGAGTGCCCTGCAGCGATGCGTTCAGGTTGTTCACGTAGGCCTGGTGATGCTTGCTGTAGTGGATCTCCATGGTGCGCGCGTCGATGTGCGGCTCGAGTGCGTCGTAGGCATAGGGCAGGGGAGGCAGTGCATGGGTCACGATGGGTTCCTGGTGAGTGATGAAGAGGGCGTCAATGCAGGGTCGTGCTGGCGAGATGCGCGCCTTGCATCGCACGCTGCCGAAGCAGTGCCTGCTCCATGAGCGGATGGTCGCCGTGCTCCGCGCAGAATTCGTTCATGGCGGCCTGGCTTTCCCGCAGGTGGCGATAGGCCGCCATCCGCATTGGCTCGGGCGTGCTGTCGCTTGCAATCAGAGACAGCAACTGGTGGTGTGCGCAGCAAAGGCAATCGACCGCGTCGTTGCATTCGCCGAGTGCCGCATAGCAGTCGGCGAGATTGATGTGGGCGACGATGAACGCGGCCAGGCGGTCGTCATCGGCGATGCCGGAGCTCACGTGGTGGAACAGGTGGTGCGCGATCTGCAGCGCCTGCTGGTGCCAGGCAAGCGCGTGGGCAAGGCACTGTGCGCGGCTGGCGTTCAATCCCTCGGCCGTGACGCGGCGCCATTCGGCCAGCAGTGCGGCGGGTTCCTCCAAAGGCTCTGCCGAAGGGGCGTCCGGCGGGTTATCTGATGGGGTGTGCCAGGCAGTCATGACGTGATCTCCGATGTGTTGATGGGTGCGGTGGCAAGGGCCTCGGTCCTGCCGGACGGATGCACGCGCACGATCCGCAGGGCCTCGGGCTGGTCCACGAGCACGCAGGTCTTGCCGGTGCGCTTGCAGTGGTCCTCGACGCGCCAGAACGATCCCGCGCTGATGCATCCGGTCTGGCAGATGACCAGATCGGCCGCATGCAGGCTGCGCTCCAGGCACTGCTGGGCTGCGTCCGCCGGGCCTTCGGGCTCTGAAGGCGGCACGCTGGCCGACTCCACCCCGTGCTGGCGTGCCTCGGCGGCCTTGCGCGCCCGCCGGTGCTTCTCGCGCTCCCAGTGCGCGAGGCTTTTTTGAATGACCAGATCCGCACGCAGGCGGATGACCATTCCTTGCAACCTGTCGATCTCTTGCATCATGTGCCGTTGCTGCTCGCTGCACCGCGTTTGGAGAGCACCGCAGTGCTTCAGCAATACGCCGTATTCATGAGCCAACTGCACAACTTCGTCATGTGGATGGGGCATGGCGCATTCGCCTCCAAAGTCACTTGCACGCATGGCGTGCAGCGATGGTTGGACATATCAAATCAATTTAATTCTAAATGAGAATTATTATCAACATCCAATCGACGGACTTGTCCCTGCCTTCGTTGTGGGGTTCAGGGGGTGTTGTGCCGGTATCCGCCGGCGGCGTCCTGGCGTCAGCCGCGCTTCGTGCGTGGAGCGCCGGCAATGGCCGCGGGTGTCGGGGACGCGGTTGCGGGTGCACTGCTGCCCCTGGCCTTCAGGCTCACATCCAGGGCGTACCCGTCGGGTCCCATGTTCTCGCCCAGGCGGCTGAGCAGGTAGTGGCCGGCCTTCATGCCGACCTGCCGGATCGGCAGGTGCACGGTGGTGAGGGGCGGATTCACGTAGGCCGAGAAATCGTTGTCGTTGAAGCTGATGACGGAGATGTCGTCAGGCACCCGGATACCGTTCTGCTGCAGCCCGCGCATCGCGCCAACGGCCAGGTAGTCGCTCGCGCACAGGATGGCGGTGATGCCGGTGCCCGAGGCCAGTACCTTCTCCGCGGCCTGAAGGCCTTGCTCGAATCCGTGCTCGGTGTGGACGCAGGACTCGTGCACGATGGTGACTCCGCGCTCCTGGGCGGCGGCCATCACGCCCTGCAGGCGCTGGCGCGAGCGATAGCGCAGCGGACCTTCGACCTGGCCCCAGATCAGGCCGATGCGCGTGTGGCCCAGATCGGCGGCATGCGCGAGCGCGATCTGTCCGTTGCGGGCTTCGTCCAGGCCGATGCAGTGGCCGCCGCTCGCGGGGTTGGCCCACAGGTGCGCATAGGGCACGGGGTAGCGCGCGAGGATGCCCCGGGTCTCCTCCAGGCCTTCGAAGCCCAGCAGTGCGATGGCGTCGACACCGCGCGCCAGCATGGCGGCGAGGGCCGCGAATTCCGTCTTGCCGTCGGGAACAGGGGCCGACAGCAGCAGCGTGTAGCCCTTGCGGGCCACTTCGCTCTCCAGCCCCTCGACCACCTGCGAGAAGTTGGAGCTGCCGAACTTGAGGACCACGGCCCCGATGGTGTGGCTGCGCCGCATGGCGAGCGCGCGTGCCGCTCCATTGGCCACGTAGCCGAGCTGTTCAACGGCGCGCATCACGCGTTCCCGCGTTTCCTCGCTGATCATCTCCGGGCGGCTGAGTGTGCGCGAGACGGTGCCGGTGGAGACCCCTGCCATGGCCGCCACGTCGGCGAGCGAGGCGGGCCTGGTCTTGAGGGACGGGACATGCGGGTCGTTCATGGAGTCTCGGGCGGGTTGCTGTGCTGTTCCGTGCAGTTTACAAATTTGCGAGATCGGTCATGGTAATCCCCGAATCGACGGCGTACGGAATCGCCTTACTATTTTATGCAAGCGCTTGCATTGAGTTGAATCAGAAGAAAAAACCTCTGCGTGAACCTTCCGGCCGGCATCGGCCATGGGGATTCGTGCCGAGGCCCTCCCGAGCGTTTCACGACGACAAAACACATGGAGACAAGACATGCAACGACACCCCACAAGGCGCGCCTGCCTGGCGCTGGGAGCCATCGCGTTCGGCCTGGCAGGGCCGGCCTGCGTACTGGCGGACGAGGTCTGGCCGCAGCCTGGCAAGCCGATCCGCATCATCGTGCCGCTGCCCGCCGGGTCGGGCTCGGACGTGGCGGCGCGGCTGCTCGGCAAGCTCATGAGCGACGAGCTCAAGGGCCATCCCGTCATCATCGAGAACAAGCCGGGGGCATCGACCTTCATCGGCGCGCAGGAGGTCGCACGCGCTCCGGCCGATGGGCACACGCTGCTCTACACCATCGTCGTCACACACACCCAGAACCCGCATCTCTATGCGAAGTTGCCGTATGACCCGGTCAAGGATTTCACGCCGCTCGCGCAGGTGATGAAGTCGGCGACGGTGCTGATCGCGCCTCCCAATGCGCCGTTCAACAACCTGAAGGAACTGGTGGCGTATGCCAAGGCGCAGCCCGGCGCCCTGAACTATGCAAGCTACTCGCCAGGCTCCACATCGCACCTGAATGCCGAGCTGCTGCAGATGCGCACCGGCACGAAGATGCTCCATGTGCCCTACAAGGGGGCGACCGATGCCTCGCGCGCGCTGGTCGCCGGTGACGTGCAGATCTACTTCGATGGCACGGCCAGCGCCGTCTCGCTCATCAAGGCCGGCAAGGCCAAGGGCATCGGCGCGGCCACTCCCACGCGGGTGCCCGTGCTGCCCGACCTGCCCACCATTCAGGAGCAGGGCGTGGACGGCATCAACATCGTCGGCTGGCAGGGCGTCTTCGGCTCCGGAAAGATGTCTCCCGCGCTGACGGAAAAGGTCAGCACGGTGATCAGCAAGGCATCGCGCTCCAGGGAAATGCTCTCGCTGATCGAGACCCAGGGCAACGAGGCATCGGGGGCGGGGGCCGCGGAGTTCGCGCGCATCGTGGCGAGCGACAGCGTGAAGTGGGGCGAGGTCATCAAGGCCGCTGGTATTCGTCTGGATTGAAGGAAGCATGAGCATGTTTGATACCGTAATTCGTGGCGGCCGCATCGTCGATGGAACGGGAGCGCCAGCGTTCGAGGGCGACCTCGGCATTCGCGACGGAAAGATCGCGGCCGTGGGCGGCAAGCTCGGTGCCGGGGCCCGGGAGCTTCGCGTCGACGGCGCGCTGGTTACGCCGGGCTGGGTCGATGTGCATACGCATTTCGACGGGCAGGCGACGTGGGATCCCTACCTGAGTCCCTCCGCGGACCATGGCGTCACGAGCGTCGTCATGGGCAACTGCGGCGTGGGGTTCGCACCGGTGAAGGCGGATCGGCGCGACTGGCTGATCCGCGTGATGGAGGGCGTGGAGGACATCCCCGGAACGGTGCTGTCCGAAGGCATACGCTGGGACTGGGAGACGTTTCCCGAGTACCTCGACGCCCTCGCGCGGATGCCGCGCGCGATCGACGTCGGCGCGCAGATTCCCCATTCGGCGCTGCGCACCTATGTGATGGGAGAGCGCGGCATCACGCACGACGAGGCGACGCCCGACGACATCCGCCGGATGGTGGCGGCGGTGAAGGAAGGACTGCAGGCCGGTGCGCTGGGGTTCTCGACCACGCGCACCTTCATCCACAAGTATGAGACCCGCAAGTTCCCGCCGGGCACGTTCGCCACGCCCGACGAGATCCTGGGCATTGCACGCGCCATCAAGGAGGCAGGCCACGGGGTGTTCCAGATGACATCCAACCACTATCAGATGGAGACGGAATTCCCGTGGCTGCGGCAGATCGCGCAGGAGAACCAGCTGCCCGTGGCATTCGCACTGGTGCAGACCGACGGCACGGCGGAGAACTGGAGGCGGCTGCTGCAAAGTCTCGACCGGGCGCATGCCGATGGCGTGCCCATCTACGGCGCGATCGGGGGGCGTCCGGCCGGCATCCTGATGGCGTGGCAGGGATCGATCCACCCGTTCATGGCCCACGACGTCTGGAAACAGATCGCCCCGCTGCCATGGAACGAGAAAATCAACCGCCTGCGCGACCCGCAGGTGCGTGCGCAGCTCACCGACATGGACGCGCTGATGGCGTCGGCCGAGTTCGATTCGCGGCTGGCCTATCTCACGCAGAGCTTCCAGAAGATGTATGCGCTCGGCGCCGAGCCGGACTACGAGCCGCCGCAGGAGCGCAGCATTGCATCGATCGCGCAGCGCGATGGCCGCAGTCCGCTCGAGATCGCCTACGACATGCTGATGGCGCAGGACGGCAAGGGCATCATCTATTTTCCGAGCTTCAACTACGCCTACAACGACCTGAGCCAGCTGCACACCCAGCTGCAGCACCCGAACACCATGATGAGCCTGGCCGATGGTGGCGCGCACTGCGGCTACATCTGCGATGTGAGCGTGCCCACGTACATGCTCACGCACTGGGTGCGCGACCGCCAGCGCGGGCCGCGGCTGCCGCTCGAACACATCGTGAAAAAGCAGACCATGGAGACCGCAGGTATCTATGGCATGCGCGACCGCGGGCAACTCAAGCCGGGTTATCTGGCCGATGTGAACATCATCGACTTCGACCGCCTGCGCCTGCCGCCGCCCTACGTCGCCTTCGACCTGCCGGCGGGCGGGCGGCGCCTGAACCAGACGGCGGAAGGCTATGTGGCAACGCTCAAGCGCGGGCGGGTCATCATGCGGGATGGCCAGCCCACGGGCGAGTTGCCGGGCATGCTGATTCGCGGGCCGCAGGCGGAGCCTCTGTGAGAGCAGAGCCCGCGGTGGTGATCCACCGCGGGCCTGGCGGTGCAGTTTTCGCGGACGCGATGCAGTGGCAAGATGGAGGCCGTACACCGTCCGGGACAAGCCATGACGAATCCAGCCCATGCCAGCCGAGCGAATGAACAGTGGTCGTATGCGTTGCAGTGCTATGCGCGCCCTGGCGTGCCGCAGGCCTGCCTGCTGCTGCAGGACCGGCTGTCGCTGGACGTGCTGGTCCTGCTGCACGCGGCCTGTCTCGCGCATCGGCACGGCGTGAATGTCACCGGGCAGGAGGTCGCCCATGCGGATGCCGAGGTCCGGGACTGGCGCGAGCAGGTCGTCCGGCCCTTGCGCGCCGCGCGCCGCGCCATTGACAAGGAAGACGCATCACTGAGCGGCCTTCGCGCGCAGATCCAGCAGGCCGAACTGCAGGCGGAGAGGCATGCCATGGACCGCCTCGCGGCCATGCCGCTTCCGTCAGACCGGCATCAGGAGCCGCCCCCGAGCGCGGCGATCGCTGTGGTCGCGGACTTCTATGGTGCGCGCCATGCGGGTGACGCCGGCTGGAAAACACCCGAAGTAGAGCAGGCAATCGCGACGCTGGAGCATGCACTTGGCATGCCGCCGGCCCGGGCGTGATCGCGTTTCATTGAATCCCCTCCCTCTCTATTTCTTGCACCCCGGCATGACGCTGGGGTGATCATTGTTGCGTACAAATAAAGCTGCCCCGCAACAAGGCGGTCAGGGGGATGTGCGCTCATTTTTTCCTCCTCACAGGGAGGAGTGCATTGGAGGATGGGAGCGAATGATCCTATTGACATCTCCTTTTGTTGTTTTATAGTCCGGACAAATAAGACAACCCATTGGAGACTCAATGCATTCAGTGACAAGCCTGTCGGCCGCCATGGATGAAGCGCTGGCGAACGATGACCTGCTGCGCATCACGCGCGAGACCAACCCCTACCTCGAGGTGGCGGCAATTGCGCGGACCACGGACGCGGGACCGATGGTGGTGTTCGACAACGTGCGGGGGCACGAGGGCAAGCGGATCGTCACCAATGTGTTCGCGGATCGCAAGCGCATTGCGCGCTGGTGCGGGATCGATGCGCAGGACCTGCCCGCGCGACTTGCCGACGCGGCGCTGAACCCCATTGCGTCGCGGGAAACCGCCGAGGCGGCCTGCCAGCAGAACGTGATCACGAGCGGCATCGACCTGTTCAAGACACTGCCGCTCGCGCAGCAGACCTCCGCCGACGCGGGTTGCGTCATCACCGGGGGGCTGGCGCTGATCCGCGATCCGGATACGGGCGCATTCAACGGCTCCTACCATCGCATGCGGGTGCTGGGACCGGATCTCACCTGCATCACCATCCAGGCGGGCCGGCACCTGCTGGAGATCGCCCGCAAGATGCGCGCTCGGGGCGAGCGCCGCATCCCCATCAGCGTGAACATCGGTGCCGGGCCGGCCGTGCTGCTCGCGTGCTCGGGCAGCACGCAGCAGACGCTCACGCCGTTCGGCTACGACGAGATGGGCATGGCGGGAGCGCTGCAGGGCAAGGCGGTGGAATATGTGAAATGCCGCACGCAGGAGGGGGCGTGGAGCCTGGCGGAGGCCGAATACGTCCTGGAAGGCTATATCGACACCGACCGGCTGGCCTCGGAGGAGGACTCCGGCAAGGACGGGGAGAAGGGCATGATGCCCGAGGCCGGCGGCTACATGGGACGCGCATGGCGTGTCTGGGAATTCAACGTCACCGGCATCACGCACCGCAACAACCCGGTGTACTGGTTCCCGCTCGCGGTGAACGCGGAAACCACCAATCTCATGGCCCTGCCCGCGGAGGCATCCGTGTTCGACGCCTGCCGCCGCATCAGCCCCCGCGTGTTCGAGAACTGCCATGTGCTGCAGGCCATGCGCGGCTGCCTGGGCGTGGTGATCCGCATCCGGCGCAAGAGCTTTCGCGACGAGGGGCTGCAGAACAACCTCGCGTTCGGTGCGCTTTCCGCGCACTCCGACCTGGGGTGGGTGATTGCCGTGGACCACGACATCGACATTACCAACGCGGACGATGTCATGTGGGCGGTGATCACGCGCTCCGACATGCGGGAGGGACTGATGCTCTCGCCACGGGCCAAGGTCAGCGGCATGCTGGCCGAAGGGGACGCGGCGGGTACGGGGCGCAAGGTGTACATCGACGCCACCGCGCCATTCGCCAACTCGGATCGCTATACGCGAGGCGTTTTCGAGAACGTGGCGATCGAGGACTGGATCGGCGAGGAGGCCGCCGCCAGACTGCGGGCGCGCCAGCCCGACTATGTGAAGTCGCTGCTGTCGCGCAGGTATTGAGTCGAACGAGTCGAACCGGCAGGTTCCCGCTGAACAAGAATGAAAGGCCCACATCATGAGCGATGCATCCAACCCCACCAAGCCCGCACGGCCCTTCAACTGGGAGAAGTTCCAGGCCAACATGGGCTACACCGACGAGCAGATGGCCGAGTTCCGGGCTGATGAGCGCCGCCGCCGCGCGGCCGAGGCCATTCCCGAGGCCAACCGGCGAACTGTGGTCGCCACGGTCGTCTCGGCCCATGGCTGTGCCGCGGGCTTCAAGGAGGGCGACCGGATCGAGGTCAGCGCGGCGGGCGTCGTGAAATCGTGCAACGTCTGCATCTATGCCGTGGCACCGATGACGATCCACGCGGCCATGGCGCACGACCGCATCGCCGAGGGGCTGGACCCCGACGGCATGTGGTTCAACTCCTTCAGTTGCCAGGACGCGGGCTTCTGCAATGGAAGCTGGGGGCAGGTGTGCTTCAAGGTGAGCGTCGAATGAGCTCGCGCACTTCCGCACGCAAGCGCGTGGTGGTCGGGATCTCCGGCGCCAGCGGCAGTGCCTATGGCATCCGCCTGCTGGAGATGCTGCGCGCGGCCCCCGACGTCGAAACCCACCTCGTCGTGAGCCGTTCCGCGCGCCAGACGCTGCAACTCGAGACCTCGCTTGCCATCGAGCAGGTGGAGGCCCTGGCCGATGTGGTGCATTCCAGCGTGGACATCGGTGCGTCGATCTCGTCGGGCTCGTTCCGCATACACGCGATGGTGGTGGCTCCCTGCTCCATCAAGACCATGTCCAACCTGGCATGGGGCAATACGGGCGAGCTGATCGCCCGCGCGGCCGACGTGGCCCTCAAGGAGCGGCGGCGCGTTGTGCTGATGCTGCGCGAGACGCCGCTGCATGTGGGGCACATCGAGAGCATGCTGCGCGTGTCCCAGGCAGGGGCGATCGTGTTCCCGCCCGTGCCTGCCTTCTACAACCGGCCCCAGAGCGTTGCCGACATCGTGGATCACAGCGTGATGCGCTGCCTGGACCTGATCGACATCGAATGCGAGGCGGCTCCCCGCTGGGGCGAGACCAGCCGCGCGCTGCTGGCCGCCTCGACACGTACAACCCAAGAGACCCCGTCAGGAATTCCCCATGAGTGAAGTGATTGCTGAGATCGACCATGAAGACCTGGTGAACAGGCTCAACCAGCGCCTGCGGCTGCGCACCGCGCCGCTTGCGCTGAAGCTGTTCGAGACCGTGGACGAGATGAAGTCCATCAAGGGCATCCGCTGGCCTGCCGCGGGCGTGCGCTTCTCGATGTGCCAGCTTGTGGGGCAGGCGCGCTGGCTGGGCTGGACGCTTGGGGCCACGCACGAGAATGTGCCCGCCGCCAGCAACTGCGGAGGGGTCATGGGGCTCAATGCACCGGGCACCAAGTATCTTGATGGCAGCATGTTCCACGGCGTGTGGTTCGCCACCATAGAGGCCTCGCGCGAGCACCAGGCACAGATGCCGCGCGTGCCGCATGGCAAGTATGTGGGAGTGGTTCTCTCGCCCCTGGCCTCGGGGCGCCTGAAGGATCCCGACACGGTGCTGGTGTACGCAACCCCGGGACAGATGGTCACCCTGATCAATGCGCTCCAGCACCGCAGCTACGTGCGCTACCAGTTCGGCACCACCGGCGAATCGGCGTGCGCGGACAGCTGGGGCGCGGGCCTTGCCACGCGCGAGCCCAGCATGGCCATTCCCTGCTTTGCGGAGCGCAAGTTCGGCGGCGTGCAGGACGACGAGATGCTGATTGCGCTGCAGGTGTCCCATCTGCAGGAAATCGTGACGGGCCTGGAGTGGCTCGCGGGCCATGGAATCCGCTACCCCATCGCACCCTATGGCATCCAGTGCGACCCCGCGATGGCATTTCAGGCGAGTTACGCCGGCAAGCTCTGAGCACGCATTTCACAAGACAAAGACAAAGGAGACAAAGATGCAACGACGTCTACTGGTTCAAGGGCTTGCCGCGGCAGCTGCGGCACCCGGCCTGGCATGGGCGCAGGCGCAGGGCTATCCGGCCAAGCCGATCCATATCATCAATCCGTTCTCTGCCGGCGGCGCGCTCGACCAGCTCGCACGCCTGCTGGGGCAGCATCTGAGCGAGAAGCTTGGGCAACCCGTGATCGTGGAGAACAAGACGGGCGCGAGCGGCAACATCGGTGCGGAGTACGTGGCGCGGGCGGCGCCTGATGGATACACGCTGGTGATGGCGTCCAGCGCGACGCACGGGATCGCGCCGAGCATGTATGGTGCGCGCCTGCCGTTCGATGCGCTCAAGGACTTCTCCGCGATCTCGGCCACGGTGGTGCAGAAGAACGTGCTGGTGGTGCATCCGTCGATTGCCGCGCGCAATGTCCAGGAACTGATTGCACTGGCCAGGGCGCAACCGGGCAAGCTGTCGTTCGGCTCCTCCGGCGCCGGGACTTCCCAGCATCTGAGCGGCGAGCTTTTCAAGCACATGGCCCAGGTCGATATCCTGCACGTTCCCTACAAGGGCAGCGCACTGGCGATGCAGGACCTGATCGGCGGACAGGTGTCGATGATGTTCACCGACATTCCGATCGCCTTGCCCTACATCCGCTCCAACAGGTTGCGTGCGCTGGGCCTGACGGCCGCGCAGCCGTCGCCGGCGCTGCCCGAGGTTCAGCCGCTCGCGCAGCAGGGTCTGCCACATTTCGATCTCAAGGCATGGTACGGCGTGATGGGGCCGGCGAAGATGCCGGATGCCGTTGTGAAGCGCCTGAACGCGAGCATCGTCGAGTACCTCTCGGATGCCCGCAATCGCGAAAAGCTGCTCGGCATGGGCATGGAGCCCCTGCCGCTCGATGCCGCACAGTCCGGAAAATTCATCGCCGACGAACTCGCGAAATGGACTGAGGTGGTCAAGATGACGGGTGCCACCGTCTAGCACCGCGCCGAGTGAGTTGCCTCGCCCAGAAACAAACCGGCCTCGAGCCGGTTTGTTCTTTGGGACTTTGGGTCAGTGCCCCAGGCGGATGCGTTACTCGGGCTTGAGTCCGGCCGCCTTCACCATCTCGCCGGTCGCCTTGACCTCTTCCTGGATGACGGCCGCGAACTCCTCGGGGCTGCGCGTCGGGATCGCATAGCCGCGCTTGGCCATGTCCTCGCGGAACTCCGGCTGCTGGAGCACCGTGAGCATGTCCTTGTTGATCCTGGCCACGATGTCCCTGGGCGTGCCTTTCGGGGCGAACACGCCGTGCCAGGTGGCCACACGGAAATAGGGATAGCCGGACTCGGCGGAGGTCGGCACGTCGGGGTAGAGAGGGTCGCGCCGGTCCGAGTTGTAGTTCAGCACCTTGGTCTTGCCCGAGCGGATGGCGGCCTCTCCCGAGCCGCGGCCCGTGAGCGTCAGCATGGTTTCGCCGGCCATCACCGAGGTGAGGGCGGGCCCCAGCCCCTTGTATGGCACATGCGTGATCTGGATGTCCTCGCGCTTGTTGAACAGCTCCATGAGCAGGTGGGGCTGCGAGCCATTGCCGTAGGAGGCGTAGGTGACGCTGCCAGGGTCCTTTCTTGCCTGTGCGACCAGTTCCTTCAGCGAGTTCGCTGCAAGCGATTTGTGGGCCAGCAGCACCATGTCGATGTCGGCCAGCTGGGACACGGGGATGAGGTCCCTGTCGGGGTCGTAGGGCAGCGACTTGAAGAGATAGCGGTTGCTGACGATGGGGCCGTTGGTGGTGACCAGCAGCGTATAGCCATCGGGCGCCGCGCGGGCCACGCGCTGCGTGCCGATGATGGAACTTGCGCCGCTGACGTTCTCGACGACGACCGACTGTCCCCAGATGGACGACAGCTGCAGCGCGAGCTTGCGGGCCAGGATGTCCGTTCCGCCGCCGGCGGCCAGCGGAACGATGAACGTGACGGTCTTCTGGGGAAACGCTGCCTGACCCATGCAATGGGTACTGGCCGCTAGTGCGGCCGCAGCGGTGAGCAGGGCGATACGACGCTTCATACACAAGATCCTTGTGGAAAGTGCCAGAGCCACTCGGACCGATGCCGAAGCCTGACGTTGTCATGGAGGTGGGGTTGCGCGCGCTGATCCGGACAATAGCTTGTTGAACAATCTCATGTCAATGACGCGGTACATAGTGAATTCACCTAAGGCAATCTCCATGCATTGAATTGACACGCTCATTGATTCGAAATATTGTCCGGACATATTGATGAATCACGAATTGCGGCAATCCATGCAAATCACAGATCTCATTTACGAAAAGCGTGATGGCGCCGCCTGGATCACGATCAACCGGCCGGAGCGGCGCAATGCGCTCGGCGAGACGACGACACGCCAGCTGGTGCAGTTGTGCGAGCACGCGGCGACGGATGGCGGCGTGCGTGCCGTGGTGATCACGGGCGCGGGCAGCGATGCGTTCTGCGCGGGCGGCGACATGCGGGACACCTTCCAGCGCGGGGAGGGACATACGCAGCAGCAGTGGAGCGACCGGATTCGCCAGGGGCCGAACGTGCTGGCCCGCCTGCTGCAGGCCATGCCGAAACCGGTGGTGGCCAGCATCAACGGGGTGGCGGCGGGAGGTGGTGCAACCATTGCCCTGGCCTGCGACCTTCGCATTGCGTCGGACAAGGCGCGCTTCTGCTTTCCGTTTGCACGCATCGGCCTCACGCCGGAGTTCGGCTGCTCCTACCTTCTGCAGCGTACGGTGGGAGCGGGGCGTGCCAATGAGCTATTGCTGCTTGGAGACTTCGTGGACGCCGCGACGGCGGAGCGCTACGGCCTCGTGAACCGGCTGGCGTCGCCCCAGGAGCTCGGCCGCGTGACGCAGGAGGTGGTGGATCGGCTGGTGGCCCTGCCAGCCGGTGCGCTCGCGGGTATCAAGGGGCTCCAGCAGTTCGCGCGCTCGCGGGATCTGCGGGAAACGCTCGAGCAGGAGGCCCTGGCACTCGGGCGTGCATTCACGTCGAGCGAACACCGCAGCGCGGTATCCGCCTTTCTCAATCGCAAATCGCGGGCGCGGCCCGTCCATCAAGCGGGCGCGTAGTCCATCGGCAAAGCGGCCGTTCCGCATCAATAAAAAGGAGGCAATGACATGGAATTCGGTTTTACCCAGGAACAGCAGATGCTCCGGGAATCGGTGCGCAGGTTCATGAAGAAGGAGTGCACCCGCGAATACATCCGCGCGTGCAGCGACAACGATCGCTTTCCGTCCGAGCTGTACGAGAAGATGGCCGCACAGGGGTGGATGGGCATTCCCTTTCCCGAAAAATATGGCGGTGCGGGGCTCGGGCCGATGGAGCTCGCGATCTTCCTGGAAGAGGCCGGATACGGCTGGTACGGGGCGGGTACGTCGTACTTCTCCACGGTGGTGCTGGGTGCCTACAACATCATGACGTACGGGACCGAGGCGCAGAAGGATGAGTTCCTGCCCAAGGTGATCTCCGGTGAAACCCGGCTCGCCTTCGCGCTCAGCGAACCGAACGTGGGCTCCGACGCGGCCGCGGTCGAGCTGTTTGCCGAGGAGCGGGGCGATCACTTCGTGCTCAACGGCCAGAAGATGTTCACCACCAACGCGCACGTGGCCCACCAGATCGTCACGGTGACGCGCACCATCCGCAACCCCGAGAAGAAGCACGATGGAATCACTATCTTCCTGGTCGACGCGGATGCGCCGGGCATCGAGATCCGTCCCCTCAAGCAGATGGGCCGCTCGGCCACGCATACCAACGAGGTGTTCTTCCGCGACGTGCGGGTGCCGCGCTCGCGCATGATGGGCAAGCTGCACGAGGGCTGGGCCAACCTCAACAGCGGGCTGGGCATCGAGCGCCTCAGCGTGGCCATGATGTATTCGGGCACGTCGCAGGCCATGATCGACTACGTGGCGGCCTATGCCAAGGAGCGCCGGCAGTTCGGCCAGCCGATCTCCAAGTTCCAGGCGGTGCAGCACAAGCTGGCGGACATGCAGACCAAGGCCGAAATCGCACGGCTGCTGGGCTACCGCGTCGCCTGGATGCTGGAGCAGGGCCTGCCGTGCTTCAAGGAGATGTCCATGGCCAAGCTCTGGGCCAGCGAGGCGATGTTCGACATCGCCAACAATGGCGTGCAGATCATGGGCGGCTACGGTGTGCTCAAGGAGTACGACATGGAGCTGTTCTTCCGGGATTCGCGCATCGGGATGATCGGCGCGGGCGCATCGGAGATCCAGCGCACCATCATCGCCAAGCAGATGGGGCTGTGAATGGCGCAGACCCTCACCATCATCGGCGAGCAGCTCTGGAAACGGCGCGAAGGCCTGCCTGCACTGCGGTATGCCGAAGCGGAGATTGCAGAGGGCGAGCCTCTGGAGCTGGCACCCGGGATCTTTCTGCTGCGCCTGCCCCTGCCGTTCGCGCTCAACCACATCAACGTCTACCTGCTGCAGGAGCGCGACGGGTGGACCCTGGTCGACACAGGCATCCACACGCCTGCCAACCGCGCCCTGTGGGAGTCCGTCTTTCGCGCTCCCTGGTTCACGCGGCATGGGCCGCTGCGGCGCATCGTGGTGACCCACCACCATCCCGACCACGTCGGCATGGTGGGCTGGATCATGGAGCAGTTCGCCGTGCCGGTCCTCATGACGCCCGGCGAACTCGAAGTCGCGGGACGCTACGCCGACCCCGCGCGTGACGTGGTGTCCGAGCGCACGCCGCTCTGGCGCGAACACGGATTGCCCGATGCGGTGGCCGCCGAGCTGCTGCAGCACATGCCGCGCTATGGCACGCAGGTGTGCGCCCTGCCGCACGGGGTGATCGAGATCGATACCCGCGAGCCGCTGGAGCTCGGCGGGCGGCGCTGGGTGCCGATCATCGGGCGCGGTCATTCGCCGGAACATCTGAGCCTGTTGAGCGAGGATGGGGCGGTGTTGATCGGCGGCGATCAGGTGCTGCCCAAGATCACGCCCAACATCGCGGTGTGGCCGGGCGGCGATCCGAACCCATTGCACTCCTATCTCGCGACGCTGCAGCGCTTCGAGGACATCTCCGCTTCGACCCTGCTGCTGCCATCGCACAAGCAGCCGTTTTACGGCGTGGCACGGCGAGTGGAGGAGATACGCGCACACCACGAGGAGCGCCTGAGGGTGGTGCTCGACGCGTGTGTGCGGCCCATGACCGGGTACGAGTTCCTGCCCGCGCTGTTCGAGCGCGAGTTGCGCAACGAGCAGGTCGGCTTCGGGCTGGGCGAGGCCATCGCGCACCTGAACTTCCTGGAAAGCCAGGGACTGCTGGCGTCGTCCGTGGATGGCGCGCTCGTGCGCCGCTTCGAGCGCACGGGCCTCCATCCCGCGCATGGCCGCAACGAATGACCATCAACCAATACCGAGACATCACGTGAATACGATGACTGACACCATTGCCCTGCACGCGCCGCACGCCGGCCTGGGCACGCTTTTCCACCCTCGCTCGATCGCGTTCATCGGCGCTTCGGAGCGGCCGAACACGCCTGCGTCGCGCGGCCTGCGCAACTGCCTGCGCCATGGGTTCAAGGGGGGGCTCTATCCCATCAACCCCAAGTATCCCGAGCTGTTTGGCGTGCGCTGCTATCCGGCCCTGGCGGAGCTGCCGGAGGTGCCCGAGCTGGCCATGATCGCGCTCAGCGCGGAGATGACGCTGCAGGCCGTCGCCGAGTGCAAGGCCGCGGGTGTTCGCGTCGTGGTGGTCTGCAGTGCGGGATGGGAGGAGCAGGGCGCGGAAGGGGTCGAGCGGGCGCGCCGGCTCCAGCAGATCCTGAGCGGTGGGACGATGCGCATGCTGGGCCCGAACTGCCTTGGCGCCGGCAATCCCGCTGCGGGCCTTTGCCTGGGCTACAACAGCAGCTTCGAGTCGATGGCCCACTCGCGCACCGGGCGCGTGGGGCTCGTCACGCAAAGCGGCGCGATGATGGGCGGGCTGCTGCTCAACGGCGAGGACGCCGGGGCGGATGTGGGGCTCTATGCGCACGTCGGCAATGCCATGGACATCGGCATGGAGGAGATCGTCGAGTACATGCTGGGAGATGAGCAGATCGACGTCATCGCGTTGATGATCGAGGGGCTGCGCCAGCCCCGGCGGTTCGTCGATGCGGCCCGGCGCGCGCGCGCCGTCGGCAAGCCGCTGGTGGTGTTCAAGGCCGGAACCTCCGAGCTGGGGCGGCAGGCGGTGATGTCCCACACGGGGGCGCTGGCCGGTGCCGACGAGATCTTTGCGGCCGTGTGCCGCGAGGAAGGCATCCTGCGTGTGCAGGAGAGCGAGGACCTGCTGTCCACCGCGGCCTCGCTGGCACATTGGAAGGGCAGGCAGCCCGTGGGCCGCGGCGGGATGCTGGTGTTCACGCTGTCGGGAGGCGCGGCCTCCATCCTGGCCGACGAATGCGCGGAGGCCGGCGTGCCGCTCCCGGCACTGTCGGCAACGACCTTGCAAAAGCTCGAGGCGATCCTGCCAAGCTATGTCAAGGCGTCCAACCCCCTGGATGTGGGGGGAGCCGTGTTCAGTAATCCCGAGCTGCCAAGGCAGGCGCTGGCCATTGCGCTGGAAGACGATGCCATCGATTCGGTGCTGTGGGTTGGCGTGGGGGCGCCGCGGGACGAGCGCTCGCAGCTGTGGCTCGATCAGGCACTCGATGTGGTGGGCGTGAGCGACAAGGCGAGCGCCATCGTTCCTGTGTCGGGCCATGTGCAGGAGGCGGGCTTCGAGCGCGCACGCGCCCTGGGGATCCCGCTGGCGCGCAGCCTTCGCGCGGCAGCGCAGCTCAACGGGTTTGCGCGCAGGGCGAACCAGCCCCTGCTGGCGAGAGGCGACGCCGACGGCAGCGTTCCGGATCTTCCGGCGGTGGAGGGGCTGATCGACGAGGTTCAGTCCAAGGCGCTGGTCAAGGCGCTCGGAATCCGGGTGCCCGAGTCGCGCGTAGCCGCAAGCGTGGAGGAGGTCGCTTCCTGTGCCCGCGAGCTCGCGGGCCCGGTGGTCGTCAAGGGACTCGCGCGCGGCATTGCGCACAAGAGCGAGCATGGCCTGGTTGCCCTGAACCTCGCGACGCCCGAACTGGCCCAGGCTGCGGCGCAGAAGATGCGAGAGCAGGGCGGAGAGCTCGAGTTCACGGGTTTCCTGGTCGAGCGCATGGCCTCGCGCGGCGTGGAGGTGGTGCTGGGCATCAAGCGCGATCCCGCGTTCGGTCCCGTGCTCATGTTCGGCCTGGGAGGGGTCGCCGTGGAGCTGTTCAAGGATGTGGCGTTCGGCATGTGCCCGATGAGCCCCGACAGCGCCCGCGAATTGATCTCCATGACCCGGGCCGCGGCGCTGCTGCGCGGCTTTCGCGGCCAGCCACCTGCGGATGAAGAAGCGCTGGTCGAGGCGATGGTGCGCCTCTCCCAGTTCGCGTTCCGCCATGCCGACAGGCTCGCCGAGATGGACGTCAATCCTGTTATCGTACTGCCCCAAGGAGAAGGCGTGCTGGCGCTTGACGCCATGATTTCATGCAGCGGTCGCACCTGACGCCGCACCCGACTCCGAGCCATAGATTTGCGGCATGCCCCCCGGGGACTCTCCGGTGGCGGGCCGCTCCATCCAGCGAAGGTTCAGATTGGGCAAGCCTATATATGTAGAACTGGCGGAGACGCTGCAGCAGCAGATTGCATCGGGTGAATACCCCGTGGGCAGCACGCTGCCGCCGGAAATGAGCCTGTGCGAGATCCATGGCGTCAGCCGCTTCACCGCGCGTGCCGCCCTGGCGGCCCTGCAGCGTCAGGGGCTGGTGACGCGAAGGCCCCGCATCGGCAGCGTGGTCGTCGCCAGCAGCCCGCAGGGCTCCTACAGCGTCCAGACCAACAGCGCCAGCGATGTTCTGCGTTTCTCCTCGGCTGCGGATCTGCACCTGGTGAGCACGGAGGATGTCGTCGCGGACGCGCTGCTGGCGCGCGAACTGGGTTGCGAGACCGGCGAGTCGTGGATCAAGGTGTCCACCTTCCGCGACTCGCCAGACACCAAGGTGGCGGCCTCGTGGACGGATTTCTATCTGCGGCCCGAGCATCGCAGCGTGATCCCGATGATCGGGAACAAGCGCGGTTCGGTGTGGCAGTTCCTGGACGAGCTGCAGCAGCACCCCATCGACCGCATCGAGCAGACGGTGGAGGCGTGCAAGATTCCCCGGAACGTGGCAGACATCCTGGGCGTCCCGCCCAAGAGCCCCGCGCTGCGTACGGTGTACCGGCTTTACCGCGAGGGCGAAAGCAGCCGCTTCTACGTAGCCATCAGCCTCTATCCCGAGGGGCGCTTCAAGCTCTCCCAGACATTGCGGCGCGATCGGTAGGTAATCGGCGGGAGGCCGGCAAGGTGCCCGAAACGGTGCGCATCGCCATCCATGCCTGCTAGGATGGCGTCCAGTCTCACCCCGGATCGTATGAGGACACGAACGATGGCCGAGTGTTGTTCAGCTGAGTGGCAATCCTTGGCACCCGGCTTGTCGCCGCCCCCGCGCTGGCGTCGCCTGCTACTGTGCGGCTGCCTGATCGGGAGCCTGATGGCGGCGGGCATATGCCCGGCGTGGGGACAGCCTGTCGCGCCGGCGCTGAGTTTTGCAGAGGCGCAGCAGGCGCTGCTCGAGCGTTCGGACCAATGGGCCGCGGATGGCAAGGCGGTGGAGAGCGCCCGCCTGCGTCGCGAAGGGATGGACGGATTTGGCGGGCCGTCGGTGGCGGTCACCGGCATGGCCTACCGCTATTCGGTGAACGCGGACATCGATCTTGATCCGGCGCGGCGCATGCTCAACGGCGCGATCGGCATGCTGCCCTCCGAGCTGGGGTCTGCGCTGCCGGGACTGCCGCAGTTGCCCTCCAGCGTGGGACTCCAGCGGGAAAAGAACAACGCCTCGGCCAGCCTGTCGCTGGTCTGGCCCCTGTATGTGGGCGGGTTGTCGGATGCCGTGCGTTCCGGGCTCGATGCCGCCACCGATGAAGCCGTGGCTGACGCTACCCGCAGCCGTGAGTCATTGCAATCGCTGCTCGTGCAGCGCTACTTCGGCGCTCAGCTGGCCGAGCGGGCTGCGCAGTTGCGCATGCGCGCGTTGGATGCGGTGCGCCGGCACGACGCGGCCGCGCAGAGCATGCTCAAGGCGGGCGTGATCGCCAGGGTGGAGCGGCTGCAGGCAGGTGCGGCCCTGGCCGATGCCGAGCAGCAGGCACGCAAGGCGCGGGACGATGCGGATCTGGCCGCCACGGCGCTCGCGCGCACGGTCAGGGCGCAATCCCGGGTGTTGCCGAGCTCGCCGCTGTTCGTGAGCAGCCGGCCGCTGCCGCCGCTGCAGGAGTTCGTCTCGGCAGCCGAACGGCAGCATCCGGGGCTGGACAAGGTGCAGGCCAAGCGCCGCCAGGCCGGAGCCCTGCATGATGCACAGGAGGCCTTGCGCAAGCCGCAGGTGCTGGCTTTCGGCTCGCATGAACTGGCCACCAGCGGCAAGCCGAACTGGATCGCCGGCGTGGCCGTGCGCTGGACGCTGTGGGACAGCATCGACCGGAATGCCCTGGCGGCATCGTCGCAGCGCAAGATCGAGCAGGCCGACCTGATGGAAGCCCAGGCACGCAGCGACATTGCGCTGCTGGTCGAGAAGAACTGGATGGGCGTTGAGCAGGCCCGTCGCCAGTACCAGGCCCAGCAGGCGCAGGAGGACCTGGCACGCGAGCTGCTGCGCCTGCGCGAGGCCGGACTCCAGGAGGGCACCAGCACCGTGCTGGACCTGATCGACGCGCAGACGAATCTGGCCAAGGTGGAAACACAGCGCGCGGAGAGCGCGAACCAGTATGTGCAGGCGCTGGCGGCGCTGCTCGAGAGTTCGGGGCAGGGTGATGCCTTCGAGCGATACATGGCCCAGGCCGACATTCAGATTCCTTCCAACGCACCATGACCGACGATACGCACACTTCCCCCGAGCCCCGGGTGGCGCAGGCGCCCCGAGGAAAGCCGCCCCTTGTTGCCATCGTGGTGGTGGCCCTTGTGATTGCGCTGGTGGCCTGGGGCTTCTGGCGCGCCGCGCAGCCGGCGCCTGCCTATTTCCAAGGGCAGATGGAGGCGCGCGAGGCCGACATCGCGCCCAAGGTCACGGCCCGCATCGCCAAGGTGCTGGTCAAGGAAGGGCAACAGATCAAGCCCGGCGACCTGCTGGTCGAGATGGACAGCCCCGAGGTACGCGCCAAGCTCGCGCAGGCCGAGGCCGCGCGCGATGCGGCGCAGGCCGTGGCAGACAAGGCGCAGGCGGGAGCCAGGCCGCAGGAGGTGCAGATGGCGCGGCTGAACTGGCAGCGTGCGCAGGCGGCTGCCGAGCTGGCCGATACCTCGTACCGCCGCGTGCAAAGCCTCCATGACCAGGGCCTGGTGGCCGCGCAGAAGCGTGACGAGGCGCTGACCAACTACCGTGCCTCGCGCGACCAGGCGCTGGCGGCCAAGGCCCAGTACGACATGGCGGCCTCGGGCGCTCGCCAGGAGGACAAGGCCGCGGCCCAGGCCCAGGCTCGCCAGGTACAGGGCGTCGTGGCCGAGGTCGAGGCGGCGCGTGCCGAGACGCAGCTGAGCAGCCCCGTTGGCGGCGAGATCAGCCAGGTGCTCGCCAAGGAGGGGGAGCTGTCGCCACAGGGCGTTGCCGTGGTCACCGTGGTGGACCTGAGCGACCAGTGGGTGGTGCTGAATGTGCGCGAGGACCAGCTGGCCCGGTTTGCGCAGGGTAGCCACTTCACCGGGCGCCTGCCGGCGCTCGACAACCGCGAGGCGCGGTTCGAGGTCTACTACCTCGGCGTACTGCCCGACTTCGCCACCTGGCGAGCGACGCGCGCAGGGCAGGGTTTTGACGCCCGGACCTTCGAGGTGCGGGCGCGTCCGTCCCAACCCATCGCAGGGGCACGTCCCGGCATGAGCGTGGTGGTCGAAGCGGCCCGTTGACCGCCAGCCACTCCGCGAACCAGCGCATGACGAATCCCATGCTTGCCAGCATGCGCCGCGACGGGCGGCTGCTGCGCGGCCGTCCCTGGGATCTGGCCATGATCACCTGGGTACCGTTGCTGGCCGTGATGCTGCTGGCATGGATGTTCTCCGCGGGCCTGCCGCACCGTTTGCCAGTGGCCGTCTGGGACCAGGACCACAGCAGCCTGTCGCGCCAGCTGGTGCGCATGCTCGAGGCCACTCCGGGGCTGGCCGTGCGTGCGCAGGTGCTCAATGCCTCGGAGGCGCAATGGGAACTGCAGTCGATGGCGTCGTACGCAGTGGTGCAGATACCGCCGGGTTTTGCGCAGGATGTGAAACGTGGCCGGGCGGCCGACGTGGTGCTGATGCACAACGCCCAGTTGTCCACGCATTCGAGCCTGATCCAGCGCGATGTGCGGCAGGTGGTCGGCACCCTGTCGGCGGGCGTGGAGATGCAGGCGCGCGCCAAGCGCGGCGACCCGCGCCAGGCGCTTGCGGTGCGCATGGAGCCGGTGCGCACCAGTCTTGTGTCGCTCTTCAACATCTCGACGAACTATGAGCAATTCCTGGCGGCCGCGCTGATCCCGGCGCTGCTGCATATCCTGGGCATGACCGCAGGGGCCTGGAGCGTGGGCCGCGAGTTGCGCGACCACACCCTGGGTGAATGGATGGACGAGGCCGCGAATGGGCCACCCAATGGACAACCTGATGGGAAACGTCATGGCCGACCCGCCGGTGCGGCCACCGTGCTGGGGGCGCTTGCGGGCAAGCTGGCGCTGCCCTGGCTGAGCCTGACGCTGTGCGGCCTGCTTGCATTGCTGTGGCTCACGGTGGGGCGAGGCTGGGTCGTGGCGGGCAGCTTCTCGTGGGTGGGACTTGCGCTGGCCGCGCTCGTGGCCGTGAGCCTGGCCATGGGGGCCCTGCTCGCGGCGCTCACCCTGTCGCTGCGCACGGCGCTCTCGGGTGCGGGGCTGCTTTCGGCGCCGGCCTTTGCATTCAGCGGCGTGGGATTTCCGCTGCTGGGCATGCCGGCATCGGCGCGCGGCTGGGCGGTGTCCATGCCCTACACCCACTATGCACGGCTGCAGCTGGAGCAGTTCCAGATGGGGGCGCCCATCGTGCAGAGCCTGCCGACCCTCTGCAGCCTGGTACTGGCCACGCTGGTGTTGATGCTGCTGGCCACGGCGGGTGTCATGAGGGGCCTCCGGCGGCCCGACAAATGGGGAGGGCGCTGAGCATGATGGCGGACCGTCCTTCCTCTCGTTCCTCGTTCCTGCGCGCCTTCCTGGATGCACTGCGCGCCGTGGCGGGCGACAAGGGCGTGCTCATGCTGCTCATCGGTGCCCCGGTGCTCTACGGTTTTTTCTACCCCTGGTTCTACAGCCTGGAAGTGGTGCAGCGCGTGCCCGTGGCGGTGGTGCAGCAGGATGGCAGCGGGCTTGCGCGGCAGATGCTGCGCTTTGCGGAGGCCAGCCCGCGCATCGAGGTGGTCCTCACGACCGGCGACGAGGCCGAGGCGCAGCAGGCGCTGCTGCGCGGCGAGGTCATGGGCTATGCACTGCTGCCCCCGGACCTGAAGCGGGATGTGGTGCGCACGCAGAAGGTGGTGGTGCCCGTCTACGCGAACGGCGCCTATCCGCTGGTGGCCAAGCAGGTGCAGTACGGCTTTGCCGAGGCGGTCGGCACGGTGTCGGCGGGCATCGAACTGCGGCGCCTGGGGGCTGCCGGGCAGAGCCGCCTGCAGGCGGCAAGCAGCCGCTCGCCGATCAACCTGCAGATGGAGGCGCTGTTCAATCCCACCGAGGGCTACGGAAGCTTCGTGGTGGCGGCCGTGGCGGTTCTGATCCTGCAGCAGACCCTGCTGATGGGCGGTGCGCTGCTCGTGGGCACCTGGCGCGAGCGCGGCGAGGCCGCGGCGCCGGTGCGCATCTGGCTGGCGCGGCTGCTGGCGCTGTGCGCGCTGGGCTGGCTCTCGGGTCTGTATTACTTCGGCTGGATGTTCGTGTGGCACGACTTCCCCCGTGGCGGCAATCCGCTCGGGGCCTTGCTGCTGCTCGCGGTGTTCGTGCCCGCCGTCGCGGGCCTGGGCGTGCTGCTGGGCTGGTGGTTCGCCAACCGCGAGCGAGCGATGCAGGTGCTGCTCTTCACCTCGATCCCCCTGGCCTTCCTGGGCGGCTTCAGCTGGCCCGCCGAGGCGTTGCCGACCATCCTGCAATGGCTGCGCTGGCTGTCGCCGAGCACGGCGGCCATCCAGGCATCGTTGCGGCTCAACCAGATGGGAGCCCCCGCGCAGGCCGCGGCCTTCCACCTGTCCGTGCTGCTGGCCCTGGCGCTGGCAAGCTGGCTGGCCGTGCTGTGGGTGGGGCGCCGCAGGGCCGGTGCCGGTACGGCAGGGCACATAGGGCGGCCGGACTAGGGTTTGTGCCCTCCCGGAATCGCTGCTTATCGTCCGATGCGACGATAGGCACGCCCGAGGCTTCTTCTGACAATGCGTGCATGCAGGCCGTTCAAGGCGCAGACAGGGCTTGAATGGCCGCCGGCTTACCCCATGCTCGTTCAATTCAGGAGACACCACATGCCGTACAGGGCCCCTTCCACATTGCGCCTCGTTGCCGTCCACCTGGCGCTTGCCGCGTTCACCCAGCACGCGGTCGCGCAGACGAAGAGCATCTCTGACGACGAGGTGCGGATCGGCGTTCTCACGGACCTCTCGGGCGTCTATTCCGATGCAAGCGGCAGGGGATCGGTGCTGGCCGCGCAGATGGCGATCGACGACTTTGTTGCGCAGAACAAGCCCAGCTTCAAGATCAAGCTGCTGTCGGCGGACATGCAGCTCAAGCCGGACATCGGCGCATCGATCGCGCGTACGTGGTTCGACCGCGAGGGGGTGGACATGATCACCGACCTGCCTTCGTCGGCCGTCACGCTGGCCGTGATGAACCTGGCGGTCGAGAAGAACAAGGTGGTCATCCCGACAGGGCCGGCCTCGCTGCGCATCACCAACGAGGACTGCAACGCGACGACCATGCACTGGGCCTATGATGAGTACTCGCAGGGCCAGGGGACGGCGCGTGCCATCACCGAAGGCGGCAAGAAGAACTGGTACTTCATCGAGGCCGACTACGCGGGCGGCAAGGCCCTGCGCGGCGGGTTCGAGGAGGCGATCAAGAATGCCGGCGGCAAGGTGCTGGGCGGCTCCAAGCATGCCCTGGGCGCGGCGGACTTCTCCTCGCAGATCGTGCAGGCGCAGAGCTCGAAGGCCGACGTCATCGGCCTGGCCAATGCGGCGGGCGACACGGCCAACGTGATCAAGCAGGCGGCTGAGTTCGGCGTCACGCCCAAGCAGGTGCTCGCCGCTTCGCTGATCCACATCACCGAGATCCACGGCATCGGCTTGAAGACGGCCAAGGGCCTGTACCTGACCGATGGCTTCTACTGGGACCGCAACGATGCCTCCCGTGCCTGGTCGCAGCGATTCTTCGACCAGCGCAAGAAAATGCCCACCATCGTGCAGGCAGGCACCTATTCCGCCGTGCTGCATTACCTGAAGGGCGTGCAGGCAGCCGGCACCGACGAGGCCAAGGCAACGGTGGCCGCGATGAAGAAACTGCCGGTGAACGACGTGTTCGCTGAAAACGGCCGCATCCGCGACGATGGCCGCATGGTGCACGACATGTACCTCTACGAGGTCAAGTCGCCGGAGGAGTCGACCAAGCCCTGGGACTACTACAAGCTGAAGGCCGTGATTCCGGCAGACAAGGCATTCAGGCCCATCGAGCAGAGCAGCTGCAAGCTGGTGAAGAAGTAGGCGGCCCGGTGCTCCGTGCATCCCAGGGGCTCTGGCCCCGGGTGCATCGATCCCGGAACGTCGGGGCCGGTGGCCCGCAAGGTGAGCGTGGACAGTTGACGCGAGACACCTGGACTCTAAACAAGCCTTGAGCACAAGACAGGCAAGTCAAATTTGCCGTCGTCGCGTATTGAGATAGGTCATGAGCGCGTCATATTGACGCATACTCATGGAATGCGTTTTTCTCTTCTGGGAGCGGTATCGCTCCTGTCTGTTTCATGGGCCTTGCTGCCGGCGGCCCACGCCGAATCCTTTGCGGATTGTCCGCAGTTCTTTCCCGCCAAACCCCCGGCAGTCACCCAGTTCCAGCGGTTGCGCGAGCTGTGCTTCAACGAATTCGCCGTGCTGCATTCGGGCGAAACCAAGACACCGGTCTATGTCGTGCAGCGGCTGAATGCGCGCAAGCTCGAGCAGGGCGCGAACATCAAGCGCAAGGACAGGTTCTACCCCGAGGCGCGGCTGCCGTCGGCCGACAGGGCGCAGCTCGACGACTACAAGCGCTCGGGCTTTTCGCGCGGCCACATGGCTGCGGCAGGGGACATGAGCACCGAGGAAGGCAAGGCGCAGACGTTCTCGCTGGCCAACATGGTGCCGCAGGACCCCAAGCACAACGGCGGCGCCTGGGGGCGCATCGAGCAGGACACGCGGCGCTACATCCGCCGCGCGGGCGGAGATGTGTTCGTGATCACCGGGCCGGTGTTCGGTGATGCGCGGCAGACCATCGGCGCAGGCAGGGTGCGTGTGCCGCAGGCGCTGTTCAAGCTTGTGTACGACCCGGGGACGGGAAAGAGCTGGGTGCACTGGCAGCAGAACGCGGCCGATACGCGCGTGACCGAGCCGATCAGCTACGCGGAGTTCGTGCGCCGCACCGGGCTGGAATTCCTGCGCGACTGATTGAATGTTGGACTGACAGAACGCCCGCAGACCGCGCGGGCGGCTGTTCCTCGTCAGCGCTTGTCGCTGCCTGGTTGCTCGCTCGGAAGGGCCTTGGGGGCAGCGGTCTTGTCGATGAGGGTGCAATCGTCGCCCGCCGGTGTGAAAACGAGGTGCGCACCCGGGGCGAAGCGTTTCCGGATGGCCTCGGCCACGGGCTGGCGCATGTCGATGGGGCTTTGCGTGTCCTGGAAAATCAGCTGGTTGTCGCGGTCGTAGACCGAATAGCATTGCGCGTTGGCCAGCGTCGGCGCGATGCCGGCTGCCATCAGCGCCATGGCGCTCAAGAACTTGCCCATCTTCTCATTCCCCTGTGGTCTGGTTTTGGTTTTGATGTTGGTGGCCCGCCGGTCCTGCGCATGCGCCAAGGCGGCGCAGCCTCGGGCGTGGCTGGATATGTTTGATTCTATGGATTAGCGAAACAAGTTGTGGCAAATCCGACATGAAATCCGGTCAATTGGCAAATGGCCAGGCTGCCTTGGGGCGACGCAGAGTCTTCTATGATCCATGTCTGTCGGGGAGCATTGACGGCTCCCGTTCTGGCCTGCGCCCGGGGCGCGGGTGAGTGAAGAGGAGCAATCTATGAAACCAAGGCTGACAGCTGCGTTTGGCGCTGTGGGTGTTGCGGCCATGCTGGTGTTGACCGGCTGTGCGGGCAGCAGTGAGAAAAAAGTCGAGAAAGGCATCGCGGCGCAGATCAAGCAGGATGTCACCCCCTCGGGCGACAAGCTGGTGTCCGTGCAGCCGTATCGCGTGAGCTGCAACCTGGGGCAGAGCCAGGTGCAGACCACCTACCAATGCCCGGTGATCGGAGCGGACTGGACCAGCGCCCGTGCCGGCATCGCCCGGCTGACCATCGGCGTGCCCAATGTGAAGGATGTCAACGTGACGGGGGCGGACTTTCACTTCGGCTCGAGCGAGGTGATCCGCGTGCGCAGCAAGTCCTCGGTTCAGCCGGAAGGAAGCAGCTACCCTGCGACGTCGTTCGATGTGCCGCTGACGTTCGTCGAGAAGCTGGCCTACAGCCCGCGCAGTTGGGTGCGTGTCTACACGGGAGAGCGCTTCTCCGATGCGAACATCAACACGGGCGAGGAGACCGGCAAGGCCGTGGAGTCGCTGGCCTATTTCATGAAGTCGGTGGATGAGGTGAGCGGCCGCACTCCCAGCCCGGCGGCCAAGGGCGGAGGCCTGTTCGATCGCCTGGGCATCGGCGGCGACGAGGGCTCGTCGGGCGGCGGCGTCGAGGGAATGCATCCGCGCTGAGCACCTCGACATGAGGCACCGGGTGCAGTGGAGGGGGAGTTCTGATGCTTGAGGTGTTCCTGGTGTTCCTGCGCCTGGGGATCACCTCGTTCGGAGGCCCCGTTGCGCATCTCGGATATTTCCGGCAGGAGTTCGTCGAGCGGCGAGGGTGGCTGGACGACCGCCGCTATTCCGATCTGGTCGCCCTGTGCCAGTTCCTGCCCGGCCCCGCCAGCAGCCAGCTGGGCATGGCGCTGGGCCAGCTGCGCGCGGGCTATGGGGGCGCGGTGGCGGCATGGCTGGGATTCACATTGCCCTCTGCCGTACTGATGGTGCTGTTTGCATTCGGTGCCACGCGGTGGGTGGGCATCGCCTCGTCGGGCGTGGTGCATGGATTGAAGGTGGTGGCCGTGGCCGTGGTGGCGCAGGCGGTGCTTGGCATGTCCCGCACGCTGTGCCCCGACCGCGCGAGGGCGGGGATCGCGATGGGTGCCGCGCTGCTGGTGCTGCTCGTACCTGGCGCGCTGGCGCAGGCGGGAGCCATGGTGGTCGGCGCGGTGCTGGGCTGGTGGATGGTGCCGGCGGCCTCGTCGGAACCCGGTGGCGACGCCATACCGGCAACCCGGGGCAGGGGCATCGCCGTCGCGCTGCTGGTCATTTTCATGGGGCTTCTGCTGGCACTGCCCGCTGCCGCCATGCTGTGGCCGGGCACCATCTGGCCGGTGGCGGCCGATTTCTATCGGGCCGGCTCGCTGGTCTTTGGCGGCGGGCACGTGGTGCTGCCGTTGCTGCAGACGGCGGTGGTACCGCAGGGGCTGATGGGCAACGACGTCTTTCTGGCGGGCTATGGCGCGGCGCAGGCGGTGCCGGGACCGTTGTTCACCCTGGCTGCGTACCTCGGGGCGGCGCTGCCTGTTTCCATGCAGTTCCTGGGCGGCTGGGGTTCGGCTCTGGTGCTGCTGGTGGCGATCTTTCTGCCGGCGTTCCTGCTCGTGATGGGTGCGTTGCCGTTCTGGGACGCACTGCGTCACCGGCGCGGCGTGCAGCGGGTCATGGCGGGGGTGAACGCCGCCGTTGTGGGGGTGCTTCTGGCCGCGCTGTATGACCCGGTATGGACCAGCGCCATCCATTCACGCGCGGACTTCGCGCTGGCGCTTGCCTCGTTCGGTGGCCTGGTGCTGGCACGCTGGTCGCCGGTGGTGGTCGTGCTGCTGGCGGCTGCGGCAGGTGCGCTGATGGCCTGGTGACCGGGGGTGGGGGAAGAACACTTCCCCGGGCCTTGTCCTTCTTTTCCTACTTGCGTGCCCAGGTGTGCTGCAGCAGCATGCCGACGATCATGGAGATGACGAAGATCGTCACCTCCTTGTGGAAGGTGAGCAGGTTCATCAGCGCGGGGCCCGGGCAGAAACCGGCAATGCCCCAGCCGATGCCGAACATGGCGGCGCCCAGCAGCAGGCGCGTGTCGATCTTGGTTGCGGTAGGCAGCTGCATCGGCTCGCCGAGCAGTGCCGTCTTGCGGCGCCGTGCCCAGGCGAAGGCGACCAGGCCAACGGCGATCGCGCCGACCATCACCAGCGCGAGCGAAGGGTCCCAGGTGCCGAAGAAGTCCAGGAAATTCTGGACCTTGGCCGGGTTGCCCATGCCCGAGAGAATCAGGCCCAGGCCGAAGACCAGGCCGGCGAGGAGTGCGAAAAGGATGGAGAGCATGGCGTGTCTTTCCCTGAAGGTAGATGCAGAGGTCAGTTCAGGACGTGGCGCATCACGAACACGGTGAGCGCGCCGAAGAACATGAAGGTGAGCGTGGCGGCCAGCGAGCGCGGAGACAGCCGTGAGAGCCCGCAGACACCATGCCCGCTGGTGCAGCCCGAACCCAGGCGCGTGCCAAAGCCCACCAGCAGGCCCGCCAGCACGATGAGGCGCGGGTTGTCCGGCAACTCGATGGCGGGAAGCGGGGCGAACAGCTGGTAGACAAGGGGCGAGGCCAGCAATCCGCCCAGGAATGCCACGCGCCAGCCCCAGGCGAAGTGGTGCGCCCAGGCATCGCGCTGCATCAGCGTTCCCAGGATGCCGCTGATGCCCGCGATGCGGCCGATCATCACGATCAGGATCGCGCTGGCCACGCCGATCAGAACGCCGCCCGCAAGGGCGGTGGCGGGTTGAAACGAGTCCCAGAGGATGTGGGTCATGAACGCGCTCCTTTCGCGCAAAAGTGTCGGTAAGGGTCGGTAAGGGTCGGTGAATGTGCTGGATCGGGCCCGGGAATCGCGCAAGGTCGCGTTCCGCGCGCTCCCGAACTGGCCGCTGTGCTGAATATATCGCCGGATCCCTGTCACAGGATCAGGTTGCAGGCACGCGCGGCTCTCGGTGAGCTCTCGGTGCCTCAGCGCCTCAACCCATCAACACTTCAGCGTGTGCGCGCGATCTGCTCCATGTGCTGCGCAAGCGTGGCATGCGACAGTTCACCCGAACGGATCGCCACCTGCCGCCCCTCGGCGTTGAAGAACAGCGTGGTCGGCAGCGCACGCTGTTGCAGCATGCGGCCCAGGCCCTCCTCGGTGTCCATCAGCACATCCGATGGCGACAGGCCGATCTGCTGGATGTAGCGCAGCACCGCTTCGGGCTTCTCGCCCTGGTTCACCCACAGAAAACGCACGTCGGGATGTGCCTTCTGCGCCGCGAGCAATGCGGGCATCTCGCGCCGGCAAGGCGGGCACCAGGTGGCCCAGAGATTGACGACCACCGGCTGGCCCTTGAGCGAGGGCAGCGACAACGTGCTTGCGTCCAGCGCCACGGCCTGGAATTCGGGGAGTTGGGCATTCCGCGGCGAGAGCGCCGTGAGCAGGCCGCCCGCGCCGAGCCAGATCGCGGCAAACGCGACGACACCGGCAGTCACCGCCTTGGCGGCGGCGTGATGCCAGATCCAGAGGGCGAGGGCATAAACGCCGATGGCCACGAGGCCCGCGACGGGCTCCCAGCCGCCGTCGCGGATGTCGATGATGCTCAGGGGATTGCCGGCATAGGCGGACGCGTATTGCACGACGAACGCAAGCCGCGCTGCAGCCAAGCCGATCAGCGCGGTTGCCCAGCTGTGAAACTCCGCCTTGAGGCCCTGCCGGCGCGCAAGCCATCCGCAGAGCCAGGTCGCGGCGAAGTAGCCCGCCAGAAAAACGATGAAGGCCCACGGAAGAACGAGTGGACCGAGTTGCAGTGTGTGCCCCATGCGCAGTGATACCTGAAGATGATGAAGGAGGCTCCCTCTTTCTCTTCAAAGGAGGGAGCCCCGGAGCATATCGACCACGGCAAGTCCACTTGGTTCCCTTTTGAAGGGCCAAGGCGGGCGGGCAGGGGGATCAGGCCAGCGTCATCAGGCTGGCGTTGCCGCCGGCCGCCGCCGTGTTGATGCTGAGTGCGCGCTCCAGCACCAGCCTCTCCAGCACGACGTTGTCGCCGTCGGCCACATGCGTGACACCGACGATGGCGCCCGGGCGCTGGGCGACGCGCTCGCACAGTTGCTGCAGTGATGTGCCGTTGCCCGCATGGAGGACGGCATCGAAATGGACGGAGTCGCGCGTCCAGTCGTTGGCCAGCACGATGCGCTGCTGCACGGCTTGCGGCAGCTGCGCGTGAAGCGCCTGTGCCGCGGCGGGCCACAGCGCCCGCGACCCCACCGCCAGCACGGCGCTCAACTGCACCAGCAGGGCGTCGTCGCTGTCGGCGATGCACAGCACCTGCTCGCGCGGCAGCACGCGGTACTCGTTGCGCTCGCCGGTCGGGCCCGGCAGGGTGCAGAGAACGCCGGCGCACGCCGATTGCGCATGCGCGGCACATGCCTGTGCCACGCGCTGGCGACCAGCAGCGCCCGCCCATTCGGCCAGTGCTGCAAGCGGGGCCTGCAATGCCTGCTGCGCGCCGGCATCCGGTGTCTTCGCGGCGGTACCGGCAAGCGCTGCGCGTGCCGCGCCATCGGGGCGACGCGCCATCAGGCGCAGCATGTACAGCGGCCCTCCGGCCTTCGGGCCGGTGCCGGACAGGCCTTCTCCGCCGAACGGCTGTACGCCGACCACGGCGCCCACGATGTTGCGGTTCACGTAGACATTGCCTGCCTGGGCGCGGTCGACCACCCTGGCGACGGTCTCGTCGATCCGGGTATGCAGGCCCTGGGTGAGGCCGTAGCCCGTGCCGTTGATCTGGTCGAGCAATTGCTCCAGGTTCTCGCGCTCGTAGCGCACGAGGTGCAGCACCGGGCCGAACACCTCGCGGCCCAGTTCGGAAATGCTGTTCAGCGTGATGAGCGTGGGCTTGACGAAGCTGCCTGCCGCGACTTCCGCATCGTCCACCGTGGACTGGTAGACGTCGTGGCCCTTGCCGCGCATGCGCGCGATGTGGGATTCGATGGTGGCGCGTGCGTCCTCGTCGATCACCGGGCCCATGTCCACCGCCAGCCGGGTCGGATTGCCGACATGCAGTTCCTGCATCGCCCCGCACAGCATGGCGCCGACGCGGTCGGCCACGTCGGCCTGCACGCAGAGCACGCGCAGCGCAGAGCAGCGCTGGCCTGCGCTGTCGAAGGCGCTGGACACCACGTCGACCACCACCTGCTCGACCAGCGCGGAGGAGTCCACGATCAGCGCGTTCTGCCCTCCGGTTTCCGCGATCAGCGGGATGGGCTGGCCGTGCGCATCGAAGCGGCCCGCGAGGTTGCGCTGCAGGATGCGTGCAACTTCGGTGGAGCCGGTGAACATCACGCCCATCACGCGCGCATCGCCCACCAGCTGCGCGCCCACGGTTTCACCGCGGCCCGGCAGCAGTTGCACGGCAGCCTGCGGGACGCCTGCGCGATGCAGGAGGCGCACCGCGCTCGCAGCGATCAGCGGCGTCTGCTCGGCCGGCTTGGCGAGCACGGTGTTGCCCGCGGCCAGCGCGGCGCACACCTGGCCCATGAAGATGGCCAGCGGGAAATTCCACGGGCTGATGCAGGTGACCGGCCCGAGCGGCACGCAGCCCGGCGCCTCCTGTTCCAGCAGCCGTGCCTGCGCGGCGTAGTAGCGCAGGAAGTCCACCGCCTCGCGCACTTCGGCCACGGCGTTGGCGGCCGTCTTGCCGGCCTCGCGCATGGTGAGGGCGACCAGCGGCAGGAGTTCGGATTCCAGCAGGTCGGCCGCGCGCTGCAGCATGTCCGCACGTTCGGACGGTGCCGTGGCGGCCCATGCGGGCTGTGCGGCCTGGGCTGCGCGCAGCGCGGCATCGACATCACTCGCCGATGCCTCCTGCACCTGGCCGATGATCTCGCTGCGATCCGAGGGGTTGGTGACGGCCGTCACCAGACCGCCGCCATCGTGGCCGGCCGTCCTGTCCCCGACCATCGGTGTCGCACTGTGGGGCTGCGCCGCGCTGGCACGCAGTGCCGCATCGATGTCGGCCAGCACGAATTCGCTGGACAGGTCGATGCCCGCCGAGTTGCGGCGAGCGGCACCGTACAGCGCGGGCGGCAGGGGAATGCGCGGGTGGGGCAGGGCGACGCCGCCCTCGTTCTTCGCGTCCGCATCGACCGTGGCGACCGGGTTCTCGATCAGTGTCTCGAGCGGCAGCGTGGCATCGGCCACGCGGTTCACGAACGAGGTGTTGGCGCCGTTTTCCAGCAGGCGGCGCACCAGGTAGGCCAGCAGTGTCTCGTGCGTGCCCACCGGCGCATACACGCGGCAGGGACGGCCCAGCTTGCCCTTGGCGGCCTGGCCGACCACCTGCTCGTACAGCGGCTCGCCCATGCCGTGCAGGCACTGGAATTCATATTGGCCGGGCTGGTACGTGGCCGGCTCCGCCATGGTGAAGATGGTGGCCAGCGTCTGCGCGTTGTGCGTGGCGAACTGGGGGTAGATCGCATCGGGCGCGGCCAGCAGCTTGCGCGCGCAGGCGATGTAGGACACGTCGGTGTGTGACTTGCGGGTATAGACCGGATAGTCGGCGAGGCCGTCGACCTGCGCGCGCTTGATCTCGCTGTCCCAGTATGCGCCCTTGACCAGGCGCACCATCAGGCGGTGCTGCGTGCGACGTGCCAGATCGATCACGAAATCGATGACGAACGGGCAGCGTTTCTGGTAGGCCTGGATCACGAAGCCGATGCCCTTGAAGCCTGCGAGCGAGGGCTCGTGGCACAGGCGCTCCAGCAGGTCGAGCGAGAGTTCAAGGCGATCGGCCTCCTCGGCATCGATGTTCAGGCCGATGTCGTACCGGCAGGCCAGGTCGGCAAGGCGCAGCACGCGCGGATAGAGCTCTTCCATCACGCGCTGGTGTTGCGCGCGGCTGTAGCGTGGGTGCAGTGCGCTGAGCTTGATCGAGATGCCGGGGCCTTCGTACACGCCGCGTCCGTTCGACGCCTTGCCAATGGCATTGATCGCATCCACGTAGGACTGCATGTAGCGCTCGGCATCCTCGGCCGTCAGTGCGGCCTCGCCCAGCATGTCGTACGAATAGCGGAAGCCCTCGGCCTCCAGTGGCGCGGCATGCTTGAGCGCCTCGGCAATGGTCTCGCCGGTCACGAACTGCTCGCCCATCATGCGCATGGCCATGTCCACGCCCTTGCGGATCAGCGGCTCGCCGCCACGCGCCGTGATGCGGCGCAGCGCGTCCTTGAGACCGCCTTCGCTGTGCGTGCTGACCAGTTTCCCGGTGATCAGCAGTCCCCAGGTCGCGGCATTCACGAACAGCGAGGGGCTCTTGCCGAGATGGCGGTCCCACTCGCCATGGCTGATCTTGTCGCGGATGAGTGCATCGCGCGTGGCGCTGTCGGGAATGCGCAGCAGCGCTTCGGCCAGGCACATCAGCGCAACGCCCTCCTGCGAGGACAGCGCGAACTCCTGCAGCAGGCCCTGCACCAGCCCGGCGCGCCCCTGGTCGGACTTGCGCTCGCGCAGCGTGCCCGCCAGCTGCAGCGCCAGGTCGTGCGCCTGGCGCTGCTGTTCGGCCGGGATGCGTGCCAGGTCGAGCAATGGCGCCAGTGCCTGGGGTTCGGGAATGCGGTACGCGGCGGTGATGTTCTCGCGCAAGGCGCCGTCAGTCTGCGGGCGCGGGGCGAAGGGGGCGGTCATGGTCTGAGCGATGGGTTGCATGATCGGTTTCTAAAACGGAAAGGGGCGATGATGCTTGTTTTTTCATTGAATTAATGTTCAAAATATAGGGTCATTCGATGAATAAATATTTTTAGATTGGATGTTTGGTAGTGGAAATAGATAGGATTGACAGAAAAATACTGCATATCCTTCAAAAGGATGGCCGTATCGCCAATCTCAAGCTCGCGGAAGAGGTCGCGCTGTCCCCGACCGCCGTGCTGGCGCGCGTGCAGCGGCTCACCCGCGACGGCTACATCCTGGGCTATGAGGCGCGGCTCAACCCGCTGTTGCTGGGCGCCGGCATGCTGGTGTTCGTGGAGGTGCTGCTCGACCGCACCACGCCCCATGTGTTCGAGGAGTTCAGCGCGGCGGTGCAGACGCGGCCCGAGATCATGGAGTGCCACATGGTGGCAGGCGGCTTCGACTACCTCCTCAAGACACGGCAGGCCGACATGGAGGCCTATCGCCGCTTCGCGGGCGAGGTGCTGTGGCAACTGCCCGGCGTGCGCGAAACCCGCACCTACGCCGTGATGGAGGAGGTCAAGAACTCCACCCACCTGCATGTCCATGGGTGACCGCCCGGGCTGCTGCGTCCGCCGCCGGTCCGGTTTGACAATAAAAGACTATGGTTTTCAGCGACGAGTTGGCAATAATGAATGACAACACGCATTGAGGAGGTGGTTCCCCATGACGAAGTCTTCGATCCTGCGCCGGGGCGGCTTTCTGGCACTCGCTGCTGCCGGGGTGCTGGCAACAACGCAGGTACAGGCCGCATGCTATGAACTTTACGGCTCCAACCAGCAGCTGATCTACCGTTCGTCCCGCTCACCGGTCGACCTGTCCAAGCCGCTGCACCAGACCGTACCGCGCCTGGCGCCGGGAGCCAGGCTGGTGTTCACGCCCAGCAACCAGGGCTGCGAGATCGAATACAACCGCCTTGAACCCCAGGCCATCGTGGAAATCGAGGGAGACGGCTTCCGCACCGTGAGCCCGCGCAACCCCCGGCGGTCGGGAAAAGGCTGACCGTCCCTGAATAGCAGGGCTTGAATTGTAAGAAAACTTCAACTCCGCAAGGGGGCACCCTCAGGGGAAGCGAGTACCTTGGTTTACCGATGGATACAGCGATGGCAACTTTCAGACACAACATCGCTCCAACAACATGACATCCTAGAAGGCATGTCGCGCGTTAAGGGAACAAACCCTATCGCCGAACCAAGCGAGCAGGATTGCACGGCGAACCGCTCGCCCTTTGTTCCAAGGAGAAATTCATGATCCAACGTCGCTCTCTGTATGCCCTGGCAGCCAGTGCAGGTGTGGCCCTGGCTTTGCTGACAGGCGCCGGTGCGGCTCAGGCGCACGGTGGTGTGTCGTGGTCGGTCGGCATCGGCGTGCCCGGTGTGGCCGTGGGCGTGGCGGCACCGCAACCCTACTATGCTCCGCCCCCGCCGGTCTATTACGCACCGCAGCCGGTTTACGTGCCCCCGCCGCCGGTCTACTACCGTCCCGCCCGTCCCGTGTACTACGCGCCGCCTGTCATGGTTGCGCCTCCAGCCGTCTATATCGGCGGTGGTGGTTACCGCCATGGCCACCGCGGCCACGGACACAGACACGGCCGCCACTGGCGCTGAAGTTTCCGCCCCGCCCTGGCGCAGGGCGGAATCTTCTTTTGATTCGAGCATGCAACGGCCCTGTGGGGCCGTTTTGTCGTGTGCCGCGAACGCATAATGCAGGATCAACGCACACCGGGACCCTGCTGGAGACGCAAGGTCCTCATGCATGACAGAAGAGAAGAAGACGACACCATGACGCAAACCGTTTTTGTCCTCAACGGACCCAATCTGAACCTGCTCGGTACCCGGGAGCCGGCCGTCTACGGGTCGCAGACCCTGGCCGACGTGGAGCGGATCTGCGCGGCAGCCTGCCAGCGCCACGGGTTCGGGCTGGTCTTTCGCCAGAGCAATCATGAGGGCGAGCTGGTGGACTGGATTCACGAGGCCGGCCGCCTGCATGCCGCCGGTTCGCTGCGCGGCCTGGTCCTGAACGCGGCGGCCTATACCCATACCAGCGTGGCCCTGCTCGATGCCGTCAAGGGCACCGGCGTACCCATGATCGAGCTGCACATCAGCAATGTGCATGCGCGCGAGGCGTTCCGCCACCACTCGTTCCTGTCGGCGGCTGCCAAGGCCGTGATGTGCGGCTTTGGCGTAAACGGCTACGGCCTGGCCATCGATGCGATGGCGGGGTGGACGTCGGCGTGACCATGCGCAATGAAACCGTGGCGCAACTGCCCCTGCCGGAACGCGCGCGCAGCCTTGTCTCCGAAGCGACGGTGCATCGCACGCCGAGCGGCGACGGCGATGTGGTCTGGCATGTGTGGGGCACGCTGGCGGACGGCGACCGGCCTCTGGTGCTCTTTCACGGCGGCAGCGGCAGCTGGATGCACTGGATCCGCAACATCCGGGATCTCGTGGCGGCCGGCCGCCAGGTGTGGGCCGTGGACTTGCCGGGCTTTGGCGACTCGGTGGCCCCGCCCGCGGGTAGCGATGCGGATGCCATCATCGAGCCGCTGTGCGAGAGCTTCCGCGCGCTGTTCGGCCCCTGTGCCGTCGACCTGGTGGGGTTTTCCTTCGGCGGCATGACCGCAGGGATGCTGCTTGCTGCGCACCCCGAACTGGCCCGCCAGCTGGTGCTGGTGGGCGCGCCTGCGATGGGCGTGGTGCCCAGGCGGCAGTTCGAGCTCAAGGCATGGCGCCACCTGCCTCCCGAGGAACAGATGAACGCGCACCGCTTCAACCTGGGCGCGCTGATGCTCGGCGATCACTCGCTGATCGAGGGCGAGGCGCTTGCCGTGCATGTGAACAACGTGGTGCGCGACCGCATGCAGCGCAGGCGTCTCGCGCACACCGACATTCTTGCCCGTTCATTGCCGCAGGTGAGCTGCCCTGTGCATGCAATCTATGGCGCCAACGATTCGCTCTACAAGGAGTGGATCAGCGTGCTCGCTCGGGCATATGAGGATGCGGCTCCCGATTTCAGGGGCTTCGAGCTGATTGCCGACAGCGGCCACTGGGTGCAGTTCGAGCGCCCCGAGGCCTTCCTCAGGGCCTTGCTCGCCGCGTTGGCGGACGGTGCCGACTGATGGTGGTGCGCGTGCAGGTCGACGAGCGCGAGGTGGACATCAAGGCCATTCGAGCGCAGGGGGCGGGCGGCCAGAACGTGAACAAGGTCTCGAGCGCCGTTCACCTGCGCTTTGACGTGGCGGCCTCGTCGCTGCCCGACGAGATCAAGGAGCGGCTGCTGGCGCTCAGCGACCAGCGGCTCACGCAGGACGGGGTCATCGTCATCAAGGCCCAGCAATACCGGACCCAGGAAGCCAACCGGCTCGATGCGCTGGGCCGCCTGCAGGAACTGGTGGACAGCGTGGCGGAGGTGCGCCGCGCCCGCCGCGCAACGAAGCCCACCTGGTCCTCGCGGCAACGGCGCCTCGAAGGCAAGTCGCAGCGTTCTGGCGTCAAGGCCCTGCGCGGCAAGGTGCGCGGAGCGGACTGAGCTCGCGCCGCGCGGGCCATCCTCCTCGATTCACGCCCCGCGCGCAAAGCACGCGCTCAACAGCGACACCGCAGGCGGTATTGCAAAGCACCACATGCCGAAGAAGTAGTAGGCCAGTGCGCCCAATGCACAGCCCAGGGCAAAGATGGCGATGGCGGGCAGCATCTTGTGCAGTTGCGCCATGGCCGAGGCGCGTGTCTCTCCCTGCACGCCCTGCAGCAGGTCGGCCAGATTGATCATCACCTGGGTGGTGTTGCCGGTCATGAGCGTGGACGGCGGCATGCTGCCCAGGTGGATGCGCTGCATGGCGTTCTGCACCGCCATCGCTCCGACCATGAGCATGCCGGCCACGAAGGCGGGCAGGGCATTGGCGTCCTGGAAAGGCCCGAGCCCGATCATCATCGCTGCGGCAGCGAGCAGAAGCAGCGTCTTTGCCGTGATGAGCCAGCGCATGGGCGTGGCAGCGCCGCGTCCCGCGAGTGCGTTGCTGGCGAGGCGCGCGAGCATCACGAACAGGCAGAACACCGGCAGCGCCATCAGCTTGGACAATGCCCCGGATGTACCGTTGATCAACGAGGCGCCGAGCGTGACGAAGTTTCCGGTGACGTGGGCCGTGAACAGGCCATTGAGCGCGAGAAAGCCCACCGTGTCGACATAGCCCGCGTTGAAGCCGAGAAGGCCGGTAAGCGTGGTGGGCTGCGGATTTCCTGTGTTCATGCGTGATCCTCCTGCTGGAGATGGCGAATGGAAGTGGTGGAGAAGGCTGGCATGGTGGCGTGGGACGGGATGGGCGGCCGTCACATCCAGCACGAGCAGCCCAGGGCGCCGAAGAAGCCCTTGAGATCCGAGGCCGGGACGCTGGACGCCCACGCGCTCGCGTGGTCATGGCCATGCATGCCGCAGCCGCTGGCGCATGTGCACGAGGCGATCGCCTGATAGCGTGCCGGGTGCAGCGAGTTCCTGCCGGCGCCCTCCGGATCTCCCCATGCCGCGAAACCACCGTAGCGACGCACAGGCGACCAGTCGGGCATGGCAGGGGGCAGCGGGTTGTCGTCAAGCGTGGCGAAATCGCCCGCGCCGTAGACGATGCGTCCGCCCACCACTGTGAGGTCGGAGGTGAGGAAGGAGATGTCGTCCTCGGGGATGGAGAAGTAGTCGCGATCGGGAACGATCATGTCGGCGAACTGGCCCTCGCGGATCTGCCCGCGCTGGCCCACCTCGTTGGAGAACCACGCAACGTTCTCGGTCCACATGCGCAGTGCGGTCTCACGGTCGAGCAGGTTGCGCTCCGGATAGAGCCGCGTGCCGCCGACGGTCTTGCCGGTGATCATCCACGACAACGAGACCCATGGGTTGTACGAGGCGACGCGCGTGGCATCCGTGCCTGCGGACACCTTCACGCCTTTTTCGAGCATGCGCTTGACGGGCGGAGTGGCCTCGGCTGCACGAGCGCCATAGCGTTCGATGAAGTATTCGCCCTGGTAGGCCATGCGGTGTTGCACGGCGATGCCGCCACCCAGCGCAGCGATGCGGTCGATCGATCGGTCGGAAATGGTTTCCGCGTGATCGAAGAACCAATGGAGGCCTCCGATCGGAGTTTCCCTGTCCACCTTCTCGAACACGTCGAGCGCGCGCGAGATGGTTTCGTCATACGTTGCATGAAGACGCCATGGCCAGCGATTCTGCACAAGCACCTGCACCACGCCCTCGAGATCGGCTTCCATGCTGGAGGGCATGTCCGGGCGCGGCTGCCGGAAATCCTCGAAATCAGCGGCCGAGTACACCAGCATCTCGCCCGCGCCGTTGTGGCGGAAATAGTCGTTGCCCTGCTTGTAGGTGACTTGCGAGGTCCATTTCAGGAAGTCCTCCTTTTCCTGCTTGGGCTTTTGGGTGAACAGGTTGTAGGCCAGGCGCACGGTGATCTGTCTGTCCTCGTCCAGCTTCCGGATGACCTCGTAGTCCTCGGGGTAGTTCTGCGATCCGCCGCCCGCATCGATCACGCCGGTCACGCCAAGGCGGTTCAGCTCGCGCATGAAATGGCGCGTGGAGTTGAGCTGGTATTCGAAGGGCAGCTTCGGTCCCTTGGCGAGCGTCGCATACAGGATCGTCGCATTCGGTTTGGCCAGCAGCAGGCCGACGGGGTTGCCACTGCCGTCACGCACGATCTCGCCACCCGGTGGCTGTGGCGTGTCCCTGGTGTAGCCGACCGCACGCAACGCCGCCGCATTGAGCAATGCGCGGTCGTAGAGATGGAGCAGGAAGACAGGGGTATCGGGGGCCACGGCGTTGATTTCCTCCAGCGTGGGCAGGCGCTTCTCCACGAACTGGTGCTCGGTGAAGCCGCCCACCACGCGCACCCATTGCGGGGCAGGCGTGCAGGCGACCTGGCGACGCAGCATGTCCATCGCATCCGCCAGCGACCGCACGCCATCCCAGCGCAATTCCAGGTTGTAGTTGAGGCCGCCGCGGATCACATGCGTGTGGTTGTCGGTGAGACCGGGCAGCACGCTGCGGCCCCTCAGGTCGATCCGGCGCGTGGGGCCGGAGGCCAGCCGCAGGACTTCCTCGTCGCTGCCGACGGCAACGAACCGGCCATCCTTTACCGCCACCGCGCTGGCGACGGGTCTGCTGCGGTCCAGTGTGGTGATGCGTGCGTTGTGGAAGATGACGTCGGGCTCTACATCGGACATGGCTTGGATTCCTTGAATGCGAAAGACGGCGTGTTGCAGGAGAGGGAGTTCAGGCGCTGTCCCGGTCGGACGGGTTGCGTGCGCCGGGTGGCGGCGTAGGCACTGCGGTGGTGGCTGGGGCGGGGCGGCCGGGCAGTGCGCCCAGCACATGATCGGTCGCGTGCGTCTGGTTGCAGGCCGACCTGAAGGAGTCGCCCGCGAGCAGTTGCTTGCCCACCGGAATGATCTGTTCGCCGAGCAGGATGCCCAGCAGCCCGACGAGGGCGACCAGCGGCGGCGCGGGCGAGCGCACGCTCAGCAGGCTGTAGACGATGCCGACGAGTACGCCGGCGGCCAGTGACAGGGCATAGAGTTTCATGCGTGGACTCCCGAAAATGGCGGGGGAAAAGATACCACTTCCCCGCATGTGCGGGGAGGTGGCCATGGAAGCATCAGGACCTGGCGGGGTTGGGGCCGATGGTGGCACCGTGCTGCACGCGCTCGGGTGCCTTGTGCACCATGGTGTAGGCATAGTCCACGCCCATACCGTAGGCGCCGGAGTGTTCGCGCACGATGTCCATCACCGCGTCATAGGTGTTCTTGCGTGCCCAGTCGCGCTGCCACTCCAGCAATACTTGTTGCCAGGTCACGGGCACCACGCCGGCCTGCACCATGCGGTCCATGGCGTACTTGTGCGCATCGGACGAGGTGCCGCCCGATGCGTCGGCCACCATGTAGATTTCGTAGTCGCCTTCCTTCATGGCGCAGAGGGCGAAGGTGATGTTGCAGACCTCGGTCCAGAGGCCCGACACCACGATCTTCCGGCGCTGATTCGCCGCGAGTGCATCGCGCACGTTCTGGTCGTCCCACGAGTTCATCGAGCTGCGCTCGAGCAGCTTGTTCTCGGGAAACACGTTCAGCAGTTCAGGGTAGGTGTGGCCCGAGAAGCTGGCTGTCTCCACCGTGGTGATGGTCGTGGGAATGCCGAACGCCTTTGCGCCCTTGGCGAGGCCGACCACATTGTTCTTGAGCGTCTGGCGGTCGATCGACTGTACGCCGAAGGCCATCTGCGGCTGTTGGTCGATGAAGATGAGCTGGCTGTTGTCGGGGGTCAGCAGGTCGAGGTAGTGGCTGGACATCGGGAGATCCTTTCAGCAGGGGGTGGAGGAATTTCGAAGAAGTGGAGGAAGTCTAGGGCCGCCCGATGGCAAAGAAAATACAATCAATGGAATACCATTCTTTCCAAAAATGATGTGATTGATTCGATGGAAATGATGGATAAGTTCCAGTGCGGACGATGAATTCCGTATTCCCTCACGCTTTTTCACACCTTGCCTGCACGATGAAAAAACTGCCTGATCTCGAGGCCTGGGCGATCTTCGCGAAGATCGCGGAGACAGGTTCATTTGCCCGCGCCGCCGCGGAGTTTTCGCTGTCGCAGGCGACGGTCTCCAAGGCCGTCACGCGCCTGGAGACGCGCCTGAAGACCGTGCTGTTCCATCGCACGTCGAGGCGGATGTCGCTCACGGAAAGCGGACTCTCGGCGCTCGAGCGAGCTGCGCGCATCCTGGAAGATGGCGAGGCGGTCGAGGCCGAGGTGGCGGAGCAGTCGAGCAGCCTGCGCGGGCTGATCCGTGTCGCCGCGCCCATGTCGTTCGGCATTGCCCGCTTGGCACCTGCGCTGCCGCAGTTCATGGAAAGGCATCCCGAGATCGAGCTCGACGTGCAGTTCAACGACATGCAGGTGGATGTGGTGGCCGAGCGCTTCGACGTGGCCCTGCGCATTGCCAATCTCGTCGATTCCAGCTTGCTGGCAAGGCAGTTGTGCCAGGTGAGGATTCTGCTGGTGGGAACTCCCGCCTATTTCGAGCGCCATGGCCGGCCGGGCCATCCGAGGGACCTTGCGGGCCACAAGGCGCTGCAGTATTCCTACCAGCGCAGCGGGACGAACTGGCGCTTCGGCCACCGACGCCACGGGGAATTCACGCAGCCCATGCAGGTGACCATGCAGTCGAACAATGCCGAGGCGTTGATGCCGCCGCTGTTGGCGGGGGCGGGCGTGGCATTGCAGCCTGCGTTCCTCGTTTGGCAGCAGCTCCAGTCGGGCGAGCTCGAAACGGTGATGGACGACTGGCAGGTCGAGCCGATCGCGCTGCACATCGTGACGCCGCCCGGACGCCGCAGGCCCGCACGCGTGCAGGCGCTCATCGAGTACCTGTGCCAGCACTACGCCAACGAACCGTGGGCGCTGGTCCCCGGCGCACCGCAGGCGGGAAAGGACGGGGTATGAGCGTGTCGCCGATCCCCATGATCGGGCCTCAGGATTGCCGCCCGAGGGTGGCGCACGCAGGCCACAATGCCGGAGGCGCGGGTGCGGCCGGGATCGCGGGGCGTGTTTGCGCGCTCGGCGTCATCGGCGCTCTTGGTATGACTCTTTTTCTTTTCTATGCTCGATCTACCTCTCAGTTTTCTGCATCGGCCGGCGTCGGCGGGTGACGACAATGCCTGGCTGCTGGTGCTCATGCACGGCGTGGGCAGCAACGAACAGGATCTGTTCGGCCTGGCTCCCTACGTTCCCGGCAATTTCCATGTGCTCAGCCTGCGTGCTCCGTACCGCATGGGACCGAATGCGAACGCCTGGTTCGAGTTCTCGGTGAACGCCGACGGCTCGCGCACGATTAACGTCCCGCAGGAGGCCGCAAGCCGCGCGTTGGTGATCCAGACGCTCGAGGCTGCCGCGCGCCAACTGCGCATCCCCGCTTCGCGCGTGATCGTGGGCGGCTTCAGCCAGGGCGGCATCATGTCGTTGTCGGTGCTGCTCACCCGGCCTGACACCGTGGCCGGCGCCGTCGCGCTGCACAGCCGCCTGCTGCCCGAAATCATCCCGCATATCCGGCCCGCCGCCGCCTTTGCGGGCAAGCTCCTGTGGGTGAGCCAGGGTCTTCAGGACAACGTGATCCCGCCCGTCGCGGGCGCGGTGATCCGGGATGCGGTCAAGGAGTTGCCGCTGCGCCTCTCCTGCACCGAGTTCGAAGGCGCGCACGAGATCCGGGCCGAAGAGCTGGGCGCGCTGATCGCATGGCTGGAGCGCACTGCGGCCGAGGAGGCCTGAGCAGGCACGATGTCGTCCATCCGCCTGCCAGCAACCGGCGCGCTGATTGCCTTCGAGGCGGCCGCGCGCCACCTGAGCTTCCGCCTGGCCGCGGACGAGCTGCACCTGACGCCGAGCGCCATCAGCCAGCAGATCCGCGTGCTGGAGCAGCAGGTGGGCGTGTCGCTGTTCGCACGGGTGCGCCAGCGCGTGCTGCTCACCAGTGCCGGTGAGCGATATCTGCTCGAGGTGCGCCGCATCCTGCAGGATCTGCGGGAGGTGACATACCAGACGCTCGCCAGCGGCGACAAGGAGCAGCTCAACCTCGCGGTCGTTCCGACCTTCGCTGTGAAATGGCTGATCCCGCGCCTGCCGGACTTCGTCGCACGGCATCCCGACGTGCATCTGAACATCGTCTCGCGCAACGCACCGTTCGACTTCGCGCGCGAAGCATTCGATGCAGCGATCCACTACGGGGAGGCCATCTGGCCCGGGGCGCGGCTCGCATTCCTGATGGCCGAGGAGATGACGCCGGTCTGCAGTCGCACGTTGCGCGAGAGCCTGGACATCCGGATGCCGGCCGATCTGCTGCGTGCGCCGCTGCTGCAGCAATTCACGAGGCCGTCGGCGTGGAGCGACTGGTTCGCCCACCAGGGAATCGAGTCGGCGCATGCGTTCGAGGGACCGCGCTTCGACAGCTTCAACATGATTCTGGAGGCGGTGCGCGCAGGCATGGGCGCGGCCCTGCTGCCCCGCTTCATGGTGGAGGAGGAGGGCGGGCAGATCGTGCGCATCAGCGAGGCGTGCCTGCCGTCCACGCGCGGCTACCACCTCGTGTGGCCGGAGGCCAGGGGCGAGATCGCCGCTGTGCGCAAGTTGAGTGCGTGGTTGCAGCTGCAGACGGCTGTACAGATGGTTGATTAGTTTTTCTGTCCATCAGGGCACAATTTATCGCTTTATGGTGAGAAACCATGGCCCCAGAATTTCAGGGTCAACATGATTTTTCATCACTGAGCCATGCCATCACCTGCTACCCGCCCGGACCGCCGCTGGAAGGATCCCATCCTTCCCCTGGTGCTGAACCCGACCCCGGAGCGTCTTTCCGCCCCGGTTGTCGCGGCGCTCGCCGGCATCGACGTGCAGCGCATTGCAGATGCCGTGGGCCGGATGTATACGTGCCAGCCGCAGCTGCACTCGCTCACTGCTACGGCAAGACCGCTGTGCGGCACGGCCGTGACCGCCAAGTGCCCGCCCGGCGACAACCTGGGCCTGATGGCGGCGATCCGCCAGTTGCAGCAGGGCGATGTGCTGGTGATCGACGGCCAGGGCTTCACCAGCTGGTGCATGGGCGGAGCCGAGCTGCTGAAGTTCGCCCGCGACGAGTACGGCATGGCGGGGCTGGTGGTCAACGGGGCATGGCGCGACGTGCAGGAGATCGAGGAGGCGCGGATTCCGGTGTATGGCCTGGGCGTGTCACCCTATTCGGGCCCCAAGCTCGGGCCTGCCGAAATCAACGTGCCGGTGGCATGCGGCGGGGTGATCGTGCATCCCGGTGATGTGGTCTGCGCCAGCATCGAGGGCATTGCCGTCGTTCCACGCGCGCATGCGCAGCGGGTTGCCGACCACCTGGCTGCCCAGCCCGCAGGGCATGGCATATCGGCGTTCATGGACGACATGGATGGGCTCGTCGCCCAGTGGCTCGACAGGGGCGCATGATGGGCATCGTTCAGGCCGAGCCGACGGACGCCGCCGAAGCAGTCGAGGGCGCTACCGGCCTCACCCGTTTTCTCGCGCGGCGGATAGGGGCCGCGCGCTTTTCGGATCTGAATGCGGCAACGCTGGAGCAGTCACGCCTGGGCATCGCCGACTGCATGGCCTGTGCGCTGGCCGGCGCGCACGATGCCAGCGTGCACATGCTGGCGGGAACGTTTGCGCAGGAGCAGGGCGACTGCGCACTGTGGGGCCGGGAGGGGCGTGCGGCCCCCCATGCCGCGGCACTTGTCAACGCAACGGCCGCGCATGTGCATGCGCTTGACGACACGAACGAGTCGATGCGCGGGCATCCGAGCGTCGTGGTCTGGCCTGCCGTGGCCGCGCTGGGCGAGAAGCTCGGCGCGAGCGGCGAGGACTTGCTGCTCGCATACTGCGTCGGCGTGGAGACGGCCGCCAAGCTGGGCCGGGTGGTCAACGATCACCATTCGCGCCTGGGCTGGCACACCACCAGCACGCTGGGCCCGATCGGCGCGGCGGCGGCGTGTGCCACGTTGCTGGGGCTCGACGAAGACCGCTGCGCGCATGCGTTGGGCATCGCAGCGTCGATGGCTGGAGGCCTGCGCGTGAACTTCGCAAGCATGACGAAGGCACTGCACGCGGGCTGGTCCGCGCACAACGGCGTCGTGGCGGCCACGCTGGCCGCGCAGGGCTTCACCGCCAGCCAGGAAGCGCTGGAGGGCCACGAAGGATTCGTCGCGCTGTTTTGCGGCGCCGACCATGCCGACCTCGATGCGGCACGCGATGCATGGGGCAACCCATGGGAGCTCGAGGCACCCGGCATCGTCATCAAGCAGTATCCGACCTGTTCGCTGCAGCATGCCCTGATCGACCTGGTGCTCGAGGCCCGCGCGCAGCGCCTGCTGGAGGGGCCCGGCCTGCGGATCGAATGCGACATCAGCCAGCGGCTCGACGTGGTGAGGACGCAAGGGTGGCCCGTGCGTGGCGCCAGCGCCAAGTTCAGCGTGGAGTACGGCGTGGCCACCGCCGCGCTGCATGGCAGGCAGGGTATTGCCGATTTCACCGATCAGGCGGTGGAGGACGCCGCCGTGCACTCGATGGCCGCGCGGATCTCGGTGCGCGTGGGCGAGCAGCTCACACCCGGCAACGGCGACGCAGCCGCGCTGCGGGTGTTTCGAGGCGATGTGCTGGTGCACGAGGCCCGGCGTGAAAAGCCCCTGGGCCACCCCTCGAACCCGTTGCCGGAGGCAGTCTTCGGGCGGAAATTCTTCTCGCTCAGCGAGCCCGTGCTGGGTGCGCGGCGCGCGCAGGACCTGCGCAAGGCGCTTCAGGGGCTGCCGCGTGATGGCGCGCGCGCGCTGGCGGGGCTGGCGTGCCCAGCGCGTTGAGCTATCCGCTTCCCGACTTTCCATTGACCGCCATTTCATTATTTCGAGGAGACCTTCATGACCCTGCTGCAACGCCGCCGATTCATTGCCTGCGCTGTCGCTGCGCCTCTTGCCCTGCACGCCGGCATCGGCCGTGCGGCCGGCAAGCCGATGACCATCATCGTTCCCTACCCCGCAGGCGGATCGCTGGACGCCATGGCGCGCGTGATCGCGCAGGGGCTGGGCGACCTCCGGGGCCACAGCGTGGTGGTCGACAACAAGCCCGGGTTCTCGGGCAACATCGGCGCGCAGTACGTGGCCAAGTCCACACCCGACGGCAGCACGCTGCTCATGACCGCGCTGACCAGCTATGCGATCAATGCCAGCCTCATGGGCAAGGCCATGGGCTATGACCTGCTCAAGGATCTGGACCATGTGGCCATCGTCGGCGATCTGCCCAATGTGCTGATCGCGCCCGCGGGGCTGCCGGTGAACAATGTGGCGGAGTTCGTGCAGTACGCGAAATCACGGCCCGGGCAGCTTTCCTATGCCACGACGGGCTCAGGCTCGCTGGAGCACATCGCCGGCGAGATGCTGTGCCGCGCCGCCGGCATCGAGATGGTGGCCGTGCCTTACAAGGGCTCGACGCCCGGTGTGACGGATCTGATCGGCGGCCTGATCCAGGCGCAATTCGTGAACACCTCCACGGCGATCAACAACCTCAAGTCCGGCCGCATCAAGGTGCTGGGCATCGCGGGCCCCGCCACGGTGAAGGCCCTGCCGGGTGTGCAGACGTTCGCTGCCCAGAACGTGAAGATGATGAACGATGTGGTCTCCATCTTCGGCATCGCCGCGCCGGCCGGAACGCCGAAGGACTTCGTCGAAGCGCTCAATGCGGACATCAACAGGGTGCTCGGCAAGCCGGATGTCCACACGCGCTTCGACAGCCTGGGCGTGGACGTCGTGACGAAGTCCGGGGCCTATGCCACCGACCGCATCCGCAAGGAAATCGCCATCTGGGACAAGGTGGTGAAGACCACCGGGATCTCCCTGAACTGAGCGCGGAACTCAGCGTTCGCGCGGCACCGCGTGGGGCAGGGGCAGCGCGGTCTTGTAGCGCACCTGCTTGAGTGCAAAGCTGGAGCGGATCTTCTCGATGCCCGCGATCGGTGTCAGCTGTTCGATGATGAAGCGCTCCAGTGCCGCGATGTCGGGCAGCGCCACGCGGATCAGGTAGTCGGAATCGCCGCTCATCAGGTAGCACTCCATGACCTCGGCGTGCTCGGCAATGCGCTGCTCGAACAGGGCGAGCGCCTCCTTGTTCTGCGATTTCAGGCTGATGCTGATGAACACGTTCAGGCCCAGGCCCAGGGTCGCGGCATCGGCCAGCGCCACATAGCGTGCGATCACGCCCGACGACTCGAGCGCCTTCACGCGCGCAAGGCAGGGAGAGGGCGAGAGGTGCACCCGCCGGGCGAGCTCCACGTTGGAGAGCGAGCCGTCGGCCTGCAGTTCGGCAAGAATCCGTAAGTCGGTGGCGTCCAGCTTCATATGCTTCTCAAATTGCTTGATATGGCATATTGTGCTGAATATTGGGGTGCATGAAACGCAAACAGCATCACATTTTTCGAGACATTTCATACAGTCACGGATATGAATGCTCCACTGCCCCTCCACTCATTGAACATGGCCCACATCACCATGGATGCGAATCCCGAGGAAACCGCCGAATGGCGCGATGCGTTCATCGCGCTGGTTGCCACCGAGGGGCCGGAACGCGCCCGCTTCATGCTGGACGAGCTGGCGCGCATGGCGCGCGCCGGGCGTATCGGCTGGCAGCCGCACTTGAACACACCGTACGTCAACACGGTGAGCGTGGAGTCGCAGCCGGTATTCCCGGGAGACCTGGCGGTAGAGGAGAAGCTGGCCTCCATCATGCGCTGGAATGCGTTGGCCATGGTGGTGCGGGCGAACAAGGCCTATGGCGAACTCGGTGGGCATATCGCGAGCTATGCCAGCGCGGCAGACCTGTTCGAGATCGGCTTCAACCATTTCTTCCATGCCCGCAACGACGCGGGCGGCCATCGCGGCGACCTGGTGTTCTTCCAGCCGCACAGCGCGCCCGGCGTGTATGCGCGTGCCTACCTGGAGGGTCGCCTGGACGAGGATGACCTCGCGCACTACCGGCAGGAGATCTCGGCCGCCGGTGCGGGGGCCGAGGGACTGTCGAGCTATCCCCACCCGTGGCTCATGCCGGACTTCTGGCAGTTTCCCACGGGGTCGATGGGCATCGGGCCGATCAGCAGCATCTACCATGCCCGCTTCATGCGCTACCTCACGCACCGCAACCTGCTCGACTGCGCGGGGCGCAAGGTCTGGGGCGTGTTCGGTGATGGCGAAATGGACGAGCCGGAGAGCATGAGCGCGCTGACACTGGCGGCGCGCGAGGGCCTGGACAACCTGGTGTGGGTGGTCAACTGCAACCTGCAGCGCCTCGACGGCCCGGTGCGCGGCAATGGCCGGGTGATCGATGAACTGGAGCGCCTGTTCTCCGGTGCGGGCTGGAACGTGATCAAGCTGCTGTGGGGCAGCGACTGGGATGGCCTGTTCGCTCGCGACCTCACGGGGGCGCTGACGCGCGCGCTGGGCAGCACGGTCGACGGCCAGATGCAGACCTTCGCCGCCAAGGACGGTCGCTACAACCGTGACCACTTCTTTGGCCAGAGTCCCGAGCTCATTGCCCTGGCGCAGGGCATGACGGACGAGCAGATCGACCGCCTCAAGCGCGGCGGCCACGACCTGGTGAAGATCTACGCGGCCTATGCCGAGGCCGCAAAGGCCTCGGGCAAGCCCACCGTGATCCTCGCGCACACCAAGAAGGGCTACGGCATGGGCAGCGCGGGCCAGGGCAAGATGACCACGCACAGCCAGAAGAAGCTGGACGAAACGGACCTGATCGAGTTCCGCAACCGCTTCAACCTGCCCCTGTCCGACGAGCAGGCGACCAGCCTGAGTTTCTTCAGGCCCGCGGAAGACAGCGCCGAGATGAAATACCTGCGCGAGCGCCGTACGCAGCTCGGCGGCTACCTGCCGCGCCGCCTGACCGCCTGCGAGGCCGTTCCCGTGCCGCCCGTGGAGCAGTTCGCTCAGTTTGCCCTCAAGGCCGACGGCAAGGAGATGAGCACGACGATGGCCTTCGTGCGCATGCTCGGCACGCTGCTCAAGGATGCCCAACTGGGCAAACGCATCGTGCCCATCGTGGCCGACGAGGCGCGCACCTTCGGCATGGCCAACCTGTTCAAGCAGGTGGGCATCTACTCCAGCGTCGGCCAGCAGTACGCGCCCGAGGACATCGGCTCGGTGCTGAGCTACCGGGAGGCGCTCGACGGCCAGATCCTGGAGGAGGGCATCAGCGAGGCGGGCGCCATCGCCAGCTGGACGGCTGCGGCCACGAGCTACAGCGTGCACGGCCTCGCCATGCTGCCGTTCTACATCTACTACTCGATGTTCGGCTTCCAGCGCGTGGGCGATGCCATCTGGGCCGCGGCAGACCAGCGCGCCCGGGGCTTTCTGCTGGGAGCGACTTCCGGCCGCACCACGCTGGGCGGCGAAGGCCTGCAGCACCAGGACGGCAGCAGCCATCTCGTGGCGGCCACCATTCCCAACTGCAAGGCCTACGACCCGGCGTTCGCGGGCGAGCTTGCGGTGATCCTGGATGCCGGCATGCGCGAGATGATGGTGGAGCAGAAGGATGTCTTCTACTACGTCACGCTCATGAACGAGAACTACGCGCAACCGGACCTGCCCGAGGGCGTGGCCGACGGCGTGCTGCGGGGCGCATACCGCATGGAGCAGGTCGGCACCGCAGAGGAGGCGGGCAGGCGCGTGACGCTGCTCGGCTCGGGTGCCATCCTCACCGAGGTGCGCAAGGCCGCCGCCGTGCTCGCGCAGGAAGGCTGGCTGGTCGACGTGGTGAGCGTGACCAGCTGGAGCGAACTGGCCCGCGACGGCGTGCTGCAGGAGACGCGCGAGCTGAACGGCGAGGCCGGAGCGCAGGCACCCTGGATCACCGAACTGCTGGAGCGCACGACGGGCGGAGCGGTGATCGCCGCAACCGACTATGTCCGCGCGGTGCCGGAGTCGGTCCGTGCCTTCATCCCGGCCGGTCGCCGGTATGTCACGCTGGGCACCGACGGTTTCGGGCGCAGCGACACGCGTGCAGCGCTGCGCGAATTCTTCAGCGTGGATGCGCAGAGCATCGTGCGCGCGGCGAAGGCGGCAGCGTCGGGGCGCTGATCAGCGGATGACGCCGGTGCGGCGTGAACACTCAGTCAACTGCTCCACGAACAGCCGCACGGCCTCGGAGTGGTTGTCGGTGTTCCAGACCACGCCCACGGGGCCGAAGCGGATCGCCGTGTCCAGCGGCAGGATCTTCATGCAGCCGAGCGACGCCTGATACCGCGCCATCGCCTCGGAACATACGCCGATGTAGTTGCCGGTATGCACCAGCGCCTGCAGGGTGGTGATGGCGGCGGTCTCCACCTTGGGCAGCAGCCATGAGAATCCCTGCTCCAGCAAAAGCGCATCAAGCTGCGTACGGGTGAGCGTACCCTTGGGCGGCATGATCCAGTTCTCGTCCTGCAGATCGGCCAGGCGCACCATGGGCTCGCTGCTGTGCCACAGCGGGCTGCCCTGTCCGACCACGAGGCAGACGTTGTCCTCGAACAGTTCGCGGTGCTCCAGGCGCTCTCGGTAGGCGCGCGCATCGAGCGAGCCGACCACCACGTCGAGTTCCTTGTTCGCCAGCCCCTCCAGCAGATTGGTGAAGGGGCTCTCGGTCACGTAGACCGAGATGTGCGGGTAGCGTGCCTGGAACTCGGCGAGCGCTCGCGGCACGATATGGGCCACCCCGGCCCAGACGCTGCCGATCTGCAGCCGCGCGGTGAGGCCCTGTGCGACCGCGCCCAGTTCCTTGTGCGTGCGCGAAATGTCGCCCAGCACGCTGATCGCAAGCCGCTTGACCAGCACTCCCGCCGGCGTGAGCTGAATGCGCCGCCCGCGCGTGACCAGCGGCATGCCCACGAGCTCCTCCAGGTCGGCCAGCCAGTGCGACATCGCGGACTGCGTCATGTGCATGCGGGCGGCGGCCTCGGTGAGCGTGCCGGCCTCGTCGAGCACGAGGAACGACTCCAGATGCTTGACCTTGAGCCGCCGGGCCCATGCCATCTGTTCGGATTGAATCATGAGTGAATACTAATACATGTATCTCATCAATTCACTGGTGTAACGCGTGATACCCGCAAATAATGGGTGTTTTGCGGCCGCTGGCCGTTCGAGACAACCAGACTGGATCACGGACATGAAGAAATATTCCTGCCTTATCACTCAATTCGTGGCATCTGCCCTGACCCTGGGCGTGATGGCCCACGCGCCCGCCGCCATGGCGCAGGATGCGGGCAACTACCCGAACCGTCCGATCCGCCTGGTCGTGTCACAGCAGGCCGGAGGCAGTTCCGACACCGTCGCGCGGCTGTGGGCGGAACATGCGGGCAAGGCCCTGCATGGCAGCATCGTCGTCGAGAACAAGCCCGGCGCGGGCGGCATCATTGCGGCGCAGCAGGCATTGAGCCAGCCGGCCGACGGCTACACGCTGATGTTCGGCGGCGTCTCGCAGATGGTGCTCAACAAGTTCACCTACAAGCCGCTGCCCTACGATCCCGAAAAGGACTTCACCGGGGTTGGCATGCTGACCACCGTGCCGTTCGTGCTCGTGGCCAATCCGCAGTCCGGATTCAAGACCCTCGATGACCTGATCAAGTACGCCAAGGCCCATCCCGACAAGCTCAATTTTGCGTCGGCGGGTCTTGGCAACTCCACGCAACTGGCCGTGGAGCTTCTGCAGAAGAAGCTCGGCATCTCGATGGTCCACGTACCGTTCAAGGGAGAGCCCGACGGCGTGATGGCCACCATCGGCGGCCAGACGCAGGTGATGGCCCCCGTGGTGGGCACGGCGCTTCCGCACATCAAGAGCGGCAAGGTCACGCCGCTGGTCGTGCTGGCGCCCAAGCGCCTGGCCGAACTGCCCAACGTGCCCGCGGCCAATGAGCTGGGCGTGAAGGATTTCGACTACATGGGCTGGAGCGGCATCGTCGCGAAGACGGGCACCCCTGCGGCGATCATCCAGAAGCTGAACGAGGCGACCAAGGCGTTCCACAACAGCCCCGAAGTGCAGGAAAAACTCAAGACGATGATGGTGATCCCGATGGCAGGCCCCGCCAGCCAGGTGATGGAGGTGACCAGGCGCGACACCGCCGCATGGGGCCCCACCCTGGATTCGCTGAACCTGAGCAACAAGTAAGCGGCAACGATCCTCCGAGCGGGAAAGCAATATGAAAAGACAAGCGATGGTCTCGTGCGCCCAGCCTGAAGCGGCCGAGTCGGGCATCGAGATCCTGAAGGCCGGCGGCAATGCCGTCGACGCGGCCGTGGCCACGGCGCTTGCGCAGACCGTGGTGGACCCGCTGATGTGCGGCATCGCGGGCTTCGGCACAGCCGCCGTGTACATGCCGGGCAAGTCCACGCATGAGTACTTCGACTTCCACTCGCCCGCGCCGCTCGCCGCGCGCGAGGACATGTGGGAGTCGCTGCTCGAGGGCGAGACCAAGGATGGCTTCGGCTTCATCCTCAAGGGCGCGGTCAACGACATCGGCCCGCAGTCGATCGCGGTGCCCGCGACGCTCAAGGGCCTGTTCGAGATGCACGCCGCGCACGGCAGGCTGCCATGGAGCGTGGTGGTCGAACCCGCCATCCGCTGGGCAAGCGAGGGCTGCATCGTGCGGCCGGGCATGTACTCGTTCTGGATCGACAAGCCGCTCGCGGGTCGCGTGAGCAACCTGGCGCGCCTGCATTACTGCGAGGAAGCCCGCAGGCTCTATTGCAATGCCGACGGCACGCCCAAGACCATCGGTACGCCGCTGGTCAACCAGGACATGGCGGGCGTGCTCTCGCAGATCGCGAAGGAGGGCATCGCGCCGTTCTACGAGGGCGATCTGGCGCGCAGGATGATCGATCACCTGCAGTCGCTGGGCGGCCTGCTGTCGATGGAGGATCTGAAGCAGTGCTCCGTCAAGCGCGTGAAGCCCCTGGTGGGCCACTACCGCGACCGCACCATCACCACCAACCAGCCGCCCGGCGGTGGCGCGATGCTGCTGGAGATGCTGAACATCCTGGAGCAGTTCGATCTCGGCTCCATGGAGCACGGCAGCGTCGAATATCTCAAGCTCGTGAGCGAGGCGATGAAGAAGGCCACCACGGACAAGGACCGCTACATCGGCGATCCGGCCTTCGTCGACGTGCCGCTCGATGACCTGCTGTCCAAGGAGCGCGCCGCGCTGATCGCCGCCGAGATCCGCCTGGGCAGGCGCTTCGAGGTGGTGCGTGTGAATCCCGGGGCACCTGTGCCCAAGGACACCACGCACCTGAGCGTGGTCGATGCCGACGGCAACTGCGTGTCGCTCACGCATTCGCTGGCCATGCCTTCGGGTGTCATCACGCCCGGGCTGGGCTTCTACTACAACGGCTGCATGGGCGTGTTCGATCCGCGTCCGGGCCGCGCGGGCAGCATCCAGCCGGGCAAGAGCCGCTTTTCATCGGCCTGCCCGAGCATCGTGTTCGACAGGAACGGCAAGCCCGAGATCGTGCTGGGCGCCCCGGGCGGAACGCAGATCGCGATGGGCGTGCTGCATGTGCTGCTGAACATGATCGATCACGGCATGGGCATGCAGGAGGCTATTTCGGCGCCGCGCTTCTCGTCCACCAGCAACTCGATCGATGTCTGCAACCGCATCCCGCACTTCGTCACGCGCGAGCTGCAGGCGCAGGGCTACGAGGTCGGACGCAACCCCTACAACTACACCATCGGCTGGGTGCACGGCGTGCAGATCACCGAGGACGGTCTCAAGGGCGGAGCCGATCCCGGCCGCGACGGTGTGGCGCTGGGCGTGACGCTGGGCTGAGGGCAGCCGCCCGGGAGCGTCAGCACGCCCCGGCGTGGCGTCATGACGTGCCATGAAGCGCCATGACGCATCCTGCCGGGTTGCAAGGCATCAAGGCCGCATGCCCTGCGGTACAGTGACGGGTTGATTCACCTCAGAAGTTGCCCCCGATGCCTCCCCAGTTCAAGCCCGTAGCCTCGGGTGCCCGCCTTGCCGACCAGGTTGCCGACACGCTGGCGGCCGAGATCCGCAGCGGCCGGCTGGAGGTCGGGGCGCGCCTGCCCACGGAGGCCGTGCTGGCATCGCAGTTCGAGGTCAGCCGCACCGTGGTGCGCGAGGCCGTCTCACGGCTCAAGTCGCTCGGGCTGGTGGCTTCCCGGCAGGGCAGCGGCGTCTTTGTGCGCGAGCCCGAGGCCGAACCGCTGCGCTTCGAGGTCGCGCACATGGCCTCGCGCGATGCGGTGGTGCAGATGGCCGAACTGCGCCGCCCCCTCGAGTCCGAGGTGGCGGCATTGGCCGCCGAGCGCAAGACGCCGGAGGACATGGCCCGGATCCGCGCGGCCATCGAGGCGCTGGAGCAGGCCGTTGCCCGCGGCGAGAGCGGGGCGGAGCAGGACCTGGCGTTTCACCTGGCCGTGGCCGGCGCCGCGCACAACACCTTCCTCATCGGCACGCTGCAATACCTGCACGGGCTGCTGCAGGGCGCGATCCGCGTCACGCGTGCCAACGAGGCACGGCGCAATGATTTCACACACGCCGTGGCCAACGAACATGCGCGCATCGCCGATGCGATTGCGTCTGGTGACGCCAAGGCAGCCCGCGAGGCCGCCAAGACGCACATGGACAATGCCATCAAGCGCATCCTTCACGCCGACCCCGCCTTCTGGCAGCAGGAAGGCACGCGGCTTGCGCAGCCTTTGATCCAGGTGAGCCCATCGGGCACATCCTGAGTTCCTGAGTTCGTTATCACGTTCTTTCGAGGGTTTACCCGGTGCTGATTTTTGGTCTTAAATTTGTATGATGACCTGACAAATTCAATTCACCCAACCTTCAAAACCCTCGTTCGGCGAGGAGCCATCTGATGTCCGTGAACCCCGCTATCCAAGGGCCAGGCGCTGTGCCCGGTGACGATGCGCTCGAGAAGCGCACCTATTCCAAAGTCTTCTGGCGCATCGTTCCCTTCCTGATGCTGTGCTACGTGATCGCCTACCTCGACCGCGTGAACGTCGGCTTTGCCAAGCTGCAGATGTCGCAGGACCTGGGTTTCAGCGAGGCAGTCTTCGGCCTCGGTGCCGGCATCTTCTTCCTGGGCTATTTCTTCTTCGAGGTGCCCAGCAACCTGCTGCTGCACAAGGTGGGCGCGCGCGTGTGGATCGCCCGCATCATGATCACCTGGGGCATCCTCTCGGGATGCTTCGTGTTCGTGGAGTCGGTCACGAGCTTCTACATCCTGCGCTTCCTGCTGGGCCTGGCCGAGGCGGGCTTCTACCCCGGCGTGATCCTCTACCTCACCTACTGGTATCCGGCCCACCGGCGCGCGCGCATCGTGGCGGTGTTCATGTCGGCGATTCCCGTGGCGGGCATCTTCGGCAACCCGCTCTCGGGCTGGATCATGGACGCCTTCCACGGCGTATCGTCGATGCATGGCTGGCAGTGGATGTTCCTGATCGAGGCGGTCCCGGCGGTCCTCGTCGGCATCCTGGTGCTGTTCTGGCTGGACAACAGCATAGAGAAGGCCAAGTGGCTGAACGCCGAGGAGAAGGCCCTGCTGCAACGCGCAGTGAAAGAGGACCAGGCCGCCGGTGACAAGGGCCCGCACTCGGTGAAGGGCGTGTTCATGGACTCGCGCATGTGGTGGATGGCCGCGATCTATTTCGCGTTCGTGATGGGCCAGTACGCGATCACCTTCTGGTTGCCCACGCTGGTGAAGGCCACGGGGGTGCAGGGCAACCTGCACATCGGTTTGCTGAGTGCCATTCCTTTCCTGTGCGCCATCGTCGCGATGAACCTGTTCGGCCGCAGCGCCGACCATCGTCGCGAGCGCCGCTGGCACCTGATCATTCCCGCGATGATGGGCGCGATCGGCTTTGCGGTCTCCGCTTCGTTCACGCAGAACACCGCCGTGTCGCTGCTGTTCCTGTCGCTGGCTGCCGCAGGCGTGCTCACCTGTGCACCGCTGTTCTGGTCGCTGCCGACAGCCTTTCTCTCGGGGACCGCCGCCGCCGCGGGCATTGCCGCAATCAATTCCGTGGGCAATATTGCAGGGTTCGTGAGCCCCTACCTGATCGGTACGCTCAAGGACATGACCGGCAGCACCGCGATCGGCATGTATATGCTGTCAGCCGTGCTGGTGCTGGGCGCGATCGGCGTCTGGCTGGTGCCCAAGAAGCTGGTCAACCGCTGATCGCAGGTGGATGCAGGCAATGAGTGCAGGAGATGATGCATGGCTTCCAACATGAATATGAACTCGAATGAACCGCCCGTGGTGGGCGTCATCGGCCTCGGTGCGATGGGCATGGGCATGGCGCAGTCGCTGCGCCGCGCGGGCTTCGCGCCACACGTCTTCGACCTGCGAAGCGAGGTGGCCCAGGGCTTTGCCAAGGACGGCGGAGTGGCCTGCGCGAGCCTTGGGGAACTTGGCTCCCGATGCGACGTGGTGATTTCGGTGGTCGTCAACGCCGCGCAGACAGAGAGCGTGCTGTTCGGCGAGGAGGGCAAGGGCGGAGTCGTTTCAACGATGCGCACCGGCAGCCTGTTCGTGATGTGCTCCACCGTGGATCCGAACTGGTCCGTCGCCATGGAGGCGCGCCTGGCCGAAAGAGGCCTGCTGTATCTCGACGCTCCCATCTCAGGCGGCGCAGCAAAGGCCGCGAGCGGCCAGATCACGATGATGACGGCAGGCACGGCCGCAGCCTATGACAAGGCAGGCGGGGCCCTCGACGCCATGGCCGCCAAGGTCTACCGTCTGGGCGACAGGGCGGGGGCCGGCAGCAAGGTGAAGATCATCAACCAGCTGCTCGCGGGCGTGCACATCGCCGCTGCCGCCGAGGCCATGGCGCTGGGGCTGCGCGAGGGTGTCGATCCCGATGCGCTCTACGAGGTGATCACGCACAGCGCGGGCAACAGCTGGATGTTCGAGAACCGCATGGCCCACGTGCTCGCAGGAGACTACACGCCGCTGTCCGCCGTGGACATCTTCGTGAAGGACCTGGGTCTTGTGCTCGACGTGGCGCGCGCCAGCAAGTTCCCGCTGCCGCTGTCGTCCACGGCGCACCAGATGTTCATGCAGGCGTCCACGGCGGGCTTTGCGCGCGAGGACGACAGCGCCGTCATCAAGATCTTTCCGGGCATCACGGTGCCCGCCCCCAAGAACTCCCACTCCTGAATCCGGAACACACCATGAACATTCTCATCACAGGCGGCAGCGGCTTTCTGGGCGCACGGCTTGCGCGCACCCTGCTGCAGATGGGCGAGCTGTCCCTGAATGGCGGCGCGCCCGAATCCATCCGCCGTGTCACGCTCGCAGACCGTGTCGCACCGCCCGCCGACCTGCTGGCCGATGCGCGCGTGCATGCGGTAGAGGGCGATCTGGCCGAGCAGGTCGCGCAAGGCGCACTGCAGCTGGCCGACACGCAGCTGGTGGTTCATCTTGCCGCAGCCGTGAGCGGTGAATGCGAGGCGGACTTCGACCTCGGCATGCGCAGCAACCTGGACACCACGCGCCAGCTGCTCGATGCGTGCCGCCGGGCGGGCCATGCCCCCGTGTTCGTGTTCTCCAGCTCGGTCGCCGTGTTTGGCGATTCGCCCGAGCAGCCGCTGCCCTCCGTCATCGAGGACACCAGCCTGCCAACCCCGCAGAACAGCTACGGCATCCAGAAGTTCATTGGCGAGCAGCTTGTGGCTGACTACACCCGCAAGGGCTTTGTGCAGGGTCGCAATGTGCGCCTGATGACGGTGAGCGTGCGCCCGGGCCGCCCCAACGGTGCGGCATCGAGCTTCCTGAGCGGCATGCTGCGCGAGCCGCTGGCGGGCGAGCGTGCGCGCTGCCCCGTTGCGCCGGACACGGCCGTTGCGCTGTCCTCGCCCGGCAACACGGTGCGCGGCATTGTGCGCGCTGCGACGGCAAGCGCCAGGGAGTGGGGCGCGCGCACCGCGGTGAACCTGCCCGCGCTCACCACCACCGTGCGCGAGATGGCAGAGGCCCTGGAGCGCGTGGCGGGCACCGAGGCCACCTCGCTCATCGACTGGGAGCCGGATGCCCAGGTCGCCAGGATCATCACGAGCTGGCCCAGCCGCTTCCGTCCCGCGCGCGCCGAAGGCCTGGGGCTGCGGGCCGACGAGAGCTTCGAAGCGATCCTGCGCGAGTATGTGCGCGAGAATCCCCAGGCCGTCAAGCTGCCCGTGAAGGGCTGAGTGCCATGAACATGACGATGGGCGTGACGATGAACGTGACACAGAAGAAGATCCTGCTCGGCTGTATCGCCGACGACTTTACCGGTGCGACCGACCTGGCCAACAACCTCGTGCGAGCGGGCATGCGCGTGGTGCAGACCATCGGCGTGCCGGCCGAACCCCTCGCCGCGGACGTGGACGCGGTGGTGGTCGCGCTCAAGTCGCGCACCATTGCAGCCGCGGAAGCCGTCAGCCAGTCGCTTGCGGCACTGCGCTGGCTGCAGGAGCAGGGCGCAAGGCAGTTCTACTTCAAGTACTGCTCCACGTTCGACAGCCTTTTCAGCGGCGAGGTTCGCGGCAATATCGGGCCGGTCACCGAAGCGCTGATGGATGCGCTCGGCACGGACTTCACGATCGCCACGCCGGCCTTCCCCGACAACAAGCGCACCGTATTCAAGGGATACCTGTTCGTGGGCGACGTGCTGCTGAGCGAAAGCGGCATGCAGAACCATCCGCTCACGCCCATGACGGATCCGAACCTCGTGCGCGTGATGCAGGCTCAGTGCCAACGCAAGGTCGGCCTGATTGACCACGCGGTCGTCGCGCGCGGCGCGGACGCCGTGACGCAGCGCATCGAGGGGTTGAAGGCCGAGGGCGTCTCGATCGCCGTGGTCGATGCCGTTTCCAACGATGATCTCGTGCGCATGGGGCCTGCGCTTGCTGCCTTGCCGCTGCTCACGGCGGGCTCGGGGGTGGCGATCGCGCTGCCCGCCAACTTCGGGCTTGAACCGTCGTCGCAGGCTGGCGCACTGCCGCCCGCAAAAGGCCTCCGAGCCATCGTCTCCGGAAGCTGCTCGCTGGCAACCAACGGGCAGGTCCGGCATTTCATCGAGAACGGCGGTGCGGCGATGGCGCTCGATCCGCTGCGCATCGCTGCGGGCGCTGACGTGGTGGGCGAGGTGCTGGCCTGGGCCGGGCCGTTGCTGGCAAACGGACCGGTGCTGGTGTACTCCACGGCGCAGAGCGATGCGGTGAAATCGGTCCAGTCCCGGCTTGGCGTGGAAGAGGCCGGCGCCATGGTCGAACGCACCGTGGCGGCCATCGCGCGCGGCCTGGTGGAGCAGGGCGTCCGTCAGCTTGTCGTCGCGGGCGGCGAAACGTCGGGTGCCTGTGTGCAGGCGCTGCAGATCGCGCAGATGCAGATTGGCTCACAGATCGACCCGGGTGTTCCATGGTGCCACGCGCACAGCCCGGCAGCCGGCGCCGAGGGGCTGCATGTCACGCTCAAGTCCGGCAATTTTGGTGGTGAAGATTTCTTCACGCGCGCCTTCGAGGTGCTTGCATGAACGAGTCGCAGGCTCGCGAAGAGATCTGCCGCGTGGGACGAAGCCTGTTCGAGCGCGGCTACGTCCATGCCACCGCGGGCAACATCAGCGTGCGGCTTGCGGACGGCGGCTTCCTCATCACGCCGACCGACGCCTGCCTTGGCTTTCTCGATCCGGCGCGGCTCGCGCGGCTTGATGCGCAGGGCGTGCAGATAGGCGGTGATCGTGCGAGCAAGACGATCGCGCTGCATCGCCGGATCTACTCGGCCGCCTCCACGCTGTCGCCGCAGACGGCGTGCGTGATCCACACGCACAGCACCCACTGCGTGGCGCTCACCTTGGGCGATCAGGCCGGCGAGGCTGAGTTGCTGCCCGCCATCACGCCGTACTTCGTGATGAAGGTGGGGCATGTTCCGCTCATCCCCTACCATCGGCCAGGCGCGCCCGAGGCGGCGCAGGAGGTGGAAAAGACCATTGGAGAATACGCCGCGCGCGGCATCGCCCTGCGCGCGGTGATGCTGTCGCGCCTCGGGCCCAATGTCTGGCACGACACGCCCGCCGCGGCGATGGCGACGTTGGAGGAGCTCGAGGAGACGGCGCGGCTGTGGGCCATGTCCCGGCCACGTCCCCGGCCCCTCGATGACCTGCAGATCGAGGAGCTGCGCACGACCTTCGGCGCGCAGTGGTGAGCCGAACGGGCTCCAGCAGGCTCTTACGCATTCACATCACAGACCACAGGATTTCAGGAGTTCCCGTCCATGCCCCGCTTTGCAGCCAATCTCTCGATGCTCTACAACGAGCACGATTTCCTCGATCGTTTCGCCGCCGCCGCGCGTGACGGTTTCAAGGGCGTCGAATATCTGTTTCCCTATGCCTTCGCGGCATCCGATCTGGCTGCGCGCCTTGCGGACAATGGCCTGCAGCAGGTGTTGTTCAACGCTCCGCCGGGTGACTGGGACCGTGGCGAGCGTGGCACGGCCTGCCTTCCCGGGCGCGAGTCGGAGTTCCGCGAGGGCTTTCTGCGCGCACTTGAATATGCCGAGGCGCTCGACTGCCCGCGCATCCATGTCATGGCCGGCCTGATGCCTGCGGGCTCATCGAAGGACGAGCTCCGTGCCACCTACGTGGGCAATGTGGGCTGGGCCGCCGAGCAGGCCGCCAAGGCCGGCCGCCAGGTGCTGCTGGAGCCCATCAACACGCGCGACATGCCGGGCTTCTTCCTGAATTACCAGGAGGAAGCGCATGCGATCGTGCAGGGCGTGGGCGCGAAGAACCTGCAGGTGCAGTTCGATCTGTACCACTGCCAGATCATGGAGGGTGACCTCGCGGCGAAGATCCGCAAGTACCTGCCCACGGGTCGCGTAGGCCATTTCCAGATTGCCGGTGTGCCCGAGCGCCACGAGCCGGACATCGGCGAGATCAACCATCCCTATCTGTTCGGCGTGATCGACGAGGTGGAGGCGCAGTGCGGATGGCAGGGATGGATCGGCTGCGAGTACCGCCCGCGGCGCGGCGCGGTGCCGGGTGGAACCAGTGACGGACTGGGTTGGCTCAGGGCCTTGCGACTGTCCGGGCTGGCCGGTTGAACAGCGCATCCAGCAGCGGAGACAGCGCCGGAAACTCCTGCGCGAAGCGGCTGTGGTTCACGAAGTAGGCCTCGCATGCCACCGCAAAGAATTCCTCGGGCGCGGTGGCTCCGTAGCTGTTCAGCCATTGCTTCTCGCCGCCGAACCGCTGCGCGATGATGACTTTCTCGCGGAAACCATCGTAGGCGCGGGTCCATGTGTCGGCCCAGAGCCTGCGTCCTTCGGCGGCGCTGCTCGTTCCTGCAAAGCCCAGTTGCAGCGGCGGCCGCCCGTTGACAGCGCCGTCCTTCATGTCGATCTTGTGGATGAACTCGTGGATCACCACGCTGGTGGCGTCCTCCGGGTCCTGTCCGGCGCTTTCCACCGCAGGCCAGGCCAGCATGACGGGGCCGCGCTCCATGGCCTCGCCGAGCAGCACCTGGCTGTACTGGTGCGTCACGCCCGCCGCATCAGTGGATTGCCTGACGGCAACGGCCTCGGCAGGATGTACCACAATGCCGACGAAGTCGTCGTACCAATCGAGTGCCTTGGCCGGGTCGCCCCAATGCAGCAGTGGCAGGCAGGCCTGGGCCGCGATGGCGACGGCCATGGCGTCGGTCACCTCCATGCCATGGGCGCCGGTGAATTCCTTCTGTTGCAGGAAGAGGGCGCTGATCGCGCGCAGCTTGGACTGCTCCTCCATGTCCAGCGCCGCCAGGAACGGGAATTGGCGCACCGTCGAGAGCCAGAGCTCTGCGGGGATTTCGGGCACGGGCGCGAGACGGGAGCGTAGGCTGTTGCTCGCGCGGCGCAGGAGTCGGGTGAGGGCTGCTGGAGGGTGCATGCGCCCTACTTGGGGGCGATGGCTATCCGTTCCAAGCCCCCCGGGCTCAATCTCAACACCTCCGCTCGTGGCGGGGTGGCGGCAAGGTCCCAGTCGGAGAGCACGATGCGTTGTGCCCGGGTGCCATCTTGGCCCTGGAGTTCATGGTCCGCAGGGCGGTGGGTATGCCCGTGAATCAGCACGCGGCTGTTTGCGGCTTGAAGCCATTGGAACGCGGCTTCGGTGTCCACGTCGCCGTAGAACGCCTCGGGTGAGTGCTTGCGCGCTTCGCTTTGCTGGCGCGCGCTGCGGCCCTGTGCGCGCCGCGCAGCGAGGGGAAGCGAGAGCAGTTGCGCCTGCCATTGCGGGTTGCGAGCCACCGTGCGGAACTTCTGGTACTCGACATCGTCCAGGCAGAGTGCATCGCCATGGCTCAGCAGCCAGCGCTTGCCATCCAGGACCAGCACCGTTGGATCCGCCAGCAGCCGCACGCCGGTGCGCTCTGCGAAATGCATGCCGACCAGGAAGTCGCGGTTGCCGTGCATGAAATACATCGGCCGCGCTCTGGCTGCCTGCGACAGCAGCGCGCAGCATTCGGCCTCGAAACTGCCGGATTCGTCGATGCTGTCGTCTCCCACCCAGACCTCGAACACATCGCCCAGCAGGAAGATGGCATCGGCCTGCGAGTCCCGCAGATAGCGAGCGAAAGCGTCGACGGTTTCGGGCTCTTCGCGCTGAAGGTGCAGATCAGAAACGAACTCGACCGTGCGCCATTCCGCTGGGGCAACGAGTTCCGGGGCGGAGGGCGTGGACGGCAGGGTCATCGATGAAGTGCGGCCTTGGCAAGCCTGGACAGCGGCGAACCAGGCTATCCGGGCTTGGCCAAGGGCAGGGCTTTGTAAAAATTACAGGGCAACAGCCTTTTCGATGACCACGTCTTCCTTTGGCACGTCGTCATGGAAGCCCTTGCGGCCAGTCACCACGCCCTTGATCTTGTCGATCACTTCGGTGCCCTGGACGACCTTGCCGAACACGGCATAGCCCCAGCCCTGGGCCGTGGGGGCTGTGTGGTTCAGGAAGCCGTTGTCCACCACGTTGATGAAGAACTGTGCGGTGGCGGAGTGCGGATCGCTCGTGCGGGCCATGGCCAGCGTGTACTTGTCGTTCTTCAGGCCGTTGTTGGCTTCGTTCTCGATGGGCTTTTCAGTCGTCTTCTGCTGCATGCCGGCCGTGAAGCCGCCGCCCTGAACCATGAAGTTCTTGATGACGCGGTGGAAGATGGTGCCGTCGTAGAAGCCGGACTTCACATAGTTCAGGAAGTTCTCAGTGGACTTGGGGGCCTTCACTGCGTCCAGTTCGATCACGATCGTGCCGTAGCCGGCGATGGTCATTTCAACTTGTGGGTTGCTCATGGTACGGATTACTTTCGAAAATGAGGGGGTCTATGGGAGAAAACAGATGCGGCAAGCTTACTTCACCAGCGTGGCCGACTCGATCACCACGGGCGTATTTGGCACATTCTGGTGCGGGCCTTTGTTGCCCGTGGCCACGGCCTTGATCTTGTCGACGACGTCCGTGCCGCTCACGACCTTGCCGAACACCGCGTAGCCATGGCCGTCGGGGTTCGGGGCATTGAGCATGTCGTTGTTCTTCACGTTGATGAAGAACTGCGAGGTGGCCGAGTTCGGATTGCCGGTGCGTGCCATCGCGATGGTGTACTTGTCGTTCTTCAGGCCGTTGCTGGCCTCGAGCGGAATCGGCGCCTTGGTGGCCTTCTGCTGCATGTCGGCGGTGAAGCCGCCACCCTGGATCATGAAGCCGTCGATCACGCGATGAAAGATGGTGCCGTCGTAGTGCTTGTCCTTCACGTAGGAGAGGAAGTTCTCCACGGTCTTGGGCGCCTTGGCCGCATCGAGCTGAACGACGATGTCGCCCATCGACGTGGCGATCTTGACCTTGGGGGCAGCGTCCTGCGCGAGTGCGGGAGCGGAGCCGATCAGCGCGGCAGCGGCAATGCCGGCCATGGCCAGCAGCGAGTTGCGACGGGAAAACATGGAAATCACTCCTTGGTTCGACGAATGGTTGGGAAGCCCATGTGACGGTGCGCGCGGATGCGTGCTGGCAATGTGGCGCAGGGGCTGCGCGGGTCACATGGATAAAACATGGCAAAAGTTAGCACAGTCCCCGCGTTGACCATGGGGTCGCAGCGGTTTTCAGGGGCTGGTGCACGGGCGCACGCGCGGGAAGGCGACAGTCGGACAAGGGCCGTGAGGTTCAGTTCGCGGGCTTGCTCGCGGAGGGTGAGGTCGGCAGGGCGGTCGCCGGCGCGGCGAGGGAGGGCGCCGGGTTGGCACCGCCATTGAACATCTGGCGCAACTGCTTGAGCTTGGGAGCCGTGGTCACCGCGATGCGTGGGTCGAGGCGCTGGGCCTTGTCATACGACTCGGCCGCCAGCCGTGCGTAGATATCGCCCAGGTTCTCATGGGCAACGGCATAGTTCGGATTGCCGCGCACGGCCATCTCGAGCGCGCGGCGTGCCTTCTCGAGCTCGTTCTGCTTGGCATACAGCACCGCGAGGTTGTTGTAGGGCTCGGGCAGTTCGGGGTAGAGTTGGGTGAGCTGCGTGAAGGTCTCAATGGCATCACCCGCCTTGCCCAGATCGCTTTGCGCAACACCGCGCAGGAACAGGAGCTGCGGGTCGCGTGGCGTGGCATCGATGCGCTTGTTCACGGCAACGAGCGCCTGATCGGCCTTCTTTTGCTTGAGCAGTGTCGTGATGCTGGAATAGTCGTCCGCATGGGCCCAGGGGGACCCCATGGCACAGGCCATAACGGCCAGCCGCAGGAGGGATTGAACTGAGGTGCGTACAGGATTCATGTGTGGCAAAAGACTGAGGAGACCAGCCAGAATGCGGCGCGGGCTTATACTGCGGTGAATTGTAGCTGAGGGGTGTGTCATGTCCGCACGCTGTTGTCACTGCTGACGCCACGGGCGTGAAACGCTCTGCGATCAGATGCGTGATCGTCTTTTCGAGTGTTCGTTATTCCCTCCATCGCCTGCCGTGGTTGCGGGCGAAGCTACACACAGATTACCCATTTTTATTCCATGAGCTTGCGAATCTACAACACGCTGTCGCGTGCGTTGGAGAATTTTTCCCCGCTTCAGGCCGGTCATGTGCGCATGTATGTCTGCGGCATGACGGTCTACGACCTCTGCCATCTCGGACACGCACGTTCGATGATCGCCTTCGACATCGTGCAGCGCTGGCTGCGCGCCAGCGGCCTGTCGGTCAACTATGTTCGCAACATCACCGACATCGACGACAAGATCATCAGGCGCGCGCTGGAGAACGGCGAGACCATCCGCAGCCTCACGGATCGCATGATCGACGCGCTGCACCAGGATGCTGATGCCCTGGGCATCGAGCGCCCCACGCATGAACCGCGCGCGACCGACTACGTCCCGCAGATGCTCGAGATGATCGGCACGCTGGAGCGCAAGGGCCTGGCCTACCGTTCTCCCAATGGTGACGTGAACTATGCGGTGCGCAAGTTCCCCGGCTACGGCAAGCTTTCGGGCAAGTCGCTCGACGAGCTGCATGCGGGCGAGCGCGTGGCGGTGCTCGACGGCAAGGAAGACCCGCTCGACTTCGTGCTCTGGAAGACGGCCAAGCCCACCGAGCCTGCCGAAGCCAAGTGGGATGGCGCGTACGGCCTGGGCCGTCCGGGCTGGCACATCGAATGCTCGGCCATGAGCTGCGAGCTGCTGGGCGAGACGTTCGACATCCATGCCGGCGGCGCCGACCTGCAGTTCCCGCATCACGAAAACGAGATTGCGCAGAGCGAGGGTGCGAACGGCAAGCCACTGGCCATCACCTGGATGCACAACGGCTTCATCAACGTGGACAACGAGAAGATGTCCAAGTCGCTGGGCAATTTCTTCACGATCCGCGATGTGCTCAAGGAATACGACGCCGAGACCGTGCGCTTCTTCGTGGTGCGCGCGCACTACCGCAGTCCGCTGAACTACAGCGACGTGCACCTGGACGATGCGCGCAATGCGCTCAAGCGCCTCTACACGGCGCTGAGCCTGGTACCGGCGGCAGAGGTTGCATCGATCGACTGGACGAATCCCTATGCTGCGCGCTTCAAGGCCGCCATGGACGAGGACTTCGGCACGCCCGAGGCGGTGGCCGTGCTGTTCGACCTGGCGGGTGAGGTCAACCGTGGCAAGTCCTCCGAGGCGGCGGGCCTGCTCAAGGCGCTGGGTGGCGTGATCGGGCTGTTGCAGGCCGACCCGCAGGGCTTCCTGCAGTCCGGTGCGTCGACCGCACTGGACTCCGCAGCCATCGAGGCCCAGATCGCGGCGCGCGCCGCGGCCAAGGCGGCCAAGAATTGGGCAGAGGCCGATCGCATCCGCAAGGAACTGCTGGAGCAGGGCGTTGTGCTGAAGGACTCCGCCGCGGGCACGACCTGGGAGGCGGCGCAGTGAAGAGCAGCAGTTTTCCTGTCGGCAGCGGGCCGGCAGAGGTGCCCGCAACGGCCTCGGTGGGAGTGCATTGATCAATGGTCACTACCAAGAAGACGCCGGATGACAGTACCGCCAGCCTCAAGCCGCCCAGTTACTGGCAGGAAGCCTGCAAGCACCTGATGAAGAAGGACCGCGTGATGCGGCGCCTGATTCCCCAGTTGGGCGACGTCTCGCTCACGCTGCGCGGCGATGCTTTCACCACGCTGGCACGCAGCATCGTGGGTCAGCAGGTCTCGGTTGCTTCCGCTCAGCGTGTCTGGGAGAAGTTTGCGCTGCTCCATGCCGAGATGACGCCCAGCAACGTGCTGCTGCTGAAGGTGGACGACATGCGCGCCTCGGGCCTGTCGGCCCGCAAGGTGGAGTACATCGTCGATCTCGCGCTGCACTTCGACAGCGGCCGGCTGCATGTGAAGGAGTGGGACGGCATGTCCGACGAGGCGATCATCGCCGAACTGATCGCCATCCGTGGCATCAGCCGCTGGACCGCGGACATGTTCCTGCTGTTCCACCTGGGTCGTCCCAACGTGCTTCCGCTTGATGACCCCACTCTGCTGCAAGGTATCAGCAACCAGTATTTCTCGGGTGAGCCGGTCAGCCGAAGCGATGCCCGTGAGGTGGCCGAAGCATGGAAGCCCTGGTGCAGTGTCGCAAGTTGGTATATTTGGAGATCGCTTGCTCCGATGCCAGTTTGATGCTGGCTATTGATCTGCGCTTATCAATGTCAATGCGCAGAGTGCCTCAAGAGGTCTGAATCCCCGCCCTTCAGCGGAACAGGAACAGCAAGCACCCGGAGCAGTTTGGGTCTACAGTGCCCAAGGAGAATTACGTTGGCTAAAAAAACATTTCTGGATTTCGAGCAACCTATCGCGGAGCTGGAGTCCAAGATCGACGAACTGCGCTACGTCCAGAACGAAAGCGCGGTGGACATCTCCGAGGAGATCGATCAGCTCAGCAAGAAGAGCCACCAGCTCACCAAGGACATCTACAGCGACCTGACGCCGTGGCAGATCACCAAGATCGCACGCCACCCCGAGCGCCCCTACACCATGGACTATGTCCGCGAGATCTTTACCGATTTCGTGGAAATGCATGGTGATCGCCACTTCGCCGATGACCTGTCGATCGTCGGTGGTCTTGCACGCTTCAATGGCCATGCCTGCATGGTGATCGGCCAGCAGAAGGGCCGCGACACCAAGGAGCGCGCCGCGCGCAACTTCGGCATGAGCCGTCCCGAAGGCTACCGCAAGGCCCTGCGCCTGATGAAGACCGCAGAGAAGTTCAAGCTGCCGGTGTTCACCTTCGTCGACACTCCCGGTGCCTATCCGGGCATCGACGCCGAGGAGCGCGGCCAGTCCGAGGCCATCGGCCGCAACATCTTCGAGATGGCGCAGCTGGAAGTGCCCATCATCACCACGGTGATCGGCGAGGGCGGTTCGGGCGGCGCGCTGGCGATCTCGGTGGCCGACCAGGTCATCATGCTGCAGTACTCGGTCTACTCCGTGATCAGCCCGGAAGGCTGTGCATCCATTCTCTGGAAGACCAGCGACAAGGCGCAGGAAGCCGCGGACGCGATGGGCATCACCGCCCACCGACTGAAGGCACTGGGCCTGATCGACAAGATCGTCAACGAACCCGTGGGCGGTGCGCACCGCGACCACAAGCAGATGGCTTCGTTCCTGAAGCGTGCGCTGGGTGATGCCTATCGCCAGTTGGCCGACCTCAAGCCCAAGGAACTGCTGGATCGCCGCTACGAGCGCGTGCAGAGCTACGGCAGGTTCAACGATACCAAGGCGGAAAACGCCTGACCGGACGGTAATCCGGTCATCGCGCTTGATGCTGCATCGGCCCTTCGGGGCCGTTGGTGTTTCTGAAGCTCCCGGCTAGAGCACCCCGCTTTGAGCCGATATTTCCCGACACGACAATCCCATGGCCCTGTCCTTCGAGTCCGCCCTGCAGTCCTTCAAGCCCGCGCTGCCCCTGGCCGTGGGACTGAGTGGAGGTGCCGATTCGAGCGCCTTGCTCGTGGCCTGCGCGCGCCGCTGGCCGGGCCGGGTACAAGCATTCCATGTCCATCATGGCCTGCAGGCGGCGGCCGATACCTTCGAGGCGCATTGCCGGACGCTGTGCGACACGCTCGGCGTCCCGCTGCATGTCAGCCATGTGGATGCCAGGAACGCCGCAGGCCAGAGCCCGGAGGATGCGGCCCGGCAGGCGCGCTATGGCGCATTCGAGGCGCTGTTGCTGGACGCGCCGGAGATCCGCGGCATCGCCCTCGCGCAACACGCCGACGATCAGGTCGAAACCATCCTGCTCGCGCTGTCGCGTGGTGCGGGCGTGGCCGGGCTGGCGGCCATGCCTGCGCAATGGCTGCGCGCCGGTGCGCAAGGCGTGCAGTGGTATCGCCCGCTGCTCGGCACGAGCGCCGTGGAAATCCGCAGCTGGCTCGACCGGCAGGGCATTGCATATGTGGAGGACCCGACCAACGCGGACGAGCGCTATACGCGCAATCGCATCCGCAAGCATGTATTGCCGGCGCTTGAGCAGACGTTTCCCCAGTTTCGCGAGACCTTCGGCCGCAGCGCGGACAACGCAGCGCAGGCGGCGCAACTGCTCGACGAGCTTGCCCAGATCGATCTGGAGCGCGTGGGCCATCCCCCGTCCATCAAGGCCTTGCAGGCCCTGAGCCGCGCGCGCCAGGCCAATGTCCTGCGGCATTGGCTCAAGCATGTACATGCCACCACGCCGAGCTCCGCGCAGCTCGGTGAACTGCTTGACCAGCTCGCGGCGTGCACCACGCGCGGCCACAGGATCCACCTCAAGACGGGGCGTGGTTACATACAGAGAAAAGACGGCGTCCTCGATTGGTACAATTAGCAGGTTTTGGATTCAACTTTTTGTACGAAACGTCGGCGCGCCAAGCCAAAACAGCCCTCAGTCCGTTTGCGCCGTGATTGAAAAAAGTTTCGTCGCCCCGAAAATTCCATGGCACTGATCGTTCATAAATACGGCGGCACCTCGATGGGCTCGACAGAGCGCATCCGCAATGTCGCAAAGCGCGTGGCCAAGTGGGCGCGGGCCGGCCACCAGATGGTGGTGGTGCCCAGCGCCATGAGTGGTGAAACCAACCGCCTGCTGGGCCTGGCCAAAGAGCTGGCTCCCTCGCGCGCCGCCACGGCCTATCATCGTGAGCTGGACATGCTGGCCGCCACTGGCGAGCAGGCTTCGTCCGCGCTGCTGGCCATTGCAATGCAGGCCGAAGGCCTCGAGTCTGTGAGCTTCACCGGCTGGCAAGTGCCTGTGCGCACCGACAGCTCGTTCACGAAGGCTCGCATCGAGTCCATTGACGACAAGCGCGTGCGTGCCGAACTGGACGCAGGCAAGGTGGTGATCGTGACCGGCTTCCAGGGTATCGACCCCGAAGGCCATATCACCACGCTCGGCCGGGGCGGCTCGGACACCTCCGCCGTGGCGATCGCTGCCGCCATGAAAGCCTCCGAATGCCTGATCTACACCGACGTGGATGGCGTGTACACCACCGACCCGCGCGTGGTGCCCGAGGCTCGCCGCCTCGCGACGCTCAGCTTCGAGGAAATGCTTGAAATGGCGAGTCTGGGCAGCAAGGTGCTGCAGATCCGCTCCGTCGAATTCGCCGGCAAGTACAAGGTGCCGCTGCGCGTGCTCTCCAGCTTCACGCCCGTGGACATCGACATCAATGAAGAAGCCGTCTCCGGCACGCTGATTACTTTTGAGGAAGACGAAAAAATGGAAAAAGCCGTTGTCTCCGGCATCGCTTTCACCCGCGACGAAGCCAAGATTTCCGTCCTGGGCGTGCCAGACACCCCCGGCATCGCCTACCAGATCCTGGGCGAAGTGGCTGACGCCAACATCGATGTGGACGTGATCATCCAGAACGTGAGCAAGGACGGCAAGACCGACTTCAGCTTCACCGTGAACCGCAACGACTACCAGCGCACCATCGACCTGCTGAAGGAAAAAGTGCTGCCCAAGCTCGGCGCCCAGGAAGTCGTCGGCGACACCAAGATCGCCAAGGTCAGCATCGTCGGCATCGGCATGCGCAGCCACGTCGGCGTGGCCAGCAAGATGTTCAAGTCGCTGAGCGAAGAGGGTATCAACATCAAGATGATCTCCACCTCCGAAATCAAGACCTCGGTCGTGATCGACGAGAAGTACGTCGAGCTCGCGGTGCGCGCACTGCACAAGGCCTTCGATCTCGACCAGGCCTGACGACGACGGATGGATGTCGGGCCAAAAAAATTGGCCCGATTTCCAGAAACCCCTATTTGAGTGGGTTACAATAGCTGTATTGGAAACGTGACCGAGTGGCCGAAGGTGCTCCCCTGCTAAGGGAGTATGGGGTGTAGAGCCTCATCGAGGGTTCGAATCCCTCCGTTTCCGCCAAGATGGCTTAAAAATCAATGACTTGCGAGATGATTTGATTTTTGTACCACTTAAAGTACCACAAAAAGCAAAGGCTGTAGACTTCGGTTTGCAGCCTTTTGTTTTTTCCAGCTTGGCCTATGTGAGATGTTGAGTGGACACATGTCGCCTTTGCAGCGAGGCTGTGTGAAAACCCTCTCGCGGCCTGCCGCATGGGCCGGTAGAGTCCGTGTAGACATATTGAGCACCGGAGTCAATATGTCCAGATACATCGAGGGTCAGGACCGGCTGCAGGTCACGTTGCTGCCAGAGTGCCTGGACGACTTCATCGCCGAGGACAACACAGTTCGAATCGTTGATGCCTTCATCAACGAGCTGGATCTAGTGGCCTTGGAGTTTCGGGGCCTACAGCCGGCTTTAACCGGCAGGCCTTCGTATCACCCCGCAGTGCTTCTGAAGCTGTATCTATACGGCTATCTCAATCGTATCCAGTCTAGTCGCCGACTGGAGCGCGAGTGCCAGCGCAACGTGGAGTTGATGTGGCTGATCGGTCGGCTTGCCTCGGACTTCAAGACCATCGCGGACTTCCGGCGCGATAACGGCAAAGGCATCCGCAATGTCTGCCGTCGCTTCGTCGTGCTGTGCCGCGAGTTGAACTTGTTCACCAACGCCGTGGTGGCCATCGACGGCAGTAAGTTCAAGGCCGTTAACAACCGTGAGCGCAACTTCACGCCTGGCAAGATTGAGTGCCGTGAGCGCGAACTGGAGGAAAGCATCCAGCGCTACCTCGACGCTTTGGAGACGGCAGACCGGACTCAGCCTGCGGAGATGCAGGCCAAGACAGAGCGGTTACACAGAAAGATCCAGAAGATGCGCCGGCGCCTGCAGGACCTGCAGGTGGTCAAGGCACGGCTGGAGACCCTGCCGGATCGTCAGATCTCCCAGACGGATCCTGATGCAAGCGCCATGAACACCTACAGCGCCAAGGGCACGGCCATGGTGGGCTACAACGTGCAAGCTGCGGTAGATACGCCGACGCGGCGCAGGCCACATACGACGGTCATTTCGACTACAGCGCCAACAACCGGCCACGCTTCAGGGCAATTGGCAGAAGGTGCTGCTGCTCTTCAAGCAGTACAGCCAGAACATGGTCTACACCTTCGCGCGCAGCGCTCAAGGGTGCTTCTCCGGAGGACCGCGCGGTGGCCCGCAAGACGCTGGCCGGCCTGCTGACGACGCATGCCATGGCGGCCGGCGTGCTGGGCTTGCCGATGGTCACTATGATGCTGGCCGCCGCGTCGATGCTAGGCGGAGACGATGACGAGCCCTGGGATGCGCAGGTGGCGCTGCAGAACTTGCTGGCGGACATGGCCTGTCGCGCCTGGCTCCCTGGGATATCTCCGGGCGGGTAGGCTTGGACAAGCTGATCTTCCCGGACGTGCAGGAAGGCCTGGAAAGGCTGCGCCTGGGCGAGTCGGCGATGACTGCCGCCCTGGGCCCGGTCGCCGCGATCGGGGTGAACGCGCTCAAGGGCCTGCAGGAGATGAGCTAAGGGCGCTATGCCCGAGGCCTCGAGACCATGGCTCCGACCGTGCTGTGCGGGCCGCTCAAGGCCTTGCGCTACGGCACCGAGGGCGTGAAGGACAAGAGCGGCATTGTGATCCAGGATGAGGTGGACGCCGCCGCGTTGCTTGGCCAGGCTCCCGGCTTCTCGCCTTCAGAGGTCCGCAACGCCTACGAGGGAAAGTCGGCCGTCGTGGGGCACGACAAGGCGCTGATGGCGCGGCGCAGTGCGCTCGTGGAGCGATTCGCCATGGCGGCCATGGCTAAGGACGAGGAGGGCAAGGCCGAGGCGCGCGCCGCGATCGCGAAGTTCAACGAGAAGAATCCGGCTCGTCGGATACTCCCGATGCAACTGGCGCAGAGTGTGCACGCCCGAGAGAAGCGGATCCGGGAGGCCCAGGACGGCTTCTACCTGCCGAAGAAGCGGCGCGATGCACTTGAACTGGGGCAGTTCTCAAGGGGCGAGTGATTGATGTCAACTTGCCGGAGCAGGCGCCGGTGTGACACTTAACATTTAGAGCACGCAGGGAATCAGGCTGCCGCCTGAGAAGTAAATCTTTCCGAGCACGGTTTAAGGTCATTAAAAGGAGTACTGTGGGTGCAGGTGATCCATCTTGGTTCACCGCCATAGACCGGAGGTCTATATGCTTATGCCCCCCCTCCCCAAACACAAACCCACTTTGTGGGAATCTGTGAAGGCGATTTTCGCACCAAAAACCAAAACACCTCTCCCTGCCTCGGAACAAGGAAAAAAGCTTCCCAAAGAAGCTGAGAGCGGTGAGCGTAAGGGAACAACTTTCCCTAGTCCAAGTGATTTCTAACTTGCTTGGAGAACGTCATGTCCTACAAAGACAAAACAATTCACAACATTCGCGCTAGAAGGCGTGTGCTGCCAGACGTGCAGAGTCGAAATATTTCTGACGACGACTATGTTTTTCAAGGGCCAAGTACCGCTACTCTTGAGCAAGAGGATAGGGCGTTGGAAAAACGAGCTCGTGCAAAAAAAAGGATCGAAACTCAGGAAGATTACGCTGATCTATGTGATTAGCGGAATCACCTATCAGTACACCTGTACAACTGCACGACTAGTGCAAAAGCGAGATTAGGAGCTCGCAAAGGGCAGATAGGCACTATGTCCGTATACCGGCACTAGAGATGGCGCTATAGATTGCGTCGGTGACAACTAGTGGCGGCTGGCCGAGAGATTGGTCTCGGAATTTTCACCTAAATTTAGACCGGAGGTCTATATGTTTCAAACCACACACTCTCCAGGCGGGGCATTTTGGAAATCGAGCTTGGCTGCTCTTGGGGCAACGCAGCCTAACTACCCAGAAGATCCTGACGATGATGATCAGCAGGAGCAGCCAAGCCAGCCGGACAGGGACGACATACCAAAGCCCATGACGATTGCGCCGCTCAGCCAGTACTGATTGCGGGCTTAACCACTCTGGTGGTTCACATGCAATACTTGAAGAAGTTTTCCTTGCTCGCACACAAGCGAGAGCTGGAGTTCAATCGAGATATGCGAGATTTATTTCGCATATCCATATTGGATATTGTGCCGGTAGCTATCGATGAGCAGCCTATCGACACTATTCCGAGAAACAATGCCTGCTCATCTGCAGACATAGATCGGAGGTATGTATGTTCATACTCCCCCTCAGACGCATAGGTGGCACGTTCTTGGGTTTTTTACAGTCGATGTGGAATCCTCCGGAAGCAATCTTAGACCCAAAAGATGGGGTGGCACCTATCCCACCGAAGACAGAGGATCAGAAAGGAGCAATAGATAAAATAGCTCATGAATACTGAAACTAAGTCAGATACATTTGACCCGCCTAGTGCGGGTTCTTTGTTTTTGATAGTACTGCCGCAGGTGGTGGTGAAAAATATTTGTTAGGTACATGCACCATCATGGGGTTTCGAATGCCACAAGATGAGCATGTACAAATCATGATGTAAGTTCCTGAATGTCCTACATCTATTTATATCCGATGAGAGCACACTAAAGATCAGTGCAATGTAGAAGCAAAACACTGATCCGAGAGGTGCTCCTGCTAGCGACCGAAAGCACCTTGTCACTCACTTGATTTAAGGAAACATCATGCCTCAGCAACAACAGCAGAATCCCAGCCAAAAACAACCTGATCAAGATCAGAAAAAATCTGATCAACAGCAACAACAGAGCCCCGGTCAGAAGCAAAATGCAGATGAAAAGCGGGCGGAAACTCCTCAGAAGTAATTGAGCGTTGTTCTCAGCTGGACGGATTGATCTCCGTTCTTTGCAGCCCGCTTCGGCGGGCTTTTTTCATGTGCGCCCAGCATGGGCGCACTCCTGCGGGTGAAAGTCCCGCCGTAAGTTGGTCATAACGAACGAAGCGAAGCGCAACTGCGTAAGGGTGACCGAGCGTGGGAAGGAAGCGTGGAACATAAATCGCGAGCCGATGAACAAGAACCGCATAGAAGGCGCTGCCGAGCAGGGCGAGTGGGCATGAAACCACAAAGCTCTCATGACCAAGGCGTGGTGGCGTAGATGCGGCGGTTGTGCGGTGAAGGAGTGCGTTCTTACCTGGGGAGATCTCGCCTTGAGGGTGAAAGCCTGACAGCGTTGTGCTGGAGCGAGAAGTCAGCAGAGGTCGTAGTAGTCGAAGTAGCGGGCTGCTGAAGCCATCAGTGAAACGGCGAAGGGCCGAACGAGAGTGAGTCAGCCAAGGACACAGGGATGCCAAAGACCATGCGTCAGATGCCGGAGCCATCCGGGCGGGCGAGCGTAGCGGGCGGTGAAGCCGCGCGTGATCTTGCCAGCGACGAAGTCTGCGGCCCGCTCTGGGAACACCGTGCTACAGGGTCGGCCATGCCAAAAGCGAGCACTGGTGGTTTGCTTGCGGCGGCGCTGACGAGAGAGAACCTGCAACGGGCCTGGAGACGGGTCAGAGCCAACAAGGGAGGGGCAGGCGTTGATGGGCTGGACATCCAGCAAACCGGCGAGCTGCTCAAAGCGAGTTGGAAGGACGTGCGTGAGCAGGTCCTGGCAGGCACGTACCGGCCCAAACCGGTACGCAGGCAGCTGATTCCCAAAGCCGACGGGAGCAAGCGCGAGTTGGGTATCCCGACGGTGCTGGACAGGCTGATACAGCAGGCTTTGCTACAAGTGCTGCAGCCCCTGATCGACCCCACGTTCAGTGAACACAGCCACGGCTTGCGTCCTGGCAGGCGGGCGCACGATGCGGTCAAAGCCGCCAGGCGCTATGTCCAGTCGGGCAAGCGGGTTGTGGTGGATGTGGACTTGGCCCAGTTCTTTGACCGGGTCAACCATGACATTCTGATGAACCGCCTGAGCAGGCGCATCGATGACGCCGCAGTCTTGCGGCTGATTCGTGCGTATCTGAACGCGGGAATCATGGATGGAGGGGTGCTGATCGAGCGGGTAAAGGGCATGCCGCAGGGCGGGCCGCTGAGCCCATTGCTGGCCAATGTGCTGCTAGACGAGGTGGACAAGGTGTTGGAGGTGCGGGGCTACAGCTTCGCCCGCTACGCCGACGACTGCAACGTCTACGTGGGCAGCAAGAAGGCGGGTGAGCGGGTGATGCGGCTGCTGAGGAAACTGTACGCTCGCTTGAAGCTTCAAATCAATGAGGCCAAAAGCGCAGTGGCAAGTGCCCTCGGGCGTAAGTTCCTTGGGTATGAGCTGTGGGAAGCCAAAGGCGGCGAAGTCAAATGCGGGGTAGCAAACAAGGCCCTGGCAGACTTCAAAGCACGAATCAGGCAGGTGACGCGCCGCACTTGCGGACGCAGCATAAGCGAAGTGGTGCAAGAGCTGAGGCCTTATCTGATGGGTTGGAAGGCGTACTTCGAGTTGGCGCAGACGCCAAAGATCTGGCGAGAGCTGGATGAGTGGCTGCGTCACCGAATGCGAGCGCTACAGCTAAAACATTGGAGACGAGGCAAGGTGATTTACCGTGAACTCATGGCACTGGGGGCAAAAGGGGCAGTAGCGCAAACAGTGGCAGCCAACAGCCACCGCTGGTGGCGTAACAGCGCCAAACTGCTCAATAGTGTGCTGACCATTGCCTACTTCGATCAGCTGGGGCTGCCCAGGCTCTCATGACCTCAAGCTCTCGAACCGCCCGGTGCGGACCCGCATGCCGGGTGGTGTGGCAGGGGTGCAGCCAGTTGGCTGCCCCCTATGCCGATTGCCTGTTTCATTTGCCTTTCATTGGTTCTCGCCAATGAACATGGGACAGGCTTCATGATTGTGCGTATGAGGATGATGTAGCGCACCTGTTTGAGAGGGGAGACTTGTGGCGCGGCTTTTGATAGCGCTGCAGCACAATCGCTCGCGGAGCAGAACGTCTCCTATCAAGAAGAGGCCCTCAACATCTTCGCGCTCGAGTCTGTCGATGTCTTCGGCCATCCACCTTGCAAGTCTGACGGTGGTCTCCCGTGGGGCGAGCAGGTCGCTATCTGCAGCTAACGCATCTGCTCGGTTGCGGAGCATGTCGATGATGGGGCGCTCTGGATTTTTCATAAAGGGCGTCCTTCAGCGACAAATCGAGATCTCGAGCAGAAAAGCCACCCGTAGGTGGCTTTTCGTCTGCTTGGAAGCGAAATCACGTCACGTTGTGCGCAAGGGTCGCGTCGCGGCCTGCTGTGATTTGCTGCTGCTCCTCTTCCTCCTTCTTGTTGGGCGGGATCTTCTTCTCTTGTTCCTGCGGTGGATGGTTGCCAGCGTTGGGGAAAAGCATATTTTTAGTGACCTCCCAGAACGATGGTGAGGACACTGGTATTGGATGCAAAAACATATAGACCTCCGGTCTATGGCGGCAGATCAGGATGGATTGCCTGGACCCACAGTACTCCTTTTAATGACCTTAAACCGTCGGTCTCCAAAAGAAAAACCGCCCGAAGGCGGCTCTCAGATCAGCCTTGACGGCGTCGGCTTCGCGCCAGCCCGAACATAGCGAGCAGCGATGACAGTGCGATCACGCCCCATTCACCGAGAGTCGGCACCGGTGTCGGCGCGGCCACTACAGGCGCAGCGGCCACGGTGATGCTGAAGCTCTGCGTGACGCTGTGCACGGCGGCCTTGGCCATCGCAGATTGCGGCAGGAGAGTGCTGTCCTCAATGGTGACGCTGAACGTGCTGGTCTGGGCCTTGGTCGGCGTACCGGTAATGGCTCCGGTCGTCGGGTTCAGGATCAGCCCTTCAGGCAGGTCGCCGGTGAGCGTGAACGAGTACGGGGGCACGCCGCCTGCCACCACGATGCTCGCGTTGTACGCTTGGCCAACCTGCCCGCCTGGCAGGGTCTGGGTGGACACAGTCAAATCGAGCTGATCCACGACGATGGTGAACTGGGCGCTCTTGACCTGGCCTGCGTCATCCGTGACTGTGACAGTGACCTGCGATGTTCCTGCCGCCGTCGGCGTTCCGCTGATGATGCCGGTTGCCGGGTCGATCGTCAGGTCTGCAGGGAGTCCGGTGGCCGACCAGGCGTAGGGCGCAACGCCACCAGTTGCAACAATTGTCTGAGTGTAGGGCGTGCCTATGGTTGCCGGCGCCAAGCTCGTGGTGCTCAGGGCCAAGGGAGCTGGGTTGATGGTCAGGGGCAGGGCCACGGTGATTGTGCGCGGTGTCGCACTGCTGTCAGTCACAGCGACCTGCACAGAGAAGCTACCGTGTTGCGTTGGCATTCCGACGAGAACGCCGGCACTCGACAGGCTCATGCCATTTGGCAAGCCTGTAGCGCTCCAACTCAAGGAGCCGATACCTCCTGTGGCACTCAGGGTAGTCGTCGGATAGACAATGCCAATCTGGCCAACTGGCAAGGTGACCGCGTTAATGACCAACAGTGGCGTAATGACCACTCGGCCGTCTCCAGAGCCCGCTGAGATCACTGCGGTGGGATTTGTACCCGCATTGAACGAGCCAGCGCCACCTGCGATTACGCCGCTATCTCCTCCGGAATAGCCACCTCCCCCACCACCGCCCCTACTACCGTTGCCTGCTGTCATGGTCAAGCTTTTTCGGACACCCAGCTAAGGTATTTTAGGTACTGGCCTGTTCGTATTCCACAGGGCTTCGGTAGCCCAATGCGGAGTGCAACCTGCGTGCGTTGTAGAAGTTGACGATGTAATCAGCAATATCCGCGATGGCCTCGGTATGGTTGGCATATTGACGCCGCCACACGCGCTCCATCTTCAGGTTCAGGAGGAAACGCTCCATAACTGTGGTGTCCCAACAATTTCCTTTGCGGCTCATGCTGGCGATGCAGTGGTTGCGCCTCAGCAATTCGCTGTGCGCGGCGCTGGCGTACTGGCTGCCGCGATCACTGTGCACTATCAAGCCCTTGGGTGGTTGGCGCAGCGTGATGGCCATCTGCAGTGCACTGCAGACCAGGTCGGCAGGCATGCTCGGTGACATCGACCAACCCACCACCTTGCGCGAATGCAGGTCCAGAACCGCAGCCAGATACAGCCAGCCGCTGGCCGTGCGGATGTAGGTGATGTCGCTCACCCAGGCCTTGTTGATGGCATCCGGATTGAAGTGACGATTCAGCACGTTGTCTGCCACCGGCAGGTCATGCCTACTGTCGGTGGTGTGACGAAACTTGCGGCTCCAGCGCGCACGCAGCTCCAGGCGCCTCATCAATGTGCGCGTGCGATACCTGCCCATGGCAAAGCCACGTGCCTGCATGGCTTTGCTCAGTCTGCGACTTCCGTAGGTCTGGGCACTGTCTGCAAAAGCTGCCTGCAATTGCGTTTCCTGCATGCTCACAATGCGAGGACGCGAGAGTCTGCTGCGTGCTGCATAGAAGCCTGAGCGACTGATGCCAAGCAGCGGACACAGACGGGCGATGGCGGCTTTCTCGCGCATATGAGTGATCAGTGTCTGTATCACTTCATAGCCTGGGCGAAGAAAGCCGACGCTTTTTTTAACAGCTCAACGTCCCCCTTCAAACGTTGATTCTCGCGCTCAAGCTGACGGATGCGCTGCTGCTCCGGCGTCAGCGGCATTGCGCCCGTGAGCTTGCCGTTGCACTCGCCCTCGTGCTGGGCAAGCCAGCGGCGCACTGCGCTGTCCACCAAGTTCAGATCTCGGCAGACCTGAGACACAGGAATGCCTTGGTCCTTGATCATCTTGATGACCTGCCGCTTGAAGGTGGTGTCGAAGGTTCTGCGGGTGCGTTGTGGTGTCATGGTTCATTGGTCCTCGGGCTGGGGGTGTTCCCTTATCGAGGTGTCCATTTAGATTGGACCATGACACAAGTCCTGCGATCCCAAATAATTTCAGTCATATATCCCTGACGTGATGCGGTAGCGGTTTGCTGCGAAGCGAGCTGTTCTGCATTGACTTCATCTCCCATCCATCCATTCAGCGCCCCTGGCTTTCGAGCCCGGGGCGCTTTTCTTTACTTCAGGAGTTTCTATGTCTATCCAATGTCCCCATTGCCATTCTCTGAATGTGCGCGTCAAGGGTGTTGCCAAGGAGCTGGGCCAGCGTGTCGGTTCTGCCGCTGGTACGGCCACGGGTATCGCCGGTGCCATGCAAGGCGCCACCACTGGCGCATCCGTCGGGCTTGTGGCCGGCCCCGTCGGTGGCGTCCTCGGCTCCTTGCTCGGCGCCATCATCGGTGGTGTGCTCGGCGGCACCGTGGGTCACGAAGTCGGCGGCCGTATCGGCGAGCAGATCGACGAGACCTATCTGGACAACTACGAGTGCCAAAGCTGTGGCAATTCGTTCAAGGCTTGATGCAAGGAGATCACCATGTCCCATCTCGTCGAAACCATGGCCTATGCAGGCCAGACCCCCTGGCACCAACTGGGCAACCACCTGCCTCGCAAGCAATCTCTGGATGTCTGGGCGCAAGCCGCAGGCATGCAGTGGCAGATTCTCGAAACGCCTGTGCGCTATCTGGCGGCCGACAGCTCGGATGCGTCGTCTGCCATGTATGCCGAGCCCATGGAGTTCCCGGACCAGAAGGTGCTCTACCGCAGCGACACCAAGGCACCACTGTCAGTGGTCAGCAACCGCTACCAGGTGGTGCAACCCCGCGATGTGCTGGAGTTCTACCGGGATCTTACAGAGGTCGCCGGTTATGAACTGGAGACAGCCGGAGTACTCAAGGCGGGTCGCAAGTTCTGGGCTTTGGCCCGGACTGGCAAATCAGCGGCCCTTAAGGGTGATGACGTCGTCCATGGCTACCTGCTCTTGGCAACCTCCTGTGACGGGACCTTGGCCACGGTCGCCATGCCCACCACCGTACGGGTGGTCTGCAACAACACTCTGGCGATTGCCCTGCAGGGAGCAACCAACGCCGTGAAGGTCTCCCACTCCACCCGTTTCGATGCCCAGGCCGTCAAACGCCAGTTGGGAATTGCCGTCGGCCAATGGGACTCCTTCATGTACCAGATGCGCACCTTGGCAGAGCGCAAGGTCAAGAGCCACGAGGCCATGAACTTCTTCCTGAAGGTGCTTTGCACGTCAGACAAACCCGGTATCGGCGGAGCAGGGCAGTCTACGGGTCTGACCAATGAGCGGGCCTTGCAGAAGGCGCAAATGCTCTTTGACGGCCACGGGCGCGGCGCCACCCTGTCAGCAGCCCAGGGGACGGCCTGGGGCTTGCTCTGTTCCATCACCGAGTACGTGGACCACGAACGCCGGGCTCGCAGCCAGGACAACCGCCTGGACAGTGCCTGGTTCGGTGTGGGGGCTGCGGTCAAGCAGCGTGCACTGGAGCATGCCTTGCAACTGGTGGCCTGAATCCACCGGCTTGCGGCGCGCCTTTCGCCCTTTGCCCCGTCGGCCTTCTCCCTCTGTCCCTTCCTTTCTCATTCAAAGCTTTCCAACGTCATAGGCCCTCACCACTGCGGTGAGGGCTTTGTGCTTTGGGCTTTCGAGATTTTGAGGGCAGGGGAGTGGAGAAGGAAGGCAGTCGCCTGCATTGGTCTTTCATTGCCTGTTTCTTTGTCTATTTCTTCACCCATTTCACTGGAGGCACCATGCCGACACCTGTTTCTACACATATACCTGCTTCACAGAACAGACGTCCTGCGCTGCGCCTGGTCAGACGTCCTGCGCTGCGCCTGGTTTCCACCCGGGACATGCCGCGCGAGATCTGGCTGGATGTGCGTCGCCAAGGCATCGGCAGCTCCGACGCTGCGGCGGCCGTAGGGCTCAACCCCTACCAGTCCCAACTGGAGTTGTGGATGCACAAGACCGGCAAGGGCCATCTCTTGCCGACCGTGGATCCCAACGACGAGACCAGCCCCATGTACTGGGGCACCTTGCTCGAGCCTATCGTCGCCGCCCACTACACCAAACGCACCGGCAACAAGGTGCGCCGGGTCAATGCTGTCCTGGGCCATCCCCAGATGCCCTGGATGCTCGCCAACATCGACCGGGAAGTGGTGGGAGCTTCCGATGTCCAGATCCTCGAATGCAAGACCGCAGGCATCAACGGTGCCAAGCTCTGGAGAGATGGCGTTCCGGAATACATCCAACTGCAGGTCATGCACCAACTGGCCGTGACGGGCAAGAAGGCGGCCGATGTAGCGGTCCTGATCTGTGGGCAGGAGTTGCAGATCCACCGCATCAAGCGCGATGAAACCATGATCACCCAATTGATGGCCTTGGAGGCGCAGTTCTGGGAGAGGGTGCAGTCTGGACAGGCGCCCGATGCAGATGCGTCGGACAGCGCAGCAGTTGCGTTGCGCAGTCTGTATCCCCAAGACAGCGGTGACACCTTGGATCTGTCCGAGGACGAGAGTGTTTGCAGTGCATTTGCCAAGCTACTTCACGTCCGAAAGCTCCTGCAGGACTGGGAAGCCCAGGAGGCATTGCTGAAGCACCAGATCCAGCAGCGCATGGGGGCGGCATCGTACGCGACCTTCCCTGGTGGCTCGGTGAGCTGGAAACGCTCCAAGGACGGCAAGGCATTCAACACCGCTGCCTTCGAGAAAGACCATCCTGACCTAGCCAAGGCCTATACGAGCGCCAAAGCCGGATCACGGAGATTCCTGCTGCAGGAGGCGTGCTGAGCGGGCTGCTCAGGCCAGCACCCTGCAATCACTGATCACCAATATCCAATCACCTATCAGAGGCCGGCAGTTCATCTGCCCACCCACTTATCTATTCACCCATTCATCAACCGATCAGCCCCTTGCTTCTTCTCTGGAGCAAGGGGCTTTTGCATTTCTGGAGAAACACCATGATCAAAGGACTGATGATGACGCCCCCTGTGGTGGGGCGCATCTCCATCGGCAAGGTCATCGAGCGCAATGGCAAGCGATTGCCGGAGAAAGATGACGAATTCACCATCACCACCCAGGTCCAAAGCCGCAGGGGCTGGGTACTACATCCGATGGATGCCATCCTGCGCGCGGAGATCACCCACCGGGCATTGATGACAACAGGCGTGGAAGTGACGGAGTTGCAAGCCCTGCCTCCAGAGTTCCAAGATGCACCGAAACCGCCGAAACAGACTTTGCAGGACAAGCTTGCCAGACGGGCGCGAGCAACACAATTATCTCAGGCTACGAAGGGAGATAGCGAGCAAGGCACCAACCTGGAGCAGAAGACGATGACGGAGGTTGACAGCCTTGCCGATGGCAATGCGCCAGCCCATGCCCACGCTGCCAAACCCAAGCTGCGCAGTATCCCCATCCGTGTGCTGTTCAACGACCCGGCACTGAACCTGCGGGCCAACTACACCTTGTTCGACCGGGCAACGGCGCGGCCCCTCTGTGTGGGAGATGGGCAGACCTGCAAGCGGATGACAGGCAAGGGCATCGAAGCTAGCCCTTGCGAAGGCCCGGACCTGTGTGCACTCGCTATTGAAGGCGGGTGCAAGCCGTTCGGCCGATTCCATATGCGCATTGACCATCCGGACAACCAGGCGGACGCCATGAGCACCTTTGTGCTGCGCACCACCGGGATCAACTCCCTGCGCACCTTGATGACCCGCATGCAGTACCTGCAAGCGGCCAGTGGCGGATTGCTGGCATATCTCCCACTGGAGCTGCGCCTGCGCGCCAAGTCCACGGCCATGTCGCACCGCACGCCGATCTACTACGTGGATCTGGGTATCCGAAATGGAATGCCGCTCGACGCAGCCATCAGCCAGGCAGCGCAGGCTGCGGACTATGCGCAGAAGGTCGGCCACGACCAGGAAGCGTTGGAGCAAGCAGCCAGAGAAGGCTATGCGCTGGGCTTGTTTGAGGAACTGGAGCAGGAGGCGACGGAGATCGTTCAGGAGTTTTATCCAGCAGCAGCGGAACCCACGGGGCAGAGGATGCATTTGAAGGAGGTGCGTCAACCCGCGAGAGGGCGAGGCAAGCAGCATGGCTGACTCTGCAGAAAAGGGGCTCGTCCACCGTTACATGCATGGCATCCGGTTTGATGGCCCGTGGGAATACCGAGTAACGAGCCCATCGGGGCGCAGGCGCTGGAGCTATATGTCTCCGGATACCGATCGCGGCAGCGTATCGGATCCGGAAGGACTGGAATGGTGCCTGAGGCGCAGTGCGGCAGTGATGACGCGACGGCCTTTGCGCAGCATTGCTGTCTCTTGGTCATTGAGCTCACCTATAGATGACCACCATGGGTGGAGCGCACTGTTTCCGGGATGCGAGATCCGGAGCGCCACGACCACTGGAACCGAGTCGATGAACTGTCTAGGAACTGCTCTGGAGCGCGGAGGCTGTGCACTGCTCAAGCTGGTATTGCATCGCAGGCACTACGGCCAGTTGGAGGACGCAGCTTACTGGGCCTGGGCGGTAGGTGTAGAGATGACGGCGTTGCCTGAAACGACAGGGGGAAACACACCCCGACCAAGTGCCATCAGGGCTGCACTAGTCGTCAGTCATGCGTGGAGCGCGCCATGGGGCAGCGGCTTTGGCACTCGTGTTTCATGGGATGCGCTTGGGCAATGCATTCTCTGCTCTGTGGACGGAGATCGATTGCAAGGCCGATGTGCGGAGGTTGTGACGATCTCTCCCAAACAATCTCAACATTCGACCTGAGAAAAGAAAAGGATGAACCCGGCAGGCGCCGGGTTCATCTTTTCTGATTCTCTTTTTTCTTTTGCGGCTATGGCATTCCTGGAGCTACGAGTGCGTCTCCGGCGGCTTGATCAATGTCCAGGCCTTCACATCCAGCGCTTGCGCGATGCGCTCGATATTGGCCGGCGACACATTCCAGCGCGATCGCTCCACGGCTGATACGTACGTCCTGTCCAATTCGCATTCCAGTGCCAGGCGCTCCTGCGACCAGCCTTTCTCGACGCGTTTGAGGCGCACCCAGTACGCAAATACATCGCGGAGGTTGTCGGGATCAGGAAGATGAGTAGGGGGAGTGGGTTTGGCAGACACCCTCCAAGCATCTGTTTCTGATACATTTACATCTACGGAGTTTGCTTCACATATCGATACAGGATGAAACCTAATCCGGCATCAGCGGGGCTTCTCCCCATACCGAATACCAAGAAAAGGAGTGTGTGCATGCGCTTGGAGCGTCTGTTGCCTTGGGTGTTGATGCCCAATATCGCCGTGGCAGGCGGGGGAGGGGGAGGCATCGTCCTGGGCCTGATCATCTTTCTGCCCATCCTGGTATGGGGCTTCATTAAGCTTTGGAAGTTCTGGTTCCAGATGATCTTTGGAGGCCTGGGCCGTGCGCAACCGCAGCAAGGTGGATCACACCCCATCGCCCAGCCCATGGCGCAGGCTACAAAGGACTGTCCCTACTGCGCAGAACCTATTCTGGCCAAGGCCAGGAAGTGCAAGCACTGCGGCTCTGATTTGAGTTGATCATGAGTAGGGGCATCGATCTGACGGGACAATCAGCAACAGCCTTTGGCGTTCCATCTGTGAGTTGCCGGATCCCATCTTCATTGCCTGTCTCGTCACTGGCGCACTCCCACTGAACCACCCCTGACGGAATACTGACCGGATGTACTCCTTGCTCCAGCTTTGGCCTTGGTGCGTTCTGATTTGATGAGTTTGCTTCACTTATAGGGCTATAGAGGTCAGACCGCTGCTGGTTATGTCCATCTGCAGCACCACCAATAACGACAAGAGGAAGAGTCACAAATGCAAGAGAAATACAACGTTGTGCTGAGCGGGAAGCACCCTGCAGCAGATGCACACCAAGTGGCGCAAAAGCTCGCGACCCTCTTCAAGTGCATGCCCGAGCAGGCAGGTCGTTTGCTGTCGCAACCATGCTGTGTGGTCAAGAAGGATGTGACGGCAGAAGTTGCTGACAAGTACAAGCGGGCCATTGAGAGCACGGGCGCCCAATGCATCATCCAGTTGGTCCCTCAGGACGCGCCGTTGGACTTTGATGTGGTGCCCGTTCTCTCAGCTGATCCCGTTCCTGCATCCTCATCGCCGTCCGTTTCTGCTGGTGGAGTTGGAATGCAAGTCTCTTCTGCAGTTGCTGCTGACGCCATTCAGGCGCCCGCAGCGGTAACTACTCCTGTATCTGCTCCTGTTGCACCTCCAACTGTCACCTCCGCGCCGGCAATGCAACCACGATCTGCTGCAGCTTCATCATTGCCCCGCCAGGAGGCCATCCAGATCTTTGTTGGCAAGAACCATGGCTACTTCGAGCGCAAGTGGAAGGAGGCAGCGCAGCGCAAGCACCAACTGTCCTGGAACTGGGCTGCCTTTCTGGTCGGCTTTGGCTGGATAGGGTATCGCAAGATGTATCTCTATTCCTGGATCTTCATGGGCGTAGTGGCTGCTGAGCTGATTGCAGAACTTGCCATTGGCGTTCCCAGTTCCATTGCGAGCAGCATCAACCTAGGTATTGCGATTGGCTTTGGCCTCAAGGGCAATGCCTGGTACCAGCAGCATGTGAATCAGCGGGTGGACCAGATCCTGGCATCTCATGAACCCGAGCAGGCCCGCATCGAACTGGCCCGGCAGGGTAGTACCAACATCGGCGCAGCCGTCGGCTTTGTGGCCGCGCTGCTTGTCTTGCTCGGAATGATCGGCGTCATTGCGGAAGGTTGACCCCTCTGATCCAGCAAACCGTCCTGGTGGATCGCATCAACCGGTGCGACTTCCATGGTTCCTCGATTCCGATTTTCCGCGGTGCGTTAGATCGCCGGGCTCCTTTGACCACCAATATCCATCTCTGACTCCTCCATGAAACTGACAACATGCGCCGCCTTACTCATGGCCGTAGCCCTGGCGGGATGCACGGACCGTGCACGAGATCACGTCTCTACTTTGGTCGAGCGCGCCAAATCGGTCTTTGGCTCCAAGGACACCAAAGAGCCAGCGCCAGCGACGTCGGACTTGCTCACCCAACTGATCTCCTGGAATGCCATCGGCATGAATTTGGCATATGTGCAGCAAAGGGCAGGGCCCGCTATTCGGTCCGAAGACCACCGACATCACTACATGGCCAAAGGTTGTCAATTGGTGCTGGGGAGCGATCAACAGGACAAAGCCATACGCTCGGTCCAGGTGGCACTCTCGCCGGAGTGTGATGTGGACGTTGGTGGGTTGCTGGGCATGTCTCGGCTGCAACCACTCAATACTCTGACCTTCGGGGCGTTTGATGAAGCCACGGGCTCAGGGCAGTACCTGGCAGACTGTCTTCGGGACTGCGGCAATGCTTATGTTCCCAATGTCTACCTGGTCGCGCAAGGGAGCAGGGCGTTGCAGTTCAGGCAGGTGATGCTTACTGCTGAACTGGCAGCGGATCCGGCCATGGAGGCAGCAGGGCAGTGGGCTGACGCCATGGCGGCGAAGGAATCTGAAGATTGGGTGGAGAGAGATCTGGGGTTCAACTGCCAGCCCCAGAAATACCGGGATGCGGCGGAGCAGGCGCTGCGCACTGTCAAACCCAAGTTCTTCAGCTTTGGGGACGAGTTGGAGTTCCCCAAATGTCCAACGGCAGAGGCGGCAGCAAATAGCGAACCGAAGGCAGGGGCATTGACTGTCCCCAACGGCATGGTCATGGTCCCGCAGCTAGCAGGACTGTGCGATATGGACTACGACAAGCGGCTACGCGCTGCAGGTCTGAAAGCGAACGAGGTCTCCATCCATGGACCCGAGGACGAGGACTTCAAGGGCTATGGGTGTGCCTACCGCATCACGCCCGCTCCAGGCAATACGGTGCCGCCCGGCTCGACGGTGACCTATCGCAGTGCATGGGAGGCTGGATGAGCTTCGGACATGCCGGCTATCTATCTCGGCCCTCTATGGCTTCCCATCATGGACCGCGACAGCGTCTCCATTCACCTCTCTCACACCTATGAAAAATCTCTCCCTCGTTGTGGCTTGCTCCACCATTGCTCTTTCTGCTTGCAGTAAAAGCCCCGTTGACATCGTCAAGTCCAGCTATATCGATGCTGCTCGCACCACGACAGTCGCCAACGGCCTGGGCAATCGGCCACTGTGCAAAAGTACCCATTGGGATAGCTTCAAGGACGAAAAGGGCCGTGTGGTGGTGCAGTACAAGTGCAGCATCGCAGATGGCAATGACTTCTTGAAGGAGAGGAGAGATGATTACCTGGAGCGCACAACCAAAGATGCGGAGATTGCTTTGAAGCGTGCGGTGAGGGAGCGTGACAGCATCGTGCAACGAATTGAAGAAGACTACCCCGACTCCCGGCGAGACATTGAGCGTTTGCAAAGGGGGATCGAGAGGTTTCGGGCACTGCCCAAACAGGGACTGACCGAGAAGGAGCAAATAGATGGCCGATTGTTCCAGATACAGGAAATAGAACGGGCTCTGGGTGAGAGGCGGCGCGATGCCCAGCGCGAGTTGGACTCCTCAGAGCGAGACATCGTGAGTGCCCAGAAGAGGAACGATCCCGAGACGCTGAAGAAAGAGGCGTTTGCACAGCACCCCGTTTACAAGGAGGCTTCAGAGATCTTCCAGTGGATCGTGAACGGGGAAGGGCAGGCAGTCCTCACCTATGGCGAGATCCAGGCAGTGGGTGCCAATGGTCAGGAGCAGACGCTGATGAAATACAACCAACCGCGGGCAATGCTCAATTTTGCGGCTCAGACGCAGGAAAGCAAGATCCTGGACTACATGCGTGGGATCGGTCTGGCTTCTTTTACGGGAGCACTCGGAAGGTAATTTTCGCGCCGAACATGAGCGATAACTGGCCAGCATTTCCGCAAGTACAGATTGCGCTGCGACGTCGGTTTTAGGCTGGTTGCAGTCTTTTGGTCGATGCTCGGTGAGCGACCGCTTGCCCCTTCCTGCCCACACAGGTTGCTTGGAATGGACGCCTAAAGCATGCCTTTGAGAGGTTAGCTCACGCTGATGCGTGCCGCGGAAATACGCACGCAATTCAAGGCAGGCTTCCTCCACGCCAAGCCCGGGGCGATGGGTACTCTCCGCGCTGCTCCTGCACCTTCCTCACCGCAGGCTCACGCACCTCAGGCGAGAACTTGTTTGTCTTCTTCATGGCTCAATCCTCTCAGAGTGTTGAGTTTCCGCAAAAACCGGGGCGATTCACGACTGTGGTGAACACACGACTTCGCATGGAAGAGGGAGACAGGCGTTGCCGAAGTCTTCGACCGCTGCCATTGACTTCAGAGCGCTTTGGCGATAACCGTAGAGGTCCCCTTGATTGCGGGACATAGATCGCGAACAGCACCATTCGGAATTGCTTGGGCACCACCTACAGGGACTGCTGCATCTGCATAGCGTTGAAGTCCGGCATGAACGGCACCATGATCGCTCGTGACAGCGGTAATTGCTCGATATTCAGCCGCTCGGCAGCGCGTGCGAAGTGGAGTTCTTTGGCCACTGCCTGAAAGTATCGGAGGTGGCGCATTTCCATTGGAGTATCTACTCTGAAGGCGCTGCGTCGTGAGCAAAGAGTTGCTGTGCGACTTGTATAGCATCGTCGGAGTTTTCGACGGTTCTGAGCGGCACACCGAAGACTTTGGAAAGGTCCACTTCCCTTGCGCGAGCGGCTTCACGTTCGCTCGCATCTGGCTCGATACTGATGAGCGCACGGCACACACCGCCGAGACGTTGTTTGTTTGCTTTGAACCACAGGATGCGCCATTTGCGATCTTCGTGATCCTCCGTCTCAGGTCGGCCGGATGGGAAGATAATGACAAATGGCTGCTGTTGGTCGATCAGTCGCTCTAACTCGGCCTCCCACTGTTGCGCATAACCGGGCCGGATGGCGTCGTTGCGCATGGTGACGATTGGGAATTGCTGGATGTCGTAGATTGAGAACGTAATCGGATCAAGCATCATGTTTTACTTCGAGATTGAGTGTTCGGGAAACATGCGTTTCTCCCTAGCTGCTTGAGGTAGACGTACGATTTAGCAGCAGCGAAGCCAGCGCAGAGACGATGCTGACCAGTCCCGCGATCAGGAATGCCATGTGATATCCGGCCAGTTCAGCAACTTGCAGCATCTCGCCAGCCGTCAGGTGAGTCATGGTTACGCCATGAGCCACAGAAGCCAGGATGGCAATGCCAATGGCCCCCCCCAATTGACGTGACGTGTTTTGCAAACCTGCTACCAATCCAGAATCCTGACGCGGAACGCCAGCCAGCACGGCCTGGGTCGCGCTCATCATCACCAAGCCGTTACCTGCGCCGACCAACAAGGTTGGCAGCAGCAATTCGGTCGCATACACCGGATGCATGGGCAGCCAATAAAGCCAGATCAACCCCGCTGCCGCGATCAAGCCCCCAATCAGCGGCAAACGGGTGAAACCGGCATCACGCAGAGAACGGGAAGCCATGGCCGCGATTGCCAGGGCAACAGCCATCGGTAATAGCGCCAAGCCCGTTTCCAGTGCGTTGCGGCCATCTATGCGCTGTAGTGCCAAAGACAGAAAGAACGCCGACGCCGTAAGAATTGCGCCAAGGCCCGCGACCATGACCATTCCGATAGGAACATTGCGCAATCTGAAGATGCCAAACTGGATCAGTGGCTGCTCGGCGCGAACCTCCCTGACGAGGAAAGCCAGGAACATTACCAGCGCAAAAACCATTGCGCTGAATACGATCTTGTCGCTCCAACCCGCATGAACCGATTGCGAGATGGCGTAAAGAAATGATGCCAACGACAGTGTCACCGTGATGGCTCCTGGCATGTCCAGTTTGTCCCTTGGCGTATCCGGATGCAGTGGGCTCAGGCTGAACATGACCGTCACGAACAGAATCAAGCCAAGTGGTACATTGACGAACATGACCCAGCGCCAATCGACCAAGCTGGTCAGCACACCGCCGATGACCACCCCGAAAGCAGATCCCATCGCAGCACACGCTGCCCAACAACCAATCGCTCGATCTTGACTGGCTCCACGGGGATGAGCAGCCACGATCACAGCCAACGGTGACGTTGCCAGCGCTGCGGCACCAAATCCTTGCACTGCGCGAGCGATCAGCAGAACTGCGCCTGATTGCGCCAAGCCGCCCATCAGGCAGGCGCCAGTGAACAACGCCAAGCCCCATAGCAACACGTTTCGCCGACCGTAGATATCACTGGCGCGAGCCGCCAGCAGCATGAACCCACCAAGCAGCAAAAGGTAGATATCGACGACCCATTGCAGCTGTTCCGCAGACAGCCCCAGGTCATCTCTCATTGCAGGGAGCGCGACACTCACGATAGCGCCGTCCATCACGACCATGAAGGCGCATAGGCAGGCTACCAGGGTGGCAACCCAAGTTGAAACCCCCTCGCGTAAAAGCGACGGAGGCATTACTGGTGAAGAGGTGGAAGACATGTGTACCCGATCCTGAATGAACAATGGTCAATCAATCGTTATGCAACTTGCAGATAGGCCATTGTGGAAGAAGGCGGGTAAACTGATATAACGGCAAATGGACTAAAAATAGTGAAAAATGGCCAATACGAATGGTCTCGCCCAGATATTCCCAACTGTTGATCTCAGCGAGTGGATTGAAGGGCCTTCTCTTATCGCTCTCAGGGGCAATGACAATCCCGATAACGAATTTCAGCTCGGGACGCGCGAGTACGACTGGCATCAGCATGCGAGGGGCCAAGTCTTCTGTGTCGAAGCGGGGATGATTCAGGTCAGGACACCACATGGTTCATGGCTGCTGCCCCCACACCGTGCAGGCTGGATACCGCCAAACGTCGCGCATCAGGTGCGGGTAAGTGGGGCGCTGTCGGGCTGGAGCTTGCTCATCACGCCAAAGATAGGCAGACAGCTACCGAAACAGCCGTGCGTCATCGGTATTTCAGAGGTCTTGCATGCTCTGGTGCGGCGTGCGGAGAATTGGGATAATCAAGCGCAGCTCACACCGGAGCAGGCGCGCATCGCCACAGTCATCATCGACGAAATCCGCCGCGCACCGCACGAGTCGCTTCACATTCCCATGCCTTCCGACCCGCGCCTGGTCCGTGTGGCTCAGGCGATTCTGGAAGATCCTGGCAGCCCGCGCACATTGGAGGATTGGGCGCAGTGGGGAGCCATGTCGGCCCGAACCTTGAGGAGGCTGATCCTGTCGGAAACAGGCTTGAGTTTCGCGCAATGGCGCCAGCAGGTGCAGTTAGGCCATGCGCTGGAAATGCTGGCGCATGGTGCATCAGTGACGGATGTTTCCGATCAATTGGGCTACGCCTCGCCAAGCAACTTCATTGCTATGTTCCGTCGTGCCTTCGGAGATTCGCCTGCACACTACTTCTTGACCAAAACAGGAAGTTAGAGATGGTAATGCGAAAAGTGTCGAACCTGCTGGTCCGCACTGCTGTTCACGGCTAGAGTGAGGCTTGTCTGGCGTGCTGCTTTTCTCGGATTTTTAGACCCTCATGAATATCCATGTTTTCATAGATCCAGCCAGTGTTCGTTCGGACTGCGGCCTGATCGCGACACCGATTTCAGGAAGACATGCAGCGGTATTACACAGTAGCGCTGTCTCGCTATAAAGCTAAGGCTCTCTGACACATGGTCACTATCCGCCCCGCCACAGCCGCAGATGTCGGCGCACTGCAGACGATTTATGCGAGAAGCATTTCGGAAGCTGTATGGCTTCCTGAGAGAGCAAAGATAAGCCCTGTATTTGCCGACGCTTCAATTGGCGAACTCGTTCATGTAGCTGTGTCAGCGTCTGACGTTGTAGTTGGTCTGGTGTCGGTGTACGTAGCTGATTCATTCATTCACCATCTCTATGTACACCCTGACGCGCGCAGAAGCTCTGTTGGGCAGGCTTTGCTGGCATCGCTTGGCGCCTGGTTGCCACGGCCTTGGCGCTTGAAGTGCGTTCTCCAGAACTCTGAGGCACTAAGGTTCTATCGACGCGGCGGCTGGAGTGAAGTCGACTTTGGGGAGTCAGAACATGGGCCATTTGTGGTCCTGTCTTTCCCGTAGAGCCCTAAACAGTCGCCCAAGCCAACTCGCATCGGCAAACCACCGCGCGTGGCTCAATTCAAACGTCAGGACTCGCGAGACATGCGAAAGACCCGACTTGCGTTATCCGGCCTTTTTGCCGGATCTTTTTGCGTTTTGGATTAGGCCGCTGAAGTGAAGAACGGCGGCTATCGACCGAGGCTGTGTGGAAACTCAAAAACTTCATCGGCATCTCAGTCAACGAATCGATAGATTTCTCCCCTTTCCTAGCGTCGAAGATTTTTCCAGCTATTGATGTTCTCGGAATTCATGACATCACCGGAGCGTAGCCTGCATCCAGCATGCGGCGATGGGCTTTCGAGATTTTGAGGGCAGGGAACGCGGGAAGGAGGGCAGTCGCCTGTATGGGGCTTTCACTCCCTATTTCTTTGTCTATTTCTTCCCCCATTTCACTGGAGGCACCATGCCGACACCTGTTTTTAAACCTGTATCAGCCTCACAGGCCAGACGTCCTGCGCTACGCTTGGTTTCCACACGGGACATGCCGCGTGAGACCTGGCCGGACGTGCACCGCATGCAACCAGGCTCGTTCTCTGTTGCTGATTGGGCGAGAGTTGCAGCCTACCTGGGCTTGAGGCTACGGAGCTAAAGCTGTACTCACCGATGAGGGGAACTGGATGGTCCGCGGTGTGGATGGTCAGGCGTGGACGGGGGTGTTCAGCTCACTCATCGTCATGGTGCCACGTTGAGGCGAATCCACTTGGATCCCGACATGTTGCCTGCCATCGGGCCGGTCATTTCGGAAATCTTGTCAATCGTTACCCATCGCGAGCTCATTTCCCTTGCTCCTTCCTGATCCTGTTCACCTTGCGCAGTGCCTGTTTTGCAATGTGTAGTTTTGTTTTGCTATAAGCGAAATCACACGGCTCTCAGTCCATCTTTACGTTGTAAATGCTGGAAATAATGCTGTTTAGCACGCGAAGTGCATTTGCAATTCGAGGACGATCGATTACGATTTTTCGATGCAAGAACGCAAATGGAAACCTATAGATGTTCAGTTTCAGCTGACGGCCCATTTGCGGAGTTTTGCAGCAAGTGCGAACGTGACTGTTCTGTGGTTTTGCGATGCCGTCCATCTGATCAACGCGACAAACAGAGGAAGCACGGTGCTTCTTTTTGTTCATAATTTTTGGCGGTGTCTTGCGGCTGAAACACCAGAAGTTCAAGCCACTACTTTGCAAGCGATTCGTGCCTTTGTTGTCGAGAAGTACCGATTTCCTGAAGACGCGTACACATACTTCATTGAGGTGCCAAATTTTCTTGAAAACAGCTGAGCGCGCAGCTTTGTCGATCCACGTCCTTTGCTGATTTACGCGTGTAGCGATCAGCGCCTCCGCGGTGCCGGTGTAGACAGCCTGGCGGTGGTCGAGCTGGCGCATAACGCCGGGATGGATCTCGATGTGGTCAGTCATTCAAACACCCTCATCTTTCTTGCTTCGACTGCTCGGTTGACAGCGTCATCCAGCATGTCCTTGGAAACGGTCAAGACGGTGAGGCTTGCGCACAGGAGCATGCATCCCAAGCGATCATTGATGTCATCCAGTACCGCGATTACCTTTGCGATTTCTGGGGACAGATACGACGTAGTGCTGTTCTCCCATGGAGTCTCGTTGCCGGCCTCCTTCTTGAACAAACCTTCGAGCCGCTCCATCAGTGAAGTAAGTCCCCATACCGCATCGTCTTCGTTCGGAAGCGCTGATGCATCGATAACGTTGAAGGCCTCATTGATCAGCGTGTGCGCGTCAGGGATTGCGTGCAGCAGCGATGACACATCCTGAGTCACCACAGCCTTCTTGTTTGGTGTCTGGTGGACAGGCTGATGCCCCACAATAAATCCGTTGATCCCGCGTGATGTCTCATCCTTGAGAAGGTCTGCCAGTACGTCCCCCACCTCAGTCAGCAGGCGCTTTCGCTCTCGCGATGGCACTTCGTCGGAGTGCATAAGCGCTGCCTTGGCGATCGCGGCGATGTCATACAACTGGCCTTCTGCAGCATCAACAGTCGCGTGGGTCTGCGCGAGCACATTTGCGATGCCTGCGGCGGTGGAAAGAAGACGATTGCTGTCGTCGTATTCAGCGCCAGCTTCTGGCGTCTGCAGATCCTTTGGGGCAAATCGCATCGTCTGACTGAACAGATGTGCATGCTCTGGTTTGTGGATCGCGTCCTTTCCTTCAGCCTCTACAATGCGCTGCAGCTTATTGCCCGCACCCCCAAAACGTGGATCGACACCGTCGGGGCCAGGGGGCAGAAAGCGCGGATTTATTTCGGGCTCATAGCTAACCGGATGCTTCATGGCCGTAACAAGGGGAATGCTTACTGCTTCGTCCTCGGAGGGCTGATTGATGCTCTTCATGATCTCGGCTTGGACTTCATTGGGGATGAGTTCCACCGCCTCGTCGATCAGATTCACCAGGCGCCTAGGTATGTCATTGCGACGCATCAGCGCCCACACTGTGCTCGCATGCTTGAAGCCGCGCTTCTCGGCCTCATGGAGGGTGCGCTCGACGATCCGCATGGCATTTGTGCGGCCCTGCGGGGTGGTCTACCTCGTTCGATGCATGCACTCGACCACAGTCAATGCAGGTGTAGGAGCCGGCGACCAGTGCGGCCCGTCTGATCTTCATCCACGTGCTGCCACGGATGCGAGGGGTTGCCCCAGCCTTGGTGTCCAGCAGTCGAATGCCTGTTGTGCCGAGGATGGGCAGTGAGGACTTAAGGGTTTTGAGAGACATAGCCCCCACCTTCCGATCGATTGAATGGGCGACCCGATTGCACCAATCTGCATTCGTACCTGGGCATCACTGTCACGATCTTGCCAACCATAACGGGTTGACTCCATTCCGCACACGTTCGCCACCTCGCTCCGCACAAGATGGCACGCATCCAGCGAGCACAACAAACACCAGGATCAACACAAAAAATTTGAGGGATCGATTGGTTGTCATGAATCCGCCTTGATTGATGAATGCACCCATCGGACTACCCGCCTGGGCTGAGTTCTGCCGTTCGCTCTGCAAGCGCCCCATGAGCTTGGGGTAAGGAATGCCCGCGCAATCAAACCTCTCATGCGCGGCCCAGGCTTGCTCCGGGTCGAAATGAAAAAGCCCCGCGTGATGCGAGGCTCAATGGAGTTAGGCGACTTGACGTGACGGCACTTTCTGACCCAACTTGCAGTAAATTGTGTGCAGAGGGGGCAACAACTCCAATCATTCAGGAGCGAACATGGCCCGAACAACAGATATCAGCCGATGGCTCGACGCGCTCAACCTGCGCGACCCCGCTGACATTTACGCCCTCTATTGCTCTATTGACCAAGAAGGTTCTTTCGCCAGCTTCAGAGCCAAACGAGCTCCAAGCAGGGCACTTATCGTCAGCGGCCCTGAAGGTGTTCCGAACCTAGTGCTCGCTTCGGAAAGTGCCAAGACTGCTGCTCTAAACCTTATATGCAAAAGGCATGTTCATAGTCGAATGGATATTGGTACGTGGCATGCCATTCAAGCAAAGCGCTCTGGCGACTAGCCACTGCTCGACCATGCGTCTCAATCAGAGGCCCGGAAGGAGTCTAGCCCTCATCGTTCGGTTCGTAGCCGGAAGTCCTGTCCATTGAACGACAAGCCCGTAAACGCAAAAGCCGCCCACTAGGGACGGCTTGGTAGATCCATTGGCAGTAACTTAGACGGGTCAGCTCATTCAACAGAGCCTTGCTTGACGATGATTTCGAAAGGGCCGACCTCAACCACATCACCAGTGAACAGTATCTTGTGTCTGACTGGAATCCCATTCACACGAATCCCGTTCGTGCTGTCGTTGTCTTTCAGACTCACGAGATTTGACCACCGCTTGATCACGCCATGCACGCGGCTGACAAAAGGCGATGGAAGGTTGATCGCATTCCCCGGCTCTCGACCAAAAGTGTTCAAGCCTTGCTCCAACGCGATCAAGTGAACCTCTGAGGAACCTTTTCGTTTTATCTGTATTTCTGGATTGTGCATCTCCGCCTCCCAGTGCCCAGCTATCTCACCGCTCTGGTAAAACGCCACTAGGCACACGATGCAACAATCATAGTTGTTAGCTAACAAATCAAATACAACAATAGTCAATAGAAAGATTCTGGACAAAAAGCAAAAGCCCCGACCGATCTCTGATCGGAGCCTTTGCCACTCTATCTATCTCTACCTACGTCTTCGGCTGCCATTAGGCAACCGGGGCGCACGACTTAGTGTGGCGGAGTATAGGCGCGGTTATGGCAGGCTTTTCGCAAGTGCCTGCTGAAATAGACGGCCCAAAAGCGCCTCAGCCCCTCGGTCAGATAGCCCTCCCACTGGCTGGCCGTGATGCGCATGTGCCGGCGCGCGACCATGGGGTGCCGTCGCTGCGGCACATAGATCGTGAACAGCACCATCCGGAATTGCTTGGGCACCACCTGCAGGGACTGCTGCACGTGCATGGCGTTGAGGTCCGGCATGAAGGGCACCATGGACGCGCTGTCTCGATCCGGGTCCACCGCAGGCGGCGGCACATACTTCCCCTCGGCGCTCGCGCAATGCTGTTTCTTGTACCGGTCCTGCGCCCACTGCACTGAACCCCGCGCACCTCGTTGGTCTTCCAATCCCGCATGGGCACAACGAGTGCACCATCAGGAGCGACCAGCCCCTCCATTTGAGTGAAGCCTTTCAGGTACAGATAGTTGTGCCTGGCCGGCTTGGTCTCGCGCAGCGTCTCCGCAGCTAACACGGCGGCGCGCCCGCGCTTCTACTCCTCTGCTTTTCGGGCTGCATCACGCTTTGCTCGCCATGCGGCCTTTCCCGCCTCTGTCCATGGCTTCGCGTTCGGGTCGTTGAACCACTGCACGCGTGCCTCACCATCCCAGGCGAACACCCAGCTCCGTTGCCCATCCCAAAAGTACGCGCTGTTTTTGCTGCGTGGGTGAGCCTCCGTAGGACAACGCTTGACCTTCTCACTGGCGTACAGCTTGCCCGGGGCAATGTCCACGCCGTGAGCCCGAGCGAAGTTGATGAATGTCGTCATGCGGCCGCCCTCGATTTCGCACGGCGAATGCTCTCGGCAGTCAAGCGGCTGCGCACAGCGTCAGAAATTTGCACCTCAGGTGCGCCATCAAAGCTACAGGAGCGCGGGCGCCAATCACCCGTCCAGTCCTTGAACTTCGCCTTGCAGAACGCCTCCCTGCGCTGAATGCGAGGGTGCGCGTGGGCGTATGCCACGAGCTGGTTCCACAGATGCCAGCGCGCATCAAACAACCGCTACAGGCTGCAGGCCAGCCCAGCCAGGGGTAGCGCTGCGACTTCATGGTCGATGCACTATGGTCGGGACGGCGCTTCAGGACCTTCAACGTCATCGACGAGTTCAATCGTGAGGGTCTGCGCATCGAGGTCGATACCAGTCTGCCTGCTTCGCGTGTCATTCAAGCTTTGAACGAGTTGGTGGAAGTCCGAGGTGCGCCGGTGTCGATTCGCCTGGACAACGGGCCCGAGTTCATCGCCGATGCATTAGCGAAATGGGCGCAGACCAAGGGCATTGCCCTTAACCATATCCAGCCTGGAAAGCCTATGCAGAACGCCTATGTCGAACGATTCAACAAGACCTATCGTACCGAGGTACTCGATTGCTACGTCTTTGACAACCTACAGGAGGTACGTGACATGACGGTCGACTGGCTGTACCGCTACAACCACCATCGACCTCACGAAGCCCTCGGCCGAATCCCGCCTGTCGAGTACCGTGTCAAACTGTTCCCCAACCTCTACTTCTGACTGGCTCAGGAAATCGTGGGGACTTCAACTTCTTGATAATTCCGTACGCCATGCGCGCCATCTTGGCCGCCACGGCCTTGAGCGCCTTGCGCTTGAGGTCGGGGTCCTTGGGGTTGCAACTGACGTATCGGTCGTACTTCTCCCGAAACGAGTTCTCGCGGATTCGAATAGCCTCGACGGCGGCCAACCAGAATGCCAGGCGCAGACGGGCATTGCCCCGCTTGGAGAGCTGCTCCCGACCGCGATGGACACCCGACTGGCTCTTGGCCAGGTCAAAGCCGCAGAACTTCAGGAACTGGCGATGATGTCCAAACCGGCGCAGATTCCCGGCCTCCGCCAGGATGGTCAATGCAGTAATGGGGCCGACGCCTGGCAGCGACATCAGGTTGTTGTAGTCCGCATCGTTTGCCAGCAGATCCTGCGCTTGCTGCTCGAGCTGGTTGCGCTCGTGGTTGTAGTAGTGGACGTAATCATGCACGCCCGCTTCGAGCGCATCAATGCTGTCGGGTTTGTCGAGATGGAAGTACTCGGCTTTCAGTGTGCCGAAGTAGCTTTCAATCGCTGCGTTGTCGAAGCAGTTGCCTTTGCGGCTCATGCTTTGCTTGACACCATGACTCGCCAGTATCGCTCTGTAGGGCTGCATCTTGTAGTGCCAACCTTGGTCGGAGTGCACGATCAGGCCAGCGGCGCAACTGGTCCGCGAGAGCGCGGCCTCAAGCATGCTGGAAACCATCTCGAAGACCGGCCGCCTTGCCATGCGGTACGCTACGATCTCGCGGTTATACAGGTCCATGCAGGCCGACAGGTAGAGCTTGTGGCCGCGTACATTGAACTCGGTGATATCGGTCGCCCACTTCGGGAGTCACGCTGCAGAACGTTGGGTACCTGCACATCGTCCGTGCTCGGGACACGCCAAGAACGCTTCCTCGCCCGGATCAACGCATGCAGCCCCATTTTTTGCATCAGACGCGCTTTGTCGGCGCAGCTGCTGGCGCAGTTGCCAGACGCGTTCGAGCACTTCAACGAAATCCATCCATTCTCGAGTTTGAAGATGATGTCGCCCAGGGAATTCCGAAGACGGCAGAATCACCCCGCCCACGAGGGCTAATGTAGCGAATGGACAGGGTCCGGGACTACAGGGGCAAGATCACCTGATGAGCCAGCACCTGGAACTTGAACTGCGCACTGTACGCGCTGCGCTTAGGGCGCAAACCGTCGATGTCGTGCAGGCGGTAGTGGCTCACCCATGTGCGGATCTTCTCCTCGGGAACCGACCACCGCCGAGCCAAAAGCTTCGCGCCGCCTTCGCCTGCCAAGAAGCTTTGGACCACTTCCAGCTTGAACTCCGTTTTGTACTCCTTCATGAAACGCCTTGAAGTTTGTCCAACTTATGGGGGGCAGTTCAATCCCGGGGCGATTCACTTCGTGCACAAAAAAGCCCACCGAAGTGGGCTTGATTACTATTCAGTGATTCTCTTTCTTGTGAAGAATCCTGCAAATCCGATCGTCAAGGCAGAGAGTAGCAGGAGCCCCCAGTCGTTCAACGACGGCACCGGCGTGGCGTTGTTGCTCCCTGGATTAGTGGTGCCAGAATTCACAACTACGGTTACTTTTGCCGTAGCGCACGCAGGTTGAGGATACGGTCCTTGTACTGTACAAATTTGATACTCGAAGGTATCTATACCTGTGAATCCAGTGGCCGGATTGTACGTGGCAGTGCCATCGGCGTTATAGACAACCGTACCGTGAGCAGGAGCAGAAACTTCTGTGGCCACACCGGCCAGTGGTGCGTTGGCAGGGGCAGTAGACGCATCATTGCCCAGAATGCTGATCGTCACCGGAGTATCTTTTTTTGTTGTGGCTGAGTCTGCGGAGGCGCTAACTCCCAGAACACTCACACTCACTGTCGCAGTCTTACACTGAGTTGGTGCTGTCTGCACACACACTTGGTAGGTGAATGTGTCGGTGCCGGAGAAGCCTGCATTGGGCGTATAGATAGCGTTGCCGGAACCATCAATGGTGACGGATCCATTAGTAGGTTGCTGTGTAATGGTTGGCGTTGTCAGACTAGTAGCGGGCGAGGAGGTGGTGTCATTCGAGCGCACGTCAATAGTCACCGGCTGGCCTTGAGTGGTGTTGCCAGTGTCATTGATCGGGTTGGGGGTTGGCGGGATGCCGAGCATCATGTCGACAGTGGAATGTCGAGGCAGGCCAAGCTCCTTAGATCTGATTTCACAGACATCGTTAGTTTTAACGATCAGGCCCGCAGTAACGCCAGGAATACCACCAGCGACAGGGCTCGCCAATTTCCAGAAGGAGTCCGTAGCGCCCGCAACGGGGGCGTTTGCACAGGGTTGTTCGCTGTTGCTATCTGCAAAAATTCAACGGCGGTCGCGTCAATTTGAGTACCGTCACAACGGTAGAAGCGATACTCCATAGCATCGGTACTGTCGAAATCATGGCTGAACAAGGTCGTGCCCCAAACCATAGGGGATTGAAATTTCACGGAAACTTCGCCAGCACCAACTTCCCACACATTTCCTGGTTCTGTAGGAAGGCCAATGTTAGGAGGAAGATCAGTTGAACCCATTAAGTTGGTGACCGTGCTGCCACCCCAAGTTCTCCATTGGCTTGGAGCTGGGTCCAGAGTGTTGATCTCGAATGCGACACCTCCTAGGGTCGCATTGATTGGAACTCCCGCAGTCGGTGTAGTGACTCGTGTCCCAAACTTGGCCATTTGCCAGCCGGTGAAATATTGGGAATTTGCCATCACTGGTGCTTCAGCATAGGCTGCCGCGCAAGCCAGCAATGCTCCGCATAGTGTCCAGATCTTGTTGGTCGTTCGCATCTTGATCCTCAGAAATCGCAAAAATTAACTGATGTTATTAGCCTATTAGTTTTTGCAAATTGAGGGTTGTCCATCAAGTATTGTTGACACTTACTTTGCTTTTCAGCCACACCCATTCCCATTGTCGACAGTCATGCACCTAGCGCCGCTACAGTGCGTCGGTTGCCTCGCTCTGGAGCGGTGTGCGAGCGTCTGGCGAGCCGTTCTGGGGCCACATTGGAGTGTGTGGAAAGTGGCTGCGAGGCTGGGAAAAAGTTCCCGCAAAGTCTCCGATGGGATGGAGAAAAGCCTAAGTCATTGGTTTCATTGCAAGGCAATGGCCTCTCCGACAGGACTTGAACCTGTACCTAGGTGTTGCTGAACGGCGCGCAGCCTTATCAAGCTACTGTAGTTTCGGATGCGCTAGAGGCACCCATTGGTTGTCCTAGATGCTAGGTGGTTTGATCAATGTCCAGGCTTTCACATCCAGCGCTTGCGCGATCCGCTCGATATTGGCAAGCGACACATTCCAGCGGGACCGCTCCACAGCTGATACGTAGGTCCTGTCCAATTCGCATTCGAGCGCCAGGCGCTCCTGCGACCAGCCTTTCTCAACGCGTTTGAGACGCACCCAGTACGCAAACACATCGCGCAGGTTGTTCGGATCGGGAAGATGAGTAGGGGGAGTGGGTTTGGCAGACACTCCCTAAGCATCTGTTTTTGATAAATTTACATCTACGGAGTTTGCTTCACATATTGGTGCAGGAAGAAACCTAATCTGGCATCGGCCCAGCATCTCCCCGTACCGAATACCAAGAAAAGGAGTGCGCGCATGCGCTTGGAGCGTCTGTTGCCTTGGGTGTGGATGCCCAACATCGCTATGGCAGGTAGTGGAGGGGGAGGCGTCGTCCTGGGTCTGATCATCTTTTTGCCCATCCCGGTATGGGGCTTCATCAAGCTCTGGAAATTCTGGTTCCAGATGATCTTTGGAGGCCTGGGGCGAGCACAGCCGCGGCAAGGCGGCCTACACCCCATCGCCCAGCCCATGGTGCAGGCTACGAAGGACTGTCCTTACTGCGCAGAACCCATTCTGGTCAAAGCCAGGAAGTGCAAGCACTGCGGCTCTGATTCCTGTTCTCCGAGTGTGGGGCTGACATCGCTGCCCTCCTTGCTGACTATGGTCGGGCTGGTGCGAAGCCGCAGGCGTCAACGCTGAACAGAGAGCCGCCTATGGGCGGCTCACGCCCCGGCAGGCTTCCCGAGCAGGCGGCGTCGGCGTGGGTCAAGTCATACAGCGCGCTCACTTCGGCGTCTCGGCATCCGAGATCCGCGCGGCGTTCTGCGATCCCACCCGCCTGATGTCCCCTGTGGATGTCGTGAATAAGAGATTTGACAAGAGCTCTATCCATGTTGCTTCAACACGGGCCGTTCGCGAATGGGATATGTGCGGAACGCCAGAGACCCCACATGCCACATTTTTGCCGATATACCGGAATCGCGGGCATGAAGAAAAGCCCGCCGGGCTATGGGCGGGCTTTGCATATCGAGAGCCAATTAGCTGGCACGTCTACGGCTTCGCGTGAGCCCGAACATCCCGAGTAGCGATGACAGAGCGATCAGGCCCCATTCGCCGAGCGTTGGTACGGGAGTGGCAGCAGGAGCAGGCAACGCAGTGACTGATACAGATTGGCTCACAGGAGTTGCTGCAGTGAAGTAGTCATTGCCGAGCTGATTTGCCTCAATGATGCAGGAGCCAGTGGCTAAGACTCGCACAGCGCTTCCTGCCATCGTACATATGTCAGGAGTGAGGCTTGTATAAGTAACTGCTAAGCCAGAAGTGGCAGTGGCCACGGGAGCCAAATTAAATGAGCTTCCAGTTACTACGCTTTGCGCGGTTTGAGCCGGAAAGCTAATGGTTTGTGCACTTTGCACTGTCACGTTCTGGGAAACCTGGGGTGCGGCATTGAATGCTACGGCGCCCACCGTGCCTCCAGCCTGATTGGCTGCGATCGTGCAAAGACCTCCAGCTACTGGCGTCACAGTAGTACCAGACACTGTGCAGACGGAAGGGGTCAGACTGGAGTAGGTTACGGGTAACGTCGAGCTGGCAGTAGCAACGGGATCAATGCTGAATGTTCCACTTGTCACATTGCGTGGTGTGGTTTGTACTGGGAACGTGATGCTCTGATCTGGCGGCGCATCGATTTGCATGCTTTGTTGCACCGGAGCTGCTGCTTTGACGTTGTATGTAGTTCCACCGATCACTTGTGTTCCAGCAGCTGCATTTGCCTCAATCGTGCACAATCCAGAAATTGCTGGGGTGACTAGAGTTACCACACCGGTCGATGCGTTTACGGTGCAGACAGATGCTGTCAAGCTACTATATGTGACCGGTAGGCCTGCACTGCTGCTGGTAGGTGGAGCAGCTGTCCAGGTTACAGTGGCACCATTCATTGCTGAATAGACGGCTGGATCTGGTTGAACAAAGTTGATGACTTGAGTCGTGGGATCAAGCTCCTTCAGGCGCGCAATGCCATTGCGCGCCATGCCGGCCACGCTGGTAAATGCGCCACCCAAATAGACCGTGCCATCACTATTGGGCAGCACGGCCCATACTGGTAAATTGGTGCCATTGGACGTATCGAAATCCGCGTCCACAGTCCCATCGGCATTGAAGCGGGCAATGCCGTATCGCACAACGTCCGTGCCGACAGTAGCATCGGTCGCAACATCACGCTGCCCCACTACAGTGAAGCGGCCGCCAGCGAGAATCTTCTCCTCACTCCCTACCGTTTGCAGTGCAATAGAGTAGCCCCAATCATTGATGAATGGATTGAAGGCGGTATCGGGTGTTCCATTGGCGTTCAGCCGCACCACGCCGCGATGCCACTCGTCGGCAAATTTAAGTGGTCCCCCGTTGACCACGATTTTGTTGTCCGCCTGGATTGCGATTTGGTACACGGGGAACAATCCACCAGAAGAACCATTAGGGGCCGATGGTGCATTTGCATTTGGCACAAAGGTTGTGTCCAGCGTGCCGTCGGCGTTCAAGCGCGCTACTCCGCGAATGGTGGTGCCTTGCACCTGGGTGAACGATCCTGCAATCACGATCTTGCCATCGGCTTGCAGCTTCACATCCTCAACGCCATCGTTGGCCCCAGTTCCCACATTGAAGCTGGTGTCCAAGGTGCCATTGACATTTAGACGCGCAATACGATTGATAGGAGTGCCGTCGATGGCGTTGAAATAGCCCACGATGACAATCTTGCCATCCGGCTGCACAGCGATACTGCGCACATTGCCATTGGCCTTGACTCTCCCTGCAGGCGCGTTCTGGAAACTGGCGTCCAGCGTGCCGTCGGCATTTAGGCGGGCAATTCCCCAAAAGGGTGTCCAAGTGGAAGCACCTGTCGGCATAACGGCGGTGAAAGCGCCACCAATCAATATCTTCCCATCAGCCTGCACTGCAAGAGTTTTTACAAATAAATTGGTGGCCACCTTGAGGGAGGTATCCAACGAGTCATCTGCATTGAATCGCGCCAACCCCTGATAGCCCGCTTGACCTTGTACTGTTGTGAAAGCTCCGCCGATAACCACACGGCCTGAGCTGTCCTTAACCATTGCGTAGGTTTCAAGATTGGTGCCGCCCGTAGATGCGAAATTGTCTGGGGTGTAGACAGCACCATATGCCATGCACAATGAGCATGCAAGCACAGTTGCTACCAGGCTTTTTAGAAGTGTTCTTTTTTGGCGTTTTTGCGTCAAGACAGACTGCATTGGATTACTCCATCTTTATTTTGGAAAGGTATAGGCAAGAAATTATGGGTGCTTTCTTTTTATTGATGTTTGGTTAATTTATTTTTTCATTGATTTTGTGATGTCTTGGGAGGTTTTTTAGCATTGCTTGCTTTGGCGCCTCAGGAGTGATAAGGCCCACTATGGAATATGGATTTCCATGGGCTGTTTAGTGGATGGGGAGCCAGATGCGGGGTGTAAGATATTGTCAGGGAAGGCGCTTGTTTCGTCGAAATTCAGAAAAAAGCTGTAAGTGATGGCGGTCGGATGCGGGCTGGTCTAGAGGGGGGGGCTGAAAAACTCACTTCTGGCGCCGTGCGCGATGAAGGCGCGCATTTAAGGCTGCGATGGATGGCTGTCCGATGCGGCACCGCTTCAGAAGGTGTTGCAAACACCTTGTTCAAGCGCTCCCAGGCTGTTTGCAAACGTACCTATGCCAGAACAAGGCCCAGAGCTTTTTGCGTGCCCTCCACAGATTAACTTGTACAAACAACGTCACGATCTGTCCGGGGGATGCGGATAAAAACTTGGACTGGTTTACACCGCAAGTCCAAGGCTCGCCCGACAGGGCTGAGAGAGCCAATGGATATCTTGATCCGCTCCCTGGACCTGGGGGGCACACAACTTGATTTATAGAGAATAGGACCGTCGTACCTACTATCTCAAATACGTCTTTTCACTTGTTAACAATCCATCAGAATGTCACCACAGCCGGGGAAAAAGCTGTCAGAACCATTGATTTTCTTAGTAATTAGGACATCAATTGTCTGTTTTTTTTGCGTGATTAAATAAAATAACTATCAACACCACCGTTTGATTTGTTTTGCAAAAGCGATCCATAGACATTTCTTATAGACTGAAGCTTCTGCAACTTGTAGATACATATCTGCATGATCTGGCATCACCAGCACGAGTGCCTGCAGCTCGATCCATCGCTGGTAGTTTCTTTTTCACTAGAGCCCAACCATTCCATGCGAATTCCTTTGCATGCTTGCGCAGCATTACCCATGTCTCGTTCAGAGCATCAGCCAGCAGCAAGCTTCACGCCTCCATCTTCGTTCCGCATTCGCTTGCTCGCCGGCCTGCTCGTTGCCGCGGTATGGGGAGTGACGAGTGGCAACGCCCTGGCCGCCACGGAATTGGATCTGCAAGTCAACCACCAAATCCACTCATATGGCAACGACGCTGTCAACCCGCAAGATGGGCCGGTAGGCGGCAAGTACACCTTTAGTACCGAATCTGGCATCAATGGCAGCAGTGGCACTGTGACCAACGCTGTGCTTAAGCAGAGGCTGCCAGAGGGCGCTATTTTCCTGGGTATCGCAGCGCCAGCCGGGGACAATTGCTCGGGTCAGCCCCCGTGAATCAACCCGTTCCCGCCAATTCGATCATCAGTTGCACGTTTTCCACCTTGTTGGCCGGTGCGCCTCAGCGGGTGGATTTCAACGTCATTCTGCCCGTCAAAGGCCTGGCCACCAAAGCCTTTGCATCATTAGCATCGGCTGACAACGTCGATAAAAACCCCGACAACAACGACAACATCGAACGGAACATTACGCTGTACGAGCGTGCTGATCTGAGCGTCAAGTTCGCTGGCCCTGCCAACGGCAGCACCCAACAGCAAGGCATGGTGGTCAATTACGCCATCCAGGCCAGCAACGCCAATTCGCCCTATGCCTTCCCTCTGGCAGCTGGTGAGAAAGCCGTGGTGCGCTTTGCATTGCCCGCTGGCACATCTTGGCAAGGGGATCCCATATCTCCTGGCAATGTCTGGTCATGTGTCAAGAGCAACGACACGACCTCCACTCCACCCACTTCGGCGCAAATCTGTACCTACACGGCTCCAGTCGGTGGTATTGGCAAAGGCGTGGATTTGCCACTGCTGACCATTCCTGTGACGGTGACGGAGAGCTCGGGTAATACCGATGCCACGGTTTCGGTTGCAGGGCAAACCTCAGGCGGCATCACATTCGTCGATTCCGATCCTGACAACAACAATGACAAGGTAGGCATCACGTTCGCCCCCAACACCCAGCTCGATATGAAGCTGGCCAAATCTGTCACTCCGACAGTGTTGGACAAGAAGGAAACCGCCTCCCAGAACGTCACCTATACCATGAAGGCCAGCCGCAATTCTGGCGGGATGCTGCCTTCGGGAGCCATCTCGATTACCGACACGCTGCCGGCAGGTATCACGTACGGTGACGCCAGCCAAGCAGCAAAAGATGCGGGTTGGTCTTGTAGTGCGGTGAGTCAGGTCCTGACTTGCCTCTTCACAGGCACGGTCAATGGAGATGGCAGTCTGCCCGACTTGGTGTTCACCGCAGCTGTGAATGTAGGCGGTGCTGCCATTAATCCCGTAACTGGCAACACGGTGCTGACAAACACGGCAACGTTGGATGTAGAAAATGAGCCCGCTGCCAACAAGGGGCCTAACAATCAGTCCTCCGCCAACGTCACCATCAGCGACAAGGCTAGTCTGAAAGTCGAAAAGGCAGCAAGCGTGACTGGTGCCATCAAGGATCGCACCCAATTTAGCTGGACGATCAAATTAACCAATACCAGTGACGTGAAGGTGCTGGCGACCAATACCGTCACTGTGAGCGACGAGTTGGATCCAAAGCTGGAATATGTGAAAGATGCCGCGGCTGAGGCACCTTGGGTCTGCACGGCTTCCCCCGCAGCATGGACGACAACCACGCCACAAACAGTCACCTGCACGTTGAATGAGGAGATTGCCGAAAACGCTGTCAAGAACTTGAACATCAAGGTTGAAGCGCATATTCCGAATGGACAGGATTGGGCCACGATCCAGAATACGGCATCAGCAGCCTGCCCCACGGGCCGCACCTGCCCGGGTCTTGGAACGGATGGCTTCTTATCCAACAAGAGCATGGTCAACCTGTCTGAAAAGGTGGCGGACCTGTCGATTTCTAAATTGGCTGCAGTCACCCCAGATTCCAGCACCTACGGCCCGACAGCCTCAGGCGCTGAAGTGGAGTACACGCTGAACGTCCAGAATGCCATTCCTACCCCACTGCCCAGCGGCATGTTGGTATCGGACTTCCAGACTGCCCAGACCGTGGTGGTGGAGGATGTAATCACGAACCTGTTGAACGCCAACGAAAGCGCTGCCGCGCATCCAGTGACCGGCACCCCACGCTATAGCAACAACCGCTTCGTGGAGGCCACGTACACCCCTGTGAACGGCGTGACTGGATCATGCGATTACTCCACCACGGGGCTGCCTGCAAACCAGGTCAAGGTCACTTGCACCTTGAACAACGTTCCTGTGGGCAATACCGTGTATCCCATCACTATCAAGGCACGTCAGTTCGTGAACCCCACAGGCGACGCCGACCAGCCAGGCAAGATCACCAACACCGCCACGGTCAAATCGGATGACACAGCCGAGCACGATGGCGGCAATAACAGCTCCAGCGCAGACGTCACGCTGACGGCGCTGACTAATTTGAAAGCGTCCAAGACGGCAACACCGATCGCGGCATTGGCTGGTCAGCCTGTCACCTACACCATTGGCGTGCAGAACCAAGGCCCTTCGGCGGCCCGTATAGTGAAACTGGTCGACTCCCTGCCTGTTGGCATGATCTGGGTCACTGCACCCAGCACTACCAACGGCAGTACATGTTCCCTATCTGGTGGTGGCGTGATCGCTGCCGGTGCGAAGGTGGAAGACGGCAAGAACACCTTGACTTGCGCATGGCCCGCCAATCAAGCATTTGGCGTGAGCACTCGCACCATTGCTTACACTCTGCGTTCCGCCAATACAGATTATCCGGCATCGGTGACCAACAACGTGCAGGTAGAAACGGCGACTCAGGAAACCATTCCGCTGGCTGATCCGAATACGGACAATAAGGCCAGCCAGATTGTGACCCTGGACAAGCCCCAGTTGGACGTGCGCATCACCATGGAGCACACGGCTGACCGCCTGCCGATCAACAGTGGCGCCAGTAGCCGCACCGAGTACACCATCAAGGTGATGAACAGTGGTGCCTCCACCTCGTACGCCACCAACGTGCAGATGCTGGACAAGTTCCCCGCTGCGGGCTCGACTGCAGGCTTTGTGCTGAACGGTGCAGCCGTGACCAGCGTGGTTTCCCTGGGCAAGGACGGCAAGCCCACCAGCACCAACCGCTTTGACCCGAGCCTATGCACGTTCAGCGCGGATGGACTCGTCTGCAACTTCCCTTGGTTGGCTCCTGGCGAATCGGCCGAGATCAAGTTCGAGATGGATGCAGCGACCATCAACAATGGTGACTTGCCTTATGGCACCATCCGCCACGAAGCCAGTGTCAGTGCCGATGGTGAATACCTCCCTAATCTGCCTGCAGGCGAGGACGTGACGGATAACAACAAGGTCACGGATCGCACCTCTGCCTATGACCCTGCGAGCGGTTTTGACCCTGATGAACTGAAAGATGTGGATCTGTCCATCACCAAGACATCGGAAGCTGTAAATGCCACAGTAGGCGATACCATCGCCTACCGACTGACGGTGAAGAACGAGGAAACTGCCACACCACCTAAGCATTTGACAGGCGGCAATGCCAAGGTAACTGATGTGCTGCCAGAAGGCCTGGAATTGCTGTTGCCAGCGCCAAGTCAGTGCAACTACAAGGCCGCGACCCGTACTCTGGAATGCACGGTGACCGACCTGAACCAGGGTGCGTCGGTTGGCTTTGACTTCAGTGCCAAGGTCAGCACCCTGGCACAGGGCCAGACGGAAGTGGTCAATACGGCAACAGTCACCAGCCCGGGCGATCTGAACCCGTCGAATGACCGCAGCGAGAAGAAGGTCCCTTCGACACCACCTGCGGTGGATCTGTCGATCACCAAGACCTCTGACACCACCAGCACCAAGGTGGGCGGCACCATTGCCTATCGCCTAACGGTGAAAAACGAGGAGACCGCGACCCCGCCCAAGGACCTGAAGAATGGCAACGCCAAGGTGACTGATGTCCTGCCAGAAGGTCTGGAATTGATGCAGCCCGTGCCGAATCAGTGCACCTATGCAAGTGCGACGCGCACGCTGGAATGCACGGTGACTGACCTGAGCCAGGGTGCGTTAGTTACCTTTGACTTCAGCGCCAAGGTCAACACACTCGCTCAGGGTCAAAAAGAAGTGGTCAACACGGCTACGGTCACCAGCTCAGGTGACCCGAACCCAGGGAATGACCAGAGCAAGAAAGTGGTGCCCTCGGATCCGCCCGTTGTGCCATCGCCAACACCAGTTCCCACCCTCTCCGCATGGGCGATGATGGTTCTGTCGATGATGTTGGCTGGATTTGCACTGCGCCGCATGGCACCGCGGAGCTCCCGCCGCTAAGCGCTGCTACGCACAGTGACCTGAGCACTGCCGTCGCAATGCCCATGAGGGGGTTGCGGCGGCTTTTTTATAACCCGTAACCGCCGCCGCACGTTGGCTCGCGCGCAGGCTTCCTGTGAACAGCCAGTTGTTGACCCCCGGCAATGGGCCGGATCTGGTTTTCGATCCAGCTGTTGTCCACAGGCAGTCGCCCGTCGGTAGTAAAGTGGGTGAGCGCTCTCCGGTGGTTGAGACTGTAGCCTATGGCCTAGGCCGTCGCTGAGCTGTCGAGTAGTTGCTGACGTTGCAGCAGCATCCATTCATGCAGTGCGTTGAGGATCGGCTGGCCGCGCTCTTGCACCATCATCTTTCGTTCCCGGTGAGATAGCCCCTGAATCTCCGAACACGGTCGATCGCTTATCTTCGAGATAGGCATAGGACTGTGCATGTGACTAGGCATACAGAGACGATTGAGATCATTACCCGAGACCAGCGCAGGAGGCGCTGGTCTGCTGCTGAGAAGGCGGCAGCCTTGGTTCGCAAGACGTATGAACCCGGCATGAGCGTCTCGCTCGTGGCCCGCCAGGAGGGCGTGTCGGCGAGCTTGCTATTCACTTGGCGGCGACTCGAGCGCGAAGGCGCGCTGGTGGCCGTGAGCGCGGGGAAGCGGTTGTTCCAGCTTCGGAGTTGACCGCAGCTCGCGCCGAGATCACCAAGCTGCAACGCGTGTTGGGCAAAAAGACCTTGGAGAACGAGATACTCAAGGAGGCCGTGGAGATCGCTGCAGCAAAAAAAATGGATTGCGCGCTCGCCCTTGTTGCCCGGGGACGACCAATGAAGCCGGTCTGCTCGGTGCTGGGCGTGGCGCGCTCGAATCTGCATGTGCGGCATCACCGCCCTGGCCACTGGCAGGAAAGCCGCAAAGGCCGCACTCCAGCCCAGGGTGAGGCATTGCTGCTGGCCTCGATCAAGGAGTCCGTGGCAACAGTAAGCCGAACAGACATTTGATGGTCAGGCAAAACTGGATAGCAGTATCTGACAAGGTGCGATTGCGGCCACGCTTGCCGCTTGGAGGGGCCAACCACTGCAGTCCAAAGTCCAGCCAGATGGTCAAGTCGCCTCGGGCCTTCAATGCTGCGTTGTACGCCTTCCAGTTTGTGGTGCGGTAACGCTTGCGCCCCCAGCTCGATTCACTCATCAGGCGAGCCTACCGCACTGCAGAGCTGGAGTTGTGCAACAACGCCGCTCGGAGAAAGTACGCCCCAAGGCCGATCCATCGATTCGGACTCAACCTTTGCGTCTGAGCTACTCAATTCGGAAGGCGTTGCGGTGATGCCTGGTAGTGCCTTTGGCGTACCTGGTCACTTTCGAACGACCTTTGCCTCTGCGGCAAACCTTGGGCTTGGTGCAGTCGTTACTCAAATTGATGGGCCTGCCTTGGGCTGCGCCCGACTACAGCACGGTGTGCCGTAGGCAAAAGAGTCTGGATGTTCTGGTGCACTACCGTCCAAGCAGCCAGGGCCTGCACATGCTCGCTGACTCCACGGGCATCAAGTTCCTGGGTGGCACCGTCAATGGCGCAAGGTGCATCTGGGTATTGATGCCGACACTATGCAGATCCGGGCCATCGTTGTGACCACCAATGAAGTCGGTGACTCGCCAGTGGGTGCCGAGTTACTGAATCAAATCCCCAGCCATGAAACTGTGGTCAGCCTCACGGGTGATGGAGCGTATGACACGCAGGATGTGCATGAGGCTTGTCACAGGCGGGGAGTCATCCCCGTCATCCCGCCGCGCAAAGGACTGGCATTCACCCATCGCAATGAGGCAGTCAAGGCATGCAAGCGATTGGGTCGTGCCATCTGGAAACGCTGGAGCGGCTACCACCGTAGATCACTGGTGGAGACGAAGATGAATTGCTTCAAGCGCTTGGGTGAGAAGGTGATGTCCAGGACATTTGAGCGACAAGTAGTCGAGCTCAACATTCGGGCATCCATCCTCAATCGCTTCACCGAGCTGGGCACGCCCCAGACGGTTGCCCTGGCATAACTACGTCTGGGGTTTGGGGAGACTCAGCCTCAGACCGATTTGAATACGAAGGACTTCCCACCACTTTGGCACTTTTTGATGTGCGGTGCCAAGATGGAGAGGCAAGCAAATTTCTTCGTCACTCATCTGGAGTCGTGCCATGCAAACCATCGTCCGTGTCGGAGTGGATCTCGCAAAGAATGTGCTTCAAGTCCACGCCGTAGATGCCCAAGGAAAAACGATTACCAATCGAGCCATCCAGCGCAGCAAATTCTTGGAATGGTGCGTTCAATTGCCAGCTCGGTGCTTGGTGGTCATGGAGGCTTGTGGAGGCGCGCACCACTGGTGTCGGCACTTGATACGCATGGGGTTTGATGCCCGGATGATCGCTGCCGCGTTGGTGTCTCCCTACCGGATGCAAGGCAAGAGCGGTAAAAACGATGCTAATGATGCCGCAGCTATTTGCGAAGCCGCGAGCCGTCCTCAAATGCGCTTTGTACAAGTCAAGACCTTGGATCAGCAAGGCATGCTGTGCGTGCATCGGCTGCGCGAAGGCTTTAAAGAAGAGCGCACAGCCTGCATCAACCGCATTCGTGGCTTGCTGGCTGAGTTTGGTATCGTGCTGGCGCAAAGCCCCAGAGTCTTACGCGCTCATTTGCATGACATTCTGGAAGACGCGAGTAATGAAGTTGCAGGCACGGCTCGCATCGCACTGCAGCGTGCGTTCATGCATTGGCAAGAGCTCGATGAACATATCCATTGGTGTGAGCAACGTATTACCGCGCACAACAAACAAGATGAGCAGGTGCAGCGCGCTGCTTCCATCAAAGGCTTGGGACCACTCACGGCATCAGCCATTGTCGCAACCGTTGGTGACTTCAAGCAGTTCAAAAATGGTGCACAGTTTGCGGCCTGGCTGGGGTTGACTCCCCGCCAACATTCCAGTGGCGGGAAATCCAACCTGGGAGGCGTTACCAAGCGCGGCGACAGTTATCTACGCTCTTTGCTGGTACAAGGCGCAAAGGCTGCAGTGCTCACGGGCAAACACAATCAGGACCCCATCTCATAATGGGCTATTGCCCTGAGGCAGCGCAGCGGCTGGCAAAAGGCCGTCGTTGCATTGGCCAACAAGAATGCTCGTATCCTGTGGGCTCTCATGGTCCATGAGCGCCCTTACGAGGCTGCACATATCAGCACGCGCCCAACGCAACCCCCTATTTGCTGGCGCATAAGCCAAACGATGGATTCAACATGCCAGACGTGAAATCAAAGATGCAATGAACAGGTCAGACCAGCAGCAAGCAAGCTCGATTGTTGCATTGTGAGTCGCAAGACATCACGGGATTTGAATGGAGCCTTGCTGCGCGGTTTGTTTCTTGGGGCGCACATCTGTGCTGAACCCCGTCTGTAGATGTGCAGTCTGTTCCTCGTTTTACGCGCTTTGATCGTCTTGACTGACGGGACATGCTTGTTTGTCAAAAGAATTCCGGCCAGTGCTTGCATTCATGGGAAGTCCCTGTAATGCAACAAGGCCGCAGAATCGTGGTGAGGGAGGCTTGGCTTCAGCGGGAAATTTGCAGGCCTTCTTTAGATGTCTTGAATTTTATAATAAAAATATCGAAGATATTCCTGAGTGAATGCGGTTAACTATCAAAATTTTATATCGTTTGTATTGCGATTAATGGCCCAGGTATATGGGATTTCGAAATCTAAAAAATATGGTAACTCCCTTTCAGGTGAAAGATGGAGCCTGTGCCCTGTTGAGCATAAGTGGTTTTGTTGTTTTTTTGCCAGCAAGGCGATATTTTCAAAAAATCAAAATAATATTGAATTTTCCAAAATAATGTAGTGTTGAGTAGAGGTAAAAATTCATGGGCGAAAAATGTTAGGTCCCCTAGTGATTTCAGCTTGACTTCAAGTTGAGCGGTCAGCATTGCTGGGTACTATCATGATGGTGAGTTGGTTTGAAAAATTTATGAATCGTCCAATGTTCATAGGATGGAAGTGGTCATCGAATAACTTCAAACCTGCGGTTGATGTTGTGATGTTGTTAACTAGCTTGGGGCAGGACACTCGTTTTTATCAATGGAGTAATGAATGAAAATTACTGGAATCACTGGAGCTTGTACTATCCACAAAGCGGCGGCACCAATCGCTGTTACTTTTCTTGGGTTGTTCGCGCTGGGAGGCGCTCAAGCCGCTACGCTGACTTGCGGTACGCCGTTACGTGTATCCACATCATCTGCTGCAGGATGGTCAACCGATGCGAAGTTGGTTGCGAACTCGACAGTCACAGCAACAGTGGTCGATAATTTTCGGTTAACGACCTTGATTCCTTGGTTTGACCCAGCAACGCAGTCTCCAGCGTTGCCGAGCAAGTGGCTGTCTTTCGGCATGGGCACTGCGACTGACCCTGCTACGGGTTCGACCTATCCCGTCGTGAATGTTACTGGCAATGCCGACGCTTGGGTGAGCGGCCGGGCGACGATTTACGCTAATGAGCCCGTCAATGTTGCCAGCAATGTGAACCTGTCGACGATAAGGATTACAGGTACTGGCGGCGCGGACAACGGCGCGCAATTCCTGGTCAAGCCTTCTACCTTGCCTGGCGGAGTGGTCAACACTGCCTGGGTTAAGACTACGCAAATGCTGAGCACTTGGAGTTCCCCTGCGGCTATCGACCTAAGTGGAGGCAATCTAGGCTTTTACTACGGTGACAATACCATCGGCTTCGCCCTTACCAGCGAGGCCACAACAGCGAGCGCCCCCACCGGCGTGTATGCAGATCTGGAGATCACCGCCGATTGCTTGGCTGAACCTGCTCCCCAACCCACGACAGCTTTGTCCTGTCCTGCTGGTAACCAAGCTGGTGATGCAGTCCGCATTGGCCCATTCACGACCAACGCGCGTGACTGGAAGTGGACTTGGCGTAATAACGCCGGCACGCTGGAGAATGTGGAGCAGCCACTATACGACAGCTACCGCTACCGTAGCTACTTTGACCCAAGTACCCTTGCTGAGCCAACCACGGCTCGCTGGATTAGCCCGGGCACCACGGATCCTGCGGGAGCCGACACCCCAGGCGTGCCCTACCCATCTGCAACGGGTCAAGCCAAAGCGGGTTATCACGCTTCTGTGTTCCAAATGAACCAACCGATTACGGTGGGTAGTAATGTGGATCTGGCAAGTATCAAACTGGATGGCAGGTTTGGGTTTGATGACTACGGCAATACCGTGTTTGTCCAACCGGTGGGAGGAACTCCCGTTTTCGATAATTCCGGCTTATACCTGCCGAACGGGTATGCGTCATTCTCAACGGCCACGACACCTGCTATCCCCGGTTTTCAGCGTGGGCAGAATACCATTGGTTTGATGCTTGATGGTGGTCAGAACACCAACGACTGTAATGGTGGCTTATGCGCATTAGCGGCCATTGCTGATTTTTACGTGACGGCCACATGCACCGGAGAGGATCCAATCCCTCCGTCGAATCAAACTATTACCTTTCCCGCGCAAACCAGCCCACGCAGCTTAGCCGGTGGCGTGTTCGCTCTTAGTCCTGCGGCTACTGCCAGTTCGACGCTACCAGTTGCTTACACGAGCCTGACACCTGATGTGTGCACGGTGTCGGGTGTTACGGTTACACCGGTAGCAGTTGGCGAATGCCAGATTGCTGCAGACCAAGCTGGTGGGACGGTTGGTACGACCGTATATAACGCTGCTCCGCGGGTGGTGCAAAGCGTGACATTGCAAAATGCCCCAGTTGTCTCTTCCGCAACCCCAGTACCTACACTTGGATTGGCTGGCCTGAGCTTGCTTGGTCTGCTGAGCGCTGGTGTAGGGGGAATGGCGCTGCGCCGCCGCCAGCGGTCCTGATAGGAGACGGCTAAATGAAAAAAGGGGCTGCACATTCGTGCAACTCCCTTTTTTGTCAAAGCGACCCCATCTCTTAACCGTCATAGTTGCCAAGAGTTATCTTCACCCACTTCGCTCTTCATCAGCCACATAGTACGCTTTTCCACTTTGCGATTCTCTGGGTTTATCAAGAACTTATCATTGCAAACTCGCTTCTATGGCGTCGCGTACTTGTGCTCTTTTCCGTACTGCCACTTATAGAATTATCGATCTATCAAAATCGTACGTGGCATTGTGTGAGTATTACTTTGGTCGCAATGACCAAGCCGATTTAACTAGGTCACAAAAGGAAATCGAAGATGGCAGCTTTTATCTGTTCTTAGATTGGCCTAACTCCGATACTCTCGCTGCTGGGAGGTACATGTTTAGCGGTAACAATGGGTCGTTGTGCAACCTGCTCGCATCCTGAGACGGCGGTGGCATTATTTGCCCTTATCGTTCTGCTGGCAGATGTCGCGCGCATTGAAACATAGAGAAAAGTTCCACACCCAGATTGCACTTACCAAAGCGGAGTGTCAGTGTGTTCAGTTTTTTATTTCTCAATCTACGAGAACCAACCATGCAGTTACGCTTATCATCCACATGTCTGTCAATATCGTCCTCCGTGCAACGGAGAGTGCTGCGAGAGGCGCGACGTTCTTTCAGAAAGAATAAGTTGGTCCTTGCACTGGGTGTGGCTCTAACAACCAGTGTACAGGCTGCGGGAATCACATGGACGGGTGCCGATTCGTCGGACTTTGGGGCCCTGAACAATTGGAATCCGGCCCATTCGGGGACGAATTTCAATGACACCGTATATATCAATGGCGCGGGAACTCCGCCATCGCTGGTAGGCTCCGCAGCCCTGAATTGGTTGAGCTTCAGCGGGGATTTTCTGATAGGGACGGGCAGCGGTGCCAATGGTGGCCTGGGCATCAAGGTCGATCCTGCAGAAGCTCGATTGAATATGATGATCTTCGGCGCTCCCGGTGGTTTAGAGCCGACAGTCCGCGTTGGCGACCAAGGAGGAAGCGGAGCGGTAGATATTGATTTGCTGACTCCTCCGGTAAATTCTCAAGAGTATCCACGAGTTTTCATCACCTCTGCGGGTCTGGGTGTCGGAACAGAAGGTGCGGGTGTCTTGACTGCCAAAGGCACGGGCATTGCATCGAATCCCATCACTGGCAATGACCCCAACTTGGTTGGATTCTTGCAAGTTCAACGAAATGGCGTGGTTGGTAGAGGCGTCGGTGGCAGCGGCACATTGAACCTGGACGGTGCAGGATTGGCCTATGCATACTCTCCTGCGAGCCCGTCAGACACCATCGACAGCGTGCCTAGTCTCGCTATTGGCGTGAGCGGCGGCACTGGGAAGGTCAACATACTTCATGGCGGCAAGCTCGGGGCTGCCGACGGCTCCGATACCAATCCAGCCGACCCTGCCTTGACGCGCGGCTTCATCGGAAAAGATGGAGGCGTGGGTGTTGTCAGCATGCACGACCCCGCTGCCGGTGCTCGCAATATTGCCCAGTTCTCCAATGGACTGATTGTGGGGTCAGGAGGCGGGCAGGGCACGCTGGACGTATTGGGTGCCGGCAAGGTTTCAGTGAGCAATGGGGCTACATCCACTGCTTGTTCGAATGCCGCACCAACAGCGACCACACCATTGCAGATTGGCGGCTCGGGAGTGGGATTGGTCAAAATGAGTGGCAGCGGCGCAGATCTTCTGGTGAACGGCCACTACATCATGGGTGAAGATCCATCACTGAACCTGCAAAGTAATGTTCACGACCACCACATCGGGAAAATTCAGATCGGCAATGATGGAGCGTTGGTGACTGCCGATCAGGCTTCGGTCAAGGTTGGCGCTGCACAAATCTGGAACTTCCAGGGTGCATTCAGCGGCGGTATCCCGCTCTCTTACGAAACCTATGGCATCGGGCCGATCCTGGTCGATGGAACAGGGCAGATTTACTATGGATCGGAAACCGCTACTCCCTCGGCTCCGGGCAGCATCCAGGCTTCCCACATCCAGTTGACAACACCCACCAGCGTGCTGCACTTCAACCATACCAGCGGCAATCTCAGTTTCGATGTTCCACTCAAGGGCGTGGGCCGGCTGGTGCAGGAGTCAGGAACAACCACGATGGCACAGGTTCCTGCCTTGCCAGCGTTTCCCGTGGAAAGCGGTTGCGCTCCAACCATTGACCACCCCGTTAACCAGCAGGCCTTTACCGGACCGGTCGAGGTGACCGCGGGCACCCTCGTTCTGCCGACAAACGATGTCCTGAGCAACGCCCAGTCGTTCACGGTGGCTGGCGGAACCCTGATGCAGGGCGGCACGAGCCAGACCCTGAACCAGGTGACCTTGGGGGCCAATGGCATCTTGCAGTTGACCGACAGTGGCCAGAGCACCAGCGACATCGCCAGGGCCAGCAGCTGGAGCGGCGGTGGCGCGGTGCTGCTCGACACGGTGCTGGGGGCCTGCGGCAGCGCCAGCGACAAGCTGGTCATCACCGGAGCCATCACGGGCGAGACCCGGCTGAAGATCACCAATGCGAGCGGGCCCGGAGCGGCAACCAGCGGCTGCGACGGCATTCTCGTCGTGGATGCGGCCGCTGCCAGCGGCGCAGGCACCTTTGTGCTTGATGGCGGGCCCATCACGCAAGGCGGATTCCAGTACCAACTGGTCAAGGCGGGCAACGGCAACTGGTACCTGCAGGCCACCGAGGCGCCGGGGCAGATCGTCATCCAGCAGACGGTGACACCCTCCGGCGGCGCACCGGCATTCACCGGCAGCATTCCCTTCACGCTGAACTGCACGACGCCCAGCTACCAGTACAGCGGCAACATCACCGTGACCAACAACGTGGGCAACTCGGCTCCGGTTACCGTGGCGGCGGGCAGCCAGTGCTCTGTTGCGCAAGGCTCGCCGATGCCTGCGGTGACGGGCTACCAGTGGAGTGCTGCCACCTACGGTCCTTCGGGTACGGCCATGCCCGTGGGAGGCTCGCAGACGCTGACCATGTCCAACAACCTGACCAAGAGCGGCGGCGGCGGCCCCGGCGACGGCGGAGGTACTCCGGGGTCGGGCAACGCTGTGCCGGTTCCCGCGCTGGGTGCCGGAGGGCTGGGTGCGCTTGCGGGCATGATGATGGCCGCAGCGGCATTCATCGGCCGCCGGCGCCAGCAGGTCCGGGCCTGACCACGGACGTGGCGTGCCGATCCCTGCGTGCCTTGCGGGCACGCGGGGATCGCGCAGAATAGAGGTTTCGGCCATGGGGGCCGAACACCCTCGGTTTGCAGCAAGGTTCATGAATACGTCCTCTACGCCACCCCTGCCCATGTTCTACCGCGAACTGCAGCCACTGGATCCTGTGCGGCATCTGGGCTTTGGCGTGCGAGGCACGCCGAACTTCCGCGCGGCATGCAACGCCAACGCGGTGCCCCTGGGCATCAGTGAGTTCGCGCTGGCCGCGCGCAGCTATCCGATCGTCTTCGGGCCCGCCGAGAGCGCGGGAATCCCCATCGCGGTGACTGCGTTGGTGGAGGGGCGCAACCTGTTCGTGGATGCCGAGGGGCGGTGGTTGCCCGAGACCTATGTCCCGGGCTATCTGCGCCGCTATCCGTTCTGGATGCGTGTGGATGGCGATGGGCGCAGCGCCAGCTTTTTCTTCGATCCGCACGCAGGACAGGTCGTCCCCCTCGAGAGTGATGCCACGGCGCGCCCGTTGTTCGACTTCCAGGGGCAGCCCAACACGGCGCTCGGCGAGATCGTGGGCTTCTGCCGGCAATGCCTGCAGGACGAGCAGATGACGCGGCACTTCATGGCGGCCCTGGAGCGCGAACGCCTGCTCGTGCCCCGACAGGCCCGCATCGAACTGGCGCCCGGACAGTACTACGAACTCGGCGGCTTTCGCGTGGTGGACATGGATGCCTACCACCGGCTGCCCGATGCCACGCTGGCCGACTGGGTCCGGCAGGGCTACGCGGCGCTGGTCGCGGTGCATCAATGGTCGATGGCGAACAACTGGCAGCAACTGCTGGCGCTGCACCAGCGTCAGGCACTCCCGGCGGCGGCTCAGGCGGAGACGGCATGAGCGGATTCTCGATCTCGCTGCAGCAGCCCGTGCAGCAAGCCTCTCAGGGCGGCCCGGTGCGTGTGGAAACCAGCAACTTCGTGGTGCGTAGCCTCACGGCAGCCGATGTGACCCCGGAGTTCGCACGCTGGTTCGACGACCCGCTCATGCTGCAGGGACTCAATCTCTCCGCGCTGCACTTTTCCGTGGAAGGACTCAGGGCCTTCATCGCCAGCTTCAACAACCTGGACAACTACTTCATCGGCGTGCTGGACAAGCACAGCCAGAGCCTGCAGGGGTTCTACAACTTCTCGGTCAACCGCGTGCACCGTGTGGCGACGCTCACCATGGGCATGGCGCCTCATACACAGGTGGCCCGGCAGATACTGTGGGAAGTCTCGGAGCCCCTTTTCGACGAGATGTTCTCCCGCCCCGACATCGAGAAGATCTCCGCGCGTGTGCTGGCCAGCAACCGCCGCGTGCTCTTTGCGCTGGCCAACAACGAGCACTTCGTACCCGAGGCCCTGTTGCGGCAGGAGTGCCTGGGGGTGGATGGCAAGCGCCTGGATGTGCTGGCCATCGCGTGCTTCAAGGATCTGGCGCTGCGCCCACCCAAACGGCCGCTGGAGCGTCCCGCTTCCGCCGTGCCGGCAGGCCAGGGCGGCAATGCCTGAGCGTCGGGAGCGCCGCATCGGCGGGTTCGCGAACCTGCTGGAGGCTGCCGAGCATGCGGCATGCTTTCCCGACCGGGGCCTGACTTTCTTCGATGGCCTCGGCCAGCAGCAGGCATTCCTGAGCCATGCGCGGCTATGGCAGGCGGCGCGGCAGCTGGCGGGATATCTGCGCTGCACCCATTCCCTGGCGAAGGGGGCAAGGGTCGGGCTCGTCGCGCAGACCGGCCCCGACTTCATCACGCATTTCCTGGCCTGCCAGTTGCTGGGCTGGGCTCCTTGTCCGCTGCCGCTGCCGTCCGCGCTGCAAGGCAACGCGCGCTACCAGCGTGTGCTGCAGGGCATGCTGGAGGCTGCGGGCATGTCGCTTCTGGTGGCTCCCCGGCCCATGCTGCCCATCCTGC